>NZ_JBVKBZ010000003.1:24797-667258 GCF_055635195.1 Streptomyces sp. NPDC111628 | reverse complement strand
GGGGTTTTTGCGGAGGCGCCTCGTATGCGCCATTCGGCCCGCGTAGGGGTCAGCTGAGGCCGGCCGCCCCCCGCCCCCGCCACCCCCTCCCCCCCCCGCTGCTCCGCGGACCGCCGCTCGGCGATGTTCGCCGCCATCCGAACCGGCGGCAGGAGACCGGTGAAATTGCCGATCCCGCGGCCCGCTCCGCCCCTCGACAGTGGCAACGCCAACCCATCGGCGAGGCCAGCCCGGCGGACGGCACGGACGCGACCCCACGCGTTCCGGGCCGTGTGCGTCGCCGGGCCGGGCCGGTCGCCACGACCGAGAGGACACCCCCTCGTGCAGCAGAACCCCCACACCCACGCGGCCCCCGGGGCAGCGCGCCCCGGCTTCCGGGGCATCCGGCGGCGGCTGGCCGGCGTGACGGCGGCCGTGGCCGCGGTCCTCGTGCTCGGCACCCTCACCGGCCCGGGCGCGCAGGCCGCCGACAACCCGTACGAGCGCGGCCCGGCGCCCACCGAGTCCAGCATCGAGGCCCTGCGCGGCCCGTACTCGGTGGCCGACACCAGGGTCTCCTCGCTCGCGGTCACCGGATTCGGCGGCGGCACCATCTACTACCCGACCAGCACCAGCGACGGCACGTTCGGTGCCGTGGCGATCGCGCCCGGCTTCACCGCGTACCAGTCCTCCATGGCCTGGCTCGGCCCGCGGCTGGCCTCCCAGGGCTTCGTGGTCTTCACCATCGACACCAACACCACGCTGGACCAGCCCGACTCCCGCGGCCGCCAACTGCTGGCCGCCCTCGACTACCTCACCGAGCGCAGCTCCGTCCGGGGCCGGATCGACAGCGGCCGACTCGGCGTCATGGGCCACTCCATGGGCGGCGGCGGCACCCTGGAGGCCGCCAAGTCCCGGCCGTCGCTCCAGGCGGCGATCCCCCTCACCCCCTGGAACCTGGACAAGAGCTGGCCCGAGGTCAGCACTCCGACGCTGGTCGTCGGGGCCGACGGCGACACGATCGCCCCCGTGGCCTCGCACGCCGAGCCGTTCTACTCCGGCCTGCCCTCCGCGACCGACCGGGCCTATCTGGAGCTGAACAACGCGACCCACTTCTCGCCCAACTCGTCCAACACGACGATCGCGAAGTACAGCGTCTCCTGGCTCAAGCGCTTCATCGACAACGACACCCGCTACGAGCAGTTCCTGTGCCCGCTGCCGCGGCCGAGTCTGACGATCGAGGAGTACCGGGGCAACTGCCCGCACGGTTCCTGACACCGGAGCGCTGTGCCGGCGCACGCCCGGGCTCGGATCCGGTTGGGCGTCGGCACAGTGCGCGCGCCGCCCGCCCGGGCGCGCAACCGCAGGTGACAGCGTCGATGGCCGGGCGGGCGCGGGCGGATCGACGCCTTCCGCGCCGGGTTACGCGCGCGTAACCTCCCGGGAATGACCGGACAGACGACCGTACGTACGGCCGTGCGGGTCCACGGCCGGAGCGCGCAACGCAGGGCGCTGCGCGCGATGCTGGACGCGCTGCCCACCCAGGGCGGCCGGCTGCTCCTGGCCGGCGAACCGGGACTCGGCCGGACCACTCTGCTCCAGTGGGCCGCCCGCTCCTTCCGGGCCGGTCCCGTACTCCACCTCGGCCCCGGCTCCGACGCGCACATCACCGCCGGGCAACTGCTCGACACCCTGCGGGCGGCGGCACTCGCGGCGCCCGTACTCGTGTGTGCCGACGACGCCCACCGGTGGGATGCGCCGGCCCGGATGGCGCTGGCCCGTGCGGCGCGGCGCCTGTCCACCGCCGACCGGGTCGGCCTGCTGCTCTCCGTCGCCTCGGACCGTGCCGTCGACCCGGAGTTCGCCCGGCTGCCCGTCGTGCACCTGGACCCGCTGGCACCGGCGAGGGCCGCCGCCCTGCTCGACGACGTGACCGACGGCGTCGCCGCACCGGCGGTCCGCGAGCAGCTCCTGGCCGAGGCGGAGGGAAACCCGGCCCTGCTCGTCGCCCTCGTGCGCCGCCTGTCACCCGCCGAGCTGCGCGGACACCGGCCGCTGCCCCTTCCGCTGGCCGACGCGGCGGCCCTCGCCGAGACCGCGGGCGGTGCGCCGACCGGACCGTCCGCCCATGCGCGGGACCTGCTGCTGACGGTGGCGGCGGCCGCAGAGGCCTCGGACGGGGCGGACGCCGACGCCGGACTGGTCCGCGACGTGCTGCGGCGCCTGCGGTCGGCCCCGGAGCCCGGCCCCGGGCCCGGCCGCGAGGCCGGTGCGGAACCGCTGCCCGAGCAGCTCGTCCTGGCCGGTGACGGGCTCCGCTTCCGCAGCCCGCTGGTCCGCCGAACGGTGCACGCCACCGCCGACGCGGACCGGCGTCGCGCCGTGCACCGCGCGCTGGCCGACGCGCTGGACGGCGGCGGCCACCGGCTCACGGCGCTGTTGCACCGCTCCTGGTCCCTGGGCGGGCCCGCGCCCGCACCCGCGTCGGCGGACCTGCTGGCGGCGACGGCGGCCGACGGCGCGGTGCCCGCCTCGCACCGGCTGCGCGCGACCGCGTACGCCCGTGCCGCCGAGCTGACGGCCGACGGGGCGCGGCGGGCGGAGCGCTACACCGCCGCGGCCGAGCAGGCCCTGCTCGCCGGGCGACCCGAACGGGCGCGCCCCCTGCTCGCCGCGGCCCGTGACCGCGCCGCCCCCGCCGCCGTACGGGGACGGGCCGAGCTCCTGCGCGGCGTGACGGAACTGCGGGACGGTCCGGTCGGTGACGCCCACCAGTCCCTGCTGCTGGCCGCGTCCCTGCTCGCCGAGGACGATCCCGCCGAGGCCGCGACGGCCGCCCTGGCCGCCGCCGACGCGGCCTGGGCGGCGGGCGACCTGCCGGCATGCCTGGCCACCCTCGCCCCCCAGCCCCAGCCCCCTCTGCGTGCCGAGCACCCGTCCGACGGGTCCGACGGGCCCGCCGCGGCCCGTGGCCCTGCGGCCCGCACGGCCGTCGTCGTGCGCGACCACCGTGTCGGGATGCGGGCGCTGCTCGAGGGACGGCTCGACCGGGCCGGGGCACCGCTCGGGCAGGTGGTCCGGCGGGGCAGGACCGAGGACCGGCCGGAGACGCTGCTGCGGTCGGCGGCGGCGGCGCTGCTGCTCGGGGACGTGGACGCCGCCCGCAGCGGCGGCGCCCGGGCCCTGGCCGCGGCCCGTCATCTCGGGTCGGACGCGCTGGTCCCGCAGGCACTGGAGTACCTCGCCTACGCCGAACTGCGCGCCGGCCGGCACCCGCAGGCCCGTACCCACGCGGAGGAGGGGCTGCGCACCGCGCTGCGGGCCGGGCAGCGCAACACGGCCGCCCACCACCGGGCGGTGCTGGCGCTCGCCGCGTCGATCGAGGAGGAGCCGGACGTCGTCACCCGGCACGTCACGGCCGCGCTGGACACGGCCCGGCGGCACGGGCTCGCCCAGGCGGCCACCCTCGCCCAGTGGGCGGCGGCCCGCGCCGACCTCGGCCGGGGGCGCCCCTTCGACGCGGCCGACCGGCTCGGACTCCTGGTCCTGCCCGGACCGGGGCGGGGCCACTTCGCGGTCTGGCGGCTGGCCGTGCCCTGCTTCGTGGAGGCCGCCGTGCTCGCCGGCCGCCACGAGGACGCCCGCGAGGTCCTCACGGACTTCGCCGACTGGGCGGCGTTCGGCGCCGACCCGCAGGCCGCCGCCCAACTCGCCCGCTGCCACGCCCTGCTCGCCCCCGCCGAGCACGCCGACGCCCTCTACCGCCGTGCCCTCGACCGGCACGACGAGGCGGGCGGCGACTTCGAGCGGGCCCGCACCGCGCTGCTGTACGGCAAGTGGCTGCGCCGGCGCCGCAGACCCCGTGAAGCCCGTGGCCGTCTCGGCGCCGCGCTGGCCGGCTTCGAGCGCTGCGGCGCCGGCGTCTGGGCCGCGCAGGCACGCGACGAACTCCGCGCCCTGGGGGCGGCCCCGCGGGGCCCCGGCACCGGCGCCGGAACACCGGCCCGCCTCGGCCGCCTGACCCCGCAGCAACTGCGCATCGCGCGGCAGGTCGCCGAGGGCGCCACCAACCGCGAGGTCGCGCTGGCCCTCGGGGTGAGCACCCGCACCGTCGACTACCACCTCCGCAAGGTCTTCGCCGCCCTCGCCGTCCGGTCCCGCCTGGAGCTGGCCCGCATGGTCGGGCAGGCCGAACGGGCCCAGGAGGCGCAGGCGGCCCAGGACGCGCGTCGCGCCGGACAGCAGGAAAAGACCGGTGCACAACCCTAGGGACCGACCGGACGGTATGCCATCCTTCGGGGCAGGACGAGTCAGGGGGCAGGCCCGGCGCGGCGGGACGGCCCGTCGCGGGAAGGCGCCTCCGCAAGCCCTGCCCCGGGGAGGACCGCGATGCAGCACGCCGTACGGTCACGAGCAGCGATCCGCACCGGGCTGACGCCCGTTCCACGCCCGCGGACACCCGGGGTCACGTCGTTGATCGACGCCGACGCCCTGCGTGTCCTGCACCGGGCCGCCCGCGCCCTGCTCGACGACCTGCCCGACCTGACCGACCGGCTGATGGCGCTGCTGCGCGAGCAGGAGCCCGCCTACCGGTCCGCCCTCACCAAGGACCCCACCGCCACCTGGCAGGAGGCCCACCGCTCCCTGCGGCACAGCGTGGCCTCGCTGCTCGACCCGCGCGGCGCCAGGGACGCGGCCCGCCGCTGCTCCTGGCGGATCGGCGCCGCCCGCGCCGAGCAGGGACTCCCGCTGGACGCCCTGCTGCACGCCTTCCGCCTGGGCGGCTCGCTGGTGTGGCAGCGGCTGGTCGAGGAGACCTCCAGGGCCGCCCCGGAGGACGTGCGGCTCCTCGTGCACGTGGCCGCCGACGTGTGGAACTTCGTCGACGAGCACTGCACCCTCGTCGCGGACGCCTACCGGCAGACCGAGTGGCAGATCGGCCGACGCCGCGAGAACCGGGTCCGGCAGCTGGCCGCCGGCCTGCTCGACGGCACCGGGCGCATCGCCGACCTGCCCGAGGCCGCCCGGGCCCTCGGCCTCCCGGAGCACGGCCGGTACGTCGTCGTCGCCGTCACCGGCGGGCCACCGGCCCGGCCCGACGCCGCCCGCGCCGCCGTACCGCCCGGGAGCCGGGTCCACTGGCACGCCGGGGCGGATACCGACTACGGCATCGTCCTGGTCGGCGACCACGACGAACTCCCGGACCCGCACCAGCCGGAGGCCGTGCCCCGCGTCCCCGTCCCGGGCCTCCGGGTCGGTGTGGGCAGCCCGGTCGGCGGACTCGCCGCCGTCGGGGACGCCCGCCGGCTCGCGGACACCGCCCTGGCCATCTGCCCCCCGGCCGGGGGCACCGTGCGACTGGCCGACCAGCTCCCCGCCGCCCTGGTCGTCTCCAGCCCCGAGCTGGGCCGGGCCCTCGCCGAGAAGGTGCTCGGACCCCTGCTCCGCCTGGAGTCCGCCGACCGCGAGGTGCTCCTCGACACCCTCACCACCTGGCTCGACTGCGACGGTTCGGCCCAGCGCGCCGGCGAACGCCTCTACTGCCACCGCAACACGGTCCTCAACCGCCTCCGCCGCTGCGAACAGCTCACCGGCCGCTCCCTGGCCCGCCCGGCCGACCTCGTCGAGTTCACCCTGGCCCTGACGGCGCGACGCGTCCTGCAGGACTGAGGCGCGCGGCGCCCACCGTCTGGGCCCGCCCTGCCCCGACCGGTACGCGGTGCTCGGTTTCCCCGGCCCGCTTGCCGTTGCCGCGGCAGGCGCTCTCCGGGCGTTTCGGGTGCCGGGCGCCCACCGGGCCACCGCGGCGCCCCGTTCAGCACCGGTCGGTGTGGGGCGCCGGGGCGGGCCCTCCACCGCCCGCCTGGGCCCGCCCTCCCAGGCCCGTTGCTGTGCAGCCGGCCTCCGGGCGTTCGGGTGGGGGCCGCACCGGGGTCATCGTGGTGTCCTGTTGGTCACCCGTCCCTGCGGGGGCCGGAGGCGGGCCCTCGCACTGCCCGGTCGGTCCGTCCCGGCCGGTGCGCCGCGCGGAGGGCGACCGAGGGGTCCCGTTCGGCGCCGGTCGGTGGGGGCGTCGGGACGGGACCGCGGGCCGTGCTTCTGGGCATCCGCACAGACTCACCGCCCGTGGACTGGGACCCCGCAGCGACCCTGCCGGACCACCCTGTACGGCCCCCTGGGTCCGTGCTGTCGTGAGCTCCCCCCTTCACCCGTCACCGTGCCGTACCGGCCCGGTCCCAAGGAGCCGCGATGCCCGCAGCACCACCGGACGGCGCGCCCGCGCTGCACGTCGAGAGCCTCGACGTGACGTACGGGCGCGCACTGTCCGCCCTCCGCTCCGTGTCCCTGACCGTCCCGCACCGCGCCGTCGTCGCGCTGCTCGGAGCCAACGGCGCCGGCAAGACGACGCTGCTGCGGGCCGTCTCGGGCACCCTGCGCCTGCACCGCGGCGCGATCACGGCCGGCCGGGTCCGCTACGGCGACACGGTCCTGGACGGCCGGGACCCGGTCGCCGCCGTACGCGCCGGAGTCGTCCAGGTGCCCGAGGGCAGGCGGGTCTTCGCCGGACTCACCGTCGACGAGAACCTGCGGGCCGGCGGGCTGGGCCTGAACCGTCGCGCCCCCGCCCAGGTCCGCGAGGCCAGGGAGCGCGTCTTCACCCTGTTTCCGAGGCTCGCCGAGCGC
This sequence comes from Streptomyces sp. NPDC111628, assembly GCF_055635195.1. Lineage (NCBI taxonomy): Bacteria > Bacillati > Actinomycetota > Actinomycetes > Kitasatosporales > Streptomycetaceae > Streptomyces > Streptomyces sp. NPDC111628. Next base: position 660,595 of record NZ_JBVKBZ010000003.1, on the reverse strand, counting down.
ACCCGCCAGGCCGCGGGTCTGCTGTCCGGCGGGGAACAGCAGATGCTCGCCATCGGCCGCGCCCTGATGGCCGCCCCCCGCCTGCTCCTGCTCGACGAGCCCTCGCTCGGCCTCGCCCCGATGATGGTCGACCGCATCGCCGAGGTCGTCCGCGAGATCAACACCCAGGGCACCGCCGTCCTGCTCGTCGAACAGAACGCCGGCATGGCCCTGTCGCTCGCCGAGCACGCCCACGTCCTGGAGGTCGGCGAGATCCGGCTGTCCGGCGCCGCCGCCGACCTCGCGCGGACGGACGCCGTACGCCGCCTCTACCTGGGCGAGAGCACCGACGGCGCCGACGGGAAGGGGGCCGCGTGAAAGCCACCGCCGCCGCACCGCCCGCACTCGACGTACGGGGCGTGACCGTGCGCTTCGCCGGTCTCCTCGCCCTCGACGACGTCACCTTCACCGTCGCCCCCGGCACCGTGCACGCCGTCATCGGCCCCAACGGCGCCGGCAAGTCCACCTGCTTCAACGTCCTGTCCGGCCTGTACCGGCCCACCGCGGGCACCGTACGGCTCGGTGCCGCCGAACTGACCCGGCTCGCCCCGCACCGGATCGCCGCCCTGGGCGTCGCCCGCACCTTCCAGAACATCGTCACCACCCAGGGCACCGTCGCCGACAACCTGATGCTCGGCCGGCACGCCCTGTCCCGCGCCGGTTTCACCGCCAGCGCCCTGCGCCTGCCGCGCGCCCGGCGCGAACAGCGCGCCCACCTCGCCAAGGCCCGCGAGATCGCCGAACTCACCGGCCTCGGCGCCCACTTCGACTCACCCGTCGCGCTGCTGTCGTACGGCGACCGCAAACGCGTCGAACTCGCCCGCGCCCTGTGTCTGGAGCCCCGTGTCCTGCTGCTCGACGAACCCGTGGCCGGCATGAACGCCGCCGAACGCACCCGCATGACCGAGGTCGTCCGGGAGATCCGCGCCGAACTCGGCCTGTCCGTCGTGCTGGTCGAGCACGACATGGGCCTGGTCATGCGGCTCGCCGACGAGGTCACCGTCCTCGACTTCGGCCGGGCCGTCGCCCACGGCACCCCCGACGAGGTCCGGCGTGACCCCGAGGTGCTCCGCGCCTACCTCGGCACCGCCACCACGGGGGAGGACGCGGCATGACCGGCTTCCTCGACAGCCTGCTGGGCGGGCTCGCCCTGGGCTCCGTGTACGCCCTGATCGCCCTCGGCTTCGTCACCATCTTCAAGGCCTCCGGCGTCCTGAGCTTCACCCACGGCTCACTGCTGCTGCTCGGCGGGTACCTCGTCGCCGTCCTCCACGACGACATCGGCTTCGCCGGGGCGCTGGCCGTCGCGGTCCTCGTGACGGCGGCCGTGGCCGGGGCGTTGGACCGGCTGGTGCTGCAACGCGTCGGCGGGACCGACCCGCACGCCGCCCACGTCCAGACCATCGTCACCATCGGCGTCGACATCGTCCTGGTCACCGACCTCGCCCGGCGCATCGGCGGCGACCTGCTGCCGCTCGGCGACCCCTGGGGCTCCGCCGTGACCGACCTCGGCCCGGTGACCGTGGCCGACAGCCGCATCGCCGCGATCCTGGTGTCCGCCGTCGCCATCGCCGGCGCCTTCGCCCTCTTCCGGTACACCCCGTGGGGCCTGTCGCTGCGCGCGGCGGCGGAGGACCGGGAGGCAGCCGCCCTGATGGGCGTACGGCTCACCCGCGTACGCACCGCCGCCTGGTGCCTGGCCGGCGGCCTCGCCGCCCTCGCCGCCGTCTTCCTGGTCGCCTTCCCGGCGCCCGGCCTCGAACGCACCACCGGGCAGATCGCGCTGAAGGCCTTCCCCGCCGCCATCCTCGGCGGCATGACCTCTCCGGTCGGCGCCCTGGTCGGCAGCATGCTGATCGGCCTCACCGAGGCGTTCGTCGCCGGTTACCAGTCCGACCTGCACGTCCTCGGCGAGGGCTTCGGCGACGTCGCCCCGTACGCCGTGATGGTGCTGGTCCTGCTGGTGCGTCCGGCCGGACTCTTCGCGGCGAAGGGAGCGGCCCGTGTCTGACCCGCGACCCCTCCTCCTCAAGCGCGGCCCGCTGCTGCTGACCGCACTGCTCCTGTGCGCCCTGCCCTTCTACCTGGACGCCTTCTGGCTGCGCATCGGCCTGTTCTCCATGGCCGCGGCCATCGGCGCCGTCGGACTCGGCCTGCTCAGCGGCACCGCCGGGCAGCTCTCCCTCGGACACGCCTTCTTCCTGGCCGTCGGCGCCTACGGCTACGTCTGGCTGGCGGGCGAGCCGGGGCCCGGGCTGCCGCCCGCCGTCGCCGCCGTCCTCGCCGTCCTGCTCGCCGGGGCGGCGGGCGGGCTGTTCAGCCCCGTCGCCGGACGCGTGAAGGGCATCTACCTCGGCGTCGCCACCCTCGCCCTGGTCTTCCTCGGCCACCACGTCCTGCTCACCGCGGACTCCGTCACCGGCGGCTTCAACGGCCGCTCGGTGCCGCCGCTGGAACTGGGCGGCTTCGCCTTCGCCGAGTCCGGTCCCGAACTCACCGTCCTGGGCGTGCCGTTCGGCGCCGAGGAACGGCTCTGGTACCTGGGCCTGGCCCTGTTCGCCGTCACCTGGTTCACCGCGCGCGGACTGCTGCGCGGCCGGCCCGGACGCGCCCTGGCGGCGGTGCGCGACAGCGAGACCGCCGCGGCCGTGATGGGCGTGCACGTGGCCCGGTACCGCTCGGCCGCGTTCGTCGTCTCCTCGATGTACGCGGGCCTCGCCGGCGTCCTGCTCGCGCTCTCCTTCCGCCGCGTGGTGCCCGACTACTTCTCCCTCGCCCTCTCCGTCGACTACCTCGCCATGATTGTCATAGGTGGCCTCGGCTCGGTGGCCGGAGCCACCGCGGGAGCCGTCTTCGTCACCGCGCTGCCGCTGCTGATGACCCGCTACGCCGACCAGCTGCCCCTGGTCGCGGCACCCGGTTCCGGCGGCGGCTCGATCGGCCCGACCGAGGCGTCCCGCTACCTCTACGGCGCGGCCATCGTCGTGATCCTCCTCTACGCCCCCGACGGCCTGCACGGACTGGCCCGCCGCGTCCGCGCCCGCCTGCGCCGCCGCCCACCGGTCACCGGCCCGCCCGGCAACGGTCCCTCGCCCGGACCCACCGAAACCGGCCCCGCTGCCACCGCCACCGACACCTCCGCACGAGCCAAGGAGCACACCCCGTGAACGTCAAGCACCCCAGGCCCCGCACCACCCGGACAGCCGCCCTGGCCGCGGCACTGGCCGCCGTGCTGCTCGCGGGCACCGCCTGCAGCTCCAAGGCGGACGGCGGGAGCACCGACGACGCCGCCGACGGCGTCAAGTCCGGCCCCGGAGTCAGCGACAAGACCATCAGACTCGGCGCACTGACCGACCTCACCGGCCCCTACGCCACCCTCGGCAAGAGCATCGTGCAGGCCCAGCAGATGTGGGCCGACGAGACCAACGCCGCGGGCGGCATCTGCGGGCGCCAGGTGGAGATCGTCGTCAAGGACCACGGCTACGACGTGCAGAAGGCGGTCACCGCCTACGCCGACATCGCACCGGACGTCGTCGCCCTGCCCCAGGTCATCGGCTCCCCGGTGGTCGCCGCCCTGCTCGACGACATCGAGCGCGACCACATGCTGACCTTCCCGCAGGCCTGGGCGGCCAGCCTGCTCGGCCGGGACTCCGTCCAGGTCCTCGGCACCACCTACGACCTCGACATGATCGCCGCCGTCGACTTCCTCACCCGCACCAAGAAGCTCGCCAAGGGCGACACGATCGGCCACGTCTACTTCGAGGGCGACTACGGCGCCAACGCGCTGGAGGGCTCCGAGTGGGCCGCAGAACAGGCGGGGATGAAGGTCGCCGGGCAGAAGATCAAAGCCACCGACACCGACCTGACCGCGCAGGTGTCCGCCCTGAGCAAGGCCGGGGTGAAGGCGATCCTGATCAGCGCGGGCCCCGCCCAGACCGCCTCCCTGGCCGGCCTGGCCGCCGCCCGCGGTCTGACGGTGCCGATCGTCTCCAGCGCTCCCGGCTACGCGCCGCAGCTGCTGAAGACGCCCGCGGCGGCGGCGCTGGAAGCCATGGTGCACGTGGTCAGTGCCGCACCGGCGGTCAGCTCCGACCTGCCGGGCGTCAAGAAGATGGTCGCCTCCTACCAGAAGGCGTACCCGGGCGAGCCGGTCGACTCCGGCGTGCTCTCCGGGTACAACGCCGCCCAACTGACCGGCGCCGACCTGAAGAAGGCCTGCGAGGGCGGCAGCCTCGCCCGGCCGGACGTGGTCAAGGCGCACCGCTCGCAGAAGAACGCCGACACCGGTCTCGGCATCCCGCAGAACTTCAGCTACGTCACCGCGCCGGCCAGCCGGTCGACGTACGTGCTGAAGCCCGACGCCAAGGCGCTCGGCGGTCTGGTCGGCGTGGAGGAGGCCCACAAGGCACCCGGAGTGGACGCGTACCTGGCCGGACGCGGCTGACCCGATCGAGTGGCCGTCAACTGGACCGGATGACAACGGGTTTGACGGCCACTTGGTCCAGCCTCTGGTTTGGCTGACCACTACGTCTTTAGGATGTACTGTCTGTCATGCCAGTCCAGTTGGCGCCGGTACGGAGCTGGGGGAACGATGCAAGCCGACAAGCAGCTGTCCACGGAGATCGACGCCGGCGTGCCGACAGCGGCACGTATGTACGACTTCTACCTGGGCGGCAAGGACAACTACGCGGCCGACCGGGCTGCCGTCGGCGAGCTCGACAAGGTCGTCCCCAGTACGCGGCGGCTGGCGCTGAACAATCGGCGCTTCCTCCAGCGGGTCGTGCGCGTCCTCGCCGAGGACTACGGCATCCGCCAGTTCCTCGACCACGGATCCGGCCTGCCCACGCAGGACAACGTGCACCAGGTCGCCCAGCGCGTCGCCCCCGACTCCCGCGTCGTCTACGTGGACAACGACCCGATGGTGCTGGTCCACGGCCGGGCGCTGCTCGACCAGAACGACCAGACCGCCGTCATCCACGCCGACATGCGGGCGACGGAGGAGATCTTCTCCCATCCGGACACCCAGCGCCTGATCGACTTCTCGCAGCCGGTCGCCGTGCTGTTCAACTCGGTCTTCCACTGCATCCCGGACAGCGACACGGACGGCCCCCGGGCGGTCGTCCGCCGGGTGACCGAGCGGCTCGCGCCCGGCAGCTTCGCGGTGATGTGCCAGCTGGTCAGCGAGGACGCCGAGGTGCGGAAGTTCGTCACCGACTTCATGGACCGGGCGACCCAGGGCCACTGGGGCCGGGTGCGTGAGCCGGGGGACGTCGAGGCGCTCTTCGAGGGCATGGACATCCTGGAACCGGGGCTCGTGGAGGTCTCCACCTGGCGCCCGGACACCGAGGTGGCGCCGCGTCAGCTCACCGACGAGTGGATCGAGTTCGGCGGACTGGGACGTCTGCGCTGACGGCGTCCGGGCGGGCCGGTCGCCCGCACGCGACACGACGGACATGACGGAGGAGGGGTCACGCGCGCCGCGCGTGACCCCTCCTCCGTCGTCTGCCGTGCCGCTACATGTCGGAGTAGCGCGTCGCCATCGTCTCGCGCAGCCGCTCCAGTGACTCCCGCGGAGTCAGCGCCTCGTCGGCCAGCCGGTCCAGCGCCACCCGGTACTCCTCGGTCTCGTCCTGGTCCTCCAGGAAGTTGGCGCTCTTGATGTGCTCCAGATAGACCACGTCCGGCAGGTCGGTGCCGCCGAAGCGCAGATAGGTGACGGGGATCGCGGGCGCCGACGCGTTCGTCACGTCCAGCGGCACGATCTGCAGCGTCACATGGGGCAGCTTCGCCATCGCGGCCAGGTGGGCGAGCTGCTCGCGCATGACCTCACGGCTGCCCAGCACACGCAGCAGTACCGACTCGTCGATGATCGCCCACAGCTGCGGCGCGTCGACGCGGTCCAGCAACTGGGCCCGGCGCTTGCGCAGTTCGACGCGGCGTCCGACCTCGCTCGCGGGTGCGTTCGGCAGACCGCGCCTGACCACGGCATCGGTGTAGGCCTCGGTCTGCAGCAGGCCGGGGACGTACTGGATCTCGAAGGTGCGGATGGTCGCCGCGGCCTCCTGGAGGCCGACCAGACGGTCGAACCACTCGGGCATCAGGCGCTTGTCGTACCGCTGCCACCAGCCCGGTTCGCCCGCTCGTTGCAACAGCTTGAGCAGCACCGAGGCCTCGTACGGATCGGTGCCGTACTTCTCGAGCAGTGCCCGGACGTCGGTCTCCGTGGGAGGCCTGCGGCCCTTGCCCGACTCGATGCGCGAGAGCTTCGCGGCGCTGAAGCCGAGCGCGCGTGCGGCCTGGTCCTGGGAGAGGCCGGCATCCTCGCGGAATCCCGCCAGCTGCACGCCGACGAGCATCTTCAGCAGGGTCGGAGCCGGTTCGGCCCGATCCAGATAGGGTTCGAGACGGGAGATGCGATGCGACGCGGCGGACATCCTGACTCCCAGCAGACCGGCAGACTTGAAGGAAAGACTATCTCATCCCCTGGGTGCCCGCCGCATCCGCCCGCGGAAATCGGGTAGTTGGGCTCCGCTTCCCGGGCCGCCGCGCCGCCGCGCCCTACACCAGGTGGTCGAACTCGCCCTCCTTCGCCCCCGCCAGGAACGCCGCCACCTCGGCCGGTGTGTAGACGAGCGCGGGGCCGTCGGGATCACGGGAGTTGCGCATCGCGATGCCTCCGTCCACGAGGGCGACCTCGACGCAGTTGCCCTCGGCGTTGCTGTGCCGACTCTTCTTCCAGCAGGCGTCCAACAAGCTGGCCTGCACTCCGTTGCGCACTGGTGGCACCGCGGTCTCCTTGCTGTTCGGGGGAGCGGACCGAGCCGTGCCGGTCCCCGAGCGCCCCCATCCGACTTTTTTCGCGCAATTTCTCGTGCAATTGCACGCGAGCGCTCTAAGCGTGGATAATAGCCGTGGCGTCAACCCCTCGGTCGACGCCCCGTTCTGACGTCGCATCAGGGAGATGCTGTGCCGTCACCTGCGCATCCAGCGCTCCGGTCGCCCGGCGAACCCGTGTCGGAGGCAGGCGCGACGCCCCGCTCCGGAGGGCTCCCGTACCCGGTGCGGACCACCGCCGGCCGGGCCGCCCCGTCCTCGCCCGCCCCGTACCCGAGTCGTCCCGCCCTCGGCGGCCGCCCGACCGCCGCCGTACTGCGCGTCGCGTGCAGCGGGGAGGGGTTCGCCCGGGCCCGGGTCTTCACGCGGGACACCCTGAGCGGGTGGTCGCTCGACCATCTCGGTGACGACGCGGTCCTCGTGATCACCGAACTCGTCTCCAACGCACTGACGCACGCGGTGCCGTCGGCGGCGGCCGGCTCGCCGGAGATCAGGCTCGGACTCGCCCTGGACTCCGGCCGGCTGACGCTGACCGTCTCCGATCCCGGGGACAACGCGCCCCGGTTCAACCCGTCCGACGGCTCCGCACTCCGGGAGCACGGACGCGGCCTGCGCATCGTCGACGCCCTCGCCGAGGAGTGGGGCTGGACCCCGCGCCCGCCGGCGGGCAAGACGGTCTGGGCCACGTTGTCGACCCGCCCCCTCACCTGACCCGACTGCCGCGGAAGGGCCCCACACCATGCGCAGCGCTCCGACACCCGAGCCGAGCATCCGGCGCACCGACCGTCAGACGCCGCCCGGCTCCCCCCGCACCACCACCTTGCTCGCAGGCCTGGACGGCGTGCCCTGGAGCGACATCCAGGACTCCACCGGCTCGGCGGCGGCCATTCCCCGGCTGCTGCGCAAGGTCGCCCGGGGTGACGCCGAAACAGCCCGCGCCGCCCTCGGTGACCTGCGCAGGCGCATCTGCCAGTACGGCTTCGTCGTCGAGCAGGCGACCGCCGCGACCGTGCCCTTCCTGTGGGAGCTGGCGCAGCGGCCCCAGGTGAGCTGCCGGGCGCAGATCATCCAGCTGCTCAAGAACATCGCCGACGCCCGGCAGTGGGAGACCACCGCCACCGCCTACCCCAAGCTGCTCAACCACCGTGAGAACCCGGTGGCCTGGGAGCGCGCGGCGCGGCAGGCCGTGCGCGCCCGGCGGGACGGACTGGCGCGGCTGCTGGCCGAGGACGACACCGAGATCATGCGCGCCACCAGCGAACTCGCCCGGACCCTCGGAGACTGAGCCCTCGCACCTTCGCAGACCGGGACCCGCGCCCTCCACGGGGGAGAAGGCGCGGGTCCCTTCCAAGGCGCGGAACGGTGTGGCGTACTCCCGGCCGACGGGGTAGGAAAGCGCGGTAGCAAGCGCTTGCCCCACTCGGTCACCAGGAGGACCACGCCGATGGCGTCGTCGATGGAAAAGCCGCTCGATCACCGCTACCGGGGCGAACACCCGATACGCACGCTCGTCTACCTGTTCCGCGCCGACCGCCGCCGACTGGCCGGCGCGGTCGCCGTCTTCACCGTCAAGCACAGCCCGATCTGGCTGCTGCCCCTCGTCACCGCCGCGATCATCGACACCGTGGTCCAGCACGGTCCGATCACCGACCTGTGGACCAGCACCGGGCTCATCATGTTCATCCTGGTGGTCAACTACCCGCTGCACCTGCTCTACGTCCGCCTCCTGTACGGCAGCGTGCGCCGCATGGGCACCGCCCTGCGCTCCGCGCTGTGCACGCGCATGCAGCAGCTCTCCATCGGCTACCACTCGCGGGTCAGCGCCGGCGTGCTGCAGGCCAAGGTGGTGCGGGACGTGGAGACGGTGGAGCAGATGGTGCAGCAGACCGCGGAGACCGGGCTCGGTGCGTTCACCGTGCTCACCGGCGGCCTCGTCATCATCGCCGTGCGCACCCCGGAGTTCCTGCCCGTCTTCCTCGTCGTGGTCCCCGCGGCCTCCCTTCTCGTGGCCCGCCTCCGCGCCCGGCTGCGCACCCACAACGAACGCTTCCGCCACGAGGTGGAGACCCTGTCCTCACGGGTCACGGAGATGACCCGGCTGATCCCGGTCACCCGGGCCCACGGCCTGGAGGGCAAGGCGCTGCGCCGCATGGACGGCACCCTGGACCGGCTGCTGACCTCCGGGATGCGCCTGGACCTGGTCAACGGCCGCTTCGGCTCGCTGTCCTGGGTCGTACTCAACGTGGTCGGCGTCCTGGTGCTTGCGGGCGCCGCGCTGGTCTCGTACTACGACGTCTGGGGCGTCACCGCCGGGGACGTCGTGATGCTCAGCGCCTTCCTGACCACCCTCACCAACTCCACGACGACGCTGGCGGGGCTCGCCCCCGTCATCACCAAGGGCCTGGAGTCCGTCCGCTCGGTCGGCGAGGTGCTCCAGGCCCCCGAACTGGAGGACAACGAGGGCAAGAAGGAGCTGACCGCACTGCGTGGCGCCGTCACCTTCGAGGGCGTCGGGCACCTCTACGACAGCGACGGACGGCCCGCCGTCAGCGACTTCACCCTCTCCGTCGAACCCGGCGAGACCATCGCCCTGGTCGGCGCGTCCGGCGCCGGCAAGTCCACCGTCCTCAACCTGGTGATCGGCTTCCTGCGGCCGACCTCCGGCCGGCTGCTGCTGGACGGCACCGACATGAACACCCTCGACCTGCGCACGTACCGGCGCTTCGTCTCGGTGGTGCCGCAGGAGTCCATCCTGTTCGACGGCACCGTCCGGGAGAACGTCGCCTACGGCATGGACGACGCCGACGAGGAGACCGTGCGCGGCGCCCTGCGCGACGCCAACGCCCTGGAGTTCGTCGACCGGTTGCCGCGGGGCCTGGACACCCTGGTCGGGGAACACGGGGCGCGGCTGTCCGGCGGGCAGCGCCAGCGCCTGGCCATCGCCCGCGCCCTGATCAGGGACCCCCGGGTGCTGATCCTGGACGAGGCCACCTCGGCGCTGGACACCCGCTCGGAGGCGCTCGTCCAGCAGGCGCTGGCCCGGCTGCTGCGCGGGCGCACCACCTTCGTCGTGGCGCACCGGCTGTCCACCGTGCGGGGCGCGGACCGGATCGTGGTGATGGGCGAGGGCCGCATCCAGGAGATCGGCACGCACGAGGAACTGCTGGCCGGGGGAGGGGCCTACACCGCACTCCACAGCGGTCAGGTCGCCTGAGCGCGTCCGGGTCCCTTCCTCAGGCCCGTGCGGAGGGGCCGACGAAAACCCGGGCCGTGCAGTGGGCGAGCTGGGCGCCCATCCGCTTGCGGGACACGTCCGGCCGGCCGGGTGCTCGACGAGGTCGGCGCGGACGGCGGCGAGGAGCGCGTGGGCGGCGAACTCCCCGTCGGGCGAGGCCGGGCACCTCCTTCAGCACCGCACGGAGCAGGCTGTGCCGGCGCTCGTGGTGTCCGGCGCCGTAGGGGCGGTCGCGCGCCCGGCCTCCAGCGCCGGCGGACCCGTCTCGACGGCCCCTCGGCCGGTTCGAGCCGCGCCGCGTACAGCGCCGCCACCAGCCCGCCCCGGTCGCCGAAGGCCCGGATCCGGTCAATTGCGGGCGGGGGCGGGCACGGTGCGATTGTGACGGCGGGGGCCGGGCATACGCAGCGAAAGTCGAGAGAGGGGCGCTTCGTGCTCGAACCGGACCCGAAGGTCGTCAGGGAGTTGCTGACGCGGTACGCGACGCTGCGGATCGCTCAGGCGGAGAGGCCGCGGCCCGCGGTGACGCGGGAACTGACGGACGTCAGTTACACACTGTGCGTGATGCTGGCGACGACCAGTGTCCACGACGCGGTGGCGAAGGCGGACGCGCTGCTGCTCGCCAAGGGACGCGCGACACCGGAGGCGTGCCCGGCGGACGTCGACGGGGAGAGCGGCCTGTCACTGGCCGTGTGACACCCCGAGCGGGACCTCGGAGCCGTCCGGCGACGCGGAGGTCTTCGCCCGGAAGGCGGCGCGATAGGCGTAGGGCGTGGTGCCCACCACCCTGCGGAACCGCTCGCGGAAGGCCGTGGGAGAGCCGAAACCCGCCTGCCGGGCGATCCGTTCGACCGGCTGGTCCCCGTTCTCCAGCAGGTACTGGGCGCGCCGCACCCGGGCCCGCAGCAGCCACTGGAGCGGAGTGGTACCCGTCTGCTCGCGGAACCGGCGGCTGAAGGTGCGCTCGCTCATGCCCGAACGCGCCGCCATCGTGGCCAGGGTGACCTCCCCGGCCAGGTTGTCCTCGATCCATTCCAGCAGTGGCTCCAGATCGGAGCCCCGCGGCACGGGCGGATGCTCGTGCACGATGAACTGTGCCTGTCCGCCCTCCCGTTCCAGCGGCACGACACACATCCGGGCCGTGTGCGCGGCGACGGCCGACCCCAGGTCCCGGCGGATCATGTGCAGACACATGTCCAGACCCGCCGCGGCACCCGCCGAGGTGAGGATCTGCCCGTTGTCGACGTAGAGCACGTCCGGCCGCACCTCGACGCGCGGATGCCGGCGGGCCAGTTCCGCCGCGGCGATCCAGTGGGTGGTGGCCCGCAGCCCGTCCAGCAACCCGGCCTCCGCCAGGACGAACGCGCCCACGCACACCGACGCGATCCGGGTACCGGCGGCGGCCGCCCGGCGCAGTGCCTCGAGCACACGGACGGAGGGCGGGCCGAGCTCCTCGGAGCGCCCCGGGACGATGATCGTGTCCGCGGTCTCCAGTGCCTCCAGGCCCTGCTCGATCCGGAGGGCGAGGCCCTCGGTACGCACCTCGGCCGACTCCGCGCACAGGCTCACCCGGTAGGGACTGCGGCCGTCGGGCAGCCGCGTCCAGTCGAACGCCTGCATGGGCGCCGCGATGTCGAACGGCACCACGTCGTCGAGGACCAGGATCGCCACCGAGTGCATGGACGTCACCCTAGGCGGGTTCCCGCCGGTCGCAGAAGCCCGCGCCGGGCCCGGGTGCCGTCCGGCAGGTGCCGGTGGCGGTGCTGGCGGGATTCCGTTGGAAGCTGTCGTTTCAGCCTCTGTGCGACCCGGCGCCGCCTTCCTACCTTGGTTTTCGATCACCGCATCGCCCGAACCTGCCTCCCGGAGCCCGACCGATGACCAAGATCCTGCTGTCCCTCCACGTCCTGGCTGCCATCGTGGCCGTCGGCCCCGTCACCGTCGCGGCCAGCATGTTCCCGGCCGCTGCCCGACGGGTGCCGGTGGCCGCGGCCGTCGGGGGAGCGGACGGGGCGGGAGCCGGGGAAGCCGGAGACGCCGGGGACGTCGGCACCGTCCGGCTGCTGCACCGGATCTGCCGGGTCTACGCCGGTCTGGGCATCGCGGTGCCGGTCCTCGGCTTCGCCACCGCCGTCGCGATGGGCGTGCTGTCGGACGCCTGGCTCGTCGCGTCCATCACCCTCACGGCCGTCGCCGCGGGACTCCTGGCCGCCTTCGTGCTGCCGCGCCAGGAGGAACTGCTGGAGGAGCTGGCCGACGGGCGGCCGGTCGAACGGGCCCGTACGGCCCGGCTCGCCATGTTCACCGGCGTGTTCAACCTGCTGTGGGCGACCGTGACCATCCTCATGATCGTGCGGCCCGGCTCCACGACCGGCGCCTGAGCGGCCGTTCACATCCTGGCGGAATGCGCACCACCACGTGAACGGGCGCCTAGACTGCTCAGTCGCGCCTCCGTGCGGGGGCGGACGACACGAAAGGCACGTTGACGGGTGTTCCAGGATTCCCCCATCTACGACCGACTCGTCGCCGAACGCGGTGACGTCCCCGAGCAGGTGCGGCGGGACGCCGAGCGTGTGAGCAGGGAACTGGAGGTGGTCATGCGTCCGTTGCGCGCCCCCGGGCACCTGCCCGGCGCCGAGCGCCAGCAGTCCCCCGGCGCCGGCTGGCAGCGCACCGCCCTGCTGCCCGGCCCGCGCCCGCACTGACGGCCGCACCCCGCCTCACCCGGCCACCGCCGCGTCGGGACCGCCCGGGTCCACCGCGTCCGCGGCGCCGGGCCTGGCCAGCCAGTCGGCGATGGTGCGGGCGATCGGCTGGCCGGTGTCCACCTCGACGAAGCCGAACTGCCCGGACTGGTTGCACTCCAGGAACCACCAGGTCCCGTCGCCGTCCTCGGCGAAGTCGAGGGCGCCGTAGGCCAGTCCGGCCGCCCGGAGGTAGGTGCGGACGCCCTCGGCGATGCGCGGGGGCACCTCGGCCGGCCGCCACGGCTCGCCCGACCCGGCGAAGCGGACGTCGACCTCGTCGGGGTCCAGGCTCGCGAGTGCCGTCTTGCGGGCGGCCAGCAGCTCCTCGCCGACGACGGTCAGCCGGATGTCGGCCCGCTTGGCGACCCGGCGTTGCAGCAGTGTCGGGCCGTGCGCGACGGCGGAGAAGTCGGCCTCGGGCGGAACCCGGCTGGTCGGCACCGCCAGCGGCGGATCCTGCGGGTGGGCGCCCGAGACGGGCTTGACCACCAGATCCGGGTAGCGCTCGGCGAACTCGCGCGCCGCCCGCGGAAACGTCGTGATCAGCGTCGCCGGCACGGGCAGCCCGCACCGCTGGGCGAGACGCAGCTGCCAGGGCTTGTACCTGGCCCGGTGCGCGGCGTCGGGCTGGTTCATCCAACGTGCTCCCGAGCCGCGGAGCATGCCGTACAGCGCCTGACCGGCCTCCTCGGTCAGCCATGCGGACGGCTCGGCGGCCCGCGTGGCCGCACCCCCCGGCCTGCGCACCCAGACGGACCTCAGCCCGCCGATGCTCACCAAACGGCCCCCCGAGGACAGATGGCCCCGGAAGGAGCCGTGCACGAACTCGCCGGAGAGCGCGACGGAGTCGGTGAGGTCGGCGGGGTCCAGCCGGACCACCGGCACCCCCGACGCGTTCAGGTGCACCACCACCATGTCGGCGGTGACGTCCTCTTCACTGGTCAGGATCAACACGGTCATTCTCGACGACCCGTGTTCAGTCGTCGAAGTGAGTCTTCGACCCCGCGGTGGAGGTCGTGGTCCCCAGTTCTCTCAGCAGCGCGTGGTCGCAGGCGGCCACCCGCCCGTCGAGGAGCACGTTCAACTGCAGCCCGGAGTCGTAGACGTACGGAGTGGTGGCTTCCAACTCCACTGCCGGCCGTGCGTAGTTGAGCGCGAACGGTTGCATCGTCTCTCCCTAGTCGGTGCTGCGCCGATCAGATGACGGCCCCTTGCGCCGTCATCTGGTCCGCCGACTTCCTTCGGCTTCCAGAGACTTATACGAATCGAACGGGTGATTGGTTTCCTTACGCTGCGTAATCACCGGGCGGGCGGGTGGTCCGCCGCCGTTCCGCGGGGCCGTGCCGGCCGCCGAGCGCGCCGCGCGTGGACCGCAGGGCGAGGAGCAGTACGCCGATGTCGTCCAGGTAGACCGGATCGGGCAACAGGTCGGCCGGGAGGACCAGGTAGAGGACCGCTCCCCAGAACACCCAGCGGGGACCCGTCGGAAGCCCGGCCCGCCTGAGGTCCCGTCGGGTCCGGACCAGGCGCACCAGGACGGCGACCGCCGCCGCGAGGACGAGCGCCGCGAGCAGCACCGCCACGACGATCACTGTGGTCGTATCCACGGCCCCCTCCTCCGGCGCGCGGTGCGCGCCTCCCTACCCGGATGCCCGCCGGTGGCGGTGGCAAGACCGCGGGACGGGTTCTCTCATCCCTGTGGCCCACCCGGGGTGGCACGGCACGGTGGACGTGCCTAGTAATGGCAGCACACAGCGCGAGTCGCATGTCGGGGACGCAGGGCGGCCGCACCCCCACCACACGGAGAGATCATGACCACCGGCTCTTCATCACCCCGCTCGCCCGAGTACGCCATATCCGCCCTGGACCTGCCCACCGGGGAGACGACCACGACCACCGGCACGGCGCGACCGCCGGGCGCGGAACCCGAGGTACGGACCCCTTCCGGCCGGCCCTCGCCCGAGCAGGAGAACGACATCTGGGACGTCGACTTCGACGATGCCGACCTCCCCGAACTGGAGCCCGACCCCGACCTCCCCGCTCCCGCCGGCCCCGGCCCCCGCCCTCTCGATGCCGACGCAGGCACGGCCCCTGCCGCCGACCCGGACGCCGACACCGACGCCGACGCCGGTGCGGCGCACGCGTACGGCGATCCCGTCGGCGACCTCGTGCGCGCCGCCGTGGCCGACCGGCCGCTGGACGAGGTCGTCGACCTGATCACGACGCTGGAGCGGTCACCCCAGTACGCACAGGCCACGATCGACGCGCTCCGCGCGGTCGGCGTGAACCGGTCCGTCGAGGACGTGACCCGGCTGGTCGGCCTGCTGACCCGGCCGCCGCGCCAGTCCGACAGCGCGGACGAGGCGATCCGGGCCGCGGCGGAGTGCCGCTCCGTGGAGGACGTGACGCGGCTGATGGCGCTGCTGCACCGCACGCCCCTGGAACCGCACTGCGGTCAGGCGGCCGTGCGCGCCGCCGCCACCGGCCGGCCCGTGGAGGAACTGGTCGAACTGATCGGCCGGCTCGCCGAGAGCGGCCACGTGCGCCCGGAGCGGCCCGACGCCCGGCGGCTGCGCGCGGACCGGGACGCGGCCGACGACGACGGACACGCGCCCGCACCCCGGTCGGCGGGGCGCGGCGGCAACGCCTCCGGAGCGGACCGCCGCGGCCGTGAACTCCGCAGGCGGCCACGCCCGTTCCGCCGGGGACGGGACCGTGGCGAGACCCGCGCCGCGCGCGACCGCGACAGTGCCCGTGCCGCGCGCGACCGCGACCAGGCCCGGGCGGTGCGCGACCGCGCGGCACGGCGGGCCGCCCGCGGTCCGGCCTGGCCGGCCTGGCTCACCGTCGCGGTCCTGGCCGGGTGCGGCGTCGCCTACTTCCCGCTGCACCGCGGTGACGCCTCCGCACCGGCCTACGGGGTGGCGCTCGGCATGTCGGCGCTCTGCCTGGTGCTCGCCCTGCTGCTGACCGTGCGGCCGGCCGTGCCGATGCTCGCCGCCGCGGTGGTGGGACCGGCGGCGCTGGCCGCGGCCAAGCTCTACGGCAGCGCCACCCCCTCGGCGCGGGTGACCCCGGTCACGGACCTCACGCTGGCACCGGTCTGGATCGCGGTCGCCGTGGCCGTGGCGGCCTCGCTCGTCGCGCTCATGGCGCTGTGCGTGCGGGTGGCCTCGCAGGACTCCGCCCGCCGCCGGCCCGCCCGCCCCGTGGCCGTGTCCCGCCGCACCGCCGCGGACTGACCGCCACCGCCCGACCCTCGCACCGCGTGGTCCGCGCCGGACGGTGAACCGGCGCGGACCGCGTGCGTCGTCAGACTCCCAGCATGCCCGCGGGGTGCTCGTGTGCGAGCAGCGCGGTGAGCACCCGGTCCGGAGTGAGCGGCAGTTCCCGGAAGCGGATGCCGGTGGCGTGGTGGACGGCGTTGCCGACGGCCGCCGCCGAGCCCACGATCCCGATCTCGCCGATCCCCTTGCTGCCCATGGGGTTGAGGTGGTCGTCCTCCTCCTCGACCCAGTGCGCCTCGAGGTCGGTGACGTCGGCGTGCGCGGGCACGTGGTAGGCCGCCAGATCACGCTGCACGAAGTCGCCGAACACCGGATCCATCGTGCTGTCCTCGGTCAGCGCCATGCCCAGCCCCATCGTCATGCCCCCGATGAACTGGGAACGGGCCGTGCGCGCGTTGAGGATGCGCCCCGCGGCGAAGACACCCAGCAGCCGCGTCACCCGAACCTCACCGGAGACGGTGTCCACGCTCACCTCGGCGAAATGGGCGCCGAACGCGTGCCGGGCGAAGGGACTTTCGGCGTCCGCCGTTCCGGACGTGTCGGCCTCGGCCGTGACCCCCTCGTCCGGCAGCCGCCCCGAGTGCTCCGCCAGCCGGCCGTTCAGCCGGACGCACGCCTCGTGGACGGCCGACCCCCAGGACGCGGTGCCCGAGGAACCACCGGCCATCGGGGCGAACCCGATGCCGCTGTCGGCGACGTCGAGCCGTACCCGGTCCAGCGGGGTGCCGAGGGCGTCGGCCGCGATCTGCGCGAGCACCGTCCGGGCACCCGTGCCGATGTCCGTGGCGTTGACCCGCACCAGGAAACCACCGTCGGGCAGGGCACGCGCCGAGGCGACGCACGGGGAGACCAGCACCGGATAGGTGGCCGAGGCCACGCCGCTGCCGATCAGCACAGGCCCCGCCCCGCGGGACCGGGGCCGGGGATCGCGGCCCTCCCAGCCGAAGCGCCGGGCACCCTCGCGCAGACACTCCACCAGATGCCTGCTGCTGAAGGGCTTTCCGCTGTCCGGCTCGCTGTCGGGCTCGTTGCGGATCCGCAGCTCCACCGGGTCGACGCCCAGCTCGGCGGCCAGCTCGTCCATGGCGGACTCGAGGGCGTACATGCCGGGGCATTCGCCGGGGGCGCGCATCCAGGACGGGGTGGGAACGTCCAGCGCCGCCACGCGGTGGGCCGTGCGCAGGGCGGGCGTGCCGTACATGACGCGGGCCGGGACCGCGGCCTGCTCCACGAACTCCTTCACCCGGGAGGTGTGCGTCGTCACCTCGTGCACCAGCGAGGTGAGCCGGCCGCCACTGTCCGCGCCCAGGCGCAGCCGGTGCAGGGTCGGCGCGCGGTGTCCGACGACGGCGGGCAGGTAGCGGCGCGGCAGCGCGACGGTGACCGGCCGCCCGGTCTCCCGCGCCGCCATCGCGGCCAGCACCACCTCGGGCCGCGGCGTGCCCTTCGAGCCGAAACCGCCGCCCACGTGC
The DNA here is from genome assembly GCF_055635195.1 of Streptomyces sp. NPDC111628. Lineage (NCBI taxonomy): Bacteria > Bacillati > Actinomycetota > Actinomycetes > Kitasatosporales > Streptomycetaceae > Streptomyces > Streptomyces sp. NPDC111628. The sequence goes on along the minus strand of NZ_JBVKBZ010000003.1, from coordinate 642,981 downwards.
TCCGCCCGCACCGTGATCCGGTCCTCGGGCAGGGCGAACAGGCGCGCCAGCTCCCCCCGCACCGCCGAGGTGCCCTGGCTGGAGGAGTGCACGGTCAGCCGCTCGCCGTCCCAGTACGCCGTACTGGTGTGCGGCTCCATGGGGTGGTTGTGCAGCGGCGGCACCGTGTACGCGACGTCCACCCGGGTCGCCGAGGAGGCGAAGGCACGGTCCGGGTCGCCGTGCCCGGTGACGGCCGGGAAGCCGCCGTTGGCGGAATCCGGGACGTAGGCCTCGGAGTGCGAGGCGGTGAGGGTCACGTCGTGGGGCTCGGACTCGTAGGTGATCCGGACGGCGGTGGCACCGGCCCGGGCCGCCTCCAGCGACTCGGCCACCACCAGGCCCACGAACCAGCCCCGGTGCGGGACGTGCGGGCCCTGCAGCACGGCCAGCGTCGGGTCGTCGGGAGCGCCGAGCCGCGGCGCGTTCTCGTGCGTGAGCACCGCGAGTACGCCGGGCAGCGCGAGCGCGGCTGCGGTGTCGACGCCGGTCACCCGGCCGCGTACGACCGTCGCCGGTATCGGCCAGGCCTGGGCGCGGCCCGGCTCCGGGTACTCGGCGGCGTACCGGGCGGTGCCGGTGACCTTCTCCCGCCCCTCCCGGCGCTCGACGGGAGCGCCCAGGACGGCATCGGTGGCGGTCATGGAGTCCTCCTCGTGGACGCCTCGGTCGTCAGGTCGTGGCGGGCGGGGCGAGCCGGCCCAGTACGTCCAGGGCCAGCCGGCGGGCCAGCGGCACCTTGTAGGCGTTGTCCCGCAGCGGTTCCGCCGCGGCCAGCTCCAGGTCGAGCGCGTGCTCGAACGCCGCCGTCGTGGGGGCCGCGCCCAGCAGTGCGTCCTCGGCCCGCCGGGCCCGCCAGGGCCGGTGTGCCAGCGCCCCGAAGGCGATCCCGGCCCGCTCCACCACCCCGTCCGCGAGGTGCAGCACGACGGCGACGGAGGCGAGCGCGAAGGCGTACGACGCCCGGTCGCGTGCCTTGCGGTACGCCGAGGGCAGTCCGGCCGTGCCCGCGGGCAGGACCACGCCGGTGATCAGCTCGCCGGGGTGGATCTCCGTGTCCCGCTCCGGATGCAGCCCGGGGAGCCGGTGGAAGTCGGCGGCGGGCACGCTGCGGGTGCCCTCGGGGCCGTGCAGCTCGACGCGCGCGTCGAGGGCGGCCAGCGCCACCGCCATGTCCGAGGGGTGGGTGGCGATGCACTGGTCGGAGTGGCCGAGGACCGCGTGGTCCCGGTGCACGCCCTCCAGCGCGCCGCAGCCGGTGCCGGGCTCCCGCTTGTTGCAGGGTTTCGACAGGTCCTGGAAGTAGGGGCAGCGGGTGCGCTGCAACAGGTTGCCGCCGGTGGTGGCGGCGTTGCGCAACTGCCCGGACGCGCCGGCCAGCAGCGCCTGGGACAGCGCGGGGTAGCGGTCGCGGACGGCGGGGTGGGCCGCGAGGTCGCTGTTGCGCACCATCGCCCCGGCCCGTAGTCCGCCGTCGGGCAGCTCCTCCACGGTGTCCAGCGGCAGCCGGGTGACGTCGACGAGCGCGGCGGGCGTCTCCACCCCGAGCTTCATCAGGTCGACGAGGTTGGTTCCGCCGCCGAGGTAGCGGGCGCCGGGGTGGGCCGCGAAGGCCTCGGTGGCCTCCTCGACGCTGCCCGCGCGCACGTAGGCGAAGGGCTTCACGGGATCACGTCCTCGACGGCGTCGGCGATGCGCGGATAGGCACCACAGCGGCACAGGTTGCCGCTCAGCCGCTCCCGGATCTCCTCGCGGCTCAGTGCGACGGGTTCCCCGGAAGGCGTCGCCGGGTCGGTGACGTGGGAGGGGTGCCCGGCCGCGGCCTCGGCGAGCGCGCCGACCGCGGAGCAGATCTGGCCCGGGGTGCAGTAGCCGCACTGGAAGGCGTCGCGGTCCAGGAAGGCGCGCTGGACCGGGTGCAGCTCCTCGCCGTCCCCGGCGAGCCCCTCGACGGTGGTGATCTCGCAGCCGTCCAGGGCGACCGCGAACAGCAGGCAGCTGTTGACGCGCCGCCCGTCGACCAGGACGGTGCAGGCGCCGCACTGGCCGTGGTCGCACCCCTTCTTGGCGCCGGCGAGTTCGAGGTCCTCCCGCAGGAGGTCCAGCAGGACGCGGCGGTGATCGACGGTGAGCGTGTGCGGTTTGCCGTTGACCCGGAGCGTGGTCTGGGAACGGGAGGACTCCGGTGGGCGGGAAGCGGGGGCGCTGTCGTGCTGGCTGTCCATGGCGTCGGTGACCTTCCGGGACGGGCCGTGCTCCTGTGCCGTCCGCGTATCCACCTCCCGCCGGATGACACGTGAGGGTGCCCTCACCCCCGGCGGGGGCCAGTCGTCAGCAGCCAGTAGCCGGCAGCCAGCCGTCAGTCGTCGGTCGCCGGGCTGCCGGGAGGCTCCGTGGTGCCGCGGTCGGCGGCGTCCGGGCGGGGGGCCCGGGGGGAGCCCCTGAACCGTTCCAGCGTGCGGGTCAGACCTCGCAGGGGAGAGGCCGACGGCGTCTGCGACGGTGCTGGTCCGGCCGGTGCCGCCGGGGCGGACTCCCGGTACCAGGCGAGGGCCTCGGCCGCGCGTTCCGCCGCCTCCCGGTACAGGTCGCGGGACTGGGTCATGGCCTCCAGCGCCTCGGCGTACATCTTCACCAGCTTGCGCTCCCGCTCCAGCTCCTCCTCCAGCGTCAGCAGCCGCCAGTCCTCCCGCAGCGAGCCGAGGGCCGCCACCGCGTCGTCGGGCAGCGGCCTGGGCAGCGCGGCGAAGGACGTCACCGCCGTGATCAGCCCGGTGGGCTCGGAGCCGTCCAGGAACACGGTGCGCACGGAGAAGTCACCGGCGGCGTAGTCGGCCGGGGCCGGTGTACCGGGCAGCACCACGGCGCCGCCGCGCGGCACCTGGACCCCGAAGTCCTCCAGGGCCCAGTTCACCACCCGCAACTGCTGCGGCGCGGCGCGGTGCTCGACCACCCGGTGCCGCAGACCGGGCGGCAGCCGCTGCGCCAGCGGCACCCGGCCGCGGTGGTCCGGGGTCATCGCCTCGTGCACCACCACGTGGATGTTCCACGGGCTGCGCCCCGCCTCCTTGAGCAGTCGGCGCACGGCCTTGTCGTCGTCGGGCAGGGTGTTGATGCCCCGCAGGCGCAGCCCCGTGGCGGCGTCCCGGTCCCAGGTGACGTCCGGGTCGTCCGGCCAGAACACGGTGGCGGGGGAGGGCCAGGCGAGGTCCCAGGCCTCCTCGGCCTCCGCGAGCAGCGTCCACTCCTGCCCGCCCGCCGACGCGGGCTCCAGGATCAGTCTGGCCCGCACGGTGACGGAACCGGGGGCCTTCCAGCGCGCCTCGATGATCCGGGGGCCGGGGGCCCCGGCGGCCGCGGGTTCGGCCGCCGGCTCGTCGGGCGGTTCCAGGAAGTCGTCGACGACGTGGTCGTCCTTGAGCCGCCGCAGCCGGTGCCGGACGGTGTCCTCGGCCGCGGAGCCGACATGGCGGCCGCGGGCGGCCCACAGCGTGGGCGGATGCGTGGGGCGGGCGGTGGGAGAGGTCGGCATGGGTCCATCGGGCAGCAGGGGCACGGACGTGGCAATTATCGTCGCCGCAGGTCAACCGAGAGCACCGGGGGGTCCGCCGACCGGGCGTGCCGGTGCGGGCGTGCGGTGCGGGCGGCCGGGTCGCGGGTGCGTCGTGAGCGAGGGTGGGCAGGAGCAACCCGACCGACCGTACGGCAGGACAAGGAGCGACCTGATGAACCTCGACCTCGGCGGACGCACCGCACTGGTGACGGGCTCCTCGCAGGGCATCGGCGCGGCGATCGCCGCCGGACTGGCGCGCGCCGGTGCCACCGTGGGCGTCAACGGGCGCGACGCCGGCCGCCTGGCACAGAGCGTCGACAAGCTGCGGGCCGAGGTCCCGGACGGCGCGTTCGTGCCGGTCGCGGCCGACCTCGGTACGGAGGAGGGCGCCGAGCGGGCCCTGGAGACGCTGCCCGACGTGGACATCCTCGTGAACAACCTCGGCGTCTTCGGCGCCGCACCCGCGCTCGAGATCAGTGACGCCGAATGGCGCCGCTACTTCGAGATCAACGTCCTCGCCGGCGTCAGGCTGACGCGCGCCCATCTCCCCCGGATGAGGGACCGCGGCTGGGGCCGGGTGCTGTACATCGCGAGTGACTCGGCCGTCGTGATCCCGGCCGAGATGATCCACTACGGCGTCTCCAAGACGGCCCTGCTCGGCGTCGGCCGCGGCTTCGCCAAGGAGGCCGCGGGCAGCGGCGTCACGGTGAACTGCGTCATCGCCGGGCCGACCCACACCGAGGGCGTCGAGGACTTCGTGTACCAGCTGGTCGACCGCGACCTGCCCTGGGACGAGGCGCAGCGCGTCTTCATGCGCGAACACCGCCCGCAGTCCCTGCTCCAGCGGCTGATCGAGCCGGAGGAGATCGCCAACCTGGTGGTGTACCTCAGCTCCCCGCTCGCCTCCGCCACCACCGGCGCGGCCGTCCGGGTCGACGGCGGATACGTCGACTCGATCCTGCCGTAGCGTCCCTGGCGTCCCTGGCGTCCCTGGCGTCCCTGGCGTCCCTGGCGTCACTCGTCCGAGGCCGCGCGCCGCCGGTCCGCCTCGTTCCACGCCCGGGTGTCGCGCGGTTCGACGTACGGCTCCTCCTCGGGCGGGTGGCCGCCGTCGATGACCCGCTGCCTGGCCAGCTCGGCGTCGAACTCCAGGCCGAGCAGAATGGCCAGGTTCGTCACCCACAGCCACACCAGGAAGATGATGACGCCGGCCAGGGTGCCGTACGTCTTGTTGTAGGAGCCGAAGTTGGCCACGTAGAAGGCGAAGCCCGCCGAGGCCAGCAGCCAGATCAGCAGCGCGACCAGGCTGCCCGGCGAGACCCATTTGAAGCCCTTGACCCGGGCGTTCGGCGCGGCCCAGTACAGGATCGCGATCATGAAGGTGACGAGCAGGACCAGCACCGGCCACTTGGCGATCGACCACACGGTCAGCGCGGTGTCGCCGACACCGAGCGCGGTACCGGCCTGCCGGGCCAGGCTTCCGGTGAACACCACGATGAGCGCGCTGACCACCGCGAGCACGAGCAGCACCACGGTCAGGGCGACGCGCAGCGGCAGCACCTTCCACACCGGGCGTCCCTCGGGCACGTCGTAGACCGCGTTGGCGGAGCGGATGAACGCGGCCACGTACCCGGACGCCGACCAGACGGCGCCCACCAGACCGACGACCGCCAGCACGGAGCCCAGGCCCGCCTTGGCCTGCAACTGCTCCACGGCGTCCGTGATCACGTCCCGCGCGGAGCCGGGTGCGAGCTTCTGCACGTTGTCGAGGACCTCCTGGGTGGCGGACTCCCCGGCGATGCCGAGCAGCGAGACCAGCACCAGCATGGCCGGGAACAGCGACAGGATCCCGTAGTAGGTCAGGGCGGCGGCCCGGTCGGTCAGCTCGTCGTCCTTGAACTCGGCGAAGACGCGCCGCGGCAGCGCCGACCAGGAACGGCCGGGCAGTTCGGCGGGGGAGTCGGGGGCGGCGCGCTCGGTGGCGGCGTCCGGACCGTAGTCCTCGCCGGTCGGTACGTCCGCGGTCGCGTCCTTCGTGTGCTTCCCGCTGCGGGGGAAGCGGGGGAAGTGGAGTCGGGCCATGGACCCCGGGTTGCCCGTCCCGGCGTCCGCACGCCCGGCCGCTGTCCCCCGGAACGGGCCGAACAGCGCAGTATGCCCGCCCGCGGGCACGTTCCTCTGGAAAATGCCAAAGCGCTCACCAGATGCGTGCACTTTCCGTAGTGTCGTCGTCACGTTCGCGGTACAGCCGTGCAGGGGAGGGGATCCGGCGTGCCCGGAATCGACGAGAGTCTGCTGGAAGCCATGCGACTGCCCGGCGCGCGCGGAGCGTCCCTGGTCGACTGGATCAGCGGGCTCGCTCTCGGCGCCGTCGGCGAGGCGCCGGGCGGCGACTGGGAGGCGACGGCCGCGGAGACGGCGGAGCTGGGCCGGCACGTCGCGGAGAGCGGCTCCCTGGCGGCGGCCGGTACGGCGGGCGGCGCCCCGGAGCCCGGGAAGGAACCCCCGGTGGAGGACCTGATCGCCACCACCGGCGACGCCTACCACCTGCTCAGGTTCGTCAGCACCCCGTTCGACAGCACCGTCTTCCTCCACCTGTGGCTGGACCGCAACGACGGGAACCTCGCCCTGGCCCGCATCCGGCTGGCCGAGATGGCGGACCGGCTGGTGCTCGGATGACCCGGGTGACGACCACCTGGGCCACGCACGAGACGACGTCGGAGGCGCTCGGGGCCCTCGCGGCCGAAGGAGCGACCGGGGCGCTGTCGGGCGAGCGGGGCATCGTCTACCTCTCGGCGGGCCGCGTCGTGCACGCGGAGTCCGCCTTCACCCCCGACCTCGGCGCGCTGCTCACCCGCAGCGGCGCGGTCCCGCCGGACGGCTGGTGGGACGCGGTCGACCGGGGCGGCACCCAGCACCGGGTCGGCCACCGGCTCGTGGACAGCGGCCGGCTCACCGCGGGCGCGCTGGAGGTCTGCCACCTGGGCGCACTGTTCGACGCCGCGTACTTCGTCCTGGCCCACGACACGCGCGCACAGCGCTTCCGGCCCGGCGCCGTGCACTGGCTCGGCGCGGTCCGCTCGGTCCCGGTGGACGTCGTCGTCCGCGAGTCCGGGCGCCGGCGCGCCCTGCTGGACCGGATCTGGCCCGACCCCGCCATCGACACCCTCCCCCTGACCCGGGTGCCGGGCACGGACACCGCGGAGCTGCCCGTGCGGCGCGGCCGCACCCTGACCCACGTGGACGGCGTCCGCACCGCCGCGGAGATCGCGTCGGCGCTCGCCTGCCGCACGTACCACACCCTGGTCGAACTGCGCCGCCTCGCCGCCGACGGACTCGTCCGCGCCGAGCCGCCCGCCGCGCCGCCCCTCGTCCCCGGCCCGGAACCGCGGGCGGTGGTGTGGGACGACCCCGACACGGCCCTGCTGCGACGGCTTCGAAACGCCTTGGAGGCCCTGTGATCCGCGCGCGCCGCCGGCGCGACGAAAGGAGACTGCTCATGGCCGTCGAGAGCGACGTCCTGGACGAACTGCACCGACTGCGCAACCGCGTGCCCCAGCTGACCGGGTCGCTCGCGGCCACCGTGGACGGGCTCGTCCTGGCCCACGACGCGCCGGGCACCGAACCCGAGGGCCTCGCCGCGCTCACCGCGGCCGCCCTCGGCGTCGCGCACCGCATGGCCGAGGCCACCGCCCGCGGCGGCTTCCGCGAGCTGCTGCTGCGCGGGGCCGACGGCTACGTCGCCACGTACGCCGCCGGTCCGGCCGCCGTGCTCACCCTGCTCGCCGACGGCCGGGTCAACGTGGGCCGCCTCCATCTGGAGGGCCGGCGCAGCGGCGCGCGGATCGGGGAGCTGGTCGCCGCCGGCATCGGGGCGGAACGCGGCCGCGCCCCCGCCGCCGGACCCGGTGCGACGCTCCCCGCCCAGCCGCCCCGTCCCATCGGCACCCTGCCGGTGCGCACCCCGCAACGGCCCGCCCACCAGCCCACCCCCCAGGCCGGCGGCACCCACCGGCCGACCTGACCCACCGATCGCGTACAGATCACGTCCGGAAAGGAAACCACCATGGCCAACCTGGAGACCTCGCTCAAGGAATGCCTCAGCTCCATCGACGGAGCGACCGCCGCCGCGCTGGTCGACTACACCAGCGGGATGGCCCTCGGCACCCTGGGCGGCGGCAAGGAGTTCAACCTCGAGGTCGCCGCCGCGGGCAACACCGACGTCGTGCGGTCCAAACTGCGCACGATGGAGCACCTCGGTCTGAAGGAGGAGATCGAGGACATCCTGATCACCCTGAGCAGCCAGTACCACATGATCCGCCTGCTCAAGGGCCGCGGCGGCAACGGTCTGTTCCTCTACCTGGTGCTGGACGCGAACCGCGCCAACCTGGCCATGGCCCGCCACCAACTGCGCCGGATCGAGAACGAACTGGAGGTCTGATCCCGACCGCCCGTTCACCCGCCGCGGGTCCGGCGGACACACGTCCGGCGCCGGTGCCTCCGAGAGGAGGTCACCGGCGCCGGACGTCCTGGCTCAGGCCCCGCTCTCGCGGAGCATGTCCTCGCGCTCGACGTACTTCACGCGCTCACGTCCCTGCGGCTCGCCCTGCGCCTTCTCGGCGGCGTCGAGCCTGTACCAGCCGTCCCAGGTGGTGAAGCGGACGTTCCGCTCGGCGAGGAAGGCGTCCACGGCCTCGGGAGCGGGCGCGGAGGGCGTCTGCAGACGGCCGTTCGCGTAGTCGTCCAGCAGGTTGGACACCGTCTCGTTGGCGTCGCCCTTGGTGTGGCCGATCAGGCCGACCGGGCCGCGCCGGATCCACCCGGTGACGTACGTCGACTGCAGGTGCTCGCCGGACTCCTGGAGGACCCGGCCGCCCGCGTCCGGGACCGTACCCGAGTCGAGGTCCCAGGGCAGCTTGGGCAGCTGGTCGGAGAGGTAGCCGACGGCCCGGTAGACCGCCTGGACGTCCCAGTCCTTGAACTCGCCGGTGCCCTTGACGTTGCCCGTGCCGTCCAGCTCCGTGCGCTCGGTGCGCAGGCCGGTCACCCTGCCGTCCTCGCCGAGGATCTCCGAGGGCGACTCGAAGAAGTGCAGGAAGAGCTTGTGCGGCCGGTCGCCGACGTCGCGGATCGCCCAGTTCTCCAGCGTCTTGGCGACCATGTCGGCCTGCTTGTTGCCGCGCCGGGTCGCGATCGAGCCCTCGTCGTAGTCGATGTCCTCGGGGTCGACGATCACCTCGATGTTGGGGGAGTGGTCCAGCTCCCGCAGCTCCATCGGACTGAACTTCGCCTGCGCCGGGCCGCGGCGGCCGAAGACGTGGACCTCCAGCGCCTTGTTGGCCTTGAGGCCCTCGTACACGTTCGGCGGGATCTCGGTCGGCAGCAGCTCGTCGGCCGTCTTGGCGAGGACCCGCGCGATGTCCAGGGCGACGTTGCCGACACCGAGGACGGCGACCTTCTCCGCCTCCAGCGGCCAGGTGCGCGGGAAGTCGGGGTGGCCGTCGTACCAGGCGACGAAGTCGGCCGCGCCGTACGAGCCGTCGAGGTCGGCGCCGGGGACGGACAGGGCCCGGTCCGCCGTGGCGCCGGTGGCGAAGATCACACCGTCGTAGAAGGCCCGCAGATCGTCCAGGCTGACGTCGGTGGGGTAGTTCACGTTGCCGAAGAGGCGGATCTGCGGCTTGTCGAGCACCTGGTGGAGGGCCGTGATGATGCCCTTGATCCGCGGGTGGTCGGGCGCGACGCCGTAGCGGATGAGTCCGAACGGGGCGGGCATGCGCTCGAAGATGTCGATGGAAACACCGGGGTCGGCGGCCACTTCGGACTTGAGCAGGGCGTCAGCGGCGTAGATCCCGGCCGGGCCGGATCCGACGATGGCTACCCGCAGAGGGCGGGGCATGTTCAGGTTCCCTTCGAGCGGTGACAGATCGACTCTCCGGGAAGCCTAAGCTAAGGCAAGCCTAAGTCGGTACGCGGGTCCGGTCTATGAGGTCATAAGAACATCTTATGGGATCTCATGGCTTGGGTTTGGGGCTCGGGTGTGTGCGCCGGGTGTGCTCAAGGGCCGGGCGCGGGTTTGAAGGCCCGGTCACGGGTGACGCAGGCGTGGGGACGGAGTGGCGTCCCCGTGCCGCCTCGCGAGGGGAGTCCGTGTGCAGCGTCCGGACGACAGCTTGGACCCCAACCGCTGGCGGGCCCTGTGGGTGACCCTGGTCGCCGGCTTCATGACCCTGCTGGACGTGACGATCGTCGCCGTCGCCCTGCCCTCCATGCAGCAGGGGCTGCACACCTCCCCGGCGTCCGTGCAGTGGGTCGTCTCCGGATACGCGCTCGCGTTCGCCCTGACCCTGGTCACCGCGGGCCGGATCGGCGACGCGTTCGGCAGACGCCGCGTCTTCCTCGCCGCCCTGGCCGCCTTCGTACTCTGCAGCGCCGCGGCGGGGGCCGCGCCCGGCATCGAACTGCTGGTCGCCGCCCGGCTCGCCCAGGGAGTCGCCGCGGGCAGCATCGCACCGCAGAACTCGGCACTGATCCAGCAGCTGTTCCGGGGCGCGGAACGCGGGCGCGCGTTCGGGCTGTTCGGCGCCACCGTGGGAGTCTCCAGCGCCGTGGGACCCGTCGTCGGCGGTCTGATCCTGGCGCTGGCGGGGCCCGAGGGCTGGCGGTGGATCTTCTACGTGAACGTGCCGGTCGGCCTGCTCGCCCTGGTCCTCGGCTTCCGCCTGCTGCCCCGGGTGGCGCCCGGCGGCCGGGGACACCTCGACCCCGTGGGCGTGGCGCTCCTCGGCGCGGGCATCCTGGCGCTGATGCTGCCGCTGGTCCTCGCCGAGGGCGGCGGCCTGACCAAGGTGTGGTGGCTGTTCCCGGCGGGGGCGCTGGTCCTGCTCGCCTTCGCACGGTGGGAACGGCGGATCGCCCGGCGGGGCGGTCAGCCGCTCCTGGAACCCGGACTGCTCACCGAGACCCGCGGCTACGCCACCGGCGCGGGCCTGGCCGCCCTGTACTTCGTCGGGTTCAGCGGGGTGTGGCTCGTCTTCGCGCTGTTCTTCCAGAACGGGCTGGGCTACTCACCGCTCATGTCGGGCCTGGCGGTGACCCCGTTCGCCGTCGGGTCGGCCGTCGCCGCCGCCGTGGCGGGCCGGCTGGTGGAACGGCTGGGCCGGCTGCTGACCGTCTGGGGCCTGGTCGCCGTCATGGCGGGACTGGGCACGACCGCGCTGCTGCTCTGGCTCGCACCCTCCGGCCTGGCCGCCTGGCTCGCCGCCCCGGCCCTGCTGCTCGGCGGACTCGGCAGCGGCTGTGTGATCTCCCCGAACATCACCATGACGCTCCGCGACGTACCGGTGCGGATGGCGGGTGCGGCCGGGGGCGCCCTCCAGACGGGCCAGCGGCTGGGCGGCGCCGTGGGCACCGCCGCGCTGCCGGGGCTCTTCTACCTGACGCTCAACGCCACCCACGACGACTACCACGAGGCCGTGGCCCTGTCGGTGGGCACCGGTGTCGCCGCCATGCTCTGCGCGCTGACCGTCGCGGTCCGCGACTGGCACCGGGCCCGCCCCGGCGACGACCCGCGATGCCCGCCGGAGACCTCTCACAGCCACACCCACGCCGGTCAGAACTGACCGCTGCGCCCCCGCCTCCGCACGGAGCCGCTCAGTGCCGCTCAGCGGCGCTTGCCGAACCTGCGCAGCATCTCCTGGGCCTGTGCGCGGCGGCGCGGGTCCGAGGCGGCCCGGCGCACCTGCTCGGCCGCCCGCCGGCCCTGCGGGCTGCGTGCGAACCGCTTGATCCGGTCCAGTACTCCGGCCATGACGTTCCTCCGAGTCGACGGTGTGATGTTCTGCCCTGCCGTGCTCGTACCCAGGGCCCCGCCGGACACCCCTGCCGGGCGTTCGCACGTTTGGGTGTCCCGCACCGGGCCACCCGCCGGGCAGGACATCGCAAGCGAACGCCGAGAGGTGAACCACTGTGGCCGGCAACGAGAAGTCCAGGGCCAGGATGGAGCAGGCCAAGGGGAAGGCCAAGGAAGCGGCCGGCCGGGCCGTCGGCAACGAGCGGATGACGGCCGAGGGCCGTGCCGCGCAGTCCAAGGGCGACGCCCGGCAGGCCAAGGAGAAGGGCAAGGACGCGTTCCGGCACTGACACGGAGGGCGCGACCGGCGGCACACGGGCCGCGGAACCCGGCGTACGGCCGGTTCCGCGGCCCGTGTCCTGCCCGGACGCCCCGGCGGGGGCGGAGACCGGGGCGCGGGTCAGCCGATGTGGTAGGCGTCGCCGTACACGTGCCAGTCCAGCGGCGGCTCGAGGTCCAGGTTGCCCTCGTTCAGGAAGACGCGCTGCGCCGTGTCGACCCGGCTGGTGTCGCTGTGCGCCTCCTCCTGCTTCATGGCCCACACCCGCTCGTCGAGGAAGGCGTGCAGGTAGGCGACCTCGTCACCGCCCTGGGCCGGCGGGTGGGCCCGGCCGAGGGCACGCTCGCGGATGCTGGAGAAGCCGAGGTCGCCGCCGTCGCCGTGCATCACCATCGCGTCGTAGTACGCGAACTGCCCCAGCGTCCGCAGCCCGTCCTCCTTGCCGCGCCGTACCGCCGGGTCGAAGTACACGCGGTCCCGCTCGTCGTCCTGGGCCCGGCGGAACTCCGGGTCCTCGTCGGCGGCCCGGCGCCAGTCGTCCGGGAAGCCGGGGTCGAGGCCCTCGTGCGAGTCGGAGCCGTCCACCCGGCGCAGCGCGGGCAGATAGGGCGCGAGGACGTTTCCGGGGCTGCGCTCGCCGTACAGCTCCACCAGGTCGAGCATGTCGCCGGTGCCGGAGCAGAAGCCGATGATGCCCGCGGTGTAGCCGCGGCCGTCACCGATGTCCTCGATGTACCGGTACTGGGCCTTCCAGTCGAGCGAGGAGTTCTCCGCGCTCGACACCAGTTGCATGGCGATCTCCTTCTTCGCCGGGTCGTCGAGTCCCGTCGCGCGCGCGGACGCCGCCGCGGCGCGCGAGGGGTTGAGCAGGGGGACTGTCGCCAGGGACGCGCATGCCATGGCGAGCACGGTACGGCGCGAGGGGCCTGCGGGGCGCGCCGGGTCGTGGAAGGGGTGCCTCACGGAATCTCCAGGTGTGGGGGAGGGGAGGGGAGCCGGGCACTGATAGGAAAGTTTCCTACCAGAAGACGGGCGTGCTGGGCACCCGTCGTGCACGAAACTGGTACGGAGCGGGGGTGACCGGGGCCGCGTCCGTCAGGGCACCGGCTGCTCCGCCCAGATGACCTTGCCGGCCGGCGTGTAGCGGGTGCCCCAGCGTTCGGCGAGCTGCGCGACCAGGAACAATCCGCGACCGCCCTCGTCCGTCATCGCCGCGTAGCGCAGGTGCGGGGACGTGCTGCTGCTGTCGAACACCTCGCAGATCAGGCTGCGGTCGCGCACCACCCGGACGTGGACGGTCTCGCCGCCGTACCGGATCGCGTTGGTGACCAGCTCGCTCAGGATCAGCTCGGTGGTGAACGCCAGCTCGTCCAGCCCCCACTCGTCCAGCCGCCGGGTGACCTGGGAACGGACCTCGGCGACCGCCGCCGGATCGTTCGGGACGTCCCACTCGGCCACCTGGTCCGGGCCCAGCACCCGGGTCCGGGCCACCAGCAGGGCGATGTCGTCGCCCGGCCGGTCCGGTAGCCGCGCGTCCAGGACGGTCCGGCAGGTCTCCTCGGGCGTCTCGCCCGCCGTCTCCAGCGCCCGGCGCAGCTGCTCCAGACCGACGTCGATGTCGTGCACGCGGTCCTCGACCAGCCCGTCGGTGTACAGCACCAGCCGGCTGCCCTCCGCCAGCCGCAGTTCCGTCATCTCGAACGGGAGGCCGCCCAGGCCCAGCGGGGGCCCGGCGGGCACCTCCGGGAACTCCACGGTGCCGTCCGGCCGGATCAGGGCCGGCGGCGGATGGCCCGCCCGGGCGATCACGCAGGAACCTGCGACCGGGTCGTAGATCGCGTAGAGGCAGGTCGCGCCGGTCACCGGGGCGGTGCTGTCGTCGGCCGCCTCGTCCTGGTCGATCCGGCCGACCAGCTCGTCCAGCAGCCCGAGCAGTTCGTCGGGCGGCAGGTCGAGGGCGGTGAAGTTGTGCACCGCCGTCCGCAGCCGGCCCATGGTGGCCGCGGCGTGCAGCCCGTGCCCGACGACGTCGCCGACGACGAGCGCGACCCGGGCCCCGGACAGCGGCAGCACGTCGAACCAGTCCCCGCCGACCCCCGCCTGCGCAGGCAGGTAGCGGTAGGCGACGTCCAGGGCGTTCTGCTCGGGCAGCCTGCGCGGCAGCAGACTGCGCTGGAGGGTCACCGCCATGCTGTGCTCGCGGGTGTAGCGGCGGGCGTTGTCGATGGAGACCGCGGCCCGCGCGACCAGTTCCTCGCCGAGCGCCAGCTCGTCCTCGTCGAACGGCTCCGGCTTGACCGCACGCCAGAAACTCACCACCCCGAGCACCAGGGTCCCCGCCCGCAGCGGGACGGTGATCAGCGAGTGGACCCCGTACTCCACCACCTGCGCCGAGCGCTCGAAGTCCTGCGCCTGCCAGCCCGGGGCCTCGTCGAGCCGGGGCTCCAGGACGGCCCGTCCGGTCCCCAGGGTGCGGCCCTGCGGGGACGAGTCGACGTAGCGGATCTGCCGCCCCACCGGATAGAGCGGGACCTCCTCGGTGATCCCGCTGAGCGCGGTGCGGCGCAGTGGCGTCACGCCGCCCGGCTGGCCGCCCGCCAGCACGGTGTCGAACAGGTCGACGGTGACGTAGTCCGCGAACCGCGGCACGGCCAGCTCGCCCAGTTCCTCGGCGGTGCGGGTGACGTCCAGGCTGGTGCCGATGCCCACACCGGCCGCGTAGAGGATGTCCAGGCGTTCCCGGGCGGTCTCGGCCCGGCCGGACAGGGCCCGCAGCTCGGTGGAGTCGCGCAGTGTCGCGACACTGCCGGCCGGGCCGCCCCGTACGTCCGTGGGGCGCTGGTTGATGGCCAGCAGCCGGTCCTTGACCAGGTGCACCTCGTCGGTGGCGGCCTGGCCCGAGGCCAGCAGCTCCGCGAGGTCGGACGGCAGCCCGAGCGCGCCGACGTGCCGGCCCTCGGCGTCGGGGGGCAGGGCGAGCAGCCGCCGCGCCTCGTCGTTGGCGAGCAGCAGCCTGCCTTCGCCACCGACGATGACCACGCCCTCGCGGACGCTGTGCAGGACGGCGTCGTGGTGTTCGTACATCCGGGTCATCTCGTGCGGCCCCAGGCCGTGCGTCTGCCGCAGCAGCCGGCGGCTCACCAGGGCCGTGCCCCCCGTCGCCAGGGCCAGCCCGACGGCCGCCGCGCTCAGCACCAGGGGCAGCTGGCGGTCGGCCACCCCGCCCACGTTCTCGGTCGTGATGCCCGCCGAGACCAGACCCACGACCCTGCCGTCGGGGTCCTCGACGGGCACGATGGCCTGCACCAGCGGGCCGATCGTCCCCTCGATCTCCTCGGTCACCGTCCTGCCCGCCAGCGCGGGGGCGATGTTCCCGACGAACTTCTTGCCGATGCGGTCCGGCTTGGGATGGGTGTAGCGGATCCCCTCGGGGTTGGTGACCACCACGAAGTCCACGTGCGTCGCCTTGCGCACCGCCTCGGCGCGGGGCTGGAGCACCGCCGTGGGGTCGGGGCTGCGCAGCGCCTGGAGGATGCCGGGGGAGTTGGCGAAGGTCTCGGCCACCGAGACGGAGCGGTTGCGGGCCTCCACCGTGCTGTCGTGCCGCACCTGGAGCACCAGCGCGACGGCCCCGGCCACCACCAGCAGCAGCACGATGACCACGTTCATCACGAAGACCTGGCCCGCCACACTGCGTCCGGACAGCGCCGAGCGCAGTGCCGAGGCAGGCCGCCCCGCGTCCCCTCCCCGCCGTGACCGGTCCGCGTCCTGCCGGTGTCGGGCGTGCGGGCCGCCGGGACGACGGGGTGACCGTTCTCCCGATCGACCCATCAGTCGGACCATGTGCCCATGTCTACACTGCCGGGCCCGGAGAGGCGAGGGGCACTCCCCGTGACGCGGGAGCCCGCCGGACGGGAACCAGGGGCGTCCGGGCCGGCGGTTTCCAGGTCGCGTACGGCCATCCTCACCGCGGGCTCCCCGGGCGGGCGCGGCGGGTGGCGAGCAGCAGGGCGATGTCGTCGGGACGGTCCGCGGTGTGGCGGGCGGACACGACGATCCGGTCCGCGACGCCCGCGAGCGACCGGTTCCCCGGCCGCGCGGCGGGCGCACCGGCCCTGGCCAGCGCGAGCCGCAGCGCGGTGATCCCCTCGTCGATGTCGGTGCCGGGCCGCTCCACGAGGCCGTCCGTGTACAGCGCGAGGACGGCGCCGGGCTCGACGGCGAACTCGGTCAGCGGATAGGGCGCGCCCGGGTCCACCCCGAGCACCACCCCGCCCGGCAGGTCGAGCGTCTCGGTGCGTCCGTCCGGGTGGCGCAGCAACGGTGGCGGGTGCCCCGCGCGGGCCGCGCAGGCCCGTCCGGTGGCGGGGTCGAGCCGGATGTAGCAGCAGCTCGCGAACAGGCCCGGGTCCAGATCGGCGAGCAGGTGGTTGACGCCGCTCATCACCTCGTCGGGCGGCCGGCCGCCTAGGGCGAAGGCGCGCACGGCGCTGCGCAGTTGCCCCATGGTGGCCGCGGCCTGCACGCCGTGCCCCTGCACGTCCCCGATGACCAGGGCCATGCCGTCGCCCGAGGCCACCACGTCGTACCAGTCCCCGCCCACGTCCAGGCCCTGGGTGCCGGGCAGATAGCGGCCCGCGGTCTCCAGCAGCGGGTGCGCGGGCAGCCGCCGGGGCAGCAGCACCTCCTGCAGGCCGCGGGCGAGCGCGGTCTCGGACTCGTAGCGCCGGGCCTTCTCCATGGCGTGCGCGATGAGTCCGGCGAGGGCGGTGAGCACCGTGCGCTCCTCGGTGCTGAAGCCCCGGGAGCGTTCGAAGCCGAGGATGCAGGAGCCGACCGGTCGACCGGAGGCGATCAGCGGCAGGAAGGCGCGGGCGCCCTCCGTGGCGTCCAGCGGGATGCCCGGGTACGCGGAGGCCAGCGCCCGCATCGAGTCGAAGAACAGCGGCCGGCCGCTGGTCAGTGTCTCGACCCCGGGCAGCCGGGCGTCCAGCGGCACCCCTTCGAAGGGCGCGAGGAAACCGGGCGGGAACCCCGTCTCCCACGCCAGGTGCAGATGGCGGTCCTGGAGCAGGTAGATGGCGAGCCGGCGGCCGCCGAACGCCGACAGCAGTTCCCGTACGACCACCTCGGACACCTGGCGGGCGGTGACCGCCTCGGTCAGGGCCACGGCCAGGACGATGGGGCGGTACTCCGGTGCCGTCGTGGTGACCGGCGTGGCCGGATCGCCGGCCTCGGGTCCGGGGGCGCCCTCGGGCACGCCGTGCTCGGGCGTGAGACCGGCGGACGCGTCGGCCACCCGGTTGGCCGGGCGGAGCGTGACCGTGAGGAAGTCCGGCCCCGGATACACGCTGACGGCGAGCCAGTCGCCCTCGTAGGGCTGGGGTGCCGCGCGGCGGCTGGTGTCGGGCGGTCGCCGGACGTGGAAGCCGACCGGCTCCGGGGAGAGCAGGGCACCGCGCAGGTGGTCCTCGTAGGCGGCCTGGTCCAGCCAGGGGACGGCCTCCCACAGGGACCGGCCGACGAGCCTCGCCCGTGGCCCGCCCAGCAGCCGGGCGGCGCGGGGGTTGGCGTAGACGACGGTGCCCAGGCGGTCCAGGCAGCAGACGCCCTCCGGCAGCAGGTCGGCCGCGGCGTCGGCCACGGCGGGGGCGAAGGGATCGCGCACCGCGCCGCGCACCGGACCGCCGACGGGCGGTGCGGACCGCGGACACCACAGCTCCACCAGGCGCAGCGAACCCTCCGCCGTGCGGACGTACAGGGGCAGCCGGGGCGGCCGGCCCGCGGCGGTGTCCCGCAGTGCCGCGGCGATCCGGTGGCCGTCGTCCGGGGCCAGTGTTCCGGTGAGCGTCCCGAGGGCCGCCGGGGTCCCGGCCGCATGCGCCGGGAGGCCGAGCAGGACGCACAGGGGTTCGTCGAGGGTGACGGCGCCGGTGCCCGGGTCCCACCCGAAACTTCCGGCGTGCTGCGGGTGCCGCCCCGCGGCGGGCGGCCGCACGCACAGCGGCTCGCCCTCCCAGACGACCGGCGGCGCGTCACGGTCGGCGTCCAGCCGCTCCAGGGCCGCGCCCAGATCCTGGGCCAGTCCGGCCACGAGGTCCGCGCCCTCCAGCACGTCGGCGGCGTCCGGGGCGGGCAGGCGCAGGACGGTCAGCACGCCGTAGGTCCGGCTCGCCCCGGCGACGGGCACGTACAGGGACCCGAAGGGGAAGGGGAGACCGGCGGCGAACTGCGGGTAGCGGCGCATCGTCTCCGCGGCGTTGGGCAGCACCACGCGCACGCCCAGCCGGTAGGCGTCGGCGACCGGGAAGGGACTGTCGGCGTGCAGGCGCCACCAGGGACGGAAGAGCGGACCGGGCAGTCCGGCGAGGACGGCCAGCCGCAGCAGGCCGGGTGTGGAAGAGCGCAGGTACACACCGCCCACCCGGCCGCCGGCCGCGCCGATCGCCCGGGTGGACGCGTCGATCAGCAGCGCCGGCAGCCGCCCCGGCATCCGGGCGGTGCTCTCGGTGTTCTCGGCGCCCGTACTCATCGGCCCCACCTCGTCCGTGCGCCGCCGCGCGGGCGACACAGCAAGAATGCGCCCCGCCCCGGGGCCGCGCACCCGGTCGGGCCGAACGGCTGACCGTGACCCGGCGGTGACGGGGCGTTGACCTCGCGGACGGGAGTCCGTAATCTCCTCCGCGACATTCGGAAATCGATCCGAAACTTTCGACCCCTCCGGGTGAAGTTCGGCGGCTTCCGCCCTTCCGAACGGCCTCCGCACACCGATTCAGGGAACGGGATGACATGAGCATGATCGTCAGACGTCTGTCGAGAGCGGCCACCGCCGGTCTCGTGGCCGCCGCCGCGCTGACGGCCGCCGCCCACTCCGCCGAAGCAGCCGACACGCTCGGGTCCGCGGCCGCCGGACAGGGCCGCTACTTCGGCACCGCCGTCGCGGCGAGCCACCTCGGCGAGAGCGACTACGCCGCCACGCTGGACCGGGAGTTCAGCTCGGTGACGCCCGAGAACGAGATGAAGTGGGACGCCACCGAGCCCAGCCGCGGCAGCTTCACCTTCACCTCCGCCGACCGGATCGTCGACCACGCGCAGAGCCAGGGCATGGACGTGCGCGGCCACACCCTGGTCTGGCACTCCCAACTGCCCTCCTGGGTGGGCTCGCTGGGCGCCTCCGACCTGCGCACCGCGATGAACGCCCACATCAACGGCCTGATGGGCCACTACAAGGGGGAGATCCACAGCTGGGACGTCGTCAACGAGGCGTTCCAGGACGGCGGCAGCGGCGCCCGGCGCAGCTCGCCCTTCCAGGACAAGCTGGGCGACGGCTTCATCGAGGAGGCGTTCCGCACCGCCCGCGCCGCCGACCCGGCCGCCAAGCTCTGCTACAACGACTACAACACCGACGGCGTCAACGCGAAGAGCAATGCCGTCTACAACATGGTCAAGGACTTCAAGTCCCGCGGCGTGCCCATCGACTGCGTCGGCTTCCAGTCCCACTTCAACAGCAACTCGCCCGTCCCGTCCGACTACCGGCAGAACCTCCAGCGCTTCGCCGACCTCGGCGTGGACGTGCAGATCACCGAGCTGGACATCGAGGGCTCCGGCTCCGCCCAGGCCGCCAACTACACCAAGGTGGTCGAGGCCTGCCTCGCGGTGAGCCGCTGCACCGGCATGACCGTGTGGGGCGTCACCGACAAGTACTCGTGGCGCAGCGGCGGCACCCCGCTGCTGTTCGACGGCGACTACAACGAGAAGCCCGCCTACGACGCCGTCCTGTCCGCCCTCGGCGGCTCGGGCGATCCCGGCGGCCCTGGCGACCCCGGCGAACCGGGTGACGGCGCGAGCTGTACGGCCACCTACACCAAAACCGCGGACTGGAGCAGCGGCTACAACGGCCAGGTCACCATCACCGCGGGCAGCGAGCCGATCGGCTCCTGGACCGCGACGGTCACCCTGCCCGCCCAGCAGTCCGTCTCCTCGCTCTGGAACGGCACGCCCACCTGGAGCGGCAACGTCATGACGGTGCGGCCGAGCTGGAACGGCACCCTGGCGGCCGGCGCGTCCACCAGCTTCGGGTTCACCGCGGCCAAGAACGGCAGCGACGCCGCGCCCACGGTCGGCACCTGCACCGCCTCCTGACCCGGGCGTCCACCCGACCTCGCGCCCGCCCCTCCGCCGGACCTGGGCGCGGTCGGCCGGATCCGTGCACAAAGCGGCGCGTCCGGCGGAAGTTGGGGCAAAGGGATCGTGGGGAGGGTCCTGGTGCGTATCGTGAGAGCCGGGGCCCCCGCTCCCGCCCCTCGGCCCCGGACCGGACGGTGAGGCTCGGTATGACTCCGGCGCACGGACCCGACACCGCGGACGCCTCCGTGGTGTCCGCGGTGGTGGAGTTCAGGGGCGGACCTGCGATGATCCCCGCCTCCAGGGACGTCGTGCACGGCTTCGTCGCGCGACTGTCCGAGCGGGGCCTGGACCTGACGGACGCCTTCCTGGACGCCGCCCGTCTGGTCGCGAGCGAGCTGGTGACGAATGCGCTGCGGCACGCGCCCGGCCCCTGCCGGCTGGAGCTGACCCTGGTGGACGACCGGGTGGAGATCGCGGTGTCGGACACGGCGGAGGCCTTCCCCACCTTCCTGCCCCGCGACCCCGTGCGGGTCGGCCGGCACGGGCTGGAGACAGTGACGCGGCTGTGCGGCGAGGTCATCACCAAGCCGCACGCGACCGGGAAGACGGTGTACGCGCGCCTGCCGCTGGCCTGACCCGCCCTTCAGGCGGTCAGGGCCTGTTCCACACTCGGGTAGCAGGGGATGAGCGCGTCGACGCCCACCAGCCGCAGCACGCGTTCGACGGCGTCGCGCGGTGCGGCCAGCCGGAAGAAGACGCCGCGGGACTCGGCGGCCCGGTGCGCGCAGATGAGGACGTTGATGCCGCTGGAGTCCAGGAACCCCACCTCGCCGAAGTCCACCACCGTGCCCGGCGCGGACTCCACCGACGACAGCAGGACCTCGCGCAGGTGGCTGCTGCCGTCGAGATCCACCTCTCCGGCGAGGATCACGAGGCAGACGCCGTCGCCCGTGGTGGTACGGGTGATCAGCAGCCGCTCCGGTACCGCCGCTCCCTCGATCTCCGCCACACTGCCCTCACTTCTCGCGTGCGCCGCATGTGCCCGGCCGACGTCGGTGGCTTGATGTTAAGGCCCCGCGCGGCCCGCGCGGCCCACTCGTGCGGACCGGAACACGTCGGCCGGACCCGGCCGCGCGGGGCTCGGCGCGCGCGACGGCGCTCCTCTGACTACGGTCGAAGGTGTGGTGGCACACACATTCGAGGAGCTCGTGCACAAGCGCCGCGCGGCGGACCTGGCACAGCACCGGGTCGAGCAGCTGCGGGACTCGTACGGGCCTCCCACACAGCATCAGTGGACCCCGAGGCAGTCGGACACGTACGAGACCGCCGTACGGGCCTGGCGCGACCTGGACCGGGACGCGCGGACCGCGATGGCCGAGTACGTCAAGGAGGGAGGCCAGTCCCGGCACAAGATCGAGGCGAAGCTCCGCAAGGCCGTCCAGGACGACGGCCGCAACACCTGACCCACGGGCCTTCGGGCCGCCCGAGTCACCGGCCGACTCCGCCCGGCCCGGTGCCCGGATCGCCGGTGGTCCCGGCGGGCTCTGCTCGGTCGACTGCCGGGTCAGGGATCAGCCCAGGTCCGCCGTGACCTCGCCGACGAGGTCCCGTACGGCGTCCAGGGCCGCCGCGCGGTCCTCGGGGACCAGGCCGATGCGGGTGCGCCGGTCCAGCAGGTCGGCCTCGTCGAGGGCGCACTCGTGGCGCAGGGCCCACACCAGTTCCGCGCCGGTGACGGGGTGGCCCGGCAGTACGCGCTCGGCGAGGCGCGGCTCCCGGGAGGCGAGGGCCTGGACCGCGGGGGCCTCGGTGCCGTAGTGCCGCACCAGGCGGCGCGGCGCCCGGACCCCGGCCAGGGCGTGCGGGGCGGCGGCGCCGACCAGGGGCAGCGCGGCGGTGGGGGACGGCCCGGCGGCGAGGCCCCGGGCGGCGACGGCGGCGTCCACGGCGTCCTCGGCCATCCGCCGGTACGTGGTGAGCTTGCCGCCGACCACGGTGATCACGCCCTCGGCCGAGGTCAGCACGGCGTGCCGGCGGGAGACGTCCGCCGTACGGGGCGGGGCGCCGGGCCGGTCCGAGGGGGCGGTGTCGAGCAGGGGGCGCAGGCCCGCGAAGGCGCCCACCACGTCCTCGCGGTGGACCGGCACGTCGAGCACCGAACCGAGCACGTCGAGCAGGAAGCCGACGTCGGTCTCCGGCACGTCCGGCACGTCCGGGACGTCCCCGTCCACCGGCTCGTCGGTGAGGCCGACGTAGACGCGGCCGTCGCCCTGGGGCAGGACGAGCACGAAACGGTTGGTCTCGCCGGGGACCGGCACGTGCAGGCCGGCCGGGAGGGGGCCGAGGCGGTCGGAGCGCAGGACGAGGTGGGTGCCGCGGGAGGGGCGGATCCGGATGCCGTCCACGAGGCCGCCCGCCCATACCCCGGAGGCGTTGACCACCGCGCGGGCGCGGATCACCCCCTCCTCTCCGGTCGTCTCGTCACGGACCCGGGCGCCGGACCCGGTCAGCTCCAGCGCCCTGACCCGGGTCAGGATCCGCGCGCCGCGCGCCGCCGAGGTCCGGGCGAGTGCGGTCACCAGCCGGGCGTCGTCGGTGAGCCTGCCGTCCCAGGAGAGCAGTCCGCCGCGCAGCCGGTCGGAGCGCAGCGCCGGGGCGAGGTGACGGGTCTCCACCGCGGACAGCCGCCGTGGCGCGGGCAGTGTGGCCCGTGCGGTGCGCGCCGCGAGACGCAGGGTGTCCCCGGCCCGGAACCCGGCCCACGCCAGCGCGCCCTGGCCGCGGGAGACCAGCGGGGTGAGCGGCAGGACGAACGGCTGGGCGCGCACCAGGTGGGGCGCCGTGCGCTCCATCAGCACCCCGCGTTCCACCGCGCTCTCGTGCGCGACGTCGAGCTGGCCGGAGGCGAGATAGCGCAGCCCGCCGTGGATGAGCTTGGAGCTCCAGCGGGAGGTGCCGAAGGCCAGGTCGTGGGCGTCGACGGCGACGACGCTCAGTCCCCGGGCCGCCGCGTCCAGCGCGGCACCGGCACCGGTCGCGCCGAGACCGACGACCAGGACGTCCACCACGGGGCCGCCGACGGTGTCGGCCACCTCGCGCGAGCGCCGTGCGGCGGACAGGGAGGCCCCGGCGGCGGGGCGGCTGGTGGGGCTCATGGTGCGAGGGTCCTCTCCAGGATGATGCGCAGCTCCGCGAGGAGGGCCGCGGGGGTCAGCTCGGTGTCGTCCTCGTCGGTCATGGTCCGCAGCGACAGGGCGAAGGACTGCACCACCAGCAGCACCGACCGTGCCTGCCGCCCGGTGTGGGTCCGGCGCACCGACCCGTCGGCATGGCCCTCCTCCAGCGCCTCGGCCAGCAGTTCCAGCAGTGCCTCCTGGCTCGCCCCGCGCCGGTCGAGGACGTAGGGCAGGAGCAGCTCCGGATCGACGTCGACGATCTTGCGGAAGAGGGGATGGGCGCGGAACGCCTCCACCCCCGCCACCAGGCCCTCGACGATGCGCGAACGGGTGCCGGTGTCCTGCCCGGGGCCGGGGATCGCGCCGGTGGCCACCGCGATCCACTCCCGGGTCATCAGGTCGCCGACCAGGGACCGCACGTCCGGCCAGCGCCGGTACAGCGTCATCCGGGAGACGCCGGCGCGGCGGGCGACGTCGGTCATCGTCGTGCGCCGCACCCCGACGGCCAGCACGCAGTCGCGTACGGCGTCCAGCACCGTGTCGTTGTCCGAGGGGGTCTGCCTGCTCGAGTGGTTGTGACGATTGGGCGTCATGTGTAACAGTGTAACGCCCAGTGGGCGGTGCGGACGGCATCCCTCGAAGCGACCGTGAGGACGACAGGCAATGGACATGCTGTGGAACGGCTGGGGCGACCCGGCCAGGGCGACGGCGCTGCCCGACACGGTGACCGGGCTGCTGCGCGAGCTGCTCGGCGTCGCACCCCGCGAGGCCGCGCCCCTTCCGCTGGAGGAGATCGACGTACCCGAGTCGCCGCTGGGCCCGGACGCCCGCCGCGCGCTGGAGGCCGCCGTCGGACAGCGCGCGCAGGACGTGCGCACGGACGCGGAGAGCCGCATCCGGCACACCCGCGGCAAGTCCACCCCCGACCTGCTGCGGATGCGCACCGGCGACGTCACCGACACCCCGGCCGCCGTCGTCCTCCCGGACGGTCACGACGAGGTGCTCGCCGTGCTGGCCGCCTGCGCGGAGCACGGCCTGGCCCTCGTCCCCTTCGGCGGTGGCACCTCCGTCGTCGGCGGCCTCGCCCCCGGACGCGAGAGCGCGTTCGCCGCCCTCGACCTGCGCCGCATGAACCGCCTGCTCGACCTCGACGAGGTCTCCCGCACCGCCACCCTCCAGCCAGGCCTGCGCGCCCCCGAGGCCGAGGCGCTGCTCGCCGAACACGGATACACCCTCGGCCACTTCCCCCAGTCCTACGAGTGGGCCACGATCGGCGGCTTCGCCGCGACCCGCTCCAGCGGACAGGCCTCCGCCGGCTACGGCCGCTTCGACGAGATGGTCCTCGGCCTCACCCTCGCCACCCCCGAGGGCACCCTCGACACGGGCCGCGCCCCGCGCTCGGCGGCCGGACCCGACCTGCGCCAGCTCGTCCTGGGCTCGGAGGGCGCCTTCGGCGTCATCACCTCCGTCACCGTGCGCGTCCGGCCCGTGCCGGCGGTCCGGCGCTACGAGGGCTGGCGCTTCTCCTCCTTCGACGCGGGCAGCGCCGCCCTGCGCCGGCTCGCCCAGGACGGCCCGCGCCCCACGGTGCTGCGGCTGTCCGACGAGACCGAGACCCTGATCGGCCTCGCCCAGCCCGACGCCATCGGCGCCTCCCTGGAGCGCCAGGACGCCGGATGCCTGGCGGTCGTCGGCTTCGAGGGCACCGAGGAGGACACCGCGCACCGCCGCGAGAGCGCCGCCGCGGTCCTGCGCGAGAGCGGCGGCACCTTCGCGGGGGAGGAACCGGGGGAGCGCTGGGCCCACGGCCGCTACTCGGCGCCGTACCTGCGCGACTCCCTGCTCGACGCCGGGGCGCTCGCCGAGACCCTGGAGACGGCGGCCCTCTGGTCCCGCCTCCCCGCCCTGTACACCGCCGTCCGCGAGGCACTCACCGCCACCCTCACCGAGTCCGGCACCCCGCCCCTGGTCATGTGCCACATCTCGCACGTCTACGAGAACGGCGCCTCGCTGTACTTCACGGTCGTCTCCGCCCAGGGCGAGGACGCCGTCGCGCACTGGACCCGGGCCAAGCACGCCGCCAACGACGCGATCCTCGCCGCGGGCGGCACCATCACCCACCACCACGCCGTGGGCACCGACCACCGCGACTGGTACGTCCGGGAGGTGGGCCCCCTCGGTGTCGAGGCCCTGCGCGCCGTCAAGCGGAGCCTGGACCCCGCCGGACTGCTCAGCCCTGGGGTGCTGCTGCCGGCGGACTGACCCCGCCGAACGGCACGCTCCCACCCCGTGAGACAACAGTCCGGCACCACCCGTCAGCCCGGAGGCACATCGATGCGACAGTTCACCGCAGTCGTCAACCCCACCGCGGGCGGCGCCACCTCGGCCGCCGCGCTCCTCGGGGTGGCCCGCCTGCTGCGGGAGGCGGGGGCCGGGCTGGAGACCGAGTACAGCCACAGCCTCGCCCACGCCCGCGAACTCGCCCGGCAGGCAGGGGAGCGGGGCCGGGTGGTGCTCGCCGTCGGCGGCGACGGCATGGCGGGCGGGATCGGCGGCGCCCTCAGCGGCACCGGCACCGTGCTCGGGCTGGTCCCGGCCGGGCGCGGCAACGACTTCGCCCGTGCCCTTCGGCTGCCCACCGCCCCGGCCGGACTGGCCGAGGTGCTGCTGCACGGCGAACCCCGCCCCGTCGACACCGTCGAGGTCACCTCCGCCGTCCACGACCGCACCGTCGTCCTCGGCAGCGTCTACGCCGGGGTCGACGCGCTCGCCAACCGGCACGCCAACCACGCGCGGCTGCTGCGCGGCGCCGCCTCCTACTACGCGGGGGCGGTGCGGGCCGTGGCGGGCTGGCGCGCGGCGGGCTACCGGGTCACGGTCGACGGCGAGGAGCACGCCTTCCGCGGCTACACGGTGGTGGCGGCCAACTCCGGCTACTACGGCTTCAACCGGCTCGTCGCCCCCTCCGCCCGGGTGGACGACGGCCTGCTGGACGTGGTGATGATCCACGACGCCCCGCGGCGGCTGTTCTTCGCCCTGATGAACGAACTGTCGACGGGCGCCCACGTCCACCGGCCCCAAGTACGCGTCCTGCGCGGCCGGGAGGTCCGCATCGAGGCGGACCGGGCGATACCCTACGGCGCCGACGGCGAGGTCGAGGCCGTCCTACCCGTCACCGCCAGGGTGCTGCCCGGCGCGCTGCGCGTCCTGTGCTGAACACACCGCGGGGCCGGACGCCCGCAACGGCGCCCGGCCCCGCGGTCCGTCGGTTCAGCCCCGCGGCGTGGTGAAGCGTTCCCACACCCGGTGCGAGCCCATCAGCTCCGTCACCTGTTCCAGGGCCGCGGTGCCGGAGTCGGCGACGATCACCCCCGGAGCGTCGGCGGGCACCCCCGACGCCTCCAGCGCCGGCTCACCGCCCGCCCAGACCCCGATCGCCTTGCCGTGCCGGAACGCCTCCGACAGCAGCAGGCTCACCCGCGGGTCGACCGTCCCCGGCCCCGCGGGCGCCGGCCCGGCCTTGTAGTCGCGCGGCGTGTAGGCGTCGCCGCCCATGTCCGGCGTCCCCGCGATCAGCACCGCGTCGAACTCGACCGACCGCGCGGTGACATAGCTGCGCTGGACGGTCAGCGCGGCGTCGCCGGAGCCGAGGGTGCCGCCGGTCGGCGCCACCACCAGCGGCACCATCCCGGCGTTCAGCACCGCCTCCCGCACCGCGCCCACGCCCTCCAGGTCGGCCCCGCCGGTCACGATGCCGATCACCCTGCCGTCCAGCGGCCAGACGCCGCCCACCTGCGACAGCGCCGGGCTGGGCGCGACGTCGGCGAGTGGCACGGTCGGCGCCGGGGCGGGCAGGCCGAGGCCCTCGGCGACCCCCGCGCACAGCTCGGGGTCGATGTTGGCCAGGACCTGGAGCGTCCGCTCCCGGATCGCCTGCTCGTAGCACTTGCCCAGCTCGAAGGTGTAGGCACCGATGATGTGCTCGCGCTCCACCGGGCTCATGCTCAGCCAGAAGCGGCGCGGCTGGCTGAAGTGGTCCGCGAACGACTCCGGGGCCTCACGGACCTTGTTCCCCTCCGGCACCCGCACCGGCACCTCGACGAACGCGCCGGTGTCCGCACCCGCGGTGAACGGGCAGCCGCCGTCCAGGGAGTTGGGCCGGTAGGGCGCCACGCCCCGGTGCACGGCGCTCTGGTGCATGCCGTCACGCAGCATGTCGTTGACCGGCGCCTGCGGCCGGTTGATCGGCAGCTGCGGGAAGTTGGGGCCGCCCAGACGCGTGATCTGCGTGTCCAGGTACGAGAACAGCCGCCCCGCGAGCAGCGGGTCGTCGGTGACGTCGATACCGGGCACGAGGTGACCGACGTGGAAGGCGATCTGCTCGGTCTCGGCGAAGAAGTTGGACGGGTTGCGGTTCAGGGTCAGCAGCCCGACCGGCTGCACCGGCGCCAGCTCCTCCGGCACGATGTTGGTCGGGTCCAGCAGATCGATGCCCTCGAAGGTCTGCTCCGGGTTGTCGGGGAAGGTCTGGAACCCCAGTTCCCACTGCGGGTACGCGCCCGCCTCGATGGCGTCGGCGAGGTCCCGGCGGTGGAAGTCCGGGTCGACGCCGTTGATGATCTGCGCCTCGTCCCACACCAGCGAGTGCACGCCGAGCTTGGGCTTCCAGTGGAACTTCACCAGCGTCGTGGCGCCCTCGGCGTTCACCAGCCGGAAGGTGTGGACGCCGAAGCCCTCCATCATCCGGAAGGAGCGCGGGATGCCCCGGTCGCCCATGAAGAAGATGGTGTGGTGGGTCGCCTCGGTGTGCAGCGAGACGAAGTCCCAGAAGGTGTCGTGGGCGCTCTGCGCCTGCGGGATCTCCCGGTCGGGGTGCGGCTTCGCCGCGTGCACGACGTCCGGGAACTTGATGGCGTCCTGGATGAAGAAGACCGGGATGTTGTTGCCGACCAGGTCGAAGACACCCTCACTGGTGTAGAACTTCGTCGCGAACCCGCGGGTGTCCCGCACGGTGTCCGACGAACCGCGCGAGCCGACCACCGTGGAGAACCGGGTGAACACCGGCGTCTCCACGTCCGCGGCCAGGAACCCGGCCTTGGTCACCGAGGCCGCCGTGCCGTAGCTCTGGAACACCCCGTGCGCGCCCGCGCCCCTCGCGTGCACCACGCGCTCCGGGATGCGCTCGTGGTCGAAGTGCATGACCTTCTCGCGCAGGTGGTGGTCCTGGAGCAGTACGGGACCGCGCGGCCCGGCCTTCAGCGAGTGGTCGGTGTCGTACAGCCGAGTCCCCTGGGCGTTCGTCAGGTAGCTGCCGGACTGCGCCACCCGGGCCTGGTCGGCGCCCGTGGGCTGACCGGTCGGGGACACGGTGTCCGGGCCGGTCTGGTCCGGCTTCGGCGGCAGCGGCTCCCGGGGCTCGGTGGGCTCGGCGACGGCGGGCGACTCGGGGCCGGGCCTGCCGGGGATTCCGTCCGGCGGCCCGCCGGCCTCGCCGTGCAGGCCCTCGGTCACCTTGCGGGCTACTCGCTTGAGGGGATTGGCCTCGCTCATCGGCCTTTCTCCGTTTCTGGGCGGGCCGCTGCACGCGCCCGGTCGTGTTCGAGTACCGACTGCCGTGGTGGGCCGTGACCGCGTACCCAGCCGTCGGGACTCAAGGCATGGGCGCGGGAAACGGAGGGGGTTGGCTCAGGTGATGGTCTGTCCGTCGTGGGTGCCGCCCCGGCAGACCGCCGTCAGGGAGCCGGTCCCGGCCCCGTCGGCGGTGATGACGATCCCTCCGCCGCCTTGCAGGCACTCGGTCGCCGTCACGTCGCTCGCCACGCCCGGGGCGCGCGGCACCGAGGCCTCCGCTCCGGCGGCGCCCAGGACCGACAGGGCCAGGGCCGCGACGACGGTGCACGACGACTTGCGCATGGGGACGGCTCCTTCTCACCGGTGCCGTCCCAGCGTCACCGGCCCGGCCGCGGCACGCCACCGGGGGCGTGCGCAGGGGGGAACGCGCACGGCGGAGCGCGCACGGCGGAGGGCCCCGGCCGCGACCGCGGACCGGGGCCCTCGAAGCACCGGACAGGCCCTAACCCTCCGTGTGTGTCACCGCCACCGGCTCGAACGACACCCTGGTGCGGGCGCCGTCGGCCGCCCAGACGACCTCCACGCCGTCCTCACCGGGCACCACCTCGGCGACGGCCGCACCGGCCGGGACGCTCACCGGTCCACCGGTCAGCGCGGCCAGGCCGACGTGCACGGAGGTGCCGCCCGCCGGGCCGGACAGCCGGGGCAGCTCCGCCCACGGCACGTACGCCGTGCCCTGCGGGGCGCGCACGGTCTCCGCCTCCGGCTCCCAGCCGTGCAGGCCGTGCAGCGTGGAGGTCAGGGGCTCCTCGGGACCGGTGGCCCACCCGGTGTGGGTGACCCGGGCCCCGGCCGGCGCCCCGACCACCCGGTGCACCCGCAGTTCGTACGGCCCCCGGGCCACCGTGACGCTCTCCACCCGCAGTCCCGGCACCATCGGCGGCCCGGACGCGAAGACGGGCCGGTGCCAGGACGCCGCCCAGCCCCAGCCGTCGCCGCCTCCCGCCCCCAGCGGACGGACGCGGCGCCGCACACTCGAGACGCCGTTCACCTCGACCGACAGGTGGTTGTCCGCGACGTTCTCCCGCGCCGTGGGACCCGTCCGGGTCGAGTAGGCCTGCCGGCCGTAGTGCGGGTCGTCCTCGGCCGCCGACTCGCCCTCGTGCGGGCGGACGTGGTCGCTGCCGTGATTGTGCAGCCGTACGATCCCGTCGGCGCGGGTCGCCTGCACCAGCAGTCCCGGTGCGGACAGGGCCAGGACGCGGTCGGCCTCCTCCACCGGCGCCGGCTCCTCCGGCGCCGTCCACAGCGGGTGGTCCGCGGGAGCGAGCAGCGAGACGAACGCCTTCGACGCCCAGTACGGGGAGGCCGGGCCCGAGTACGGCTGGAGGGTCGCCTCGTGCGGGCCGTACCAGCCGAGGCTCAGCAACCCCTCGTCGGTCAGCGCCCCGCGGTCCACGAAGTACCGCAGGCTGCCGCTCACCAGCCGCCGCGAGGCACCCGGCGTCAGCGGGGTGTGCCCGGTCAGCGCGCCCAGGCCGACGGCCGCCGACGCGGCGAAACGGTAGGTGAGCGAGCGCCCGAAGTGCAGCGGCGCCCCGTCCGAGCCGAACATCAGGGCGAAGCCGTCGAGATGGGCGCGCAACCGCTCCCCGTACCGGGCGAGGGCGTCGGTGTCGCCGCCGAGGTGGGCGTCGAGCACCGGGTAGAGGTGCAGCGCCCAGCCGTTGTAGTGGTCGAAGGCGCGTCCGTCACCGTCGGCGTACCAGCCCTCGCCCCGGTACCAGCCCTCCATCAGCTCCAGCGCCCGGTGCCGGGCCGCGGCCGTCTCGGCGTCACCGCGGCCGACCGACTCCAGGAACCCGGCGACCGTGTACGGGAACAGGTACCAGTTGTTGGGCGCCGGTACGTGCCGCAGCGCCCCGCGCAGCCACTCCTCCACCCGGTCCTGGACGCCGGAGTCGAGGCGCTTCCACAGCCACGGCGCGGTCAGCCGCAGCCCGAGTGCCACCGAGGCGGACTCCACCATGGGCTGGCCCTGCACGTCGTGGTCGAGGATCAGCGGCCACGACTCGGTGTCGTCGCGGCCGGGGGTGCGGGTGCCCGACGCGAGGCCCTCGGCGTAGCGGTCCAGCCAGCCGTGCGGGTCCGCGCCGTCCGCCCCCGCGACGCGGAAGCCCGCCGCGAGGAAGGTCCGCGCGAAGCCCTCGAGACCGTCGGAGCGCACCCCCGAGCGCGAGGGCCGCCCCGGCAGGTCGAGCAGGGCGCGGCCCGGGGTGCTCCAGCGCCACGCGGCCCACAGCAGCCCGTCCGCGACGGCCTCCCAGTGGGCCCGGGTGTAACCGGTGTACGGGCTCGACGCACGGTCCTCGGTGGGCAGTTCGAACGGGATGCTCATGCCAGGAACGCCAGCCTTTCGCGTCGTACGGGGTGGAGGAAGCCGGTACCGGACGCCCAGCGGGTCGTCTCGGCGAGGGCGAGATCGGCGAGACGGCGCCACTCGTTGCCCTCGGAGCCGGCGAGGTGCGGGGTGATCAGGGCGTGCTCGCAGTCCCACAGCGGGTGGTCCGGCGGCAGCGCCTCGGGGTCGGTGACGTCCAGGACGGCCCGGATGCGGCCCGCCAGCACGGCGTCGGTGAGCGCGTCCTGGTCGATCACCGCCCCGCGGGAGGTGTTGACCAGCACCGCGTCGGCGGGCATCGCGTCGATCAGCGAACGGCTCACCAGACCGCGGGTCGTGGGCAGCAGCGGGGTGTGCACGCTGACGGTGTCGCAGCGCTCGAACAGCTCCCGCAGCCCCACGTTCCCGACGCCCAGCTCGGCGGCCTCCGCGTCGCTCACGTACGGGTCGTGCAGCAGGACCTCGACGTCGTGCGGCCGCAGCAGCTCCACGACCCGGCGGCCGATCAGCGAGGCGGACAGGATGCCCACCGTGCGCCGGTAGTTGCCGACGCCGCGCGAGGTGCGCAGCCAGTTCCCGCGGACCCGGGAGGCCCGGTAGTCGCGGGCCCGCTCCAGGACCCGCTTGCCGGTCAGCAGGATCATGCCGAGCGTGTACTCGGCCACCGGCAGCGCGTTGGCCGCGGCGGCCGAGGAGACCTCGACGCCACGGTCCCAGCACGCGTCGGTGACGTGCCCGCGGACGCTGCCCGCCGTGTGCACCACGGCCCGCAGGCGGGGCGCCGACCGCAGCACCTCCGCGTCCAGCGGCGGACAGCCCCACCCGGTGATCAGCAGCTCCACGTCCGCCAGTACGGATCTCGCCCGCGCCGTGGACAGGTCGTCGAGCACCGGGAACGGCGCGAGGTCGCAGACCCGGCGGAAGGCGGCGAGGGACTGGGGGTCGAGGACGGCCGAGGCGGCGTCCGGGGACATGGCCACGGCGGCACGGGGCCGGTGGCCGGGTCCGGGGGCGTGCACGGTCACTTGACGGCTCCGGCGGTCAGGCCGCTGCGCCAGAAACGCTGGAGCAGCACGAAGGCGAGGATGAGCGGCAGGACGGCGAGCAGCGAGCCCATGATCACCACGGGGTAGTACTCGGGCGACACGGACGCCGAACTGTTCCACTGGTACAGGCCGAGACTGACGGGATACAGGTCCTGGTCGGACAGCATCACCATGGGCAGGAAGAAGTTGTTCCAGATCGCGGTGAGCTGGAAGAGGAAGACGGTGATCAGACCGGGCCCGAGCATCCTGAGCGCCACCCGCGCGTACGTGGTCAGCTCCCCGGCGCCGTCCACGCGCGCCGCCTCCAGCACCTCGTCGGGCACATAGCCCCGAGCGAAGATCCGGCCGAGGTACACGCCGAACGGATTGAACAGCACCGGGATGAAGACGGCCCAGAAGGTGTTGACCAGGCCGGCCTCGGAGGCCATCAGGTACAGCGGCAGCGCGAGCACCGTCTGCGGCACCATCACCGCCGCCAGCACCAGGCCGAACAGCTTCTCCTTGTGCCGGAAGCGGTACTTGTCGAAGGCGTAGCCGCAGGCCACGCTCACCAGCGCGCCGACGGCGGCGCCGATCACCGCGTACAGCAGGCTGTTGACGTACCAGCGGCCGTACAGCCCGCCGTCCATGGCGAAGACGTCCTTGAGGTTCTGCAGGAGGGAGAAGTCGCTCAGGGACAGCAGGTCGCTGCTGAACAGCGCGTCGCGGTTCTTGGTCGAGGCCAGCACCAGCCACAGCACCGGCAGCAGGGTGTAGAGGACGGAGACGGCGACGACCACGTTGACGGTCGCCCGGCCCAGCAGTTTGGGGCGGAGCAGGGAGCTGTCGGCGGCGCTCATCGGGCCTCCTCGGAGTCGGCGCGGCTGGTGAAGCGGGTGACGCCGTACGACAGGGCGATGGTGCACACCAGCAGCACCACCGAGGCGGCCGCCGCGAGGCTGTAGTTGTTCCGGGTGAAGGCCGCGTCGTAGATGTACATGCTGGGCGAGAAGCGCGAGTTGATCATCGGGGAG
The DNA here is from genome assembly GCF_055635195.1 of Streptomyces sp. NPDC111628. NCBI lineage: Bacteria > Bacillati > Actinomycetota > Actinomycetes > Kitasatosporales > Streptomycetaceae > Streptomyces > Streptomyces sp. NPDC111628. Next base: position 609,923 of record NZ_JBVKBZ010000003.1, on the reverse strand, counting down.
GACTGGCTGAGCAGCATCGGCTCGGTGAACAGCTGGAGCGCCCAGATCAGGGTGAAGATCGAGACCATCACGATGGAGGCCCGCACCAGCGGCGTCTTGACCTGGAGCGCCGTGCGCACCGGTCCGGCGCCGTCGACGACGGACGCCTCGATCACCTCGCGGGGCACCGCCTGGAGGGCGGCGTAGAAGACCACCATGTTGTAGCCGAGGTTGCTCCACAGGGCGATGTTCACGATGGACGGGATCACCGTGTGCACGCCCAGGAAGTCGATCGTGATGTCGCCCTTGGCGAACAGCTCGATCACCGGGCTGATGCCGGGCGTGTACAGGTACAGCCAGATCAGCGCCGCGATGATGCCGGGTACCGCGTGCGGCAGGAAGAGGCCGAGCTGGGCGAGGCCGCGCAGCCGGACCACGCCCGAGTCGAGGAGCAGGGCGAGGGCGAGCGCGCCGACGACCATCAGCGGGATGTAGATCAGGCAGTACAGGGCGACCGTGCCGAGCCCGCCGAGGAAGGTGGGGTCGGTGAGCACGGCCGCGTAGGAGCGCAGCCCGACGAAGACCTGGCGCTCCGGGCCGAAGCCGAGACCGGGCTGGTCGTCGCTGAAGAAGCTGAGGTAGACGGCGGTGCCGACGGGGATCAGGAAGACGGTGACCAGCAGGGCGAAGAACGGCGTCATGAGGACGCCGGCGGCGGTCAGTTGACGGCGCTTGGCCGCTCTGCGGGCCCGCAGGCCCGAGTCGGAGGGTGCCGGGGAGGCGGCGCGGGCGGCGCCGGCCGGCACCCGTGAGTGGGTGGTCGTGGTCATGGGTGTGTCACCTGCCTTTCGTCGGCTCAGGTGCTGTGCTGGGTGGTGGACAGGCCGAGGGCCTTGAGGTCGGGCATGGTGCCCTCCTGCGCGGTGCGCAGCGACTCGACGAGGCTGCCCTGGCCGCCGCCGACGCGGGCGAAGGAGTCCTGCATGACCTTCTGGGTGGCGCTCATCCGCGGGCCCCAGAGCCACTGGTCGCCGATCTTCTCGGCCTCCTGCTCGAACAGGGTGTAGATGTCCTGACCGCCGTAGTACGAGCGGTCGAAGGCCTCGCGGCCCACCGCGACCAGGCCGGGGGCGGCCGGGTACTGGCTGCTGGTGCCGCTGGAGAGCCGGGCGCGCAGGGCGTCGGGGTGGGAGACCTGCCACTCGATGAACTCCATGGCGGCCTCCGGGTGCTCGCTGTCCTCGGTGATCGCGAAGGTCGAGCCGCCGTGCGTGCCGGCCGAGGGACTGCCGGTGTCCCACTGCGGCAGCGGCGCGATCCGCCACTGGCCCTTCTGCCCCGGCCGCGCGTTCATCTGGGCGCCGGCGTCCCAGGCGCCGGTGAGCCGGGTGAGGACCAGTCCGTTGCCGATCTGCGCGTCGGACTGCCGGCTCTCGACGGCGTTCATGAAGACGTCGTCCCGGTCGATCAGACCCTGCCAGTACTCGCCGACCCGCCGGGAGGGCGCGTCGGCGAGGGAGACGTTCCAGGCGCCCTTCGAGGTGTCGAACCACTGGGCGCCCGCCTGCCACGCGTAGCACGCGAACTGCGTCATCCCGTCGGTCGGGAAGAGCACCAGCCGGCGGTCGGGTGCCTTGCGGTGCACCGTCGCGGCCTGCTCGGCGAACTCGTCCCAGGTGCGGGCGACTTCGAGCCCGTAGCGGTCGAACAGGTCGGCGCGGTAGTGCATCACCATGGGTTCGACGTCCAGCGGCACGGCGAACACCCGGCGTTCGAAGGTGGTCAGGCCGAGCGCCTGCGGCAGCAGCTTGCGGCGCAGGCCGTCGCTCATCAGGTCGGTGATGTCGCGGGCGACGCCGTCGATGGCGAACCCCGGGACCTGCGGATACTCCAGGGTGGCGACATCGGGCGCGTTCCCCGCCCGGGCGGCGTTGCTGAGCTTGGCGTAGCCGCCCTGCCCGCCGGAGGGGATCTGCTGGAACTCCACCTGGACCGTGCGGTGGGTGCGGTTGAACGCATCGACCACCTCCTGGCTGCCGCGCAGGGCGGACCAGAAGGTGATGCGGGTGGTGGTGCCCGTGCGGGCCGACGATGCGCTGTTCCCCCCGCTGCAGGCGCTCGCGGCTCCTGCAAGGGGTACGGCGGTCATCGCGGCGAGCACGGAGCGACGGCTGGGTCGTCCGGGCATGGCGCCTCCGCGGCTCCTGCGGGTCCGCGCGGGTGCGGACACGACTCTTCGAGACACCGGAATCCTGAACGCCCTGCCTCAAACGGTCAATAGATCGATCAGAAGAAAATGAAACGCTCAAACGCTCATTCGCCAAGCGGTTCGAGCAAAGGGTCTGTCGAGCCGCGCACCTTCAGCCGCGGCAGCAGCTCCACCCGCCGGCCCGGCACCCGGCTCCCGGGCCCTTCGGACAGCCGCTGGAGCAGCAGCTCCGCCGCCGCGTGACCGACCTCGGCCTTCGGCGGCGACACGGCCGTCAGCGGGGGCGAGGCAAGACCGGCCACCACGTCGTCGTACGCGACCACCGAGCAGTCCTCGGGCACCCGCACCCCCTCCTCCGCGAGGCGCTGGACGACCATCAGCGCGTCCACGTCACCGTGCAGCACCATCGCGGTCGCGCCCACCTTGCGCATCAGCGCCGGCGGTTCGGCCGTCTCGTCCGCCGAGTACGGCCCGTCGGCCCCGGCCTCCGGCGCGACCAGTGTCCACGCCCACCGCTCCACCAGGGGATGCGCCCCGGCGATCTCCGTGAAGGCGGCACGCAGCGAACGGGCGGTGGGGCTGTCGTGCCGGGTGGCGACCACGATCCGCCGGTGCCCGAGTCCCACCAGGTGCTCCACCGCCAGGTGCGCCCCGTACCAGTGGTCCGAGCAGACCGAGTCCAGGGCGTGCAGCGCGCTGCCGCGCCACGGGCGGCGCTCCATCAGCACCGTCGGCACGCCGGTCCCGGCCAGCCACTCGTGGTCGGCCTCCTCGTCGGCCCGGCCGCGCCACCGCGGTGCGATCAGCAGCCCGTCCGCTCCGTCCGCCAGCGCCCGCTCCACCAGCGGGCGTTCGGCACCGGACGCCTGCGGCGCGAGGTGCAGCGCCATGCGTACCCCCGCCCGCTCCAGGACCGTCCGGGCCCCGTGCAGGGTCTCCGTCAGGTACGAGTGCCGCACGGGCACCACCACGGCCACCCGGTCCCCGGCCGCCGGGACCGACTCGGGGGCGCTCTCCCGGGCCGGCAGCGTCGACCGCACGACCCCGTGCCCGCGGCTCAGCCTGCCCTCGCGCGTCAGCTCCTCGACGTCCCGGCGCACGGTGACCACCGAGACCTGCAACTCGTCGGCGAGGTCACGCACCCGCGCGGTACCGCGCGATTGGACCGCCGCCAGTATCCGCTGGCGCCTGAGATCGACCGGCTCCCGCATCAGGTCTCCCCACCCGAGAATGTTCGTTTGAGCGATTCCGCGCCATCATAACGATCGCTCGGACCGGGTGCCGGTGTCCCTACGGTTCCGGGTCGGCGAGGAGGGGGCCCAGCGGGCCCAGGTCGAGGTTCAGGTCGGAGCGGCTGAGGCCGTGCTGGGCGCACAGGTCGTCCATGCGCTCGTCGAGCAGCATGAGCGCCGTGCCGAGCCGGTCCTCCTGCTCCGCGCTCAGCGTCCCCTCGTCGAAGCGGCGCACGGCCTGGCGTTCCATGAGCTGGCGCAGCAGTTCCACCACGGTGAGGACCAGCGCGGCCAGGTCGTTCGTCACCCGCTCGGGATCCAGGTCGAGGGCATGGGCGGCACGGTCCCGGGGCGCGGTCACAGCGGCCCGCTGTCCGGCCAGGGAGCGGGCATCCGCTCGTTCACCGACGACAGCAGCGCGTGCAGGGAGACCCGCACCAGCGGCACGTCCGCGACGGCCAGGACCAGATCGCCGCTGACCACGACCCCGGTCGCCAGCACCCGGTCCAGCAGGTCGACCAGGGGCACACCGACCGGTGCGTAGGGCTCCGGTCCGCCCCAGGGCACGGGAGCGGGGCCAGGCGTACGGGCGTCCGGGACGGTCATGAAGGGGTCTCCTGGTCCGGGCCCGGCCGTGGGTCCTCGTCCCAGCGGGCGAAGGAGTACGGGATCCACGGGCCCGAGGCCTCCACCCGCACGGCCGGGTGCCGCCCGTCGGCGGTGAACCGCGCCAGGGCGGCGGTGAAGTCCGCGCGCCGCGCGTCCTCCACCAGGTAGGCGACGTTCAGCAGTTGCGGGGCGCGGCGGCCCGTCAGCCGCTCGCTCTGCGGCCGGTGCCGTGTCGCGGCGACCGCGTGGGACCGCAGTGCCGCGTCGACGGCCTCCGCCTCGGCCAGCGCCCTGCCGTGGGCACCCTGCCGCTCCCGCCGTCGTGCGCTGGCCCGGCTGAGGTAGGCACGGCCACCACTGCCCGGCCCCGCGGGGGCGCCGGTGTCCGTGGAGGCGCCGGTGTCCGTGTCGGTCTCGGGCGTCGCCTCGGCGACGTGCACCTTCACCGCCCACTCGGTACGGTCCCGGAGACGGTCGAGCAGCGTGTCCAGCACCGGCCGCCGGGCGGCCACCGCCCGCTCCGCGGTCCGGTCGCCGCGGTACAGGGTCGCCATCGGCAGCGGCACCACGGGGCCCCGCCCGGCCGCGGCCTCGACGCCCCGGTGATGGGCGCGGGCGCAGCGCTCCAGGTCCGCGGGCCGGTTGAGACGTTCGGTCAGCGCCTCCTCGCCGAACAGGGCGGCCGGGACGTCCTGCACAACCAGACACAGGTCGCCCGCGCGCAGCACGCGCAGCGCACCGCCCTCCTCGTGCCCCCTCGCCGCCGCCAGCCCGGCGGGGTCCGGCGGGGTCCGGGTGACGGCGAACGCGCACACCAGTCCGGGGGCCGTCGGCCCTGCGGCGGGCGCGCTCATCGCACCGCTCCCGTCGTCTCCCCGGCGGCCCCCTCCAGGGCGTCCAGGCGCTCCCGCAGCCGCGCGTTCTCCTCGGCGAGCGCGTCCCGCGCGGCCCGGGACGACAGCGCGGGGTCGGTCTCCCACCAGTCGATGCCCGCCTCCTTCGCGGTGTCCACGGAGGCGATGAACAACCGCAGCCTGATCGTCAGCAGTTCGATGTCGAGCAGGTCGATCTTGATGTCGCCGGCGATGACGATGCCCTTGTCGAGGACGCGTTCGAGAAGGTCGGCGAGGCTGCCGGAGGGCGGCCCGTAGGGCTCGGTGTCCTGGCCGGGGTACCGGTGGTCGAGGTCCGTCACCGCGTACTCCCCGCGGCGACGTCGTCAGCGACGCGGGCGGGCACGTTCGGCGTCCTCGTCCTCGTATTCGTCGTCGTCCTCGTCCTCGTCCTCGTCCGCATACGGCTCCTCCTCGTCGTACTCACCGTCCTCGTCGTCCTCGTCCTCGTCCTCGCCTTCGTCGTCCTCGTACTCGTCCGCCGCGTCCTCGTCCTCCTCCAGCGCCTCCTCGTGGCTCTTGACGACCTCGCCGTCGCGGATCTCGCCGCGCCAGCCCTCGATCTCCTCGTCGTCCGTCATGGTCACGTGTCGCGCGAAGTGCTTCAGGTCCAGTCGCAGCCGCCGGCCCTGGGCGCGCCAGAGGTTGCCGGTCTTCTCGAAGAAGCCCGCCGGGTAGTACTCGACGACCACGACGACCCGGGTCAGCCGGGGCGCCAGCTCGTGGAAGGTGACGACTCCGTTGGTACTGCCCTTGGCGCCCTCGGAGGTCCAGACGATCCGCTGGTCGGGGACCTGCTCCTGGACGGTCGCCTTCCAACTGCGGGTCGAGAAGGCGATCTTGACGGTCCAGTCCGAGGTCACCTCGTCGTGGGGGCTGACGCTCTGCACGCCCTTGGTGAAGTCGCTGAAGTCCTGTAGCTGCGTCCACTGGTCGTAGACGGTGCGCAGGGGGACGCCGATGTCGACGGTCTCCATGATGTGCGTCGCCTTGACGCTGCCGCCGCCCTTGGAGCCACCGGATCCGCCCTTGGAACCATCGGATCCGCCCTTCGAACCACCGGCCCCGCCCTTGGAACCACCGCCGTCGGCCGACTCGGTCAGGCGGTCGGTCAGGGAGCCGAGCCGGTCACCCGCCCTGCCGACGAGTCCGTGCCCCGCGGCGGACAGGTAGCCGCCCAGGGCGTCCTTGAGGTCGCCGAGGGGAGACGGTCCGCCGTCGCCCTTCCGGTCGGGGGTCATGCGCGCCCACCCCCGCGCCGGACGCCCGGACCGGCCGTCCGCTTCCCCGGCGCCGCCTTCTTGGCGGCCGTCTTCTTCGCGGCCTTCTTCGCGGGAGGCGCCGCCTTGCGCGGCGCGGCCTTCTTGGCCGTCTTCCGGGGCGGTTCCGGCGCGGGCCGCCGGTCTTCCGCCCGGTCCTCCTCGTCGAAGTAGGCGTCCTCGTCCCAGGTGTCGTCGCCGCCGTCGTCCCGTCGGCCCTCGCCGGTGAGCGCGTCGGTACGGTCGCGGAGCGTGTCCGCCAGGGTGGTGAGCCGGCGGTTCGCCGCGGCGGTGACGGCCGCGCGTCCGGCGGTCAGCAGCTCGCCCCGGACCTGGTCGGTCAACTCCTGGAACTGCGGCGCCCGTTGCAGACTGCCCAGCCCCTGGCCGAGCACCTGGCCGGGGGAGAGACCGACCCGTCGGCCCACCAGGTAGGAGCCGACCGCGAAGGCGAGTTTGGCCTTCTTCGTGCGCCCCAGGAGATAGCCGCCCGCCACGGCAGCCGCCATGGCCGTCCTGCTGTCGTTCATAGGTGTCGTCTCCGCGATTGATTCGTGGTGGTCGCAGGCCTGGTGGACCTGGCCGGGCGTTCGAGGAGGGTGAGGAGGCGCTCCTCCTCCCGTTCGAAGGCCGCCTCGTCGATGGCGCCCTCGTCCAGGGCCCGGTTGAGTGCGGCCAGCCGCGCCTGTACGACGCGTGGGTCATGGGCCTGGCGCCTGGCCTCCTGGAGCAGGTGGTCGGCGATCCACGCCGTGCCGCGCACCGGCGCGAGGGGCAGCAGGAGGAGACCGCTCACGATGCCCACGCCGTCACCGGCCGGCCGGTGCCGCGGGGCGCGGGTCGACGAAGCTGTAGCAGGGCAGGGGACCGGTCACGCTGAGGGCCAGCCGGTCTCCGCGGTCCCGGGCCTGTGCGGCCACCGCCTCCCTGAACCGCGGTTCGTCGGCCGAACGCAGCAGGAACGACGCGCTGAGCACCTGCTCGTCGTCGGTCGCGCCCTGGACCGTACGGACGGCGAGCGGGGCCAGCCGGTCGACGACCTCCCGGGCCGTGCGCCGCGCCTCGCGGCGCACACCCAGGGCGATCGCCTCGCCCAGCCGGACGTTGGCCTCGTAGTCCGGCCGGCGCCGGGTCCGCAGGGCCAGGGTCCGCAGCTTGTCGTCCCGGCGCACCAGGTCGGCGAAGTGGCCGGGGACCACCGTCCCCTTGACGTTGAATTCCACGCATCCCCGTACACCGTCCAGCTGTGCCGTCAGGTGGGCCGCGTCGGAGCGCAGCTGGGAGAGCAGGGCGTCGGTGCGCGGGCTGAGGACCGCGAACCGCATGGGCAGCACCGGCCCCTGCGCCGCCAGTTCGTCCAGGACGGCCTGGTGGGCCAGCAGGTCACGGCGCCGGGGCCGCAGCCGCGGGGGCGCGGCGGACACCGCGGCGCACAGCCCGGACTCCGTCAGCAGCCGTACCGGGGCGCCGTCGACGCCCGCGGAGCGGGGGGTGCGGACTCCGGCCGGGGTGATGCCGTAGACGTACAGGGCCTTCGGTACGGGGGCCGCCCCGGGAGCGGCTCCGGGGGCAGTCGTGGCGGCGGGCGCGGTCATCGGTCCTCCTCCTCGGTGCGCCGGCGGGAGCGGGAACGGGGGCGGTCGTCCTCGTCGCGGGTGCGCGCGGCGGGCCGGCTGCGGGACCGCTGCGTGCTCCTGCCGCGCTCGGCGCCCGCGCGGGGACGGTCTTCCGTCTCCTCCGGCCCCTCGTCGTGCTCGTGCTCGGGCGTGAGGACGTCACGCACCTTGTCGGTGAGGGAGCGTGCCGTGCGCCTGGCACCGGCCTTGCCCACGGTCTTGGCCATCGGGCTGCCGAACATCTCGGGCACGGTCTTGGAGCGCACGTCGTGCTCCAGGTCCAGCCGGTTGCAGGCCTCGGCGAACCGGAGATAGGTGTCGACGCTCGCGACCACGATGCGTGCGTCCACCTTGAGGATCTCGATGCCCACGAGGGAGACGCGCACGAAGACGTCGATCACCATGCCGCGGTCGAGGATGAGTTCGAGGACGTCGTAGAGGGTTCCGGCGCGGGGCGCGCAGACGACCTCGTCGTCGTAGGTGATCATGCGGTGGTCCTTCCGGGTGCGGGCCTCACGGTCCGCTCACTGGTCCTGGGCCCCGCGCCGGTAGCGCGCGATCCTGCGGTACTGGCGCAGGTCGCCCGCCGGGTCCAGCTCGACCTCGTAGGTGGCGAGCAGACTGGTGGTGTCGGGGATGCGCGCCACCTCCAGCACGTCCACGTTGACGATCCAGCCGCCGTCCTCGCTCCGGCACACCGCGGAGACCCCTTCCAGGTGGTGCCGGATCAGCTCGGACAGGGCGTCGGCGGCGTGCCGGGCGGCGTCCCGGGCGTCGCGCACGCCACGCTCGCGCGTGGTGGTGGAAGTGGTGCGGCGCCGTCGCTCGCCAGGTTCTGTCATGTGCCCACTGTGACCGTGGGACCCCGGTCCTGGCGTGCCCGGTTACCCCATCCGGGGCTGCCCCGGGCGCCGGCAGTGCAGGAAGAGGTGCGGCTCCGGCCGGGCCTCGGGGTGGGACGGGGTGAACATCGCCGCCTCCTGCGCCAGCACCTCCAGCCCGGCTTCCTCGGCCAGGGCGATCAGCTCCTGTGCGGGGAAGCTGGTGACGCGCACCGGCTGACCCATGAAGGTGGCGTCGACGCCCTCCACGTCCAGCGGCACGGTGGCCAGGACCAGGTATCCCCCAGGCTTCAGCAACCGCACCAGACGCCGGACGAGGTCCTGCTGTTCCGCCCGGTCGAGCTGGAGCAGCGAGAAGTACACGCAGACGGCGTCGAACGAGCCGTCCGCCAGCGGTACGTCACGGATGTCGGCGCACCGGAACGTGGCGGCGGGCACCTGCCGTGCGGCCAGCTCCACCATGACCGGGGAGATGTCGACGCCCAGCACCTCGTGCCCGGCGCCGGCGAGGGTCTCGGCGGTGGGCCGCCCCGTGCCGCTGCCCACGTCCAGCACCCGGCTGCCCGGCGCGAGCCGTGCCAGCAGCCACTCCAGCGAGCGGCGGTGCGTCTTCGACGCGCCGAACGCCTTCTCGTACTCGACGCCCAGCGCGTCGAACGCGGCGGCCGCCCGCGGGCGTTCCTGGTCGTCGGTCACGACGGTCGGTCCCTTCGGTGCGGTGAGCCGGTGCCCCGGCATCGTTCCACCGGTCGCGAGCCGCCGACAAGGGGCCCTCCGGGCGACGACGCGAATTGTCAGACAGGCCCTAGCCGTTCCCGTCCCGCGCCGTCTCCGGTTCGGCCATCCGGCGGTGTACGGCGGCCTTGACGCGGTCCGGCAGCACCTTGTCCGCCACCCCCTGGGCCTTGGTCTTCGCCGAGCCGGTGACCAGCTTCCCGCGGCCCTTCATGACGGCGTCGAACGCCTGCCGGGCGACCTGCGCCGGGTCGTCCTTGGGCATGGTGCCGACCTTGGTGTCCGTCATTCCGGCCCGGCGGAAGAAGTCGGTCTCGGTCGGCCCCGGCATGAAGGAGGTGACCGTGACACCGGTGTCCCCGACCTCCTCCTGGAGTGCCTGCGCGAAGGACTGCACGAACGACTTCGACGCGTTGTAGACCGACTGGAAGGAGCCCGGCATCGTCGCCGCGACCGAGGACGTGAACATGAGCCGCCCGACCCCGCGCGCCACCATGTCCCGCAGGAGGGGCTTGGTGAGCCGCACGGTCGAGGTCACGTTGAGGTCGATGACGGACTGGTCGTCCGCGAGGTCGGTGTCGACAAAGGCGCCGCCCTGCCCGACCCCGGCGTTGAGGGCCGCCACGTCCACCGCGAGCCCGGTCAGCGCGGCGATCAGCCGGTCCACGCCGTCGGGGTCCCTGAGGTCCGCGCGTACGGCCCGTACCTCCACGCCCGTCTCCCGCAGCCGCCGGGCGGCCTGCTCCAGCCGTTCGTCCTCGGCGTTGACCACGAGGTCGTAGCCGTGCTCCGCGAACAAGGCGGCCAGCTCGTACCCGATTCCGCTGGACGCCCCGGTGACCAGGGCGAGCGGCCTGCTGCCGTCCATGGTTCCTCCGTCCTCGGCGCACCCGCGCCCCTCACGGCCACCGGGTGCCCCGATCCGGGCCGTCGCCACCCGCACGGTCCGGCACGGGGCGGACCGCTCACCGCGGACGGGCCCCGGCAAGGGCCAGGTCCACCAGCCCCCGTACGAGTACGTCGTCCAGCGGCGCCCCGCTGAGCAGCACCCGCACGAACAGCGGACCGCTGACCGCCTCGATCAGCAGCCCGGCATCCGTGTCCGCGGCCAGCTCGCCCCGCTCGACGCCCCGCCGCACCATCACCACGGCGCGGTCGAGACGCTCGCTCCAGTAGGGGCCGCGCCGGTCCTCCAGGGTGTCGTCGTGCTCGACGCTCAGCCGCAGCAGCGCGCGGCCCTGCGGGGTGCCCAGCAGGCGGGCCAGGGCGGCGAAGAACGCCAGCAGGTCGTCCCGGACCCGCCCGGTGTCCGGGACCGGCAGCGCGGCGTCCAGCTCCGTCGTCAGCGCGTCCAGGATCAGGTTCTCCCGCGTGCCCCACCGCCGGTACACGGAGGTCTCGTGCACCCCGGCAGCGCGGGCCACGGCGCCGACCGTCGCACCCGCCAGGCCCTGGCTCGACAGCAGCTCCACCGTGGCCGCCAGCACGGCCTGCCGCATGCGCTCCCCACGGCGGCGCAGGGGCGGGGCGGACGGTTCCGGTGAGCTCATCGGACCAGCTTAAAGCAAGCGGGCTTGCATTGGGTGTACGGTTAACGCAAGTCGACCTGCGATGGACCGTTGGGGACCGTCCGGCGGTCGCCGCCGCACCGAGGAGGTCCTGTCATGGCGCAGATGCTCGCCGCCCGCCTGCACGTCCCGAGCCGCACGCTGCGGCTCGAAGAGGTGCCCCGCCCGCAGCCGGGCCCGGGGGAGGTGCTGGTCAAGGTCGAGGCGGCCGGCGTCTGCCTGTCCGACGTGCACCTCATCGACGGCACGCTCACCCCGCTCCTCCTCCGGGGCGACACCGTCACCCTCGGCCACGAGGTCTCCGGCACCGTCGCCGAGACCGGGGCGGGCGTCACCGCCTGGTCGCCGGGGCAGCGGGTGGTGCTGCACGCCGGCGAGAAGCGGGACGGTGTCACCTACACCCGCGGCGTCGACTACGACGGCGGCTGGGCCGAGTACGCCCTCTCCGTCGCCGACGCCATGACGCCGCTGCCGGACGCCATCCCCTTCGAACAGGGCGCGATCATCCCGGACGCCGTGTCCACCCCGTGGGGCGCGATCACCGAGACCGGGGAGGTCCGGCCCGCCGAGGCGGTCGGCGTGTGGGGCGTCGGCGGCCTCGGCGTCCACGCCGTGCAACTGCTCCGGGCGATCGGTGCCTGCCCGGTCGTGGCCGTCGACCCCAACCCCGTCGCCCGCGAACGGGCCCTGGCCGCGGGCGCCGACCTGGCCCTGGACTCCGCCGACCCGGAGCTGCGGCAGACGGTCCGTGCGGCGACGGGCGGCGCGGGGCTCGCCGCCGCCTTCGACTTCGCGGGCGTGCCGCCGGTGCGGGAGCAGGCGGTCTCCGTCCTCGCGCCCAAGGGGCGACTGGTCCTGGCCGGTCTGACCGACAAGCCGCTCACCATCACGGACGGGACCCGGTTCAGCTACCTCCAGCAGCGCATCCTCGGCCACTACGGCTCCGACATGCCGGTGGCCCTGCCACAGCTCCTGCGGCTGATCCAGGGCGGACGGCTGGACTTCTCCGGGTCCGTCAGCGGGGTGCTGCCGCTCGCCGAGGCCGCCGCGGCGGTCGCCCGGCTGGAGAAGAAGGAGGGCGACCCGATCCGGCTGGTGCTGCGCCCGTGAAGTGAGGGAAAGCTGAGAATCCCTGCGGCGTTTGAACGCTCCGGCCCCCGGTTCCGTATGGAGCCGGGGGCATTTCATGTCCGAGTCCGTCACGACACAGGAGCACGCCTTGGGACACAACAGGCGCAGACGCCCGACCGGGGCGCGGCGCGCGACCTTCGGAGCGGTCGCGCTGATACTGGGGGGCAGCGGACTGGTGGCCGTGAACGTCTTCGCCTCCGCGACCGAGTCCGGCAACGCCGCCGTTCCGCTGGGCAGTTCCGGGGTCGCGGCCACCGTCGACTGCCCCGACCTGACCGAGCGGCTCACGGCCGTTCCGGAGCAGGCCAGGCCGGAGGTGGACACCGAACTCGCCCAGCTCGACGAGCAGATCGCCGCCGCCTACCGCGGGCTTCAGGAGGCCGCCCGCACCGCGGACGACGGCACGCTCGACGAGGGCGCGATCCTCGACCCGCTGAAGAAGGAACGCGCGGCGACGATCGAGCGCATCGCCGCCGCCATCGACAAGGCCGGTGACCGTCCGGAGGGCCTGGACACCCTGGCCGAGTGCACCCTGCGCCGCACCGAGATCGCGTCGGCGGACGCGGGGAGCGGCAGCCCGGCCCAGCAGGAGCAGGAGCAGGAGCAGGGGCAGCAGGAAGGCAAGGGTGAAACGCCCGGTGACGGGCAGCAGCAGCCCGGCAACGGCGGACAGGCCGGCAACGGCCCCGTGGCGGCGGACTACGTCGACATCGAGTCCGTACAGCCCAACGCCGCGCCGGCGCCCCGGCAGAAGAAGGCCTCGACCGGTTCCTTCGCCACCAGCTGCGGCGTCAACGCCGAGGGCCTGTTCAACTCGGACAACCTGATCGCCGCCCCCGGCGTCGGCAACGGTGCCCACCACTTCCACGACTACGTCGGCAACCAGGCCAACGACGCCTTCGCCAGCGACGAGGATTTGGCCGCCGGTGACACGAGCTGCGCCGACCAGGGTGACAAGTCCTCGTACTACTGGCCCGTGCTGCGGCTCCAGAACGGCACCGCCGAACAGGACGCCCAGTCACCGGGCGGCGGCATCGAGGGCAACGCGGGCGAGATCGTCACGCCGGCCGAGGTCACCCTCACGTTCGAGGGCAACGAGCGCGGCCAGGTCACCGAGATGCCGAGGCTGCTGCGCATCATCACCGGCGACGCCAAGGCGTTCGTCAACGGCAACACCAACGCGAACGCCTCCTGGAGCTGCACCGGCTTCGAGGACCGGCAGCTGAAGGACAAGTACCCGCTCTGTCCGTCGGGCAGCGACGTGGTGCGCACCTTCACCTTCCAGAGCTGCTGGGACGGCCGCAACATCGACAGCGCCAACCACCGTACCCACATGGCCTTCGCGGGCGCCGACGGCAGTTGCCCGGAGGGGTTCCGGGCCGTTCCGCGACTGGTGCAGCGGGTCGTCTACGACGTGGCCGCGCCCAGCCTGGAGGACGGGGGCAGGACCGTTCCGCTGTTCGCCGTGGACTCCTTCCCCGAGCAGCTGCACAAGCCGGTCACGGACCACAGCGACTTCATCAACGTCTTCGACGAGGACCTGATGCGCGAGATGGTCGAATGCATCAACTCCGGTCGTGAGTGCGGTCCGGACACACCTCCGGGGTCCGAGCCGGGCCAGGGCGCGGAACAGCCCGGCGGCAACGACGGGGGACAGCCCGGCGGCAACGACGACGGGCAGACCGCCGGGCCCCCGGCCGAGCAGACCGCCACGGCCTCGGCACCCGCGGACACCGGCCAGCATGGGCAGGACGGCCAGGACGGCCAGGACGGTCAGACAGGCGGGAAGGACGCCGGGAAGGCCCCGGGCCAGAACGAGGAGCAGGACGAGCAGCGGAACGAGGGCCAGAACGAGGGCCAGAACGAGCAGCGGAACGACGGGCGGACCGGCGGGGACGAGCCCGCGCCCCCGGCCGAGGGCCAGGACGCCGACGCATCCGCCAGCGCGGAGCCCAGGGCCGCGACGACATCCGCCGACGCCCCGAACGAGGTGAGTAGCACCGGGCCCGCGCCCGCACCGCAGGCGCAGGGCGGCCTCGCCGAGACGGGTTCCGGACTAGGGCTGTGGCCCGCGGCGGTCGGCGGCGTGCTGTTCGCCGGGGGATGCGTGCTGTTGCTCCGTTCCAGGCGGCGCGCGCCGTAACGGCTGTGGGAGCCGCATGAGTGCATGAGCGTGGGTGGGCGGGGCCGTTCCCCGCCCACTCGCCGTTTGGCTCATTCGGGATGTTGCCAATTCCCGCACCCGGGCGCAGCCTGGTCTTCGAACAGACCTTGGGAGCGCTCCCACTGCTGCTCGCGAGTTCCTGTTCCTCGCTGTCCCCCCACGCGGAAGAAGGATGCCTCATGACTTGTCATGATCGCGCCAAAACGAATCTCGCCGGCAGGACCCGCCGGGCGACGACCCTGGCCCTCAGCACAGTGGCCGCGGTCCTGCTCACCCTGATCCCCTGGAGCGGCACCGCCGTCGCCCACGGCTCGGTCGTCGATCCCGCCTCCCGCAACTACGGCTGCTGGGAGCGCTGGGGCGACGACTTCCAGAACCCGGCCATGGCCGACGAGGACCCCATGTGCTGGCAGGCGTGGCAGGACAACCCCAACGCCATGTGGAACTGGAACGGCCTCTACCGCAACGGCTCGGCCGGCAACTTCGAGGCGGTCGTCCCCGACGGCCAGCTCTGCAGCGGCGGCCGGACCGAGAGCGGGCGCTACAACTCCCTGGACGCCGTGGGTCCCTGGCAGACCACGGACATTGCCGACGACTTCACCGTCAAGCTCTACGACCAGGCCAGCCACGGCGCCGACTACTTCCTGGTCTATGTCACCAAGCAGGGCTTCGACCCCGCCACCCAGGCGCTGACCTGGGGAGACCTTCAACAGGTCGCGCGCACGGGCAGCTACGGGCCCAGTCAGAACTACGAGATCCCGGTGAGCACCTCGGGACTGAGCGGCCGGCACGTCGTCTACACGATCTGGCAGGCCTCGCACATGGACCAGACGTACTTCCTGTGCAGCGACGTCGACTTCGGCTGATCCGCGCCACTCCCGTCCCCCCACCCCCGCCGGTCGCGCCCGCGCCCGGCGGGGACACCGGTCGCGACCGTCCGCCGAAGCGCTCCGCGACCGTCCCGGGTGCGGTATACGTCCCCTCATGGACTACTACGACCTGGGAGGCCACGGGCGCCCGGTGACGACCTCGTCGCCCGAGGCCCAGCGGTGGTTCGACCGTGGGCTGGTGTGGACGTACGCCTTCCACCACGAGGAGGCGGTCGCCTGCTTCGAGGCCGCCGTCGCGGCGGACCCGGACTGCGCCATGGCCCACTGGGGCATCGCCCACGCACTCGGCCCCAACTACAACAAGCCGTGGGAGGCCTTCGACACCGAGGAGCTGACCCGGACCGTCGACCGCACCCACGCCGCCGTCGAACGCGCCCACGACCTGGCCGGTCGGGCCACGCCGGTCGAGCGGGCCCTGATCGGCGCCCTGCGCGCCCGCTACCCGCAGGCGAGCGCCGTCGAGGACTGCTCGGTGTGGAACCCGCCGTACGCCGACGGCATGCGCACCGCGTACGAACTGGCCTCCGACGACCTCGACGTGGCGGCCCTCTACGCGGACGCCCTGATGAACCTGACACCCTGGCAGCTGTGGGACCTGCGCACCGGGCTGCCCGCGGAGGGCGCGCGCACCCTGGCGGCGAAGGAGGTGCTGGAGCGTGCCCTGGCCGCGGAGGGGGGCCGCGACCACCCCGGCGTCGTGCACCTCTACATCCACCTGATGGAGATGTCGCCCACCCCCGAGGCGGCCCTCACGGTCGCCGACCGGCTGCGCGGCCTGGTCCCGGACGCGGGGCACCTGCTGCACATGCCCTCGCACCTCGAAGTGCTGTGCGGCGACTACCGCCGCGTGGTGTCGGACAACGAGGCCGCGATCGCCGCCGACGAGAAGTTCCTGGCGCGGTCGGGGGCGATGAACTTCTACACCCTCTACCGCGCGCACAACCACCACTTCAAGATCTACGGCGCGATGTTCCTGGGCCGGTACGAGGTCGCCCTCGACGCCGCGGCCCGCCTGGAGGCGTCCGTTCCCGGGGAACTGCTGCGGGTGGAGAGCCCGCCGATGGCCGACTGGCTGGAGGCCTTCCTGGCCATGCGGGTGCACGTCCTGATCCGGTTCGGCCGCTGGGCGGACATCCTCGCCCTGCCACTGCCGGACGACCCGCGTCTGTACTGCGTGACGACCGCGATGCTGCACTACGCCCGCGGCGTCGCCCTCTCGGCCACCGGCCGGGTCGCGGAGGCGGAGACCGAACGCGGACTGTTCCGCGAGGCGGTCGACCGGGTGCCCGAGTCCCGCACGCTGTTCAACAACACCTGCGCCGACATCCTCGCCATCGCCTCCGCCATGCTCGACGGCGAGCTGGAGTACCGCAGGGGCGACCACGCCGCCGCCTTCACCGCCCTGGAGCGCTCCATCGAGCTGGACGACAATCTGCCCTACGACGAACCCTGGGGCTGGATGCAGCCCACCCGGCACGCCTACGGCGCCCTGCTCCTGGAACAGGGCCGGACCGCCGAGGCCGAGGCGGTCTACCGGGCCGACCTGGGTCTGGACGACACCCTGCCCCGCCCGCTCCAGCACCCGAACAACGTCTGGGCCCTGCACGGGCTCCACGAGTGCCTCGTACGGCTCGGCAGGGCGGGGGAGGCCCGGATCGTGGCACAGCAGCTGAAGCTCGCCGCCGCTCTGGCGGACGTGCCGGTCGAGGCGTCCTGCTTCTGCCGCCTCGACACCGCCCGCGCCGCCCCGGCCACCGACGGCGGCACCGGCTGCTGCGCGACGGACCACTGACCCTCGGGGTCCGAGTCAGACGTTGACGCCGAAGTCCGCGGCGATCCCGGCGAGACCCGAGGCGTACCCCTGCCCGACCGCGCGGAACTTCCACTCGGCGCCGTGCCGGTACAGCTCGCCGAAGACCATCGCGGTCTCGGTCGAGGCGTCCTCGGACAGGTCGTAGCGGGCGAGTTCCTGGTTGTTCGCCTGGTTGACGACCCGGATGAAGGCGTTGCGGACCTGGCCGAAGCTCTGGCCGCGGTTCTCCGCGTCGTGGATCGAGACGGGGAAGACGATCCGGCCCACCTCGGCCGGGACCGCGACGAGGTTCACCTTGACCGCCTCGTCGTCGCCCTCGCCCTCACCGGTGAGGTTGTCGCCGGTGTGCTCGACCGAGCCGTCCGGGCTGGTGAGGTTGTTGTAGAAGACGAAGTGCCGGTCCGATAGCACCTTGCCCGACGCGTCCAGGAGCAGCGCCGAGGCGTCCAGGTCGTAGTCGGTGCCGGTCGTGGTGCGCACGTCCCAGCCCAGACCCACCAGCACGGCGGTCAGGCCGGGCGCCTCCTTGCTGAGCGAGACGTTGCCGCCCTTGGCCAGGGAAACTCCCACTGCGTTCTCCTTCGTCGCGTCCGTCGTGTTCCATGTGTGCCTGCCGACAATCTACAGCACTGTAGAAGAAACCTTTCTATACGATGTCGCTCCGGAAGACGATCGGCGGCGGAAGGAGGCGGGCCGTGACGGATGACCGGCGTCCGCGGCGACGGGGGCAGGGTGAGCTGGAGGCGCTGGTGCTGTCCGCGCTGCGCGAGGCGGACGGGCCCGCGACGGCCGGCTGGGTGCAGGAGCGCCTCGGCGGCGACCTCGCCTACACCACGGTGATCACGATCCTGACCCGGCTCCTGGAGAAGGGTGCCGTCAGCCGGGAGCGGGCGGGCCGGTCCTTCGCCTGGACGCCCGCCGCCGACCAGGCGGGACTGGCCGCCCGGAAGATGCGCAAGGTCCTGGACGCCGAGAGCGACCGGGAGGCGGTGCTGGCCAGCTTCGTCACCGGCCTGGACCCCGACGACGAACGGCTGCTGCGCGAACTGCTGGGGCACGCGCGTGCCGCGGAGGACGGCTGACACCGTATGGGAGTCTTCGTCTTCCTGCCCCTGGTCCTGCCGCTGACGGCGTGGCCGATCGCCAGGCTGGCCGAGCAGCACCTGCACCCGCGCACGGCGACCAGGCTGCTCACCGTCGTCGCCGCCGTGATGGCGCTGTGCAGCACGCTGTGCCTGGCCCTGGTGATGGTGGTCGGCACCGCGCAACTGCCGGGCAACCCGCTCCCCGACGGCTGGTCGGACCCGGAGGTGCGGGCGGCGGTGCCCTACGACGAGGTCGTCGGCAAGACGGCGATCCCCGCCCTGTGCGCCGTGGTCGCGGCCTCGGTGCGGGCCCTGTGGCGGCACCGCAGGGTGCGCCGTGCCGCCCACCGCGCACTGGCCGGACTGCCGGGCACCGGGGTGGCCGTGCTGCCGGACGACGTGCCCTACGCGTACGCGCTGCCCGGTGGACGCCGTGACCGCGTGGTG
Organism: Streptomyces sp. NPDC111628; assembly: GCF_055635195.1. Taxonomy (NCBI): domain Bacteria; kingdom Bacillati; phylum Actinomycetota; class Actinomycetes; order Kitasatosporales; family Streptomycetaceae; genus Streptomyces; species Streptomyces sp. NPDC111628. The sequence goes on along the minus strand of NZ_JBVKBZ010000003.1, from coordinate 591,451 downwards.
GTGAGCACGGCCCTGCTCGACTGCCTCGAACCGGGGGAGCGGCGCGCGCTGTTCGCCCACGAGCGCGCCCATCTCGCCGCCCGGCACCACCGCTTCCTGCTCGCCGTGCGGCTGGCCGCGCTGGCCAACCCGTTCCTGCGCCCGCTGCGGACCGCCGTGACCTACACGGCGGAGCGGTGGGCGGACGAGGCGGCCGCACGGACGGTCGGCGACCGGCGGACGGTCGCGACCGCGATCGGCAAGGCGGCCCTGGTCTCCCGCGGCACACCCGTCGCCACCCTCGCGGGGCTCGCGGCGCCCGGTCCGGTGCCGCGCCGGGTGGCGGCCCTGCTCGGCCCGGCACCCTCGGTCCGTACCTGGCCCCCGGTGTTCACCTCGGTGGGCCTGGCCGCGTGGGTCGCGGCCGCGGGCACCGCCGTCTCGGCGATGTCGTCCGCGAACGCCGCCGTCACCATGTTCCTCATCCTCCGGGCCGCGACGCCCCTGTGAGGGCTCCTCACTCGATCGGGTGAGCAACCAATCCGGGGCCGGAGCGGCTCCGGATTCCCCGTGTGAGGGAAGAACCGAGACCACGCCGACAGCGAACCGGCGGCTGACCCCGGATCGCCACCACGTCAACCCTGTACCGCACCTCACCGCACCTCTGTACCGCAACTCCGCAGCCAACCCTGCACCCGACTCTGCGTCGACGCAGCCTTCGTGCTGCCTGTTTTGAGGGAGATTCTCCATGAACGCCCGTATTCGTCGTTCCGCCGTTGCCGTCGCCGCGGCCGCCGTCCTGCCCCTTTCCCTGGCCGCGTGCTCCGACGACGGCGACAGCGGCTCCTCGGATTCGGCCCAGGCCGCCTCCTCGGCCCCCGCGGCGACCGACGACAAGTCGTCCGACACCTCCGGCGGCACGGCGGACTCCGACGAGCCGTTCGGTCCCGCCTGCTCCACGGTGCCGAAGGAGGGCGCCGGTTCGTTCGACGGCATGGCCAAGGACCCGGTCGCCACGGCCGCCTCCAACAACCCGGCGCTGTCCACGCTGGTCTCGGCGGTGAAGAAGGCCGGACTGGTCGACACCCTCAACAACGCCGAGAACATCACCGTGTTCGCGCCGACCAACGACGCCTTCGCCAAGATCCCGAAGGCCGACCTGGACAAGGTCCTGAACGACAAGGCGATGCTCACCGACATCCTGACCTACCACGTGGTCGGCCAGAAGCTGGCTCCGAAGGACCTGGAGAACGGCTCCTTCGACACCCTGCAGAAGTCGAAGCTGACCACCTCGGGCTCGGACGAGTCCTACCAGGTCAACGACGCGGCGAAGGTCGTCTGCGGCAACGTGAAGACCGCAAACGCCAACGTCTACATCATCGACTCCGTCCTGATGCCCAAGAGCTGACGTCAGGCGTCCGTCAGACCGGCGGCGAGCGTGGCCCCCAACTCCCAGCAGGCCTCCAGGTCGGCCTTGCCGGGTTCACCGGTCACGCTCACCGCGGGCGCCGCCCGCCGCCAGCCGAGGCCGGTCGTGACCGACTCGACGGCGCGCACCGCGCCCGTGGTGTCGCTGCCCCCGTGCACGTAGGAGCCGAAGGGGCGGCCGCGCGTCTCGTCCAGGCACGGGTAGTAGACCTGGTCGAAGAAGTGCTTGAGCGCACCCGACATGTAGCCCAGATTGGCCGGGGTGCCCAGCAGGTACCCGTCGGCCTCCAGCACGTCGACCGCCGTGGCCGCGAGCGCCGCCCGCCGGACCACCCGGACCCCCTCGATCCCGGGCGCGGTCGCCCCGGACACGGCGGACTCCAGCATCGCCTGGCAGTTCGGCGACGGCGTGTGATGCACGATCAGCAAAGTAGCCACGCCCGAACCCTGCCGCCCGGCCCCCGCGCGTGGCAAGGAACGCGCCCGGTACGACCGCTCCCGGGCGCGTTCCTTTCGCGCGCACCGCTCACCCGCCGTCCGGCCCGCCCCCGTCCCCGGAGCCCCGCTCAGCGCCGAGCCGGAGCTCCCGGCCCTCCCAGCGGCCGCGCAGCCACCGGTCGTGGCTGGCGACGACGACGGCGCCGGGCCCGCCGCCGAGCGCGTCCTCCAGTTCGTCGCAGAGCCGAGGGGAGAGGTGGTTGGTGGGCTCGTCGAGCAGCAGCAACTGGGGCGGGCGCGCCATCAGCAGCGCGAGGGCGAGACGGCGGCGCTGCCCGGCCGACAGACGGCCGACCCGCTGGTCGAGATCCGCCTCGTGCAGCAGGCCCAGCGAGCGCAGCGGCACCGCATGAGCGCGTTCCGTGCCGAGCGCCGCCTCGTAGGTCTCCCGCACGGTCCGGTCCGGCCGGTCGAAGACCGTGTCCTGGGGGAGCAGCCCCACCGTCAGCCCGGGTCGGCGGCGTACCTCGCCCGCGGCGGCGAGGTGCCCCGCGAGGACGGCCAGCAGGGTCGACTTGCCGGTGCCGTTGCCCCCGGTGACCAGGAGGCGCTCGGTCGCCGACACCGTCAGCCGGGCCGGCGCGAGCCGTCCCGGCACCCGCGCCGCGCGCAGGGACACCAGTGGCTCCTCGCCCGGCGCGGCCGGTTCGGCGAGTGCGGTGCCCGCGAAGCGCAGCGGCCGCGGGGGCTCGGCCACCTGGGCGCGCTTCAACTCCTCCAGCCTGCGGGCGGCGTTGCGGACCCGACGGGAGATCTGGTGCTGCACCCGGCCCGCGCGACGGCCGTAGCCCATCTTCTCGTTGTCGCGCGGCCCCCGGTCCGGAGCGACGCGGTGCGCGGTGACCCCGGCCGACCGGCGCAGCCCCGCCAGCTCCTCCTGCTCCTCGGCCCAGCGCCGCTCCCAGCGTTCGCGTTCGGCGCGCTGGGCGGCCAGGTAGGAGCTGTAGCCGCCGCCGTACCGCACCGGGCCGTCCACCGCAGGGTCGAGGTCGATCAGGTCGGTGCACACGGCATCGAGGAAGGCCCGGTCGTGACCGGCCACCACGACCACCCCGGGCAGGGCGCGCACCTGCTCCTCGACGAACGCGACGGCGTCGTCGTCCAGGTGGTTGGTCGGTTCGTCCAGCAGCAGGGCGGACGGCCTGCGCACCAGCAGTGCCGCCAGCGCCAGCCGGCCCCGCTGCCCGCCCGACAGCGAACCGAGGCGGCGAGCGTGCCCGAGCCCGCCGAGGCCGAGCCCGTCGAGCACGAGCGCCGCGCGCCGGTCGGCGTCCCAGGCCTCCCGCTCCCGGGCCTGTTCGAGCCGGGTGCCGTACGCGTCGAGCAGCTCCGGGTAGGCGGGGTCGTCCTGCGGGGTCCGGGCGAGCAGCTCGGTCAGCTCCGCCAGCCGGGCGAGGTCCTCGCGGGCCTCGCGCAGGGCGTCGTCGAGCACGTCGGCGAGGGTGGACCCGGCCTCGTAGGGCATCTCCTGGTGCAGGAAACCGAGGTCGGGCGGGCGGACGACGCTCCCCGAGTCCGGCTCGTCGACGCCCGCCAGCAGGCGCAGCAGGGTCGACTTGCCGACCCCGTTCTCCCCGATCAGGCCGATGCGGTGGCCGGGGGAGGCGGTGAGCGAGACACCGTCGAGGACCCGGCGGTCGCCGAGGGTGCGCACGAGGTCGTGGGCGAGCAGGGCAGGGTGGGACAGGGAAGGCATGGGGATCCGTTCAGCGTGGTCGGTGGACGGCCCGCGGGGCGGTGCGCCTCGGTCACGGGCCGGGTCGGCACGCCGCCGGCTCACACCTCGGGCGCCCCCGTCTCCGTCAGCTCGCCGCCGGCCAGCCGCAGCCACCGGTCGACGCCGATCTCGCGCAGGAACCGCCGGTCGTGACTGACCACCACGAAGGCACCCCGATAGGAGTTCAGGGCGCTCTCCAGCTGTCCGGCGCCCACCAGGTCGAGGTTGTTCGTCGGCTCGTCCAGGAGCAGCAGGTGCGGGGCCGGCTCCGCACACAGGACGCACGCCAGGGTGGCCCGCAGCCGCTCGCCGCCGGAGAGCACGCCGACCGGCAGGTGGGCACGGGCGCCCCGGAAGAGGAAGCGGGCGAGCAGGTTCATCCGCTCCGCCTCCGGCCGGTCCGGGGCGTAGGCGGCGAAGTTCTCGGCGACGGTGCGCGCGTCGTCCAGCAGGTCCAGCCGCTGGGAGAGGTAGGCGATGCGCCCGTCGGCACGCCTGACCTCGCCGCCCTGCGGGGTCAGGCCGCCCTCGACCAGGCGCAGCAGGGTGCTCTTGCCCGTGCCGTTGGCCCCGGTCAGCGCGATCCGTTCGGGGCCGCGGACCGTCAGGTCGACGCCCGCGCCCGCGAAGACGTCCCTTTCGCCGAGCCGGACCCGCAGCCCCGCACCGAGGAAGAGGGTGCGGCCGGCCGGGACGCGGGTCTCGGGCAGGTCCAGCGCCAGGCGCTGCTCCTCGCGCAGCGACCGCTCCGCCTCGTCCAGCCGTGCCTTCGCGTCACCGACCCGGTTCGCATGGGTCTGGCCCGCCCGGCCGGTGGACTCCTGGGCGCCGCGCTTCATGTTGCCCGCGAAGATGCGGGGAAGCCCGGCGTTCTTGAGGTTGCGGGCGGCGTTGCTCGCGCGCCGGTCGGCGCGCTCGCGGGCCTGCTGCAGCTCCCGCTTCTCCCGCTTCAGCTCCTGCTCGGCGTTGCGGACGTTCTTCTCGGCGACTTCCTGCTCGGCGCGGACGGCTTCCTCGTACTCGGTGAAGTTGCCGCCGTAGAAGCGCAGTTCGCCGCTGCCGAGTTCGGCGATGCGCTCCATGCGGTCGAGCAGCTCCCGGTCGTGGCTGACCAGCAGCAGGCAGCCGTTGTAGTCCGTCAGTACGTCGTGGAGCCTGCCGCGGGCCTCCACATCGAGGTTGTTGGTGGGCTCGTCCAGCAGGAGCACGTCGGGCCGCTTCAGCAGTTGGGCGGCGAGTCCGAGGGAGACGATCTGACCACCGCTGAGCGTGCTCAGCCGCCGGTCCAGGGCGAGCGTGCCGAGGCCCAGCCGGTCGAGCTGGGCGTGAGTGCGCTCCTCGACGTCCCAGTCGTCGCCGATCGTCGTGAAGTGCTCCTCGGCCACGTCCCCGGACTCCACGGCGTCGATGGCCCGGATCACGGCGTCCACACCGAGGACCTCGGCCACGGTGAGGCCGCCCGTCAGCGGGAGGGCCTGCGGCAGGTGGCCGAGCGCGCCGGTCACCGTCACGGAGCCCGCGGTGGGCCGCAGTTCACCGGCGATCAGCTTCAGCAGGGTGGACTTGCCGGCCCCGTTGGGGGCCACCAGGCCCGTACGGCCCGCGCCCACGGTGAAGGACAGGTCCTCGAAGACGGGGGTGTCGTCGGGCCAGGCGAAGGACAGGTTGGAGCAGCGGACAGTGGCGTCGGACATGGAGACGACCTCGTGGAGGTGAGGGGCAGGAGACAGACCTCTGCCCGGGCAGACAGGGAAAAGGGAACGACGAAATCGGCCACTGCGGCGGCGCTCCTGTGCGCCCGCCGGCGGCCGTCACACCCCGGTCTCACCCGGAGATGTCGTCGTCACCCACCATGTCCGCGACTCCTCGATACACGATCTACGTCCTCACCAGCCTAACAGCCGGGCTCGCGTACCGGTCGCGGCGCGAGGTCGGACGCGGCGGACCGGACCCGGGGGAGCACCGGCGGCTCGGCCGCCGTGAACGCCCGGGCGAACACCGCGCGCGGCGTCGCCTCCGGGCCGAGGAGGTCGGTGACGGCCGCGGTCGCGGCGCGGTGCCAGCGGCTGTGGTGGCGCAGCATGGCATGGTCACCGCCCGCCACCAGCAGCATGCCCGCCCGGGCCCCGGCCGCCCGGGCGCGCGAGACGTACGCGGCCGACTCCCCGGGGTCGGTGACGCGGTCGCGGCTGCCGTGCAGGACGAGCACCTGGCGGTCGCGCAGGTGGGCGACCGGTTCGCCGGGCGGACACCAGGGGGCGAGGGCCACCACACCGCGCACCTGTGGGGCACCCGCCGCGCCCAGGGCCGCCCGGCCGCCCATGGAGTGACCCAGCAGGACGACCGGGACGTCACCGGCCGTGCCCCGCAGCTCGGCGAGGGCCCGCCGGGTGTCCTGGAGGGGATCCTCCGCGGGACCGTTCCAGCCGCGGCTGCGGTAGCGCACCTGGGCGAGGAGCACGTCGTCGTGGCCGGTGGCGGCCTCCAGCGCCCGCAGGAAGGGCCGCATCCGCAGCGCCGCGAGCTGCCAGGGGCGCGCGGCGCTGCGGCTCTCGGCGCGGCCGCCGTGCAGCACCAGCACGGCCGCGCGCGCCCGGGGCGGCCGCCGCCGCACCCGCAGTGCCCCGACCGTCGACGGATCGTCCTCAGCGCTCATGTCGGTCCCTCTTCCCCTTCCGCCCCGTCCTCACTTCCTGCCCCTGCCCGTCTCAGCTGATCCGTTGCCGCGCCGCTCCCGGACTGGTGGTCGTCCGGGCGGTCCGCGATCTGCTCCAATCCGCCCGCCCCACCGCTCCGGATTACCCACGCAAGCGTTGATCACATTGGGGTGGAGGAGCAGCGAGATGCCGCGAGCGTCAGGGGAGACGGCACGTCGCACCGCCGTCGTCGGCAGCGGAGTGGCGGGTCTGACCGCCGCGTACGTACTGGGCCGCGAGCACCGCGTCACCCTCTACGAGGCCGACGACCGCCTCGGCGGGCACGCCCACACCCACGACCTGACGGCGTCCGACGGCCGCGTCCACCGGGTCGACTCCGGGTTCATCGTGCACAACCGCCGCACCTACCCCAACCTGTTGCGCCTCTTCGGTGAACTCGGCGTCGCCACCCAGGAGTCGGAGATGAGCATGTCGGTGCGGTGTGAGGGCTGCGGCCTCGAGTACGCCGGTGCCCGCGGCCCGGCCGGGCTGCTGGCCCGCCCGCACAACGCGCTGCACGGACCCTACCTGCGCATGCTCGCCCAGGTGCCCCGGTTCCACCGGGCGGCCCGCCGACTGCTCACCGACCAGGGAGCCGACCAGGCCCTGACGCTCGGCGAGTTCCTGGACCGCGAAGGCTTCTCCCGCTACTTCCGCGCCCACTTCATGACGCCCGTGGTCTCCGCCGTCTGGTCCTGCGACGCCGCCACCGCCCTGCGCTACCCGGCCGCCTACCTGTTCCGCTTCCTGCACCACCACGGCATGCTCGCCGTCGGCGGCTCCCCGGTGTGGCGCACGGTCACCGGCGGCTCCCGCTCCTACGTCGACCGGATCGCGGAGCGGCTGCCCGACGTACGCACCGCCACCCCCGTCCGCTCGGTGTCCCGGCACGCGGACGGCGTGGACGTCACCGCCGCCGACGGCACCACCGACACCTACGACCACCTCGTCGTCGCCGTCCACCCGGACCAGGCACTGGAGTTGCTGGCCGACCCCACACCCGAAGAGAAGGAGGTCCTCGGTGCCTTCCGCTACTCCCGCAACGCCACCCTCCTCCACACCGACACCGCCCTGCTGCCCCGGAGCCGGAAAGCCAGGGCCTCCTGGAACTACCTGATGCCGGCCTGCGACGCGGGCGCCGACCGGGTCCGCGTCAGCTACGACATGAACCGGCTGCAACGCCTCGCCGCCGCCGACACCTACGTCGTCACGCTCGGCGGCGAGGACCGGGTCGACCCCGGCCGGGTACTCGCCCGCACGACCTACGAACACCCCGTCCACACCCCCGAGTCGGTCGCCGCCCAGCGCCGCCTGCCCGGCCTGCGCACCCCGGTCACGGCCTACGCCGGCGCCTACCACGGCTGGGGGTTCCACGAGGACGGCTGCCGCTCGGGGGTGGAGGCCGCCGCGGCCCTCGGAGTGACCTGGTGACCTCCGCCCCGACGGCACGACCCGGCATCTACCCCTGCGAGATCGGCCACATACGCCTCGACCCGATCCGCCACACCCTGCGCCACCGCACCTACATGTGGCTCGTCGACCTCGACCACCTCCCCGTGCTGCCGCGCCCACTGCGCCCGTTGGCCGGCTTCCGCGCCCGCGACCACTTCGCCGGCGACGCCCCCTCGCTGCGCGCGGGCCTGGAGGGCTTCCTCGCCTCCCGCGGCGTCGACCTGGAGGGCGGCCGGGTGCTGATGCTCACGCACGCCCGCGTCCTCGGACACGTCTTCAACCCGCTGACCCTGTACTGGTGTCACGGCCCCGACGGCCCCGACGGCCCCGACGGCCCCGACGGCCCCGACGGCCCCGACGGCCCCGACGGCCCCGACGGCCCCGACGGCCCCGACGGCGCCCCGCGCTGCGTGGTCGCCGAGGTCCACAACACCTACGGCGAACGCCACGCGTACCTGCTGGACCCCGACGAGGCGGGCGTCGCACACGTCGACAAGGACTTCTACGTCTCGCCCTTCCTTCCCGTCGACGGCGCCTACCACATGCGGCTCCCGCTGCCCGCGGACCGCCTCGACCTGACCGTACGCCTGGACCGGCCCGGCGCCCGCCCGTTCACCGCGACCGTACGGGGTACCCGGCGCGAGCCCACCCCAGCTGCCCTCCTGCGACTGGCGCTGCGGCACCCCTGGTCGACCCTCGCGGTGTCGGCCGGCATCCGCAGGCACGGCATCCGCCTCTACCTGCGCGGCCTGCCCGTCCAGCCGCGCCCGAGTCACCGCACCACGGAGAAAGCGACATGACCGCAACCCATCCACGCCCCGCCGCCGCGACCGAGGTACCGGGAGTCCGCGGCACCCCGGTCGACCCGCACCGCTGGCCCGACGTCGCCGCGCCGCCCCGGGCCTCCCGGCTGCGCCGGGCCACCGCCGCCGCCGTCGTACGCCGTGCCCTGCACCGGCTGCCGCTGCGGGTCAGGTTCGCGGACGGCGACACCGTCGGCCTCGGCGGTCCGCTGGTGGAGGTCCACGACCCCGACGCCTTCCACGGGCGGATCGGCGCCCAGGGCCTCATCGGCTTCGGCGAGTCCTACATGGCCGGCGAGTGGGACGCCCCGGACCTGGTCGGCGCCCTCACCGTGCTCGCCGCCCACGCGGCCGACCTGGTCCCCGGCCCGCTCCAGCGGCTGCGCGGCCTGTGGCACCAGCGCCAGCCCGCCGCGCGGCGCAACACGCCCGAGGGCGCCCGGGACAACATCAGCAGCCACTACGACCTGTCCAACGACCTGTTCGCCCTCTTCCTGGACGACACCCTCAGCTACTCCTCCGCCGTCTTCCTCGGCTTCCCGGCGCGCCGTGAGTCCCTCGCCGCCGCCCAGCAGCGCAAGACCGACCGGCTGCTCGACCTCGCCGAGGTCGGCGACGGCACCCGGCTCCTGGAGATCGGTACCGGCTGGGGCGAACTCGCCCTGCGCGCCGCCGCCCGCGGCGCCCACGTCACCTCCCTCACCCTCTCCCGCGAACAGCGCGCCCACGCCCTCGAACGCGCCCGCGAGGCGGGCCTCGCCGACCGGGTCCGCGTCGAACTGCGCGACTACCGCGAGGAGCAGGGCACCTACGACGCCGTCGTCAGCGTGGAGATGATCGAGGCCGTCGGCGCCGAGTTCTGGCCGGTCTACTTCCGCACCCTCGACGCGCGCCTCGCCCCCGGCGGCCGGGCCGCCCTCCAGGCCATCACCATGCCGCACGACCGCATGACCGCCGCCCGCCACACCCACACCTGGATCCAGAAGTACGTCTTCCCCGGCGGCCTGATCCCCTCCACCGACGCGATCGAGGCGACGGTCCGCGACCACACCGGCCTGCGCGTCGCCCGCCGCGACGCCTACGGCGCGCACTACGCCGAGACGCTGCGACTGTGGCGCGAGCGGTTCACCGAACGCGCCGACGAGGTCGAGGCCCTCGGCTTCGACGAGACCTTCCGGCGTCTGTGGACCTTCTACCTCGCCTACTCCGAGGCCGGTTTCCGCGCCGCCTACCTCGACGTCCAGCAGTACCTGTTCACCAAGGAGGGCCCCGCCCGATGAGCACCGTCCGCACCGCCAGGACCGGCGCCGCCCACCGGCTCGCCGCGCTCGTCGAGGACGCGCTCGGCGGTCCGCTCCCGGTCCGGCTGCGCGCCTGGGACGGCACCGAGACCGGCCCCGCCGAAGGCCCCGTGGTCGTGGTCCGCTCCCGGCGTGCCCTGCGCCGTCTGCTGTGGCAGCCCGGCGAACTCGGCCTGGCGCAGGCCTACGTCACCGGCGAACTGGACGTCGACGGCGACCTCGCCGACGGACTGCGCCGGATGTGGGCCGCCACCCGGGAGCGCCGGCTGCACCCGCCCCGCCTCTCCCTCGCCGACCGGGCCCGCGCGGCAGGCACCGCCGTCCGCCTCGGCGCCGTCGGCCCGCGCCCCGCCATGCCCGCCACCCAAGCCCGGCTGCGCGGCGGCCTGCACACCAAGTCCCGCGACCGCGCCGCCATCAGCCACCACTACGACCTCTCCAACGACTTCTACCGCCTCCTCCTCGACGAGACCATGGCCTACTCGTGCGGCGTGTGGGCGGACGAGTACACCGACGCGAACGCCGCCGACGCCCAGCGCGCCAAGCTGGAGCTGATCTGCCGCAAGCTCGGCCTCACCGCGGGCTCCCGCCTGCTCGACATCGGCTGCGGCTGGGGTTCACTCACCCTCTACGCGGCCGAACGGCACAAGGCGAACGTCACCGCCGTCACCCTCGCCGAGGAGCAGGCGGCGCACGTCCGCGAACAGGTGCGGGAGCGCGGCCTGGACGACCGGGTGGAGGTCGTCTGCCAGGACTACCGCGACATCACCGGCGGGGGCTACGACGCCGTCTCCACCATCGAGATGGGCGAACACGTCGGCGACGCCGAGTACCCGGCCTTCACCGCCGCGCTGCACCGCATGGTCCGCCCCGGGGGACGCGTCCTGGTGCAGCAGATGTCCCGGGGCCGCAATGCCCCCGGAGGCGGCGCCTTCATCGAGGCGTACATCGCCCCGGACATGCACATGCGTCCCCTCGGCGAGACGGTCCAGCTCCTGGAGGACGCCGGTCTCGAAGTGCGCCACGTCGAGTCGCTGCGCGAGCACTACGTCCGCACGGTCGCCGCGTGGGAGCGCACCCTCGAGAACCGCTGGGACGACTTCGTCGCGCTGGTCGGCGCGGAGACCGCGCGGGTGTGGCGGCTCTACCTGGTGGGCGGCGCGCTCGCCTTCGAGCAGCGGCGGATGGGCGTCGACCAGATCCTGGGCGTCCGGCCCACCGCCGAGGGCGTCAGCGGCATGTCCGCGACGCCGGGGGAGTGGTACGAGCGGCTGGAGCGCCCGTGAACGGCTTCCCGTGGGGCGCGTTCGCCGCCGGTCTGGGCTGGGCCGCGGCGGCCGCGCTCGCCGTCATGTCGGCCACCTTCGCCGTCGCCGTGCGCAAGGGCGTGCACCGGGTCGTGGACGTGGCCTGGGGTCTCGGCCTCGCCGCCGTCGCCGTCGTGACCTGCGTGGTCGCGGCGGCGGGCGGGGAGGGCGACCCCGGGCGCCAGACACTGGTGGAGGTCCTGACCGTCGTATGGGGCCTGCGGCTGGCCGCGCACATCGCCCGGCGCGGCCGGGGCCACGGCGAGGACCCGCGCTACGAGGCCATGCTCGCCAAGGCCCGCGGCAACCGGAATCTCTACGCCCTGCGCATGGTCCACCTGCTCCAGGGCGCCCTGGTGTGGCTGGTGTCGCTGCCGGTGCAGGCCGCCTCGTACGGGTCGGGGTCCCTGTCGGTGCCGGCCTGGACCGGAGCGGCCGTGTGGGCGGTGGGGCTGGCCTTCGAGGCCGTCGGAGACGCCCAGCTGGCCCGCTTCAAGGCGGACCCGGCCAACCGGGGCCGCATCATGGACCGCGGACTGTGGAGCTGGACCCGGCACCCCAACTACTTCGGCGACTTCTGCGTCTGGTGGGGCCTGTTCCTGATCGCCTGCGACGCCGGCCTCGCCGCCGCCGCGGTGTCCGTCGTTTCCCCGCTGGTGATGACGTACCTGCTGATCGGCGGCAGCGGGAAACGGCTGCTTGAGCGGCACATGGCGGACCGGCCGGGGTGGGCCGCGTACGCGGCGCGCACCAGCGGCTTCTTCCCGCGCCCGCCGCGCCGCTCCGCGTAGGACCGGACTCGAACGGGGGTGAGGGCCGTGGCCCTCACCCCCGTCAGACCGGCATGCTCAGCAGCGCGATCGGGTCGGAGGTCGGCTGCTTCGACCCACCGGCCGGCTCGACCGTGATGCCCACACCGGCCGCACCGTCGACGGCCCCCTCCATCAGCACCGCCTGACTGGCGCTCCCCGGGTCCATCAGGCCCGCCGAGCGCATCGTGCCGTGGTCGTCGAACCAGAGCTGGTACACCGTGCCCCGCGGCGGTTCGGCCATGCCCGAGGCCAGGAACACCGCACGGTCCTGACCCCGGGAAACGACCAGCGTCCCGCTCGCCCCGTCGGCCAGCCGCGCCGTACGGGACTCGGCGTCCGGGGCGGCCAGCACCCCGGCGAGGGTCTCGGCCCGCCGCTCGGCCTGCGCGGCCCGCTGCCCGGCGTCCTGGGCCCGCTCGTACTGCCACACCGCCGTGCCGCCGAGCCCCGCCGCGGCCGCCACGCAGGCCGCCAGCGCCCACCGGGCCAGGCCGCGCCCCCGGGGCACGACGCGGCGCGCCTTCTCCGCCGTGCCACCGCCCGGCGGGACCTGGCGCACCGTGGTGACGCGGTGCAGCACCCGGTCCTTGAGCGCGGGGGCGGGGACGACCGTCGCGGCCAGCCCCAGCCGGGCCGTCGCGGCGGCGAACTCCCGGGCCTCCTGCTCGCAGGTGGCGCAGCCCGCCAGATGGCGCTCGAAGGCCTCCCGTTCGTCGTCGGGCAGCGCGTGCAGGGCGTAGGCGCCCGTCAGGCTGTGCAGGTCCTCGGTGCGCATCACGCGCTCACCCCCAGGCAGTCACGGAGCCGGATGAGACCGTCGCGCAGGCGCGTCTTGACCGTGCCGAGCGGCAGCGCGAGAGCCTCGGCCACCTGCCGGTAGGTCAGGCCGCGGTAGTAGGCGAGGTTCACGGACTGGCGCTGGATGTCGGTCAGGGTGCGCAGACAGCGTCGCACCTGCTCCCGCTCCAGGCGGGTCTCCACCTGTTCGGTCACCTCGTCGTACTCGGGTGTCCGGTCGAGCAGCGCCGCCCTGTGGTCGCGGGCCGCGGCGGCCTCCACCGACCGCACCCGGTCCACGGCCCGCCGGTGGGCCAGGGTCAGCACCCAGTTGATCACCGTGCCGCGCTCCGGACGGTAGCGGGGCGCCGTGCGCCACACCTCCACCAGCACCTCCTGCGCGACCTCCTCCGACTGCGCCTGGTCGCGCAGTACCGCCCGGACGACCCCCAGCACGGACCCCGCCACCGCGTCGTACACGGTGGCGAAGGAGTCCTGATCGCCCAGGGCCACCTCCCGGATCAGCTGTTGCAGATCGGGCTGGGACGATGGATTTCTGCCGATGTGTACGGCTTCCTTCACGACGGTTGCTCCAAAAGAATGCGCGACGGGCGGGGGGATGCCCCCGCGTAATCCGGGGCCGCGCGGCCCGCGGATTGGTCGCGGGCCCGCGAAGCCGCGGTGACCTCGTCCGACGCACACCCTCCCACGGGCGACACGGGTATACTGACCGGGTTCGCGTTCGATCGTGCTCCGGAGGAGCGGGAAGACAGGGAGGTGAGGTTGATGACCGTGCTCGATGCCGTCCTTCGCGATGCCCGGATGTCCCTCGCGGGCTCCCTCGCGTCCCGAGCGGCGGCCTGACCCCGCCTCCCACGAACGCAACCCAGAAACGGATTCTCATTCCGCCATGTCCTTTTCCCGTTCTTCCTGGAACACCCGCGCCGAGACCGGCGCCGACGTCCCCGTCATCCGTGACATCGTCCGGGCCGCCTTCCCCACGCCGGAGGAAGCCGCCCTCGTCGACGCGCTGCGCGCCGACTCCGGTGCGTGGATCGAGGGTCTGTCCCTCGTCGCGGTGGACGACACCGACCGGCCCGTGGGGCACGCCCTGCTGACCCGCTGCCACATCGGCGACAGTCCGGCACTGTGCCTGGCGCCCGTCGCGGTCCGGCCCGAGCACCAGAACAGCGGCGCCGGTGCGGCCGCGGTCCGGGCCGCGCTCGTGGCCGCCGAGCGGGTCGGCGAGCACCACGTCGTCGTCCTCGGGCACCCGGAGTACTACCCCCGCTTCGGCTTCGGCAGGGCTTCCGCCCACGGCATCGGGCTGAGCATCGACGTCCCGGACGAGGCCCTGATGGCCCTCACCCTGGACGCCGCCCACCCGCTGCCCGCCGGGACCGTCCGGTACGCCGCGCCGTTCGGCATCTGATCCGACACTCCGCGTGGCGGTGGGAGCTTCTCCCGCCGCCACGCGGCCTTTTTCTCGGCGCAACCCCTTGACCCGACGCCCGCCGTCCTTCACATTGCTTGTTAATGCGCATTAGGTAATGCGCATTAACAAGCAATGTGCGACGGAGAGGAGCGGTGGTGGCGAAGGAAGCCGCAGGGCGGGCGAGGCCGGGGAGGGCCCCCGCGCCGGCCGGCCGGCGGGCCCGGCCGAGGCAGGCGGAGGTGGCCAGGCTCGCCGGCGTCTCGCAGGCGACGGTGTCCCTGGTGCTGTCCGGGCGCGACATCGCGACGGGCCGGCCGATCTCGGCGGAGACCCGCGCCAAGGTCCTGGACGCCGCCCACAGCCTCGGCTACGTCCCCGACCCCGCCGCCAGCCGGCTCGCCGCCGCCCGCAACAACCTGCTCGGCGTCTTCAGCTTCACCGCGACCTTCCCGACCGACGTCCGGCACTCGTACTACCCGTTCCTCGTCGGCGTGGAGCAGGAGGCCGCGGCGCAGGGCTACGACCTGGTGCTGTTCACCGGGTCGAGCACCGGGGGAGCGGGTGCCGGCGGTGCGGGCGCGCTCAACCGCGTACGGCTGGCGGACGGCTGCCTCTTCCTGGGCCGCCACGCCCCCGCGGACGAGCTGCGCCGCCTGGTCGCCGACGACTTCCCCGTCGTCCACGTCGGCCGGCGCGACGAGCCGGAGGGCCTCGCCTGGGTGGGCGCCGACTACGTCAGCGCCAGCCGCGAGGTCGTCACCGCGCTCGCCGGGCTCGGTCACCGGCGCGTCCTCCTCGTCCGCGAGGACGACGACGCACCCGCCTCCACCGACCGTGAACGCGGCTTCCTGGACGGGCTCGCGGCGAGCGGCCTGCCCGACGGACCCGACGCCGTCTTCCGCTCCGGCGACCCGCGCGGCGACCTGACCGCCGACCGGGTCCGCGCCTGGGTGGCCGACGGTGTCACCGCCTTCGTCGCCGAGGAGACCGACACCGGCGCCGCCTGGCGGGCGCTGCGCGCCGCCGTCGACGCGGCGGGCCTGGACTGCCCCGGCCAGGTGTCCCTCGCGCTGCTCGGCAGCCCGCCCGCCGACCTGGCCGACGGACCGGCGCCGATGGGCTTCGACATCCCGCGCCCCGCGCTCGGCGCCGAGGCCGTACGGCTGCTCGCCACCCGCATCGCGGGAGGTCCCGCCGAGGGCACCCTCGTCGCCTGCGCCTTCAGACCGGGCGCGACCGCCGGCCCACCGGCCGCCCCCTGAACCCACCCCACCCACAGAACCGACCGCACCACCCAAGGAGCAGCAGCGTGATACCGGAACCCGACATCCTCGTCGTCGGCGGCGGCCTCGGCGGCGTCGCCGCGGCCCTCGCAGCCTGCCGGGCCGGCCGCAGTGTCGTCCTGACCGAGGAGACGGACTGGATCGGCGGCCAGCTCACCAGCCAGGCCGTGCCGCCCGACGAACACCCGTGGGTCGAACAGTTCGGCACCACCGCCACCTACCGGCGACTGCGCGAGGGCATCCGGCAGTACTACCGCCAGTGGTACCCCCTGCGCGCCGAGGCCGCCGCCCTCACCGACCTCAACCCCGGCGCCGGCCGGGTCAGCAAACTCTGCCACGAGCCGCGCGTCGCGCTCGCCGTCCTGGAGGGCATGCTCGCCCCGCACCGGTCGGCCGGACGGCTCACCGTCCTCACCGAGCACCGGCCGGTGGCCGCCGAGGCGGACAACGATGTCGTACGTGCCGTCACGTTGGAGGACCTCCGCGACGGCACCCGCCGCACCGTCCCCGCGCGCTACGTCCTGGACGCCACCGAGACCGGTGAACTGCTCCACCTCGCCGGCGTCGAGCACGTCAACGGCGCCGAGTCCCGGGCCGAGTTCGACGAACCGCACGCCCCCGACCAGGCCCAGCCGGGCAACCAGCAGGGCATCACCGTCTGCTTCGCCGTCTCCCACCACGAGGGCGAGGACCACACGATCGACCGCCCCGCCGACTACGACTTCTGGCGCGACTACAAGCCCGACTTCTGGCCGGGACCGCTGCTCGGCTTCGAGGCCCCCGACCCGCGCACCCTGGAACCGGTGCCGCGCACCTTCGAACCCAACCCCGACCTCGACCCGCTGGCCGTCAGCGCCGACCAGAGCGCCGACGCGGGCGACAAGGAACTGTGGGGCTTCCGCCGCATCCTCGCCCGCAAGCTGCACACCGACGGCGCCTTCGACTCGGACATCACCCTCGCCAACTGGCCGCTCAACGACTACTGGCTCAAGCCCTACATCGGCCAGGAGGAAGAAGCCCTGCGCGAGGCCCGGCAGTTGTCCCTGTCGGTGCTCTACTGGCTCCAGACCGAGGCGCCCCGCACCGACGGCGGCACCGGCTTCCCCGGGCTGCGCCCGCGCCCCGACGTGACCGGCACCTCCGACGGCCTCGCCAAGGCGGCCTACGTCCGCGAGTCCCGCCGGATCAAGGCCGTCACCACCGTCACCGAGCACGACGTCTCCATCGACCTGCTCGGACCCTACGGCCGCACCCGCCACCGCGACTCCGTGGGCGTCGGCAACTACCGCATCGACCTGCACCCCTCCACCGGCGGCGACGGCTACGTCGACATCGGCTCCGTCCCCTTCGAGATACCGCTCGGCGCGCTCGTCCCGCGCCGGGTGCGCAACCTGCTCCCGGCCGGCAAGAACCTCGGCACCACCCACATCACCAACGGCTGCTACCGCCTGCACCCGGTGGAGTGGAACGTCGGCGAGGTCGCCGGAGCCCTCGCCGCGCACTGCCTCGCCGAGGACGTCGAACCGCACCAGGTGCAGGCCGAGGACAAGAGGTTCGAGGAGTTCGCCAGGGTGCTCGACCGCGACGGCGTACAGCGTCACTGGCCCGACATCAGGGGCTACTGAACGACCCCGCGCGGGACGGGAGTCGGGCGGGGCAGCACCACCTGCCCCGCCCGGTGACCGCCCACGCGTGGACCGACCCAGCACAAGGAGGTGCCCGGACATGACCACCCACCGCATCCGCGTCGGCATCGACGTGGGCGGAACCTTCACCGACGCCGTGGCGGTCGACGCCACGACGCTCCGGCTCGTGGGCCAGGTGAAGGTCCCCACGAGCCACCATCACGAGGACGGTGTCGCGCACGGCATCGTCGAGGCGCTCGACCGGCTGCTGACGCAGACCGGACACGCACCCGCCGACGTGGCCTTCCTGGCACACGGCACGACCCAGGCTACCAACGCCCTGCTGGAGGGCGACGTCGCCACCGTCGGCCTGCTCGGCATCGGCACCGGCGCCGGGACGTACTTCACCCGCAGACTCGCCACCCTCGACAAGCTCGAACTCACCCCCGGCAAACGGCTGCCGCTGCACTACGCCCACGTGCCCGACCCCGAGGACGCCCCCGCCGTACGGGCCGCCGTCGAACAGCTCACGGCCGCCGGAGCCCAGGCCCTGGTCGCCAGCGAGCCCTTCGGCGTGGACCGGCCCGAGGGCGAGGAGGCGGTCGCCGAGGCCGCCCGTGCCACCGGGCTGCCGACCACCGCCGCACACGAGATCACCTCCCTGTACGGACTGCGCAAACGCACCCGTACCGCCGTCGTCAACGCGGCGATCCTGCCGCGCATGCTGGCCACCGCCGACCTTGTCGACGCCTCCATCACCAAGGCGGGCGTCACCGCGCCGCTGATGGTGATGCGCTGCGACGGGGGAGTGATGTCCCTGGACGAGATGCGCCGCAGGCCCCTGCTGACCGTGTTGTCCGGCCCGGCCGCCGGTGTCGCCGGTGCGCTCATGCAGGAACGCGTCAGCGAGGGCGTGTTCCTGGAGACCGGCGGCACCTCGACCGACATCAGCGTCGTCAAACGGGGCAAGGTCGCGGTACGGCACGCCGTGCTGCTCGGCCGGACCTCCTACCTCAACGCCCTCGACGTGCGCACCGTCGGCGTCGGCGGCGGCTCCATGGTGCGGGTCTCCGGCGGCCGGGTCACCGGCACCGGACCGCGCAGCGCACACATCGCCGGGCTGCCGTACGCCTGTTACGCCGACCCGGCCGACCTGCGGGACGCGAAGCTGACCAGCATCAGCCCGCTGCCCGGCGATCCGGCCGACTACGCCGTCCTGGATGCGGCGGGCGGCCGGTTCGCGCTCACCATGACCTGCGCCGCCAACGCGCTGGGCCGGGTCCCCGAGGGCGACTTCGCCCACGCCGACCCCGGCACCGCCCGCGCCGCGCTGGCCCCGCTCGCCGCCGCCCTCGGTACCGACGTGGACACCGCCGCCGCCCGGCTCCTGGACGCCGGCACCGACCAGGTGAAGTCCGTCGTGGACGACCTCGTGCGCGAGTACCGCCTCGACACCGACACCGCCGTCCTGGTCGGCGGGGGCGGCGGCGCCGCCTCGGTCACCCCGCACCTGGCCGCCCGCACCGACATGACCGGCCGCATCGCGCAGCACAGCGAAGTCATCAGCCCCATCGGCGTCGCCCTCGCCCTGGTGCGCGAACAGGTCGAGCGGATCGTGCCGGGCGCCACCCAGGAGCAGATCCTCGCCGTCCGCGCCGAGGCCGAGCGCGCCGTGGTCGAACAGGGCGCCGCCGCCGACGGCGTCGAGGTCGAGGTCACCGTCGACCCGCAGACCAACGTCGTACGCGCCATCGCCACCGGCGCCACCGAGCTGCGCACCCAGGACCGGGCCCACCGCGCCGACGACACGGAGCGCCTGCGGCTGGCCGCCGCCAGCCTGAAGACCGACCCGTCGAAGGTGCACGTCCTCGCGGGCACCCCCGCCCACACCGTGTTCGGCACCGAGGTCCACCGCCGCTTCCGGCCCGTCCGCCACCCGGTGCGGGTCGTCGACGCCGACGGGGTCGTCCGCCACCACGCGCCCGACGCCCGGGTCGAGGCGACCACCGTAGCCGCAGCCCCCGAGGTGCTCGCCAAGCTGGTCACCGAGAACACCTCCTACGGCGACGGAGGCGTCCGCGCCCCCGCCGTACGGCTGCTGCTCGGCTCCCGCATCGCCGACCTCTCCGGCGTCCTGGACCCGCAGCCGCTGCTCGCCCTCGCCCGCAGCGAGCTGCGCTCCCGCGCCGCCGACGAACCGGTGGTCGCCGTACTGGAGGTGCGCGAATGACCGTCAAGAACGCCCCCGCGCGGGCGGACCTCGCCGCCACCGACGACATCGGGTGGGCGGTGCGGCTACTGGCCGCCACCCCGACCCACGAGCACCGCGACCCGGAGCTGCTGCGCCGGTGGGCGCGGACGGCCGACGCGTTCGGCTCCGCCCTCGCACCCGTCGCGTGCGAGGCGCGGATCGTGGAGCGCGACGGCGGACTGGAACTGGGGCTGCTCGCCCGGTACACCTCCAGACCGCCCACCGTCGAGCTGTACACCGACACCGTCGACCTCGCCGAACGGGTCGTCGACGCCCGCGGCTGGCGCGACTGGTACCCGCCCGGCTCCGTGCGGGCGGCCGCCCTCGCCCACGAGGCGGTGCACGTCCACCTCCACCACGGGTCCGCGAAGGCCGCGCTGAAGCGTGCCCTCGGCCACAGCGCCCTGCGCCTGGGCCGGCTGCACGTACCCGGCCACGTCGCCGGGGCGGAGGAGGTGGCCGCGCACGCCTACGCCCGTACCGTCTGCGGACTCGGCCGCAGCCCCCTGCTGCTGACCGCCGCCCTGGCCGCCGAGACCGAGCCCGAGACCCAGTCCGGCTCCGCGACGGGGAGCACCCCACCACCCGCACGTGACGCAAGAAGAGAGAACTGACCCATGGGTGTCGTCATCCTCCTCGTCATGGCGGCCGGCGTCGCCGCGATGCTCACCCGCAAGCTGCCCACCGCCTTCGCGCTGGTGCTGCTGGCCGTGGTCATCGCCTTCCTCTCCGGCGCGCCCCTGACGGGCAAGAACAGCGTCCTGGACACGGTGCTCCAGGAGGGCGCCCCGGCGCTCGCGGCGACGATGGTCGCCATCATCCTCGGCTCCTGGCTCGGCAAGCTGCTCGACGAGACCGGCATCGCCGGCACCCTCGTCCGCAAGATCGTCGAGTTCGGCGGGGACCGGCCCACCGTCGTCGCCCTCGGCGTCCTCGCCGTCTCGGCGCTCGTCGGCACCGTCACCGGCTCCGCGCCGGCCGCGATGCTGGCCGGCATCATCGGCATCCCCGCGATGGTCGCCGTCGGTGTGCCCAAGGTGACCGCCGCGGGCACGGTGCTGATGGGCATCGCGGTCGGCGTCCCCTTCGAGCTGCCCGTCTGGCAGTTCTTCTCCACCGCGCTCGACCTGCCGGTCGACACCGTCCGCGGCTTCATGGTGAAACTGTTCCCGTTCGCCCTGGTCGCCGCCGTCGCCTACGTCGTCATCGAGAACCGGCGGCGCGGCACCGAGCACGCCTGGTCCCTCAAGTCGGTCTCCGCCCGCCCGGCCCCGCGCCGCGAACGCCTCGGCGACGCACCCTGGTACGCGCTGCTGGCCCCCGTGATCCCGCTGGTCCTGGCGCTGGGCCTGGAAGTGGCCATCATCCCCTCGATGCTGGCCGGTGTCCTCTACGCGCTGGTCACCACCACCCGGCCCGGCGAGATGAACAAGCGGCTGCTGCGCACCCTGTACGGCGGCTTCGAGGTGGCCGCGCCGCCGCTCGCCCTGTTCGTCGCGATCGGCATCCTGCTCGCCGCCGTCAAACTCCCCGGCGCGGTGGACGCGCTGGAGCCGCTGATGAAGGCGGTCAGCCCGCAGAACCCGGTGCTGTTCGTCATCGTCTTCACCGTGCTGGTGCCGCTGTGCCTGTACCGCGGCCCGCTCAACGTGTTCGGGCTCGGCGCGGGCATCGCGGGCGTCCTCATCGCCACCGGCATCTACCCGGCCGTCGCCGTCCTCGGCATGGCCACCTCGTACAACCAGGTCTTCGGCGTCGCCGACCCCACCAGCACGCAGACCGTGTGGGCCGCGCAGTACGCGGGCGTCAGCCCGCAGCAGGTCATGGTCCGCACCCTGCCCTACGTGTGGCTGGTCGCCCTCGGCGGCATGTGCGTCACCGCCGCCCTGTACCTGTGACACATCCGTACGTGTGACACCCCCTCACCCAGGAGACGACATGCACGAGCCGCACCTCGACCGCCGTCTGTTCCTGAAGGGCACGGCCGTCACCGGCGCCGCCCTCGCGCTGGGCGCCACCGCCGTGCCCACCGCCTCCGCCGCACCCGGCGGCTTCCCCGACTACACCTACGTCCGCACCCTGCTGACGCCGTCCAAGCTGGCCTACAACCCCACCGGCGAGATCATCTTCCCGACCGTCCGGGGCGTCTACGACCGGCTGCCCGCGAGTGGCCGGCTGGGCCGCTACTACCTCTACTACGCCCCGCACGACGCCCCCGGCGGCATCTGCCTGGCCTACGGCGACTCCCTGGAGGGCCCCTTCACGGAGTACCCGCACAACCCGATCGTCTCCAACCAGTGGTCGCCGCACTACTCCGTCAGCCACGTCTCCTCGCCGCACGTGATGTGGCACGCCGGGCGGAAGGAGATGTGGCTGTACTTCCACGGCGAGAACACCACGACCAGGCTCGCCCGTTCCGCCGACGGCATCCACTTCACCTACGACAAGGTCGTGCTGAACACCTCGATGCTGCCGTCCGGCACCACCGAGACCTCCTACGCGCGGGTCTTCCCCCACGAACTGCCCTCGCGCGGCGCGCACTACGTCATGGTCTTCATGGTCAACAACACCACCAACCACCGTGACATCGGCTGGGGCTGGTCCGCCGACGGCCGCACCTGGACCTTCGCCCAGCAGCCCCTGGTCCGCCACGGCGACGTCGGCGCGGTCAACGTCGGCGGCCCGCACCTGCTGCACCGGAACAACAGCACGTACGTCGTCTACAACAAGGACAAGGAGAGCGGCGGCGACCTGATGATCACGGAGGTCGGCAACGACTTCTCGCTCCGCAGGCACCTCGGCGTCTTCTACGACTCCCGGGGCTCCGCGCCGGAGAACGGCCGTGCGGCCTCCCCGTCCTTCGGCACCGACCACGGCGTCCCGTACATGATCTACGAGGCGGGGGAGCGGCTGGCCGGTTCGATAGCCATGGCCCGCGGCTGACCCCTGGTACGCCGCCGCACACGGCAGCGGGGCCGCGCGTCCGGATCGGACGGGCGGCCCCGCTGTCTTCTGTCTTCTCGTCGGGTACCTCAGGCGACCGGTGCCGGGTCCTTGTCGGTCGGCGCCGTGGGGCCCTCGCCGGACTCCTCGGCCAGGCGCTCCATGCCGCTGGTGGTCTTCAGCGGCTTCTCCTTGATGAACACGACGGCGACCAGCGCGAGCACCGCGAACGGCGTGGCGATCAGGAACAGGTCGGCCGTGGCGACGGCGTAGGCGTGCTCGATGATCGTCCGCATCGGGCCGGGCAGCGTGGACATGTCCGGGACGCTGCCCTCGCCCGAGCCGCCGTCACCGCCGGGGACGGTGACGCCCGCGTCGCGGAGCCCCTTGGCCGTCTCGCTGGCGACCCGGTTGGCGAGGATCGCGCCGAGGACGCTGACGCCGATGGTGCCGCCCATGCTGCGGAAGAACGACAGCACCGAGGTCGCGGCGCCCAGGTCGGCGGCGGGCACGTCGTTCTGCGCGGCCAGCACCAGGTTCTGCATCAGCATGCCGACGCCGACGCCGAGGATCGCCATGTAGAGGCTGAGCAGGCCGAAGTTGGTCTTCGCGTCGATCGTGGCCAGCAGCGCGAGGCCGACGGCCATGATCAACGCGCCCGCCACCAGGTACCGCTTCCACTTGCCGGTCCGGCTGATCACCTGTCCGGCGACGGTGGAGGACACCAGCAGGCCGAGGATCATCGGCAGGCTCATCAGACCCGCGATGGTCGGTGACTTGCCCAGGGAGATCTGGAAGTACTGCGAGAGGAAGACCGTCCCGCCGAACATGGCGACACCGACCAGGAGGCTGGCGACGGTGGTCAGGGTGACCGTGCGGTTCTTGAAGATGCCGAGCGGGATGACCGGCTCGGCGGTGCGGGCCTCGACGAACACCGCCGCGACCAGCAGCAGTACGCCGCCGCCCGTGAGGACACCGGTCTGCCAGGACGCCCAGTCGAACTCGTTGCCGGCCAGCGAGACCCAGATGAGCAGGGCGCAGACACCGGCGACGATCAGGAAGGCGCCGAGCCAGTCGATGCGCACCTCGCGCTTGACCGTGGGCAGGCGCAGGGTGCGCTGGAGCAGGGCGATGGCGAGCAGCGCGAACGGCACGCCGATGAAGAAGCACCAGCGCCAGCCCAGCCAGGAGGTGTCCACCAGGACGCCGCCGACCAGCGGTCCGGCCACGGTGCCCACGGCGAAGACGGCGCCGAAGATGCCGGCGTACTTGCCCAGCTGGCGCGGCGGGATGACGGAGGCCATCACGACCTGCGCGAGCGCGGTCAGACCGCCCGCGCCGATGCCCTGCACGACCCGGCTGAAGATCAGCAGGCCGACGCCGTGCGAGAAGCCGGCCAGCAGCGAGCCGACCACGAACATGCCGAGCGACAGCTGGAGCAGCAGCTTCTTGTTGAAGAGGTCGGACAGCTTGCCCCACAGGGGCACCGTCGCGGTCATCGCCAGCAGCTCGGAGGTGACGACCCAGGTGTAGGACGACTGGCTGGCGCCCAGGTCGGCGATGATCGTGGGCAGCGCGTTGGCCACGACGGTGCCGGCCAGGATCGCGACGAACATGCCGGCCATCAGGCCCGACATGGCCTGGAGTATCTGCCGGTGGGTCATCGAGGTGGGAGGCGCGTCGGCGGGCGCCTGGGTAGCGGTCACGGCATCTCTTTCGTGTGGTGGGTCCTGATGGGTCGCGAGCCCGGCGCGGAGGCTACGCGGTGGGTGCCGGGAGACCGGCGGCGAGGAGGGTGAACACCTCGTGGAAGACGTCGAGGAAGGCGGCTTCCTCCTGGTGGGCGGACCAGTGGTCCATGCTGGTGCGCACCGCGGCGCCCGCCACCGCGGCCAGCAGTCGCGGGTAGAGCCCCGGCCCGTCCCCGCCCGTGTCGCCGTCCCCGCGCAGGCGCAGGGCGATGGCGTCGGCCAGGTCCGCCTCGGCCGCCATGTGGGCCCCGACGCCGCGCGCCAGGAGATGCGGCGAGGCGTGCAGGACCTCGGCGTGCAGCCGCCACAGCTCGTGCTGCTGTTCCGCCTCGGCCAGCTCCGCCGCCATGGCCTCGCGCAGGGCTGCCAGCGGGGAGAGTCCGGCCGGTGCTTCCAGGACGGCGCGCCGCATGCGTGCGCCCGCGTCCGCGTCGATGACGACGAAGGCGTCGTCGCGGCTGTCGAAGTAGTTGAAGAAGGTACGCACGGACACCCCGGCCGCGGCGCTGATTGCCTCGACGGTGACCTTCTCCGCCCCGTGTTCGGCGGCGAGACGTACGGCGGCCTCGGCCAGAGCGGCACGTGTGGCCCGCTTCTTCCGCTCCCGCAGACCGCCCCCCGCGGCACCCTTCTCCGACATAAGTTGCATGGTATGCAAAGATGCACGACATGCAAAATTGGCGGGCACCGCCCCCGGAAGGGATCGGCGCCCGCCGTTGTCGGTGCGGCTCAGGCGGCCAGTCGGGCCAGCGTCTCCTCGAAGGAGGCGACGTCCCCGGTGGGCCGGTTGTGGGGCAGCCGGGCCAGTGCCGCGGCCATGCCGCAGGTGTTGGTCACCCCGGAGAAGACCAGTCCCGCGCCTATCGCGCCGGACAGCCAGTGGGCGGGCCGCCAGAAGCGTCCGGCCACGAAGCCGGCGGCGACGAGCGACCCGGCGGCGAGACGCACCTGCCGGTCCATGGGCCACGGCGTACGCGCCCCGGCCGGACGCTCGACGGGGTGACCGGCCGCCGCCCAGGCGCTCGTGCCGCCCTCGAGGGTGGCCGCGGCGACGTCCTGCGCCGCGAGTTGCGCGCAGCCCTTGGCGGACCGGTTCCCGGAGGCGCACACGAGCAGCAGCGGCCCGCGCGTGGCGGCCGCTGCCAGGGTGTCGGCGGCCTCGTCGAGGCGCTCCAGCGGAACGTTGTGGGCGCCGGGCAGATGGCCGCCGGAGTACTCGCCGGGGGAGCGGACGTCGACGACGGTGAACTCGGCCAGGCGGGCCGCCGCCTGCCCGGTGGTCAGGGAGGTGGCGGTTGCTGCGGGGGTGATCACGGAGCGAAACCTTTCTCGTTGTTCGTCCCCCCGCGCGGTAGGATACCCGCGGGGGTATGTGGGGTTCGGTGAGGTATCGGGTGGAGGAGAGGGAGAAGCGTGGAGCTCGACATGTCGGCCGACGAACTGAAGTCGGCGCTGAACCGGCTGCGGCGTGCCCAGGGGCAGCTCGCGGGAGTCATCCGGATGATCGAGGAGGGCCGGGACTGCGAGGACGTGGTCACCCAGCTCGCCGCCGTCTCCCGTGCCCTGGACCGGGCCGGGTTCTCGATCATCGCCACGGGGCTGCAGCAGTGCATGACCAGTGACGACCCCGAGGTGCGCGACTCGGCACAGATGCGGGCCCGGCTGGAGAAGCTCTTCCTCTCCCTGGCCTGACGTCGGCAGGCGCGCCGGGCGGTCGACGGCCGGTGGGTCGGCGGCCGGTGGGTCGGCGGGTCAAAGTACCGCCGCCAGGCCCATCGCCACCGCAACGGCGAGCAGCACGGCACCGAAGACGCGCCGCAGCGTCCCGGCGGAGACCTTCGAGGTCAGCCGCCTGCCGTCCCATGCGCCGAGTACCGCGGCCGCCAGGAACGGCAGGAGCAGCGTGAGGTCCACGTGTACGGAGGAGTACGCCCGGGCGGCCAGGGCCACCAGCGCGTTCGCCCCGACCACCAGCAGACTCGTGCCCACCGCCGCGCTCATCGGGACCGCGAGGACGGTCACCAGCGCCGGTACCGCCAGGAAGCCGCCGCCGACCCCGAGGAACCCGGTCACCGCGCCGAGACCGGCCCCGGCCCCGGCCGCGCGCGTCCCCGACACGGTGCCGTTCTCGCGCGGTGGGCGCCGGCCCAGCATGTGCAGGCCCGCCAGCGCGGCCAGGGCGGCGAACAGCAGCGTCAGCACCGTCTCCGGGACCCGCGGGGACAGGGCCCCGGCCCCGGCGGCGGGCAGCACACCCGCGGCCGCGAACAGCAGCCCGGCCCGCCACCGCACGGCCCCAGCCCTGGCGTGGGCCACCAGAGCGGTGACGGACGTGACGATCACGACGACGAGGCTCGCGGTGGTCGCCGCCGCCGGGGTGAAACCGAGCAGGTAGACGAGCGCGGGCACGGTGAGGATGCTGCCGCCCGCCCCCAGCGCGCCCAGGGACACGCCGGCCGCGGCGCCGGCGAGCAGGGCGAGGATCAGCGGCGTCATGCGGCGGTGGCGTCCGAGGGCGTCACGAGCGGCAGGCCCGCCCCGGCCGCCGCGGCGAAGCCGTCGTCGACCGCGACCACCTCGCGCCCGGCGGCGTCCAGCACGGACGCGGCGACCGCCGCGCGCATCCCGCCCGCGCAGTGCACCCACACCGTGCCCGGCGGCACCTCGTCCAGGCGCCGGTGGATCTCGTGGACGGGCAGGTGCACGCTGCCCCGGACCCACCCGTGGGCGCGTTCCGTGTCCCGCCGTACGTCGACGACCACCATGTCGTCCGCGCCGTCCCGTCGCGCCGCGGCCAGCTCGGCGAAGGTGGCGCGCCGGAACGAGGCCGGCCGCTCCCCCTCCGCGACCCAGTCGGCCGGGGAGCCGACCGCCGCCGCGGCCGGGCGGTCGATGCCCACCCGGGCCAGCTCGCGCTGGGCGCGGGCCAGGTCGTCGGCGCCGTGCGCGAGCAGCGTCACCGGCCTGCCCCACGGGACCATCCAGGCCAGGTAGGTCGCGAGCTGACCGTCGACCTCGAAGTTGAGCGACCCGGCGACATGTCCGGCGGCGAAGGCCACCCGGGAGCGCAGGTCCACGACCCACTCGCCGGCGGCGAGACGCCGGGCTATGTCGTCCGCGTCGGCGCGCCGGGGTTCGGTGAGGTCCAGCGGTGCGGGGCCGCCGGCGTTCACCGGCGCCATGTGCGCGTAGTACGCCGGCACGTCGTCCAGCCCGGCCAGCAGCTTCCGTACGAAGGTCTCCACGTCCTGGGCGAGCGCAGGGTTGGCGGCCTTCTCGGCGCCGATGGTGCTGTGCTCGCCGCCGGAGGCCGAGGAGGAGCAGAAGCTGCCGAAGCCGTGCGTGGGCAGCACGCTCACGCCGTCCTCGAGCTGCCCCGCGAGACGGTGCGCGGAGGCGTGCTGCGCGCGGGCCAGCTCCTCGGTCAGCCGGGGCTCCACGAGGTCGGGCCGGCCCACGGTGCCGATCAGCAGCGAACCGCCGGTGAAGGCGGCCACGGCCCGCCCCGCCTCCTGGAGGACGTACGAGGTGTGGTGCGGGGTGTGACCCGGTGTGGCCACCGCCCGCAGCTCCAGCTCCTCGTCGACCGGCTCCACGTCGCCGTCGGCCACCGCCACGCGCGCGTACGCCACCTCGGCCCCGGCGGGCACCAGATAGCGCGCGCCGGTGAGGCGGGCCAGCTCCAGGCCGCCGGTGACGTAGTCGTTGTGGACGTGGGTCTCGGCGACGGCGGTGATCCGCACCCCGCGCCGGGCGGCCGCGGCGACGATGCGGTCGATGTCCCGCGGCGGGTCCACGACCACGGCCGAGCCGGGGCCGCCCGCCAGGTAGCTGCGGTTGCCCAGTCCCTCGGTCTCCAGGACGTCGACAAAGAACACGGCACGCTCTCCTTCCGCTTCCGAATTACCCCCTGGGGTATCTCTCCCGGCCACCGTAACAGATATACCCAGGGGGGTATTCTCGGGTACTCGCAAGGGACGCCACGGGCTCACCGCGCCGCCCCCCCCGGAGCCCTGCCGCGAATCCTGAACAACTCCCGTGTGGGCCAGAGAAGTTGGGGTACCCGGTGCGTCGGCACGGTCGACACCGGGGTCGGCGCCGGTGACGGCCGTGCTGTTCTCGTCACGCACCGCCGCCCGCCGCCCGCGGCACACCGCCCGGACGCTCCCGCGGCACCGGCGCTCCGTGACCCGTTCGGAACACCACGTGACCCGAACGGCCCTCTCGGGTACCCGCCCGGTCGGCGCAGGGTTGGGATGTGCACGGGCACCCCGTGCCCGCGCGCCCCGACCGGCTGTCCCGACACGGAAGGACCACCGATGTCCGTCGACACGCAGCAGGCGCCCACCGAACTCACCGACGAGGAGCTCGCCGGCCTGGACGCCCACTGGCGCGCCGCGAACTACCTCGCCGTCGGCCAGATCTACCTGATGGCCAACCCCTTGCTGGCCGAACCCCTGCGCCCCGAGCACGTCAAGCCGCGCCTGCTCGGCCACTGGGGCACCTCACCCGGCCTCAACCTGGTCCACACCCATCTCAACCGGGTGATCAAGGCCCGTGACCTCGACGCCCTGTGCGTCTGGGGACCCGGCCACGGCGGGCCCGCCGTACTGGCCAACGCGTGGCTGGAGGGCTCGTACACCGAGACCTACCCGGACATCACCCGGGACGCGGCCGGCATGGCCCGCCTGTTCAAGCAGTTCTCCTTCCCCGGCGGCGTACCGAGCCACGTCGCGCCCGAGACGCCGGGCTCCATCCACGAGGGCGGCGAGCTGGGCTACGCGCTCTCGCACGCCTACGGCGCCGCCTTCGACCACCCGGACCTGGTGGTCGCCTGCGTGATCGGCGACGGCGAGGCGGAGACCGGCCCGCTGGCGACGTCCTGGCACTCCAACAAGTTCCTCGACCCGGTGCACGACGGTGCCGTCCTGCCGATCCTGCACCTCAACGGCTACAAGATCGCCAACCCGACGGTGCTCGCCCGCCTCCCCGAGACCGAGCTGGACGAACTCCTGCGCGGCTACGGACACGACCCGGTCCACGTCACCGGCGACGACCCGGCCGCCGTCCACCGGGCGACCGCCCGCGCCATGGACACCGTCCTGGACCGCATCGCCGCGATCCAGCGGGCCGCCCGCGAGGAGGGGGCCACCGGCCGCCCCCGCTGGCCCATGATCGTCCTGCGCACCCCCAAGGGCTGGACCGGCCCCGCCGAGGTCGACGGACTGCCCGTGGAGAACACCTGGCGCGCCCACCAGGTGCCCCTGTCCGCCGTACGCACCAACCCCGAGCACCTCGCACAGCTGGAGCGGTGGCTGCGCTCCTACCGCCCCGAGGAGCTGTTCGACGACTCCGGGGCGCCGCGGCCCGCCGTCCGTGCCGCCGTCCCCGAGGGGCCCCGCCGCCTCGGTGCCACCCCGTACGCCAACGGCGGCCTTCTCCTGCGCGAGCTGCCCGTGCCCCCGCTGGAGAAGTACGCCGTGCCCGTCGACGAGCCCGGCGCGAGCATGCACGAACCCACCCGGGTCCTGGGCGACCTGCTCCGGGACGTCATGGTGGCCACCACGGACCGGCGCGACTTCCGCCTCGTCGGCCCCGACGAGACCGCCTCCAACCGCCTCGAGGCCGTCTACGCCGCCAGCGGCAAGGCCTGGCAGGAGCGGACGCTGCCCGTCGACCAGGACCTGGACCGGCACGGCCGCGTGATGGAGATCCTGTCCGAACACACCTGCCAGGGCTGGCTGGAGGGCTACCTCCTCACCGGCAGGCACGGACTGTTCTCGTGCTACGAGGCGTTCGTCCACATCGTCGACTCGATGGTCAACCAGCACGTCAAATGGCTGCGCGTCACCCGCCGGCTGCCCTGGCGCGCACCCATCGCCTCCCTCAACTACCTGCTCACCTCGCACGTGTGGCGCCAGGACCACAACGGCTTCTCCCACCAGGACCCCGGCTTCGTCGACCACATCCTCAACAAGAGCCCCGAGGCGGTCCGGGTCTACCTGCCGCCGGACGCCAACACCCTGCTCTCCGTCGCCGACCACGCCCTGCGCAGCCGCGACTACGTCAACGTGATCGTCGCCGGCAAACAGCCCTGCTTCGACTGGCTGACCATGGACCAGGCCAAGGCGCACTGCGCGCGCGGCGCCGGCATCTGGGACTGGGCCGGCACCGAGGACGGCACCCGCGAACCCGACGTGGTGCTCGCCTGCGCGGGCGACGTACCGACCCAGGAGATCCTGGCCGCCGCCCAGCTGATCCGCCACCACCTGCCGGAACTCGCCGTGCGCGTGGTCAACGTCGTCGACATCGCCCGCCTGCTGCCCAGCGGGGAACACCCGCACGGCATGAGCGACTTCGAGTACGACGGCCTGTTCACCGCCGACCGTCCGGTGGTCTTCGCCTACCACGGCTACCCCTGGCTGATCCACCGGCTCGCCTACCGGCGCACCGGCCACGCCCACCTGCACGTGCGCGGCTACAAGGAGATCGGGACCACCACCACGCCGTTCGACATGGTGGTCGGCAACGACCTGGACCGCTACCGCCTCGTCATGGACGTCATCGACCGCGTGCCCGGCCTCGCCGTCCGCGCCGCCGCCGTACGGCAGCGGATGGAGGACGCCCGGCAGCGGCACCACGACTGGATCCGCGAACACGGTGTGGACCTGCCCGAGGTCGCCGACTGGACCTGGGAGGCCCCGCGGTGACCGCGACCCCGTCGACCTGGGACTACGACCACTACGACGCCGCCGAGGAGCGGCTGCGCGAGTCGCTGTGCACCCTCGGCAACGGCTACTTCGCCACCCGCGGCGCGCTGCCCGAGTGCGCCGGGGACGACGTGCACTACCCGGGCACCTATGTGGCCGGCTGCTACAACCGGCTCACCTCCGCCGTCGCGGGGCGCGAGGTCGAGAACGAGGACATGGTCAACCTCCCCAACTGGCTGCCGCTGCGCTTCAGGCCCGTCGGCCGGGACTGGCTCACGCCCGACACCGCCGAGGTGCTCGACCACCGCCAGACCGTGCACCTGGACTCCGGCGTCCTGGAACGGCTCACCCGCTTCGGTCTCGACGGGGAGCGCGTGCTGTCCGTACGCCAGCTGCGGCTGGTGCACATGGCCGACCCCCACCTCGCCGCCCTGCGCACCGAGTTCACCGCCGAGGGCGGTCCGGTCGACCTGGAGGTGGAGGCGGCCCTCGACGGCGGCGTCACCAACTCCGGGGTGCCGCGCTACCGGGACCTCGACGGCCACCACCTCACGCACGTGCACACCGGCAGCGCCGACGACGACACGGTGTGGCTGCGCTGCCGGACCCGCACCTCGGACATCCGGATCGGCATGGCCGCCCGCACCACCGCCGGTGCGCCGGTCACCGCGGCCCGCGAGCACCTGTGCGTCACCCAGCGCGCCGCCCTGCGCGCCGAACCGGGCCGCACCGCCACCGTCGACAAGGTCGTGGCCCTGCACACCTCGCGCGACCCGGCGATCAGCGACCCGCTCCAGGCCGCCGTCGACCGGGTGGCCGAAGCCCCCGGTTTCGACCACCTGCTGGTGACGCACCGCACCGCCTGGGGCCAGCTGTGGCGCCGCGCCGAGCTGGAGGTGCCCGGCGAGGCGGGCAGCATCCTGCGCCTGCACCTCTTCCACGTGCTCCAGACCCTCTCGCCGCACACCGCCGACCTCGACGTGGGCGTGCCGGCGCGCGGACTGCACGGCGAGGCCTACCGCGGCCACGTCTTCTGGGACGAGCTGTTCGTCCTGCCCTACCTCAACCTGCACTTCCCCGAGGTGTCCCGGGCCCTGCTGCACTACCGGCACCGCCGCCTGGAGAGGGCCAGGACCGCGGCCCGCGCCATCGGCAGGCGCGGCGCGCTCTACCCCTGGCAGAGCGGCAGCGACGGCCGCGAGGAGACCCAGCAACTGCACCTCAACCCGCGCTCGGGCCGCTGGCTCCCCGACCACTCCCACCTCCAGCACCACGTGGGCTCCGCCATCGCGTACAACGTGTGGCAGTACTGCGAGGCCAGCGGCGACGCCGAGTTCCTGCACACCAAGGGCGCCGAGATGCTGCTGCAGATCGCGCGCTTCTGGGCCGACTCCGCCACCTGGGACGAACGCCTCGGGCGGCACCGCATCCGGGGCGTGGTCGGCCCCGACGAGTACCACGAGGCCTACCCCGGCGCCGACCGGCCGGGCCTCGACGACAACGCCTACACCAACGTCACCGCCGCCTGGGTCCTCTCCCGCACCCTCCACGTCCTGGACGACCTGCCCGAACCCCGCCGCCGTGAACTCGGCGAGCGCACCGCGCTGGACGACGCGGAGCTGGAACAGTGGGACAGCGTCTCCCGCACCCTGCACGTCCCCTTCCACGAGGGCGTCGTCAGCCAGTTCGAAGGGTACGGCGACCTCGCCGAACTCGACTGGGAGGGCTACCGCGACCGGTACGGCGACATCCGGCGCCTGGACCGCCTCCTGGAGGCCGAGAACGACAGCGTCAACAACTACCAGGCCTCCAAACAGGCCGACGTCCTCATGCTCGGCTACCTGTTCTCCCCGGCCGAACTCCGGTCGCTGTTCCGGCGCCTGGGCTACACGCTCGACGAGCGGACCTGGCAGCGCACCGTCGACCACTACCTGGCCCGCACCAGCCACGGGTCCACCCTCAGCGGACTCGTCCACGGCTGGATCCTGGCCCGCGCCCGCCGCGCCGAGGCGTGGGCGTACTTCCAGGAGGCGCTCAAGGGCGACGTCGCCGACCTCCAGGGCGGCACCACGGGCGAGGGCATCCACCTCGGCGCCATGGCGGGCACCCTCGACCTCGTCCAGCGTGGCCTGACCGGCCTGGAGACCCGCGCGGGCGCCCTGTGGCTGGACCCGGTGCCGCTGCCGGAGCTGTCGTCGTACGGGTTCTCCGTGCGCTACCAGGGCCACTGGGGCGTGCGGTTCCGGCTGGAGCACGGCCGGCTGGAGATCGCCGTGCCCGCGGCCGGACCGCTGCCGATCGATGTCCGGCTGCCGGACCGCGAGGTGCGTCTCCAGCCGGGGGACACCTGCCGGCTGGTGCTGCCGGACTGACCGGACCGACCGGGCTCGCCCGCCGGCCGGCCGGTCAGCCGGGCAGGGGGTAGGTCACCGTGCGCGGGGACCCGTCCGGCCTGCCGTCGGTGTAGGTCAGGGTGATCCGGGTGAAGTGCGGCTGGCCCGTGCCCTGCTCCCCGCCCGTCGGCATGTCGAGCCGCACGGTCACCGGGTACGAGTGGAAGGCACCCGCGGCGCAGTACGGGTCGCAGTCGTTGACGGCGTTGGTGCCCCGGCCCACCGCGGCCTGCGGGTCCCAGCGGAACCAGCGCAGGGAGACCAGCCGGCTGTTGCCGTCCCCGCAGGCGAGCACGTACGCCTCGGGCCCGATCTCCGGCTGCCCGGAGCAGTCCACCAGCACCGGATCCTGCGTCTGCTGGGTGCGGGCCGCGGGCTGCGCCGACGGCGCGGCGGAGGCCGTGCCCAGGGGTACTGCGAGCGCGGCGGCGGCACAGAGTGTGACCGCTGCCCTCATCGGGTTCCTGCCCATGTCTGCTCCCGCCGTCTCGGGGTCGCTTGTCTCCGCTTGCCCCTTTTCTCCGTTCCGACCGTACGACCGCCTCCGTGAACGCACCACTCGTACGGAGCAGCGGCCGGGGCCGCGGGGCCGCCGGCCTGGGCGTCCGCCCGGCCGTCCGGTTCGTGCGACAAGACGCCGATTGCATCCCCCGTGTGGTCCTCGCGCCGGCCCGCAACCGCCGTCCGTCCCCCGGTGTCTCATGCCGTCAAGAACGGCGACCCGACCGGGCGCCCCTCACGTGGAGGACCGCGGTATGCACCCGACGACTGCTCCGACCGCCGCCGCCCCGACGCACTCGCGCTCCCGCGACACGCGGGGCGACTTCCTGCTCCAGCCGCCCGACCCCGCCCGGCGCGTCCCCTGCCGCGTCGACCCCGTCGACCTGCGCCGCCTCGACCTGCTCGCCCTGCTGACCGCCGCCGGCATCGCGCCCTCCGCCGGGGACCGGGCCGCCATCGAGCAGCTCAGTGTGCTCCCCGGCAGCGTGCACACGGCACTGCACCGGTGGCTGGAGCAGGCCTACGGATTCTGCCGCTGAGGTCGCGGGCGTCAGAAGTCGACGGGGTCACGCACCAGCGGACACGTCATGCAGTGCCCGCCGCCGCGCCCCCGGCCCAGTTCAGCGCCCACGATGGTGACGACCTCCACCCGGGCCTCGCGCAGCAGCGCGTTGGTGAGGGTGTTGCGGTCGTAGGTGAACACCACACCCGGTTCCACCGCGACGGCGTTGTTGCCGCTGTCCCACTGCTGGCGCTCGGAGGCGTAGGCGTCGCCGCCCGTCTCCACCACCCGTAGCTTCGGCAGCCCGAGGGCCTTGGCGACGACGTCGACGAAGGGGGTCGACCCCTCGTCGACCACGTCGAAACCGGGGGCCCGGTCGCCGGGGCGCAGCGAGAAGGTGTGCACCGCGTCCATGATGCGGGGGTAGAGGGTCACCACGTCGCGGTCGGCGAAGGTGAAGACCGTGTCCAGGTGCATGGCGGACCGCAGCTTCGGCATCCCGGCGACGACGACGTGCTCGGCGGCGCCGTTGCGGAACAGCGCGGCGGCGACCTGGGTGACGGCCTGCCGGGAGGTGCGCTCGCTCATGCCCATGAGGACGACCCCGTTGCCCACCGGCATGATGTCGCCGCCCTCGAAGGTGGCCTGGCCCCAGTCCCGCTCCGGGTCCCCCCACCACACCTTCGAGCCGCTGAAGTCGGGGTGGAAGGTGTAGATCGCCTTCATCAGCAGCGTCTCGTCGTGCCGCGCGGACCAGTACAGCGGGTTGAGGGTGAGACCGCCGTACAGCCAGCAGGTGGTGTCGCGCGTGTACAGGGTGTTCGGCAGCGGCGGCATCAGGTACTCGCGGGCGCCGGTGGACTCGCGGGCCAGCGCGAGGTGCGGGGAGCGGAAGTCCTCGGGCAGGTCACTGGTGGCGAGCCCGCCGACGAGGTACTCGGCGAGTTCCCTCGGCGAGAGGGTCTCCAGATACGCGCGGGCCGCGTCGATGAGACCGATGCCGACCTGGTTGGCGGTGATCTTCCGGTCCAGGAGCCACGCCTTGGCCTCCGGTACCGCCATGATCTGCGCCAGCAGGTCGTGCAGCTCCACCACCTCCACCCCGCGCCGGCGCAGTTCACCGACGAAGGCGGCGTGGTCGCGCTGGGCGTTCTCCACCCACATCACGTCGTCGAAGAGCAGCTCGTCGGAGTTGGTGGGAGTCAGCCGCCGGTGCGCGAGGCCGGGGGAGCACACCAGGACCTTGCGCAGCCTGCCGACCTCGGAATGGACGCCGAGCGCGGGACTCACGGCGCTCTCGTTGCTGGTCACACGGCCTCCTGGAGGGATGCGTACGAGCGGGGGAAAAGCGGGGGGAGAGGAGCGGGGAAAGGAGTCAGAGGCTGATCCACCCGGCCACCAGGGCGAGGAGGCCGACCGCCGCGCCGGTCGCGGAGACGGCCAGGACGACGAGTTCCCCGGGTGAGAACAGCCGACGGCCCTGCTCCCGGCGGGCCATCACGAACAGGACGGTCGCCGGGGCGTAGACGACGAAGGACACCAGGACGAACTTCAGCCCCGCCGCGTACAGCAGGAACGCCGTGTACAGCGTCGCGACGACACCGACGGCCAGCTCGCGCCGCGAGGTGCGGCCGCCCTCGGTGCGCGGGTCGTCCCGGCTGCCGATCCGCACCGCGAAGGCCGCCGCCAGCAGGTACGGGATCAGGGAGAGGGCGCTGGTCAGGTTGAGCGCGAAGTCGAAGGCGTCGCTGGAGAAACTGGTGGCGATCAGCACCAGCTGGGTGAGCAGCGACGTCATCAGCAGCGCGGGCACCGGCACGTCGGCTGCGTTGGCACCGCGCAGGAAGCGCGGCATGTCGTCGTCCTTGGCCGCGACGAAGAGCACCTCCGCCGCCATCAGGGTCCAGGCGAGATAGGCGCCGAGGACCGACACGATCAGACCGACGCTGATGAACACCCGGCCCCAGGTGCCGACGGCCGCCTCCAGGACGCCCGCCATGGACGGCTGGCGCAGGTCGGCGATCTGTGCCATCGGCATGATGCCGTACGACACGATGGTCACCGAGGCGAAGACCGCGAAGACGCTGAGGAAGCCCAGCACCGTCGCCCTGCCCACGTCGGAGCGGCGCCCGGCGTGCCGGGAGTAGACGCTGGCGCCCTCCACGCCGAGGAAGACGAAGACGGTCGCCAGCATGGTGCCGCGCACCTGTGAGAAGAGGGAACCCGCGTAGTCGGCGCCGCCGAAGTTGTCCGCGAAGACCCCCGGATCGAAGTACACCAGGGCCAGGACCACGAAGAAGACGATGGGGACGAGCTTGGCCACCGTGACGATCCGGTTGATGGCCGTCGCTTCCTTCACCCCGCGCCGGATCAGCCAGAAGAACGCCCACAGCCCGGCGGAGGACAGCACGACCGCCACGGCGGTGTCCCCGTCGCCCAGCTCCGGCCAGATCGACCCGGCGGTCGACATGATCAGGACCCAGTAGGTCACGTTGCCCACGCACGAGCTGGCCCAGTAGCCGAAGGCCGCGAAGAAGCCGAGGTATTCGCCGAAGCCCGCCTTGGCGTAGGCGTACACGCCCGCGTCGAGGTCGGGTCTGCGCACGGCGAGGGACTGGAAGACGAGGGCCAGCGTCAGCATGCCGGTGCCCGCGATGGCCCAGGCGATCAGCGCGCCCGCCACGCCGGTCTCCTCGGCGAAGCGCCCCGGCAGCGAGAACACCCCGGCGCCCACCATCGACCCGACGACCATGGAGGTCAGGGTGAACAGACCCACCTTCGCGGCGGGTGGGGCTGTGCTGTCGACGTCGGAAGCAGCGGCCTGCGACATGCCGTCCCTCCGGCTGGCCGATCGATTGTGACCACTGTGCGACATGTGGTGGCTTGGGGCATCTTGGTCGCCGTCAGCCGTGCAGGGCGAGGTACGGGGCGAGCGCGAGCAGCGTCGTGATCAGGGCGTACTTCAGGTGGCGGGTGGGCAGCGCGTGCGCGATCCGCCAGCCCAGCAGCACCCCCGCCAGCTCGGGGATCCCGACCAGCACCGCCAGCGGCCAGTCGACGGCCCCCTGGGCCAGGTAACCCACCGTGCCCACACCGGCGATGACGACGGACTGCGCCTGCGCCGAGGCGAGGGACTCCAGCACGGGTACGCCCAGCGCCACCAGCAGGGGCACGGTGAGCATCGGTCCGCCGATGCCGACCACCCCGGCCGCGACGGCCACCGCGCAGCCCAGCCCCGCCACCACCGCCGTCGGCGGGTGGGCCCGCGGGGCGGCCGGACGGCGATGCTCCCGGAACCACACCAGCGCCGCCACGCCCGCCACGAACACGCCGAGCACCAGCCCGAACATCCGCTTGGACACATACGAGTTGACCAGGACGCCGAGCGGGGTCCCGGCGACCGCGCTCACCGCGAGGACCAGTGCCGTGCGCCGGGTCGTGGGCTCGCGCAACTGCCCGGAGCGGGTGTAGGCGGCGGTCGCGAGGATCCCGGTGGCGACATGGGTGACGATGGCCGTCCCGGCCACTTGTGCCGGGGTCAGACCGGTGAGGGCGAACAGACCGATGGTGGGCAGCACACCGCCCGGCCCTACGGCGGTGATGCCCACCCCGCCGACCAGCCCCAGCAGCCCCAGGGCCACCAGCACGGGCACACTTGCACCGGCCATCACCGGCCTCCTCTCATGGGGTCCGCGGCCCACCACGACGCAGCGTGGCGCGCAGCGCCATCCGGTCCGCGCGGATCCGGATCGACTCGGCGTCCACCGGCCGGCCGTCCGCCAGCCGGGTCAGCCGTTCCAGGGCGAACACCGCCGCCCCGGGCTCGATCCCCAGCAGCCGTGCCGTGCCGGGGTCCGCGTTGACCGCGTGCACGGCCACCTCGGCGCGCCCGAGCCGGGCGCCCGCGGCCTCCTCGATCAGGCCGAACACGTCCCGGTCCCGCAGGTCGCCGGCGAGCACGGCCTGCCCGGCCTCGACGGTCAGATAGCTGGTGTCCAACGACAACGGCAGCCCGTCCAGCCACCGCAGCCGCTCCACGTACACACCGCCCGTCCCGACCGGCACCTCCAGCCGGGCGGCGATCGCGGCGGGCAGCACCGGCACCTCCGCCGCGACCCGCACCTCGTTGGTCACGGTGCCGCGGCCGGTCAGCTCCTCGGCCAGCCCGGTCAGCCGGTCGAGACCGTGCCCGTACTTCGGCAGCAGCACCGTCGTCCCGACCCCGCGCCGCCGGGTGATCAGGCCCTCCTCGCGCAACAGGGCCAGGGCGTCCCGCACCGCGTTGCGCGAGGCCCCGAACCGGCGGCCCAGGTCCCGCTCGTCGGGCAGCACGCCGTCGGCGAAGGCATCGTCCGTGATCTGCTGCCGCAGCGCGTCGGCCAGTTCCCGGGCCCGCTCGGCGCGCGGCCGTCCCCCGTGGTGGTCCATGCCGCTCACGGTAACCCGAGTCATGTTTCGCCGAAGTTACGCCACCCTCATTGACCTGCGGAAACGACTGACCTGCGGGTTCGCGGGGAGGGTGGCGCACTTCGCCACCCTCCCCGCGTCGCGCTCACTGCGCGGTGCGCAGATCCGCACCGCGCCTGGCCAGGTTGAAGACGCCCACGACGACCAGCGCCACCCCGAGCAGTTGCGGCACGACCCACCAGTCGCCGCGCACGTCCTCGCGGTAGAGGACCACGCCGAGCAGCAGGCTCACCGTCGCGTCGCCCAGCGTGAGGGCGGGCTGGGAGGCGACGAGCGGACCGCCCTGCATGGCGTGCTCCAGCAGCAGCACGGCACACACCCCGGCCACGGCGAATCCGTAGGTCTGCCATGCGGTGAAGAAGCCGACCACACCGTCGGAGTCCAGGACGCGCATGGAGTCCTTCATCAGACCGGCCGTCAGCGCGTAGCACACCGCCGTGGCCGCGCCGAGGCAACCGGCACGGGCCTTGCCGACGGGGCGTTTGAAGCCCGCGGCGGCCAGCAGCACGGCCGCCCCGGCACAGGCAACCAGGGCCGGCACCCAGCGGTCCAGGGGCACTTCGGCCTTGCCGCCCGCCGGCGCGGCCGAGGCGAGCGCGACACCCAGCCCCACGACCACCCCGCCCACGGCGAGCCACAGGACCTCCGGCATCCGGTTGCCGGTCAGCAGCGAGGCAAGCAGCAGGGCCAGCGGAAGTTCCAGCACGAACAGGGGCTGTACGAGTGACAGCGGCCCCGTCGCAAGGGCCACCGCCTGCCCCACACCGGCCACCACGACGGCCAGCAT
The DNA here is from genome assembly GCF_055635195.1 of Streptomyces sp. NPDC111628. Lineage (NCBI taxonomy): Bacteria > Bacillati > Actinomycetota > Actinomycetes > Kitasatosporales > Streptomycetaceae > Streptomyces > Streptomyces sp. NPDC111628. Next base: position 552,033 of record NZ_JBVKBZ010000003.1, on the reverse strand, counting down.
CCCGCCCAGCCACACCGGTCGCCGCAACAGGTCGAGGACGAGACCGGGGCGGAACCCCTGGGACTGCGGCACGCTCAGCGCGGCGCGCCGTTGGAGCACGGTGGCCAGCGCGTTGCTGAACGCGGCGAGGAGTGCGAAAAGCACCGGCAGGACGACACCCATCCACCGATACTCACCCCGAATCCCCCCGGCCGCGCGCCCGCGCGCCCGCGGCACGACGGGACGACGGGGGCGGCTCAGCTGCCGCTCAGTTCTCGCTCAGCTGTTGCTCAGCTCTCGCTCCGCGCGGACTGAGCCTCGGCGGCGGGCTCCTGCTTCCGCTCGGGCGCGGGCGCCTCGGTGGCGGTGTAGTAGACCGAGGTGCCCTGCTTGGTGCGCTGCGCCTGGTTCTTGGCGACGAGTCCCTCGAGCGTGGTGCGCACGACCGTGGTCTTGACACTGCGTCCCGCATGGGCCTCGCTCAGCGCCGTGGTGACCTCGGCGGCGGACCGCGGTTCCCGCTGCCCGACGAGGTGCTCGCGCACCAGCTCCACCAGGGTGGGCTGGGCGGTGGCCCGCGCCGCCGCCTTCTTCGCGGCGGGCTTGGTGGCGGGCTTGGCGGACGACTTGGCGGCCGACTTGGCCGGTGCCGTGGTGGCCGCGTCGGGCGCCGTCTTCGCGCTCGCCTTCGTGACCGTCTTCGTGTCCGCCTTCGTGTCCGGCTTCGTGGTGGCCTTCGTGGTGGCCGTGGCGGTGGACCTCGTGGCCTTCTTCGCCTTCGGCTTCGAGGCAGGCTTGGCACCGGGCTTCGGAGCCGCGGCGCGCTTGGGTGCGGTGGTGCTCTTCCGGCCCCGCGTCCGCCTGCCCGTCTCCGGCTGCGGAGCGGCACTGCCGCGCGGCGCCGGCACGGTGGCCGCCCCGGTCGAGGAGGCCGACTCGGGCGCGGGTGCGGCCTGGGCCGGCTGCGGGGTGATGCCGAGGGCCTGCTGCATGTTCACCAGCAGGGCGTGGTCGTGCTGCAGCGCGGCCAGTTGCTGCTGGAGAGCCGTGATCTCCGTGCTGACACGTTCCTGCTCCTTGACGTTGCGCTCCAGGTCGTCGGTCACCTGGACGCTGTACTGCGAGGCCAGTTCCGTGGCGGACTGCATCGTGCTCTCGGACATGGTGTTGACTCTCCTTGGTTCGCGGCCGTGAAGGCTGACGCGCAGCCCCGGTTGTTGCCCTGTTCGCTGCCGAGTCGGTATACCACGTATGGTCGCCCTCGTGGTATGTGCCGCCGCAACCCCGGGTGTGTGTTCGGACCGCGGAGCGCGTCCTTCACCCGCCCTCGGGCACCTCCACGACCTTGCCGTGCTCGTCGACGGTGTGTGTCTGCCAGTAGGTGTCCCACTTGTCACCGACGTGTTCCGGGACCTTGCCCTCGGGGTAGCGGGTATAACCCTCGGGCGGTTCCTCGCCGTTGGGCACACATGCGCCGCCGGTGCCCCCGACGGACAGCACCGGGTACTCACCGCCGCCGCAGGTGGCCTCCTCCATGGAACAGCCGGTCAGGACGGCCGCGGCGGCGGCACAGGCCAGGACGAGACCGGGAACGGTTCGCCTCGTGCGGACGGGGGGTGCGGCCGACGGTCGGTGAACCGGGTTGCTGGTACGCACGGTTGACTCCTTGTGGGTGACTGGTGCGGCAAGCGTCCCCCGCCGGGGGGAAGCACCTCATGAGTACGGGTACTCAATCGGACGAGCCGTACGACCTGTCACGGCCGGCCAATCGGTCCAGTCGGCGTGCGCTCGCCCGCGCTTCCCGCTCGGCCCCCGCGACGTCGTCCGCGGCCGTTCGGTGCCGCTCCTGTGCCGCCCGCCGTTCCCGCTCCGCCCGGTCGAGGTCCTCGCGGGTCTCGCGCAGCCTCTCCTCGGCGGTGGCCACCGTCTCGCGGATCCGGCCCAGCTCGTCGTCGGCCCGGTGGAGCGACTCCTGCGCGCCGGTCTGCTCGGCGCGTGTGTCCCGCAGGTGTCCCGCGGCCCGCTCCGCCTCCCGCTCGGCCCGCTCCAGTTCCTCCTGCCGTTCACGGCGCCGCTCGGCGAGTTCGTCCTTCGCCCGGGTTCCGGAGGCGGTGGTGGTGCGGGGCGACTTGGGGCGCGGTGCCGGCTCGGGTGCCGCGGTCCGGGCCGGTGTCGCCCCAGCCGTGCCCGAGGGGAAGTCCGAGGGCGGGGTCAGGGAGACCTCCAGGCGCCCCCCGGCCCACTGGTCGGCCGCGTCCGGATCGGCGAGGACCGCGCGCAGGGTCGACTCCACCTCCTGCTGCGCCGCCTGGGACAGCCGGTGCCCGGCCTCACCGGCGAGCTGTGCGGCCTGCCGGGAGAGGGCGGCGACGATGCGCCGGCGCTGCCCCGAGAGTTCCTTGAGCCCGGCGGCGTCGAGGGTACGGTGTGCCTCGCGCAGTGCCTGCCCCAGTTCCAGGAACCGCCGGGTCTCCTCCGGCCGGGAGCGGGTCAGGAGATTGGCCGCCCAGGCCGCGAGCGTGGGCCGGCGGGCGGCGTGGATGCGACGGGCGTCCTCCTTGCGGCCTGCCGTTCTGGCGGCCGCGGCGCGTTCCTCACGGTGGGGGACGAAGACGGACGGCGGCATGCCGTAGAGCTCGTCCAGGACCTGCTCGACCCCTGGCATGGCCTCGACCCTCCGTCCCTTGCTCTCGTCCCTTGGTGTCGGCCCTCGGCCCCGGTCCGCGGCTCTCCGCCGCCGCACATGACCATGCTTTCTGCTTTCTGCTTTCTGTCTACGGTCACCCGGGCGGCCCCGCGACCCGGACGGGTCCCACCCGGTACGGTGCCGGGCCGGTGACGCCGTCAGCCGAAGGTGCGCCGGTAGGCGTGCGGGCTGACTCCGGTGGTGCGCTTGAAGCGGTCGCGGAATGCGGTCGGCGAGCCGAAGCCGACCTGGGCGGCGATGCGTTCCACGGAGTGCTCCGTGGTCTCCAGCAGGTGCTGCGCCTGGCGGACCCGGGCACGGTGCAGCCACTGCATCGGGGTGCTGCCGGTCTGCTCCCGGAAGCGGCGGATCAGCGTCCGCGTGCTCATCCCCGCGTGTGCGGCGATGTCGGCGAGGGACAGGTCGCGGGCGAGGTTCTCCCGCAGCCAGGTGAGCAGCGGTTCGAAGGCGGAGCCGCGCGGCGCGGGTGGGTAGTCGTGGACGATGAACTGGGCCTGGCCGCCCTCGCGTTCGAGCGGCATCACCGACAGCCGGGCCGCGTGTGCGGCGACCGCCGAGCCGTAGTCCCGCCGGATCATGTGCAGGCACAGGTCGAGGCCCGCGGCGGCACCGGCCGAGGTGAGGATCCGGCCGTTGTCGACGTAGAGGACGTCCGGGTCGACGTCGACCTCCGGATGGGCGCGGGCCAGGGCCTCCGCGGCGATCCAGTGGGTGGTGGCCCGCAGCCCGTCGAGCAGTCCGGTGGCGGCCAGCGGGAAGGTGCCGGAGCAGATGGAGGCGATCCGGGTGCCGTTCCCGGCCGCCGTGCGCAGCGCCTCCCGGACGGCCGGGGAGACCGGATCGGCGGCGGCCGTGCCGGGCACGATGACGGTGTCCGCGTCCCGCAGTCCGTCCAGCCCCCAGGGGGCCCGCAGCGTGAACGCGCCGGCGTCGATCTCGGGGTGCTCGGCGCACACCCGGATCCGGTAGCCGGGACGGCCGTCGGGCAGCCGGGTACGGGTGAAGACCTCGATCGGGGTGGACAGGTCGAACGGGATCACCTGGTCGAGCGCGAGAACGGCGACGGTGTGCATGGGCCGGAAAGTACCTCCTCGCGGACCGGCGATCGGCGGGTGTGGCGTTTTCCCGTCGGAAGCTGTCACTCCTGCCACAGGCAGCCGAACCAGCCGCCTAGCATGATAAGCAATTTGCCTAATATAATTAGGTTACTGCATAATCGACGAAGGAAGACGCGACGCAGCGAGACGCACCACCGCCGGAGGCGACATGCACACCACGGACGACTGGATCACCACGCCCCTCACCGGGGACCTGCTGCGGGGCGCCCTCGACCTGGAGCGCACCGAGCGCGGCCTGCTGCCCCACCGGCTGCCCGCCAGGGCCCGCGCGCAGAACAACGACGGCCAACTGGCCATGGCCGAGTCCCAGCCCTCCGGCGTACGCCTGGCCCTGCGCACCCGCGCCACCGTTCTCGAACTGGACACCCTGCCCACCAAGCGGGTCTACGTCGGCGTCCCGCCGCGTCCGGACGGCGTGTACGACCTGCTCGTCGACGGCCGTCCGGCGGGTCGGGGCAGTGTCGTGGGTGGCAACACCCTGACCATCGACATGACCACCGGCACCGCGGGCGTCGAGCCCGGTGAGGTCGGCACCCTCCGCTTCGCGGACCTGCCCGAAGGCACCAAGGACATCGAGATCTGGCTGCCGCACAACGAGACCACCGAACTCGTCGCCCTGCGCACCGACGCCCCCGTCGAGCCCGCCCCCGACCCCGGCCGCCGGGTCTGGCTGCACCACGGCAGCTCGATCAGCCACGGCTCGGACGCCGCGAGCCCCACCACCACCTGGCCCGCCCTGGCCGCCTCCCTCGGCGGCGTCGAACTGATCAATCTGGGGCTGGGCGGCAGCGCCCTGCTCGACCCGTTCACCGCACGGGCGATGCGCGACACCCCCGCCGACCTGATCAGCGTGAAGATCGGCATCAACGTGGTCAACGCCGACCTCATGCGGCTGCGGGCCTTCGGCCCCGCCGTGCACGGCTTCCTGGACACCCTCCGGGAGGGCCACCCCACCGCCCCGCTGCTGGTCGTCTCGCCCATCCTGTGCCCCGTACAGGAGGACACCCCCGGTCCGCTCGCCCCCGACTTCTCGGGCATCGCCGAGGGCCGCCTCCGGTTCGTCGCCACGGGTGACCCGGCGGAGCGCGCGAGCGGGAAACTGACCCTGAACGTCATCCGCGACGAGCTGTCCCGGATCGTGTCGGAGCGGGCCGCCGACGACGAGAACCTGTACTACCTCGACGGCCGCGAACTCTACGGACAGGCCGACGCGGCGGACCTGCCCCTGCCGGACGACATCCACCCGGACGCCGCCACCCACCGCCTCATCGGCGAACGCTTCGCCAAGCTGGCCTTCGCCGACGGGGGCGCCTTCGGAGAGTGAGCCCCACGGCCCGGTTCCCACGGCCCGGTCCGCACGGCCCGGTCCGCACGGCCCGGTCCTCGTGCGCCGTGACTCAAGACCCGACGACGACCGCGGCGAAACGCCGGGCCACCTCGCGCCAGACCGCCTCGGCGGCGGGCTCGTCGAGTTCCGCCCGGCGGGAGAGCTCCACCGGGTCCAGCCCCCGGGCCTTCAGCCGGTCCCCGTCCCACGACCTGACCCGGTCCGCCCCCGCCTCGGGGTGGAACTGCACGCCCCACGCCCGCTCGCCGACCCTGAAGGCCTGGTACGGGCACCCCTCGCTCGACACGAGCCACGCCGCGCCGGGCGGCAGCGCGGTGACGGCGTCCACGTGGTGCTCGATCGCCGTCACCCGCTCCGGCAGCCCGCCGAAGAGCGGATCGGCACCGGCCTCGGATCGCACCGTCAACGGGGTGCTGCCGAACTCCGGTCGGCCGTGCTCACCACGCACCGTGCCTCCGGCGACCCGGGCGAGGAGCTGCCCGCCGAGGCAGATCCCGAAGACCGGGGCACCCCGGTCCACCGCCTCGGCGACCAGGGCCCGGGTGGGCGCGAGCCAGGGGGCGCGCACGTCGTCGTCGGGCAGGTAGCCACCGCCGAGCACCATGACGCCGTCGTGCTCCGGACGCCGGGGGAGCGCCCCACCGGCGTACGCGTGCACCACGTCCAGGGACACCCCGTCCGCGGTCAGCCAGTCACCGAACCGGCCCGCCCCACCGCCCCGATGGTTCTGCACCACCAAGAGCCGCGCCATCTCCCCACCCCGCCTCACCTCGTCCGGACCCGGCGTCGCGCCGACTCAGCGGCGCGCCAGGTACAGGGCCACGGCCTTGTGCAGCACCCTGTTCAGTGGATACTCCCACTCGCCGAGGTACTCGACGGCCTGTCCGCCCGCGCCGACCTTGAACCGGAGCAGTCCCAGCAGGTGGTTGTCCTCGTCCAGGGTGTCGGTGATGCCGCGGAAGTCGTACACGGCCGCGCCGAGTTCACGGGCGTCGCACATCATCCGCCACTGGAGGGCGTTGTTGGGCTGTACCTCGCGCCGCCGGACGGTGGACGCGCCGTAGGAGTACCAGACGTGCTCGCCGACCGTCAGCATCGTGGCCGCGGCGAGCACCTCCCCGTCGTGATGGGCGAGGTACAGGCGCATGCGGTCCGGGTCCTCGGCCGTCAGCGCCTGCCACATACGCTGGAAGTAGGCGAGGGGACGCGGCACGAACCGGTCACGCCGCGCGGTCTCCACGTACAGCTCGTAGAAGGTGGGCAGGTCCTCCTGGTCACCCCGGACGACCTTGACGCCGGCCTTGTCGGCCTTCTTGACGTTCCGCCGCCACTGCTGGTTGAAGCCGTTCTGCAGTTGCTCCAGGGACCGTCCGGCGAGCGGTACCTGGCAGACGTGGCGCGGCTGGCCCGCGGCGAAGCCGTCCGCGCCGCCCGGCTCGGTGCGCCGCCAGCCCATCCGCCGCAGCCGCTCGGCGAGGTCGTCGGCCCCGGGCTCGTGCTCGGTCGCCGCCACGTCGCCCAGCCGCCGGACCCCGGGGTCGGCGATCGCCGCCTTGACCGCGTCGGCGCTCCAGCGCCGCGCCACCACCGGCGGCCCCATCCGCACCGTGAACGCGCCGCGTTCCCTCAGGTGCGCGAGCATCGGCTCCAGCCACCGCTCCAGACCGTCCGCCGTCCAGTCGATGACCGGCCCCTCGGGCAGATACGCCAGGTACCGCTTCAGGCGCGGCAGTGGCCGCAGCAGCACAAGACCGGCGCCGACCAGCTCGCCGCCCTCGTCGAACCACCCCAGGCTCTCCGCCTGCCAGTCCGGCTTCACGTCGCCCCAGGAGGGGACTTGGAGGTGGCTCACGGAAGGCCGGGCCGCGACGAAGCGCAGATGCTCCTCGCGGGTGATCGGCTTCAGACGACAGCTCATGGGGCGTCCCTCTGTTCGCTTCGTTCGACGGTGAGACGGGTCAGACGGGTGCGACGGGTACGACGGGCTCGTGCCGGCCCGCACACCTCACAGGGAACAACGGCCAACGCCGATCCGCGCGCTGTCGTCCGGCCGGCCACCCGCGTGCTCCGTCCGGCGCGCGGGGTCGCGGTCCGGGTGGCAGCGTGGCAGGACCGTGCGGTGCGAGCGACGGGCGGACGGAACGGACGGAGCGGAGGCCATGGCGCGGGCGATCTGGACGGGTGTGATCACCTTCGGGCTGGTCTCGGTGCCCGTCGGTCTGTTCACGGCGACCGAGGACCACACGGTCCACTTCCACCAGTTGCAGCGCGGCACCTCGGACCGGATCCGCAACCGGCGGGTCAACGAGCGCACCGGCAAGGAGGTCGACGCCGACGACATCGTCAAGGGCTACGAGGTGAGCGAGGGCGACTACGTCGTCGTGGAGCCCGAGGAACTCGACGAGATCGCGCCGGGACGCTCCCGCACCCTCGAGATCACCGACTTCGTGGACCTGGACCGGATCGAGCCGGTCTTCTTCGGCCGCACCTACTACCTCGCCCCGCGCGGCAAGGAGTACCTGAAGGTCTACGAGCTGCTGCGCACCGCGCTCGCCGACACCGGCAAGGCGGGGGTCGCCACCTTCGTCATGCGCAACCGGCAGTACCTGACCGCGCTGCGCGCCGAGGACAGGGTCCTGCTGCTCCAGACGCTGCACTGGGCCGACGAGGTCCGCGACCCCGTCGAGGAGCTGCCGGAACTGCCGTCCGACCGGGTGGGCCGCGGCAAGGAGCTGGACATGGCGCTGCGTCTCGTCGACGCCCTCAGCGGCGACTGGGAGCCGGCCCGCTATCGCGACACCTACCAGGAGAAGGTCCGTGAGCTGGTCCGGGCCAAGGCCGAGGGCGAGGAGGTCGCCGTCGCCGAGGAGGCGCCCGGGGCCACCAACGTCGTCGACCTGATGGAAGTCCTGCGCGGCAGCCTGGAGCAGGCGAAGGACAAGGGCAAAAGCACGGGCACGGGCGGCAAGCGGTCCGCCGCGTCGCGGAAGAAGGCCACCGCTCCCGCCCGCCGGACCCCGCCCGAGCGGGGCGAGCTGCGGGAGCTGAGCAAGGCCGAGCTGTATCGGCGCGCCACCGAACAGGACATCGCCGGCCGCTCGAAGATGAGCCGCAAGGAACTCGTCGAGGCGCTCACCGACCGCGACCGCGACCGCGGCCAGGGCCGCGGCAAGGGGAGCGGCAGCGGCAGCCGCGGCCGCCGGAAGAAGAAGACGGCCGCGGCCTGAGGCCCGAGTCCCGCTCAGGCGGTGCTGAGCATGCCTTCCCGCAGCCGGGCCAGCAGCCGCGAGATCAGCCGGGACACGTGCATCTGGGAGACGCCGAGGCGTTCGCCGATGTCCTTCTGGGTGAGTTCCTCGACGAACCGCCAGTGGATGATCTGCCGGTCGCGTTCGTCCAGCTCGGCGATCATCGGGGCCAGGGCGTGGAAGTCGTCGACCAGGGCCAGGGCGGCGTCGTCGGCGCCGATGAAGTCGGCAAGGGCCGACTCGCCGTCCTCGCTGCCGTTGATGGCCGCGTCCAGGGAGGCGGAGTTGTAGCCGTTGGCCGCGAGACGGGCCTCGACGACCTCGTCCTCCGGCAGGCTCATCAGTTCCGACAGCTCTTGGGTGGTGGGGGTGCGGCCGAGGCGGCTGCGCAGTTCCTCGGTGGCGCGGGCGAGCTGGACGCGTGCCTCCTGGAGGCGCCGGGGCACGTGCACGGCCCAGGAGGTGTCCCGGAAGAACCGCTTGATCTCCCCGACGATGTACGGCACGGCGAAGGAGGTGAACTCGACCTCTCGGGTCAGTTCGAACCGGTCGATGGCCTTGATGAGGCCGATCATGCCGACCTGGACGATGTCCTCCATCTCCTCCGGCCCACGGCTGCGGAACCGGCCGGCCGCGAAGCGGACCAGGGACATGTTCATCTCGATCAGCGTGTTGCGTGCGTACTGGTGCTCGGGCGTGCCCTCCTCCAGCACGGTGAGCTGCTCGAAGAACAGCTTCGACAACTCCCGCGCGTCCCTGGGCGCCACCTTGGACGGGTCCGCGATCTCCGGCATGTCCGTCGTGGCATGGTCGGTGGTCTGCGCGGTCGTCGTCGTCATGATGTGCCCTCCCGGTGGATCGGTCGTCGTTGTCACCTTGTCGGCCGACGACCGGTCGCCTACCCCGGGTCAGGCCCCGCACACATGGCGGAGTGCCGCAACATTCGGCGCGGGGCCCGGACCGGTGCCTCAGACGCCCAGGTAGAAGCGGACGGCGGTGCCCTCGTCGGTCGTGTGGACCCGCACCAGATCGGCGACGTAGTGGACCAGCAGGAGGCCGCGGCCGCCGATCTGCCCGTGCTCCGGGGGCCGTCGCCCGGCGAGCGGATCCGTGAGCCGTCCCGTGTCGCGGACCTCGCACACCACCTGACCCGCCTCGGCCCAGACCGCCACCGTTCCGTTGCCGCCGCCGTGGACCACGCTGTTGGTGGTCAGCTCGGCCACCGCCAGTTCCGCGTCCTGCAGCCGCTGCCCGGACAGTCCGAGCGAGGCGGCCAGGCCGACCGCGAAGCGGCGTGCCTCGGGCAGCTCCCCGGAGCCGAAGGCCAGGACGCCCGCGTCGGGGGCGAGCCCGAGCGGCTCGTTGTATCGGGCGACGACCGCACGCCAGTCGTACCCCTCACTGACCCGCTCGCTCCCCCCGGTGATGACCGTCGGGTGGGTGACCAGGGCGTCGGCCAGGACGTCCGCGGCCAGCCCGGTCTCGTCGTACGGGCACAGGATCGTCGCCCGGCGGCCCGCGAAGGCCGCGTTGATCAGCGCCTCGTGCTGGGCGCACGCCGGGTACTCGGCGGCGCTGCGCCCGGCCCAGACCGGCTCGCCGACGATCCGCACCCGTACCCGCTCGTGCGCGTCGGCGAACGCCCTCAGCACGCCCGGGATGATCCGCCCCGGGTTGCGTCCGGCCTCGGTCATGTCCAGGAAGGTGACGTCCCGCGCGTCCGTGCCGAGCTCTGCCCGGACCAGCTCCAGGTTGGGGCCCGGCACGGCCACCGCCACCGGCTCGCCCGCGGCCAGCCCCTCCCGCACGAACGCCGCCGTCCGGTCGGTGTACTCGGCCTGCGAACGGTAGAACAGCGCCGGATGGGTGAATGTCCCGTGGGCGGTCGCCGTGCTCATCGTGGCGCCACCTCGATCCGGTGCAGGGACGGCCAGAACAGGTCCAGTACCCGCGGCAGTTGCGGGGGCGGCCGCTCCACCACGACGCGGCCGACGGGCAGGTTCATGGCCGTGACGGCCAGTGCCGCCACCCCGGCCACGTCGACGAACCGCACCCCCGACAGTTCCACGTAGGACACGTCCGTGTGCCGCCGGGACAGCTCGGTCAGGGCGTTCTCCCAGGAGAGCCGGGTGCTCACGTTGATCTCACCGCTGGCCCGGATGCCCGGACGGCCGGGCAACGGGCCCACGTCCAGCAGGGCACCGCCGCCCGTGCGGGCCGGGCCGCTCGTGGCGCCTGTGCCATCCACACTCGATCCCCTTCGGACCTCCACCGGCACCCGTCGCCGGCCGGGCACTTCTTCCGGCCAGGCAGCCTATCCCGATCGGGGCGTCGTACGCCGGTGAGGGGACAAACTGGCGACAGTCGGGCGGATTGGGGAACAAGACAGGGAGCGCGTCCTCAGATGGTCGGAAGGGAAGACTGGGCATGTTTGAAGCCGAGAACATTCGTGACTGGCGTGGCCTCGACGTCGTGGACTACGACGGCCGCAAGATCGGGACCCTGGAGTCCATCTACTTCGACACCCTCACCGACCGGCCCGCGTTCGCGACGGTCACGATCGGTCTGCCGACCCGCCGGCGACTCGTCTTCGTGCCGGTCGACAAGGCCACCGTCGGACCGTCCTACCTGAAGGTCACCTACGACAAGTCCCTGGTCAAGGACGCACCCGGCATCGACCCGGACGGTGAGCTGGCCGCCGAGGACGAGGGCGCGGTCTTCGCCCACTACCACCTGCCCCACGAGCCGGGCAGCCGCGGCGAACGCCGCCTCGGCCGCCGCTGAACCCGTGGGCGGTGCTCGGGCCGCGCGGCCCGAGCACCGCCACCGCCCGGCCCGGGCACCGCCGGCGCAGGCCCGGGCGGCCCGGCTACGCGACTTCCGCGCCGCGTGCCGCCGCCTCGGTCTCGGACCTCGCGCTGCCCGTCGCGAGGGTGCCGCCGGCGCTCTCCAGATGCGCCCGTACGAACCACTGGAACTGCTCCAGGTCCCTGAGCTGCCCGATCAGGAGATCCTCCGTGGCCGTGTCGATCTTGCCGGCCTCCTCGACCGCCGCGCGCATGCCCTCGACCACGCCGGTGTACACGACGTCGAGCGCGCCGAGGTGGGCGATGGCGTCGGCCCGTCCGATGGAGTAGTCGTCCCACTTCCGTTCGTTCACCAGCGCACCGGGCGTGCCCTGGGCCACCCCGCCGAGGGCGGCGATGCGCTCCGCGACGTCGTCGGCCATGTCGCGCACCTGGTCGACCTGGGGGTCGATCATCTCGTGGACCGCGATGAAGTGCGGACCCACGACGTTCCAGTGCACGTGCTTGAGGGTCAGGTGCAGGTCGTTGAGGGCGTGCAGGCGCAGCCGCAGCACACCGATCAGCCGTCCGGCGGCCTCGCGCTCGATGCCGGGGACCGTGTACTTCGGGGTCAGGTCGTGCGTCATGGCGGACCTCAGCTCCTCATGCGTTTCGTACGTCATTGCTCGTGCACGAATGCCCCGAATCGGCTCCGGCAGACATGAGCGGGCGGGGCCGGGATCAGGACGGCGGGGCCGGCAGCGGCATCGCGTCGAGCGCGCGCGCCGCGTGCACCAGGTTCGACGCCATGGCCCGGCCGGTGGAGACCGACCAGTCGTGGCCCCGCTCGTCGTCGAGGAAGTCGGGACCGGGTCCCGGCCCGAGATGCCAGTAGGTCCAGGCCTGGCCGGGAATCGTGTAGCCGATGTCCGCGAGCCCGCCGCCGATCTCGCTGATGACGTGGTGGGCACCGTCCTCGTTCCCGGTGACCAGGACACCGGCGACGCGGTTGTAGGCGACCGGGCGGCCCTCGTCGTCGGTCTCGCTGAGCATGGCGTCCATGCGTTCCAGGACCCGCTGGGCGACGGAGGAGGGGCGGCCGAGCCAGGTCGGCGACGCGACGACCAGGATCTGCGAGGCCAGCAGCTTCTCGTGCACCCCCGGCCAGTCGTCCCCGTCGCCCATGTCGGTCTCGACCCCCGGTTTCAGGTTCAGGTCGACGGCCCGTACGACGTCCACCTCCGCCCCGTGGCCCTTGAGCGCCGCGATGACCGTGGCGGCCAGCGCCTCGGTGTTCGACGGCTGGGGGGAGGGTTTGAGAGTGCAGTTGATCACGAGTGCGCGCATGCCTACCCGTGTTCCCCGGCAGGCCTGACGCTATCGTCGGCCGTATGGCTGACGAGTGCTTCCGGCATCCGCGGCTCGCCGCGCTCTACGACGTGTTCGACACCGACCGCGGCGACCTCGTCCCGTATCTGCGCATGGCCGACGAGTTCGGCGCACGGAGCGTGCTGGACATCGGCTGCGGAACCGGGGTGTTCGCTCTGCTGCTGGCCGACCGCGGCCTCGAGGTCGTCGGCGTCGACCCCGCAGGGGCCAGTCTCGAGGTGGCGCGCGGCCGCGGGGGCGCCGACCGGGTGCGCTGGATCGAGGGCGACGCCACCGCGCTTCCCGCGCTGCGCGTCGACCTCGCGACCATGACGGCGAACGTCGCCCAGGCGATCACCGACGGGCCCGCCTGGCAGGGGACGCTGCGCGGCGCGTACGAGGCCCTGCGACCCGGCGGGCACCTGGTGTTCGAGACCCGGGACCCGGCCCGGCGCGCCTGGCAGGAGTGGACCCGCGAGCACACGCACCAGGTCGCGGAGGTCCCCGGTACGGGCACCGTCGAGAGCTGGTGCCGACTGCTGGACGTGAGCGGCCCGCTGGTCACCTTCCGGTGGACCTACGTCTTCGGCGCGGACGGCGCGGTGCTGACCTCCGACTCGACCCTGCGCTTCCGGGAGCGGGACGAGGTCGCGGCCGACCTGGCCGAACAGGGGTACGTGGTACGGGAGGTGCGCGGGGCCCCCGACCGCGCGGGGCGGGAGTTCGTCTTCGTCGCGCGGCGTCCGGAGACGGAGAGGCCCTGACGTCGCCCGACCGGGAAGACCTCCCGAAACCGGCAGCCGACGCCGCCCGTTCACTGCCCGGCCGCCCCCGTGACGCGGCACCCTCCGGGCGTCCATCCTCACCGCATGGCCCGATTCCAGCACACCGTGACCCTCGCCCCCGTGCCCCGTCGCTGGTTCGAGTCGTGCGTCGCCACACTGCACGACCTGGCGGAGGGCACGGACGTCGAGGGAGGGCGACTGACGCTGCCCGACGGACGTCCGCTGCCCGGCCTGGTGCTGACGGAGGGGCGGCATCTGGGGCCGGGCGCGCGGTACCGGCCCGTGAACGAGGAGGACGGGGAACCGGACGCGGACCAGTGCCTCACCGTCCTCGCCCGGGACCGCCGCGGGGAGACGGCGCTGGAGGTCGTCACCCTCGACACCTTCGACGACGACCCGGCCCACCGCGCGCGACTGGTCTGTGCCCTCGGGCTCACGAGCGTCGAACGGCCGGCGAAGGCGTGGCTGTCGGCGACGCTGCACTCGGACGGCGGCAAACGGGCGAAGTACCTGGGCGGCACCGGGCGCCTGCGCCTCGACCTCGGTCGGTGGTGGCAGGCGACGAGCCACGGCCGGCACCCCTCCCGCGCCCCCCTGAGCGGGACCCTGACGCACGCGCTCGTCCGCGTCTCGGTGACCGTCGTTCCGCGCCCCGCCCCGGACGGACGCTGGCGGGTGACCGTGCGGGCACGGGTCAGGGGCCGCTCCTTCGCCCGCCCGCTGCTGCCCCTCGCCGCGGCGCTGCTGGGGCGCCGCGCCCGGCGGGCCGGTGCCGATGCCCTGGAGCGCGCCGCGGCGGCGTGGAACGCGAAGGTCCCCGCACTGGTCCGCATGGACGGCGAGCGACTGAGCGCCGAATTCGCCGACGCGCTGCTCGGTCCCTGAACCGGCGCCGGGTCTTCGCCCGCGCGGCAGCGCGCGGAGGGCGCACATGAGAATCGAGTGAGCCCTGTACGCGCCCCCTTCGCGGTACGGACAATCCCAGTGACCGTGATCACCCGGCGGAAGACGCGGTGTCGTCCGGCCGCCGACTCCCGGGAAGCAGGTCGATCGACATGCTCTTGCGTCAGCCCACGACCGTGACCGAAGCGCAGGAGTGCATGGCGCAGGGCGCGGTGCCCATCGGCGGGGCCACGCTCGTGTGGGCCACCTGGCAACGCGACGGCTTCCCGGAACTGGCGATGTCGCTGCGCGGACTGCCGGAGGCGACCGCCGTCGAACCCGAGTCGCTGGGCGCGGCCGTGGTGCTGCACCGCATAGACGACCGGGTGCCCGAGGTACTGCGCCGGGCGGCGGGATCGGTCGGCACCGGAGCCGTACGCCGGACGGCGACGGTCGGCGGCAACCTCGTCGGCAGCAGCCTGCGCTGCCTGCTGCCCGCGGCCCTCGTGCTGGACGCCCGCGCCACCGTGCTGGGCCCGGACCGCCCCTACGAGACCGATCTGGCCGAGGTGATGGCGAAGCGTCACCTGCTGCTCGGTCTGCGCTGGCGCACACCGCTGGCCAGCGGCTACCGCAAGGAGCCCGCCGAAGCCGGCGGCCCGCCGCCCCTGGTGGTCGCCACCGCCGTGCACGCCGACGGCGAGGGCGGGCTCCGGCTGCGCGTCGCCGTGCGCGACGGCTACGACGTGCTCGGCGGGACCACCGGGTGCGGCACGGACGCCGAGGAGGCCTTCGACGCCCTGGCGCGGACGGACGTCGGCGCGCTGCCCGCCGGGGCCCGGGACGTGGTGCGCGAGCAGGTCGCCGGCATCCTGGGCCCCCTCGCCGACCGCTGAACCGGCGGTCGGCGCTCCCTCCGTCCACGTCAGCCGTTGGCCAGGGCCTTGACCCGGTCCAGCGCGCCGTTGAACTTGTCGTGGTCCCCGACGGTCGGCCCGGACGAGGTGTACTGCCACATCGTGTGGAAGTCCCAGCCGGCCGGGAGCGTGCCCGCGGTCGAGGCGTACCGGGCGATCCACAGCGGGTTGCTCGCGCCGAAACCGCTGTAGTTCCCGGTGCACTGCGTCCACCAGTTGGTGGAGGTGTAGACGGCGGCGTGGCGGCCGGTGCGCTGCTTGTACCGGTCCAGGAAGGCCCGGATCCAGCTGACCATCTGACTGTGCGTCCGTCCGTAGCAGGTGGCCCCGTACGGGTTGTACTCGATGTCGAGGACACCCGGCAGCGTCTTGCCGTCCTTGGACCAGGCGCCGCCGTGATCGACGAAGTAGTCGGCCTGGGCGGCGCCGCCCGCGGTGTCCGGGGTCGCGAAGTGGTACGCGCCGCGGATCATCCCGGCGTCGTACGAACCGCCGTACTGCTGGGCGAAGTACGGGTTCCGGTAGGAGGTCCCTTCGGTGGCCTTCACATAGGCCCACTTCACGCCGCTCTTCCAGAGGGTCGACCAGGCGACGTTGCCCTGGTGGCTGGAGACGTCCACCCCCTCGGTCTGGGCGACGCGGGTGCCGACGGGGCGGCCCTGGACCCCTTCGTGGGCGAGAACGCCGGTGCCCATGTGGGCGGTGCCACGAGCGGGCGGCGTCCTGGTGTCGTCGGCGGAGGCCGTGGCCGGGACGGCGGCCAGGGTCAGGAGAAGTGACTGGGCGGCGAGGATGACGCCTGAGGTGAGCAGGCGTGAGTGGCGTTGAGCCACGGCTATGGGTCTGCGCATGGCACCCATCCGAACCGCAGTCGGGCCCCACCGCATCCCACAGTCGCCCAGACGGTGTTGCCGGTGGTCTCGGACCGATGCCTCAGACCGATGCCCCGGAGACGGGCACGGCCTGTCCGGTGACCCGGGTGCGCGGGTCGCGCGGATCCACCTCGATCAGCAGCTCGCTGGTCCGGCCCATGTCCTCGCCCTGGCGGACCGCGATCGTGGCCGGGCCGGTGACCAGGCCCAGTTCGCGGAGGTACCCGCCGAACGCCGCGGCCGCCGCACCCGTCGCCGGGTCCTCCACGACGCCGCCGACGGGGAACGGGTTGCGGGCGTGGTAACGCTCGGCCGACTCGCGCCAGACCAGGTCCACCGTCGTCCAGCCGTGGCGCCGCATGACCTCGGCGAGCGCGTCGAAGTCGTAGTCGAGGTCGGCCAGCCGGGCCCGGGACGCCGCGGCGAGCACCAGGTGGTCGTTGCCACCGAACGCCACGTGGGCGGGCAGGGCGGGATCAAGGTCGGCGGGCGTCCAGCCGAGCGCCCCGAGCGCTGCGTCGCGTTCGGCGGGCAGCGCCGGGCGCGAACGCGTCGGCACGCTGATGAGGGTGGCCCGCACCGCTCCGGTCCCGTCGACCGCGGTGGACACCGGGATCTCACCTGCGGGCGTGTCCAGGACGACCTCGCCGGGGCCCAGCCGCTCGGCGAGGGCGACGGCCAGCGCCACCGTCGCGTGCCCGCAGAACGCCACCTCGGCCAGCGGACTGAAGTAGCGGACCCGGAACCGCCGTCGCTCGGCGTCGCCGCCGGTGACGAACGCGGTCTCGGAGTAGCCCACCTCGGCGGCGATCGCGAGCATCTCCGTGTCGTCCAGGCGGGACGCGTCGAGGACCACCCCGGCCGGGTTGCCGCCCGCCGGGTCGTGGGTGAAGGCCGAGTAGCGCAGGATCTCCGTCGTCATGGCGGACACGCTGCCAGCCGTCGGCCGATCGTGTCCAACGATCGTTTGCGATCTCCTCCATCGGGGAACCGCATACCCTGGCTCGGTGGACACCCGACTGCTGACGACCTTCACCGTGCTCGCCCGCACCGGCGGCTTCACCGCCGCCGCGGCGGAACTGCATGTGGCCCAGTCCACCGTCACCGTGCACATCCGCACCCTGGAGCGGGACCTCGGCGTGCGGCTCTTCGACCGCCTGCCCACCGGAGCGCTGCTCACCGACGCAGGCCGCCGCCTCCTGGAACGGGCCGAGGAGGTGCTCGACGCCGTGGCGCGGCTGCGGGCCGGGAGCGCGGAGACCGGCGCCGTGTCGGGGCGGGTGGTGATCGGCAGCCCGGAGTCCCTGTGCGCCAGCCGCCTGCCGGGACTGGTCGCCGCGCTGCGCACGAGCCACCCCGAGGTGGACGTCCACCTGTACGCGGCCGGGACCCGGGAGTGCGTCGAGGGGCTGCGGTCGGGACGCCTCGACCTCGCCCTGCTGCTGGAGGAGGAGGCGGAGTTCCCCGACGTGACGTCGGAGCCGGTCGGCCGCGAGCCGCTAGCCCTCCTCGCCGCCCCCGGACACCCCCTGGCCGCCCGGGAGCGGGCGGCGAGCTGGCCGGAACTCGCCCAGGAGAGCTTCTTCCTGCTGGAGGAGGGCTGCTCCTACAGCGACGCGCTGGCCCGGCGGCTGCTCGGGATGCCGGACGCCAGGCCCCGGCTGACCAGGTTCGGCAGCGTCGACGCGGCGCGCAACTGCGTCGCGGCCGGGCTGGGACTGACGCTGCTGCCGCTCACCACGGTGACGGAGGAACTCCGCCGCGGGCGCCTGGTGCGGCTCGAGGGACCCGATTTCCCCGCCGCGCCGGTACGGCTCGCCCGGCACCGCAGGCGCTGGACGGCACCCGCCGCCCAGGAGGTCGCCCGGGCGCTCGTCCGCCGTCTGGGCGACTGACCGCCGCACACCCGGCGCCAGCCCCGAGCGTCCGCCCGGAACACCTGCCCCAGGCAGAACGCCTGTACCACATCGATGAGTTCGATTGGCGAGATGTCGGGAAAGTTCGCTCCTCGGTGGGGTCTGCGGCGGGTCCGGCATGCGCGGTCAACCCGGTGACTAGCATGAGCCGCAAGCCCGCCGGAGTGATCACCACTCGCCGGTGGCCCGGCTCCGGCCCGCGGTCGACCCAGGTCGACCGGCCTTTTCCCCGCTCTCAAGCACCCGAGGGACCGCGGAATGTCAGTGTCTGCACCCCCCACCCCGCCCCGGACGCAGAAACCTCACCGCTCCACCCCAGCCGTCCCCCTGCTCGTGCTGCCGGCCGCCGCCGCTGCCGCCGGTGCCGCCTGGGCGGCCGCTCCCGAGACCGCCCGGAGCTGGACCGCGACCCTCGCCGTGACGTCCTGGCTGTGCGTCGCCGTCTCCGTCGTCCTCGGCTCCCACCTGGTCGGACGGGCGCGCCGGACCGCCGCGGCCCGGCGGACGGAGATCAGCGCCCTCAAGGCCCAGCTCGCGCAGGAGAACGCCGGGCTGGTGCACCTGGTCAACGTCGCGTTACCGGGTATCGCGCAGCAAGTGCGCGACGGCACCGGAGCGGACGAGGCCGTCGCCAACACCGCTCCCTCCTCCGGGCCGCACCTGCGCCAGGTCGTCCGGAGCTTCGCCGTCCTGGTGGAGGACGCGGTGCGGCACGCCGCGGACGCCGAGTCCCGGCGGCAGCAGGCGCTGGGGGAAACGCGCCGGGGCATCGCCGAGCTGGAACAGCTGACCAACAGCACCTTGCCCGCCGCCGTGGGGAAACTGCGGGACGGCACCTCGGCGGAGATCGTCCTCGCCGAACTGGACTGGCCACGCGGAGCGCAGGCCCGCGCCTGCGCCGAGCTGTTCGTCCGGGAACTGGCCCACAGCGAGCGGCGTACCGCCGCCGCGCAGGCCGCCTCCGCCAAGTCCCTCAGCCGTGTCCAGGCCAAGGCCGTCGGCATGCTCGCCGACCTGAGGGACATGCAGGATCGTCACGGCGAGGAGGTCCTCGGCGATCTGCTGCGCCTGGACCACAGCACCTCGCAGCTCGGCCTCATCACCGACCGGCTGGCCCTCCTGATGGGCGGGCGCTCCAGCCGGGCCTGGAACAGACCCATCGTGATGGAGAGCATCCTGCGCGGCGCCGTCGGCCGGATCGCCGCCTATCAGCGGGTGCGGATGCACTGCTCCACCGACGCCGCGATCTCCGGCTACGCGGCCGAGGGCGTCATGCACCTGCTGGCCGAACTCATGGACAACGCCGCCAACTTCTCGCCGCCCATCGACGAGGTCCACGTCTACGTGGAGGAACGTACCGCCGGAATCGTCGTCACCATCGAGGACAGCGGGCTGAAGATGGCCGACGCCGCCATGCGCCACGCCGAACAGGCGGTGTCGGGGCGGACGAACGACCTGGCCTCCCTGCAGGGCACCCGCCTCGGCCTCGCCGTGGTGGGACGGCTGGCCGCCAAGTACGGCGTCGGCGTGAGCTACCGGCCCTCGTCGCGCGGCGGCACCGGCGTCGTCGTCCTGGTGCCGCCCCAACTGCTGGCCCAGCAACGGGACCCCGGGCCCGCCCTGACCGGCCGCACCTTCGGCGGCGGCGCCTCCACCGTCCCCGGTCCCGCCCCGGCCGCCGAGGCCCCGGCGTACCCGCGGCGGGTGCCGGACGTCCGGCCGGCCGAGCGGACCGTCCTGCCCGAACAGGCGGTACGCCCCGGCCCCGCTGCCGCCACGCCGGGCGGCCTGCCGATGCGCGCCCCGGGCCGCACGATGGCCGAGGCGGAGGCCGAGCGCGAACGCCGCGACCACCACCGGCCGCCCGTCGACCCGGCGGCGTCGGCCTCCCGCGACGCCGGGGCCAGCTTCGGCGCCTTCCACCGGGGGCGCCGGTCCGGGGCGGCCGGCGGCGCGTCGGAGTCCGAACCGCCCGCCCCGGGATAGGAGGCGGGCAGGAGCGCGCCCCCATCGCATCGCCCCCGCATCGCATCGCACCGGCAGCACGCCCCCGGCGCGCACCGGTGACCCTCGCCCCACCGCTCGTGTCGCTCGTGAGATTGGAGGAACGGGCCGGTGACCGCAGCACCACGAACCACCGTCCCCGCACCCATCATGCAGACCACCGACAACAGCCTCACCTGGCTCCTGCAGAACCTCCTGGACCGCACCCCCGGTACCCGCCACGCCCTCGTCCTCTCCCGCGACGGCCTCAGGCTCTGCTGGACCGAACACCTCACCCTGGACCGGGCCGACCAGCTCGCCGCGATCTGCTCGGGCATCCAGGCCCTCGCCCAGGGCGCCTCCGTCGAGTTCGGCAACGGCACCGGCGGCGTGCGGCACTCCATGACCGAGTTCCACGGCGGGCTGCTGTTCATCGTGGAGGCGGGCGAGGGCGCGCACCTGGCCGTCGTCGCGGTGGAGGACGCCGATCCCGGCGTGGTCGGCCACCAGATGACCGAGCTGGTCGAGCAGATCGGTGAGCACCTGAGGGCCGAGCCGCGCCACGCCGTCCCCGGGGGCAGCTCGTCGTGACGCGCAGGCCCGTGGACACCGGCGCACCCGACCGGCTCTACACGGTCACGGGCGGGCGCAGCCGTGCCGACGACTCCTTCGACCTCGTCACCCTGGTCGTCGCCGAGTGCGGGCCGTCGGCCGGCATGCAGTCGGAACACATCCGCATCCTCGACCTGTGCCGGCACCCCACGGCCGTGGTGGAACTCGCCGCCGAACTGGCCCTGCCGATCACGGTGGTGCGCATCCTGCTCGGCGACCTGCTCGCCACCGGGAGCATCACCGCACGCCACCCGCGCCTCGGGCAGACCGCAGCGTCCCAGCCCGATACCGCCCTTCTCCAGGAGGTGCTCCATGGGCTCCGCAACCTCTGACCCGACCGCCTCCGGCTCCACCACGACCTCCGGCCGCAAGCCCCTGACCGACGCCGCGGAGACCGGACTGAAGATCGTCGTCGTGGGCGGCTTCGGAGTCGGCAAGACCACCCTCGTCCGCTCCGTCAGCGAGATCCGGCCGCTCAACACCGAAGAGGTCATGACCCAGGCCGGAGTCGGTGTCGACGAGACCGGCGGGGTCACGTCGAAGACCACCACCACCGTGGCCTTCGACTTCGGCCGGATCAGCCTCAACGACCGCATGGTGCTGTACCTGTTCGGCGCCCCCGGCCAGGAACGCTTCTGGTTCCTGTGGGACCGGCTGTTCTCCGGCACCCTCGGCGCGGTCGTCCTGGTCGACACCCGGCGGATGAACGACTCCTGGTACGCGATAGACCGGCTGGAACACCACCGCACCCCGTTCGTGGTGGCCGTCAACCGCTTCGACGACGACACCGCCCGGCACTCCCTGGACGAGATCCGGCTGGCCCTCGCGCTGCCGGACCACGTCCCGCTGATCGACTGCGACGCGCGGGTGCGGACCTCGGGCAAGCACGTGCTGGTCACCCTCGTGGACCACCTCTACCAACTGGCCCTGGCCCAGGAGAGCGCATCGTGACCGACATCGACCCGTCACCCCACCCCGTCGCCGCACCGGGCTGCCCCGCGCACCCGGACGCCGTGCCGCTCGCCGGACTGGAGTACCAGCAGACGCCGTCGGAGCTGTACCGAGGCCTGCGGGCGGAACACGGCGCCGTCGCGCCCGTGCTCCTGGACGGTGGCATCCCCGCCTGGCTGGTCCTCGGCTACCCCGAGGTCAGCTATGTGACCAGTCACGACGAGCTGTTCGCCCGGGACTCGCGCCGCTGGAACCAGTGGGGCAGCATCCCGCCCGACTGGCCGCTGCTGCCCTACGTCGGCCACCAGCCGTCCGTCCTGTTCACCGAGGGCGAGGAGCACCGGCGGCGGGCCGGCGTCATCACCCAGGCACTGGCGGGCATCGACCAGTTCGAACTGGCCCGGGACTGCAGGCAGCTCGCCGACCGGCTCATCGCCGCCTTCGCCGGAAGCGGCCGGGCCGAGCTGATGAGCGGCTACGCGCACCCCCTGCCGATGATCACCGCCGTCCGCATGTGCGGGATGCCGCACACCGGCGCCGAGACCCGGCAGCTCGTCGAGGACCTGCGCATCTCCCTGGACGCCGCCGAGGGGGACGACCCCGTCGCCGCCTACACGCGCGTGGGGGAGCGCATCCACCAACTGGTCCGCCACAAGCGCGAGCGCCCCGGCCCCGACGTCACCTCCCGCATGCTCACCCACCCGGCGGGACTGACCGACGAGGAGATCGTCCAGGACCTCATCTCCGTCATCGCCGCCGCCCAGCAGCCCACCGCCAACTGGATCGGCAACACACTGCGCCTGCTGCTCACCGACGAACGCTTCGCCCTGAACGTCTCCGGCGGCCGCCTCAGCGTGGGGGAGGCCCTCAACGAGGTGCTGTGGCTGGACACTCCCACGCAGAACTTCATCGGACGCTGGGCCGTCAACGACACCCAGCTGGGCGGCCGGCACATCCGGGCCGGTGACTGCCTCGTGCTCGGCTTCGCCGCGGCCAACACCGATCCGCAGCTGTGGCCAGAGGCCCACGTCGGCGCCGAGAACTCCGCGCACCTGTCCTTCAGCAACGGCGAACACCGGTGCCCGTACCCGGCACCCCTGCTCGCCGACGTCGTCGCCCGCACCGCGGTCGAGACCCTGCTGGAGCGCCTTCCCGACCTCGTACTCGCGGTCGACCCCGAGGAGTTGACCTGGCGTCCGTCCATCTGGATGCGCGGCCTGACCGCCCTGCCCGTGCTCTTCACACCCGTCGTGGTCTGAGAACGGCGCGTGACACCTCAGGCCACGGGTGTGAAGCGGACCGGCAGCGACTGCGGGCCCCGGGTGAACACGCCCCGCTCCACCACCTCGAAGCCGTCCTCCGTCCGCAGGCCGGGCAGCGCGTCCAGGAGCTGTCCGACTCCGGTCTCGACCTCGGCCTTCGCCAGCAGGGCACCGACGCAGAAGTGCCGGCCGAGCGCGAAGGCGAGGTGGTCGGCGGCGGCCGAGAAGGCGGTCGTCGTGGTCAGGTCGTCGCGCATGATGTCGAAGCGGTCCGGGTCGCGGTATCGGCTCTCGTCCCGGTTGGCCGCTCCTATCAGGCAGGTGACGGTGGCACCGGCTGGTATCGTGCCGCCGCTGAGCACGACGTCGGTCGCCGTCTGACGCATGATCATGTGGACCGGCGGGGTGTAGCGCAGCGTCTCGGCGAAGGCACGCGGGATCAGGCTCCGGTCCTCGCGCACGGCCGCCAACTGCTCCGGATGCGCCAGCAGGTTGGCGAAGATGCCGGCGATCGCCTTGTCGGTCGTCTCGCCGCCCGCCGCGAGCAGCAGGCTGCAGAACGCCTTGATGTCCTCGTCGCTCATCCGGACCCCGTCCACCTCCGCGGCGCACAGCGTGGACAGCAGGTCGTCGCCCGGGTTCTCGCGGCGCTCCCGGATGACCGGGAACATGTACTCGGCGAACTCCGTCCGGGTGCGCGCACCGGCCGCCGCGACCTCCTGGTCGCCGGAGAGATTGCCGAGGAAGGCGATGACCGACGTGTACCAGCCGTGGAAGCGGTCGTGGTCGGCCTTGTCCAGGCCCAGCATGTCCGCGATGACGTTGACGGGGAACCGGGTCGCGTAGTCGGCGACCAGGTCGGCGCGCCCGGTGTGCCGGAACGCGTCGATCAGCTCAAGGGAGTTGCGCTCGATGACCGGCAGGAACCGCTCCTGGAGGTCGGCCCCGCGGAAGGCCGGGGCGACCAGGGCGCGCCGGACCGCGTGCTCCCGGCCGCTCAGCTGGAGGATCGTCCGGCCGTGCACGGGCTCGATCTGCCAGTCGTAGTTCTCCGTCGTGAACTGACCGGCCCGGTCCTTGAAGACGCGTTCCACGTCCTCGTAGCGCGAGACGATCCAGCTCTGGGTGGCCTCGTGCCGGATGAGGGGAGCGCTGTCCCGCATCGTCCGGTAGGCCGGGTACGGGTTCGCCGCGAACTCGGGGGAGAGGATGTCGGGGACCTGCTGCGCGGTGGACATGAGGCTCCTCGGTCGGCAACGGCATGGCTGCACCAGGCTATTGACGAGGCGTCGGCTCCGACAGACCGCGCGGCGGGGCGGTTGCCGCCGGGTCAGGCCTCGCCGTCCACCGAGGCGCGCAGCCGCGCGCCGGCCATCCGCATGTGCTCGGCCATCGCCCGGTCCGCGGCCTCCGGATCACGGGCCCGGATGGCCTGGAGCACCGCGTCGTGCTCGCACAGCGTGCCGCTGACCGTGCCCTCGATGTCGCTGACGCGCTCCATCCAGACCTGGAGCAGCGCCCGGATGCTGTGCAGGATGTCGCTGAGCACGGTGTTGCGGGCGATGCGGGCCGTCTCCAGGTGGAAGGCGATGTCGGCGTCGATGAACGCCGCGACGTCCCCGCCCGCGTCGCGCATGTGCTGGAGGTGTTCCTCCAGCCTGGCCACGTCCGCGTCGGTGGCCCGCTCCGCCGCCAGCCGGGCCGAGACGCCCTCCATGTGGGTGCGGACCTCGACCAGGTCCTGCGTGCGCCGCTGGCCCAGCATCAGGCCCCAGTTGATCGCCCGGGGCAGGAACTCCGAGGTGCCCTCGCGTACGTAGGACCCCGAGCCGGGGCGGATCTCGATGATCCCGAGCACGTCCAGGGCCGACAGCGCGCCGCGCACGCTGGACCGCGCCACGCCCAGGGCCTCGGCCAGCTGCCGCTCGGCGGGCAGCCGGGTGCCGGGCCGGATGTCACCGGCCGAGAGGTGGTCGAGGAGCCGCTTGGCGACCTCGCTGACGGACGACTCGCGCACCACGGGGCGCAGCAGCCGTGCGAGGTCGGGCGCGCCGGCGGAGCTGTGCTGATCAGGCTGACTGGTCACGGTCACCAGTCAACCAGATGCCGTGCGCACCCCGCTGACCTGGTAGTTCATGTCCCTCTGGGGCGCGGTTTGTCAAGAGTTGGGCCTGTGGTGGATCTATGACGCTCACCACACTGGTAAATTGGTGACCAATTTGGATCGGAGGCTTAGCGTGAAGGCGAACCGGTCGGCCGCCCCCGTGGCGGCCCACCCGGAGTGACCCAACCCGGACGGAGCTGTCCGGGCGAGCCGAGGAGTCGCCCATGGGTGCCCAAGCGCCATCCGCGGCAGTCGAGAGAACTGCCATCAAGAAGGTCTCAGTCCGCCTCGTGCCGTTCGTGGCGCTGATGTTCTTCGTGAACTACCTGGACCGCACGGCCGTCTCGTTCGCCGAACCGAACGGCATGGGACAGGATCTCGCCCTGACCGCCGCCCAGTTCGGCTTCGCGTCCGGGATCTTCTTCCTCGGCTACATCGTGCTCGAGGTCCCCAGCAACATGGCCCTCCACCGCTTCGGGGCCCGCCGCTGGCTGGCCAGGATCATGGTGACCTGGGGCATCGTCTCCCTCCTGTTCACCTGGGTCAGCAGCAGCGGCCAGCTCTACACGCTGCGCTTCCTGCTCGGCGTCGCCGAGGCCGGGTTCTTCCCCGGCGCGATCCTCTTCCTCAGCCAGTGGGTGCCCTCCCGCCACCGCACCAAGATCCTCGGCCTGTTCTACCTCGCCCAGCCGCTGACCACCGTCTTCGGTGCCCCGCTGGCGGGCTGGCTGATCGGCCGGCACGGGCTCTTCGGCCTGGAGGGCTGGCGGGTGATGTTCCTGTTCGTCTCGCTGCCCGCGATCGTCCTGGGCGTCATCGCCTGGTTCTACCTGATCGACAAGCCCGCCGACGCCAAGTGGCTCACCCCCGCCGAGCGCGACTGGCTGACCACGGAACTCGCCGCCGAGAACGCCCAGAAGACCGGCCACGAGGGCACGCACGCCAAGGGCGACCTCAAGAAGGCCTTCGGCAGCGGACGGGTCTGGACCCTCGCCGCCGTCTACTTCGGCTTCGTCTACGGCCTGTACGCCCTCGCCTTCTTCCTGCCGACGATCATCAACGGCTTCCAGGACCAGTACGACACCACGTTCAGCGTCATGGACAAGGCCTGGATCACCGCCATCCCGTACCTGCCCGCCGCGATCGTCCTCTTCTTCTGGACCCGGCACGCCACCCGCCACGGCACCCGCACCTGGCACGTGGCAGGCCCGGCCGTCGTCGGCGGCGTGTCCATCCCCCTCGCCCTCTACATGGGTTCCCCGGCCGCCACCGTCGCCGTGATCACCGTGACCGCCTGCGCCATCTTCGCCGCGCTGCCGGTCTTCTGGTCGGTGCCCTCCCGCTTCCTGACCGGAGCCGCCGCCGCGGCCGGCATCGCCCTGATCAACACCGCGGGCAACGTCGCCGGATTCGCCTCCAGCTACATCACCGGCTGGCTCAAGGACTGGAGCGGCGCCTACTACGTACCGCTCTACCTCGTCGGCTTCTTCATGCTGCTGTCCGCCGCGCTGATGATCATGCTCGCCGCCCGCAACGGCACCGACGAGCCCGCCACCGCCCCCGAACCCCAGGCCGAGGAGGCCCTGCGATGACCCGCCTGTTCAACGACCCGGCCGCCTTCGCCGACGAGGCGCTGGAGGGCTTCACCGCCGCGTACCGGCGCTGGGTCCGGCCGGTCACCGGCGGCGTCGTCCGGGCCACCGCCACCCCGGCCGGCCAGGTCGCCGTGGTGATCGGCGGCGGCTCCGGCCACTACCCGGCCTTCTCCGGCCTGGTCGGCCGCGGTCTGGCACACGGCGCGGCCGTCGGGAACGTCTTCGCCTCGCCCTCCGCCCGGCAGATCCACTCCGTGGCGACGGCCGCGCACGCGGGTGGGGGAGTCCTGCTGATGTACGGCAACTACGCCGGTGACGTCCTGCACTTCGGACAGGCCGCCGAGCGACTGGCCGCCGACGGCATCGAGACCCGCACGTTCGCCGTCGCCGACGACATCTCCAGCGCGGGCCCCGACGAATCCGCCAAGCGCCGCGGCATAGCCGGTGACCTGCCCGTCTTCAAGGCGGCGGCCGCCGCGGCCGAGCAGGGCCTGCCCCTCGCGGAGGTCCTGCGCGTCGCCGAACGGGCGGGCGCCCGCACCCGGTCCTTCGGTATCGCCTTCTCCGGCTGCACCCTGCCCGGCGCCGACCACCCCCTGTTCACCGTCCCCGAGGCCCGGATGGCCGTCGGCCTCGGCATCCACGGCGAGCCAGGCATCGGCGAGGAGGCCCTGCCCACCGCCGACGAGGCGGCCCGGCTGCTGGTCGACACCCTGCTGAAGGAGCTCCCCGAGGACGTCGCCGACCCGGCGGGACAGCGCGCCGCGGTGATCCTCAACGGCCTCGGCTCGGTCAAGTACGAGGAGCTGTTCGTCGTCTACCGCGAGGTCGCGGCCCGCCTCGGCGACGCCGGTGTGGAGATCGTCGATCCCGAGGTCGGCGAACTGGTCACCAGCTTCGACATGGCCGGCATCTCGCTGACCCTGACCTGGCTGGACGACCGGCTGGAGGAGCTGTGGCGGGCCCCGGCCGACACGCCCGCCTACCGCAAGGGCGCCCTCGACGCTCCGGAGCCGGACCAGGACCGGACACCCGTGACCGCGATGGCCGAGGACACCGCCGTACCCGCCGCCACCGCCCTGCCCGCCGCCTCGGACGCCTCGCGCCGGGCCGCCGCCACCGTCCTGGCCGCGCTGGAGGCGGTGGCCCGGGTCGTAGACGCCCACGCCGACGAACTCGGCCGCATCGACGCCGTGGCCGGTGACGGCGACCACGGCATCGGCATGCGGCGCGGCTCCACCGCCGCCCACCGGGCCGCCGCCGACGCCCATGGGCTCGGTGCGGGCGCCGGAACCGTCCTCACCCGTGCCGCCGACGACTGGGCCGACAAGGCGGGCGGCACCTCCGGCGCCCTGTGGGGCACGATCCTGCGCTCCCTGGGCACGGCTGTCGGCGACCGGGACGCCCCGGACGCGGCCCGCGTCGCCGAAGGGGTCACGGAGGCTTCCGCCGCCGTACGCAGGCTGGGCGGCGCCGAGGTCGGCGACAAGACCATGGTCGACGTCCTGGTCCCCTTCGCCGACGCGCTGGCCGCCGCCACGGCTGGGGGCCTGCCCCTCACCGAGGCCTGGGACCGCGCCGCCACCACCGCCACCGCGGCCGCCGCCGGGACCGCCGACCTGCTGCCCCGCCGGGGCCGGGCCCGCCCGCACGCCGAGAAGTCACTCGGCACCCCCGACGCGGGCGCCCACTCCCTCGCCCTGATCACCCGCGCCGTCCACGGCGCACTGCTCGACCACCACTGAGGAAAGCCGCCATGACCGACAAGCTCCGCATCGTCGTCGGCTCCGACGACGCCGGCCACCAGTACAAGGAAGCCCTCAAGCAGGACCTGCGCGGCAGCGCCCTGGTCGCCGAGGTCACCGACGTCGGCGTCGACGCCGACGGGCACACCGCCTATCCGAAGGTGGCCATCGCCGCCGCCGAGATGGTCGCCCGGGGCGAGGCCGACCGCGCCCTGCTGGTGTGCGGCACCGGCCTCGGCGTCGCCATCGCCGCCAACAAGGTCAGGGGCATCCGGGCCGTCACCGCCCACGACTCCTTCTCCGTCGAGCGGGCGATCCTCTCCAACAACGCCCAGGTCCTCACCTTCGGCCAGCGCGTCGTCGGCCTCGAACTCGCCCGCCGCCTCGCCGCCGAGTGGCTCACCTACCGCTTCGATGAGAGCTCGGCGTCGGCCGCCAAGGTCCAGCTGATGAGCGACTACGAGACCGCCGACGACACCGGTGCGGCGAGCGGCAGCGCGGCCGACGGCGGGGCGGCCGCCTGATGCCCGCGCCCGCACCGTCCCCCGTGCTGCTGGGGGTGAGCCTGAAGATGTACTTCGGCCACCACCAGACGCTCAACTGGTCCCGCCGGATCGCGGCCCTGGCCGAGCGGCACCCCGCCGTCACCTCCGGCGCCGCCCGCCTCTTCGTCCTGCCCACCTTCCCGGCCCTGGTCCCCACCACCGGCATCCTCGCCCCCTACGGCGTGGCGCTGGGCGCCCAGGACATCGCCACCGAGGACAGCGGCCCGTACACCGGCGAGGTCGGCGGCCCCGTCCTCAAGGAGATCGGCTGCCGCTACGCCGAGGTCGGCCACGCCGAGCGGCGCCGCCTGTACGGCGAGGGCGACACCGTCGTCGCCGCCAAGACCGCCGCCGCCCTGCGCAACGGCCTCACCCCCGTCCTGTGCGTCGGCGAACGCGACGCGGCCGACCCGGCCGACGCCGCCTCCCGCACGGTCGCCGAGGCCGAGCGGCTGCTCGGCGGCCTGGAGGGCGCGGTCGTCCTGGCCTACGAGCCGCAGTGGGCCATCGGCGCCCCCGAGCCCGCCTCCGCCGACCACATCGCCACCGTCTGCACCGCCCTGCGCGGCTGGCTCGACTCCCACCCCCGGCACGCCGGTTCCACCGTCATCTACGGCGGCAGCGCGGGCCCCGGCCTGCTGACCCGCCTGGCCGGCACCGCCGAGGGCCTGTTCCTCGGCCGCTTCGCCCACGACCCGGCGAACGTCGAGGCGATCCTCGACGAGATCCGCTCCCCGGCCCCGGCGGCGGTGGCGTGATGGCGTACGGCATCAGCACCTACGCCTACTTCTGGCGCATCTCGGCCCGCGCCCCCGAGCCGATGGGCCTGCCGGAGATGCTCCGCGACACGGCGGAGCTGGGCGGTGAGGTCTTCCAGATCTGCGACCACGCGCCGGTCGAGACCTACGACCGCGCGCGGCTCGCCGACCTTCGCGACACCGCCGCCGACCTCGGCCTGACCCTCGAACTCGGCACCCGCGGCATCCGCCCCGACCACCTGCTCACGTACCTCGACCTGGCGGGCGAGCTGGGCGTGACCCTGGTCCGCTCCATGCTCAACACGGCCGACCACCGCCCCGGCACCACGGAGGCGGTGACCCTCCTGAAGGAGGTCGTACCCCGCTACGCCGACGCGGGCGTCACCCTCGGCCTGGAGACCTACGAGCAGGTCGCCACCGACGACCTCGTGAGCGTCGTACGCGCCGTCGACGACCCGCACCTCGGCATCGTCCTCGACCCCGGCAACAGCGTCGCCCGGCTGGAACGCCCCGCCGACGTCGTGGCCGCCACCGCGCCGTACGTGGTCAACATCCACGTCAAGGACTTCGCCTTCACCCGCCGCGACGGCTGGGTCGGCTTCACCTACGCCGGCTGCCCGCTCGGCGAGGGCCTCCTGGACTACGACGCCATGACCGCCGCGGTGGGCGACGCCCGACCGGGGGACCGCGGCATCAACCAGATCGTGGAGCACTGGCTCCCGTGGCAGGACGAGGGCTACGAGGCCACCGCCCGGCTCGAACACCAGTGGACGCAGCACAGCATCAACACCCTCCTGAGGAGCAAGTAATGGCCACCGAGATCCAGACCCGCGCCGACGTCACGACCGTCGCCGTCATCGGGGCCGCCGGCAAGATGGGCCAGCGTGTCTCCAACAACCTGGTCGACAGCGACTTCCGGGTGCTCTTCAGCGAGGCCTCGCCCAAGGGGCAGGAGCTGATCCGCGACCTCGGCCGCGAACTGACCGAGTCCGCCGCCGCCGCGGCCGAGGCCGACGTCGTCATCCTCGCCGTGCCGGACGTGGTCCTCGGCAAGGTCTCCGGGGAACTCGTGCCGCTGATGAAGCCGGGCACCGTCGTCCTCACCCTCGACCCGGCCGCCGCCTACGCCGGACTGCTCTTCGCCCGCGAGGACATCCACTACGCCTGCGCCCACCCCTGCCACCCCTCGGTGTTCCTGGAGCGCACCACCAAGGAGGAGTGGCAGGACACCTTCGGCGGCATCGCCGCCCCGCAGGAGGTCGTCGCCGCCTACGAGGGCGGGGACGCGGCCAAGCAGGAACTCGCCGACTCCGTCATCCGCGTTATGTACGCCCCGGTCGTCGACGTCCACTGGGTCACCGTCAAGCAGCTCGCCGTCCTTGAGCCGACCCTGGTGGAGACCATCGCCTGCATGGTCGGCGCCCTGCTCACCGAGGCCCTGCACGAGACCGTCCACACCGTCGGCGTCCCCGAGAAGGCGGCCCGCGCGATGCTGCTCGGCCACACCCAGGTCGCCCTCGCCAACACGCTGAAGGGCTCCAATCCCTTCTCGGACGCCTGCCTGATCGCCATGGACTACGGCCGTGAGTCCATCGTGCGCGAGGACTGGAAGAAGGTCTTCGACGACGAGGAGCTGGACAAGGTCATCACGCGCATGCTGAAGATCAAGGAGATCAAGCGCTGACCCCCTCCTGACATGGGGGCCAGAGGGCGACGCCGGAGACCCGCACGGGCCTCCGGCGTCGTCGCGTGCGCTCAGGAGCGGGTGTCGAACTCCGCCCGCACGCCGAGCAGTTCGGACAGCTCCGAGCCCACCGCCAGCTCCCGCGGGGGCGTACCCCGCCGGAACAGCCGGGCGTCGCGCTCGCCGCCGAGCACGGCCCGCTCGCCCTCCACCCGCAGCCAGGAGCCCTCCCGCAGGCCCAGCACGGGCACGTCGTTCTCCTCCAGGAACTCCGTGAGCCGCTGTTCGCGGGTCTCGCCCTTGTGCGTCGAGCCGGGGTCGGGGTCCAGGTAGTGCGGGTTGATCTGGAACGGGACCAGACCCAGCGTCTCGAAGGACGGCGGCTCGACGATCGGCATGTCGTTGGTGGTGCGCAGCGAGGGCGCCGCCATGTTGGTCCCGGCGCTGGCCCCCATGTACGGCAGCCCGCCGCGCACGGCCTTGCTCAGCGCCTCCCGCAGCCCCGTCCGGTACAGGGCGGAGAGCAGCCGGAAGGAGTTGCCGCCGCCCACGAACACCGCGTCCGCCTCGTCGAGCCGGGCGAGCGGGTCACCGCCCTCGTGCACGCCCCGCACGTCGATCCCGGCGTCGGCGAGCGCGCCCCGGACCCGGGCGGTGTAGGTGTCGTGGTCGGCCAGCGCGTACGGGACGAAGGCGAGCCGGGCACCGGCGGGCAGGAAGCCGGTCACGGTGTCGAGGGCGTGTTCCAGGTAGCCGCGGCCGTGCTGGGTGGAGTTGGACAGGAGCAGGAGCTTCACGGGGTCTTCCTCGTCGACGGGGGTGGATCGGTGGTGCGTCAGGACGTACGGGGGGCGCGCGGGCGCCGCTGGTGCTGGGGCGGGTGGGTCAGGCGCTGCTCCAGCAGCCGGGCGGCGCGGCGCAGCACCTCGAGCCGGTCCTCGGGCCCCTCGGGGAAACGCTCCTTGGCGGCGCCGAGGCTGAGGCTGCCGTAGGGCTCCGAGCCGAGGAACACCGGCATGGCGACCGTGCCGATGCCGGCGTCGTACTCGCCGACCGTCCACGCGTAGCCCTGCGCGCGGACGGTGCGGAACTCGCGCTCCAGCTGGTCCGGGTCGGTGACCGTGCGCTCGGTGAAGCGCGCCATCGGACGCCCGCGGAAGAGCCGGTGGCGCTGCTCGTCGGGCAGGAAGGCGTAGAACGACTTGCTGGTGGCGCCCGCGTGCGCCGGGTACAGCTCGCCGACCAGCGGGTAGTAGCGCAGCGGCCCCTCCTCGCCCTCGACGGCCGCGACACAGCGCATGTGGAAGCTGTCGGGCAGGCAGAAGAGCACCGTGTCACCGGTCGCCGCCCGCAGTTCCTGGAGGACCGGTTCCGCGAGCAGCTCCAGGGAGCCGGACCGCTCCCACAGGCGGCCCAGGCGCAGTGCGGCCGGGCCGATCCTGTAGCGGCGGGTCGCGGGGTCGGAGACCAGGAAACCGCGGCCCGCGAGGGTGGACAGCAGCCGCTGGGCGACCGAGGTGTCCCAGCCGAACTCCGCGGCGATCTCGGTGACGCCCCAGTCCGGGCGGCTGCGCTCGAACGCCAGCAGTACCAGCAGGGCACGGTCGACGGTCTGCAGCGCCCCGGCCGGCGTCCTGCGGTCCACGGGCTCGACGGGGCGGCCGGCCATGACGGCTCCTCTCGGTCACATCCCGCCGTCGCATCTCACCATGCAGACTTGTATTGCAGATAGCGGGAAACAGTTGCGGACAACGCTAGTCCATCCCGAACCTGCTGTGAGCACCGCCCCCGGTGCGGATCAGGAGAACTGCCCATGTTGAAGTACGTCCTGGACCTCGTGGATCTGCTCGACGATCCCGACGTCGACGGCAAGCGCGTCGCCGCCCACCTCGACGCGGTGGCGGGCCCCGAGGGCTCCGGCGCCGAGGTCACCACCGTCACCGGCGAGCGCGGCTCGACGGACTTCGTGCTCGTACGGATACCGGGCCGGGCGGGCCGTACCCGGGGCGGTTCCGCGCGGACACTCGGCGTGGTGGGGCGGCTCGGCGGCGTCGGTGCGCGTCCGGAGGCGGTCGGCCTGGTCTCCGACGCGGACGGCGCGGTCGCGGCGCTCGCCACCGCCGCCAAGCTGCTCGACATGCGGCGCCGGGGCGACGTGCTCGACGGCGATGTGATCGTCGCCACGCACATCTGCCCGAACGCCCCGACCGCGCCGCACGACCCGGTGCCCTTCATGGACTCGCCCGTCGACATCGCGACCATGAACCGGCACGAGGTCACCGGCGAGATGGAGGCCGTGCTCTCCGTCGACACCACCAAGGGCAACCGGATCATCAACCACAAGGGCCTCGCCCTGTCGCCCACCGTCAAGGAGGGCTGGGTGCTCAAGGTGAGCGAGCGGCTCGGTGAGCTGCTCGCCGTGGTGACCGGTGAGCCCTTGGTCACGTACCCCGTGACCACCCAGGACATCACCCCGTACGGTAACGGTGTACACCACATCAATTCGATCCTGCAGCCCGCCACGGCGACGGCCGCCCCGGTGGTCGGACTCGCGATCACCTCCGCTGCGGCGGTGCCCGGCTGCCAGACGGGCGCCAGCCACGAGACCGACATCGCGGCCGCCGCCCGGTTCGCCGTCGAGACCGCGAAGGCCTACGGCGGCGGACAGCTCGACTTCCACGACGACCAGGAGTTCGACGCCCTCGTGTCCCGCTACGGCTCGCTGACCCGGCTGCAGACCCTCGGCCGCGAACCCGGGGGGTCGTGATCATGACCACGCACAAGAACCCCGCCGGCGGAGCCGCCGCCGCGGAAGCGGCCACGGGAGCCGTGGGCAGCGACGACTACGCCCTCTCCCGCGTCCCGCGCGACAAGCGCCTCGGCTTCTGGACGATGCTGCTGCAGTGGCTCGCCCAGTCCGGCTCCATCTCGCAGTTCACCCTCGGCGCCACCATCGGCGTCGGCATGACCTTCGGCGACGCCTTCCTCGCGTTCACCCTCGGCGCGGTGATCCTCGAGGTCGTGATCTTCGCGATCGGCCTCGCGGGCATGCGCGAGGGGCTCGCCACCCCGCTGCTCACCCGCTGGGCGGGCTTCGGCCGCAACGGCTCCGCGCTGGTCAGTCTGGTCATCTCGGTCAGCCTCGTCGGCTGGTTCGGCGTCCAGAACACGATCTTCGGCGACAGCGTGTCCGCGCTCGTCGGCGGTCCCTCCTGGCTGTGGTGCACGGCCGCCGGTGTCGCCATCACCGTGCTGGTCATCTTCGGCTTCAAGTACATGGCCGTCTTCGCGAAGATCGTCACCCCGCTGTTCTTCGCCATGGTCGCCTGGTCGGTCACCGACGCGCTCAGCGACCACTCCTTCTCCGAGCTGATCCACTCCCCGCCGCCCGGCGAGACCATCCCGCTCGCCGTCGCCGCGACCGCCATCGCGGGCGGCTTCATGACCGGCGCGATCGTCTCCCCGGAGATGACCCGGTACAACCGCAAGGGCAGCCACGTCTTCCTGCAGAGCGCGTCGTCGATGATCCTCTCCGAGTACATCGTCGGCCTGACCGGCGTCCTGCTCGGCCACATGGTCGGCAGCGGACAGGTCTCCCAGATCGTGCTCTCCACCTCCGGCGTCTTCGGCGTGCTCGTCGTCCTGATGTCCACCGCGAAGATCAACGACTGGAACCTGTACGGCTCCTCGCTCGGCGTCGTCAACTTCTTCCAGGTCGTCTTCGGCAAGCGCGTGCACCGGGGCGCGGTCACCATCGTCCTCGGCATCGCGGGCACCCTGCTCTCCGCCGTCGGCATCATGACCCACTTCACCGACTTCCTGTCCGTGCTGGGCGTCGCCATCCCGCCGGTGGGCGGCATCATCGTCGCCGAGTACTGGGTGGTGCGCCGCATGCGGGCACCCCTGGACGCCACCCGCGAAGCGGAGACCCTCCCGGCCACCTCGCCGACCTGGGTGCCGATGTCGCTGGTCATCTGGGCCGCCGCGTTCTGCGTCGGCAAGTTCTACGACGGCGGCATCCCCGCCCTGAACTCCCTGCTGACCGCCTTCGTCCTCTACTGCGTCCTCGGCCTCGCCGGCTGGATCAGGACGTACGGCACCACGGCCCTGGACGACACCACCGAACCCACCCCGGCCGCCACCGGCACGGCCACCGTAGGAGCACCGTGAGCACCACCGCACCCGCAATCGTCCCGGCCTCCGAGGAGGCGCAGCGGGAGGTCGTCGACCTGTGCGCGGAGCTGATCCGCTTCGACACCTCCAACCCCAC
This sequence comes from Streptomyces sp. NPDC111628, assembly GCF_055635195.1. Lineage (NCBI taxonomy): Bacteria > Bacillati > Actinomycetota > Actinomycetes > Kitasatosporales > Streptomycetaceae > Streptomyces > Streptomyces sp. NPDC111628. The sequence continues at coordinate 516,598 of NZ_JBVKBZ010000003.1, read as the reverse complement.
CAGCGACGAGCGGGCCTGCGCGGACTGGGTCGTGGCCCGCCTCGCGGAGGCCGGGATCGCCTCCGAGCTGGTGGAGAGCGCCCCGGGCCGCGCCAACGTCGTCGCCCGCATCCCCGGCGCCGACTCCTCCCGCGGCGCCCTGCTGGTCCACGGCCACCTGGACGTCGTACCGGCCGACGCCGCCGAGTGGCGGGTGCCGCCGTTCTCCGGGGAGATCCGCGACGGCTACCTGTGGGGGCGCGGCGCCATCGACATGAAGGACACCGTGGCCGTCATGCTGGCCACCGCCCGCCACTTCGCCCGCACCGGCACCCGGCCCGCCCGCGAGATCGTCCTCGCCTTCCTCGCCGACGAGGAGGCCGGCGGCAAGTTCGGCGCCCACTGGCTGGTCGAGCACCGGCCCGACCTGTTCGCGGGGGTCACCGAGGCGATCGGCGAGGGCGGCGGCTTCAGCTACGCCCTGGACGACACCCGGCGCCTCTACCCGATCGAGAACGCCCAGCGCGGCATGGCCTGGATGGAACTGACGGCGTCGGGCCGGGCCGGGCACGGCTCCTCCCCGAACGACGAGAACGCCGTCACCGACCTCGCCGAGTCCCTCACCCGCATCGGGCGCCACACCTTCCCCGTCCGGCTGATCGAGCCGGTGCGCGCCCTGCTCGCCGAGGCCGCCCGCCTCCAGGGGGTCGACCTCGACCTCGACGCCGAGGACCTGGACGCCGAACTGGCCAAGCTCGGACACGTGGCCGACTTCATGCAGGTCGTGCTGCGCAACTCGGCCAACCCGACCATGTTCACCGCCGGCTACCAGACCAACGTCATCCCGGGCCGGGCCACCGCCCGCGTCGACGGCCGCTTCCTGCCGGGCCACGAGCAGGAGCTGATCGACACCATCGACGCCCTGTTGCTGCCCTCGGTGTCCCGCGAGTGGGTCAACCACGACATCGCGATGGAGACCGCCTTCGAGGGTCCGCTCGTCGACGCCATGTGCGCCGCCGTGCGCGCCGAGGACCCCGACGGCCACCCCGTGCCGTACTGCAACCCGGGCGGCACCGACGCCAAGGCCTTCACCAAGCTCGACATCCGCTGCTTCGGCTTCAAGGGGCTCAAGCTGCCGCACGACCTCGACTACGGGCGGCTCTTCCACGGCGTCGACGAGCGGGTGCCGCTGGAGGGCCTGCGCTTCGGCGTACGGGTGATGACCCGGCTGTGGCAGGACTGCTGACGCGCCCGGCCGGCGGGGAATGACCCGGCGGCCGTCGGCGTTGTGACGCGTGACTGACATGCGCGGGACAGAACGGCAGCCCGCGCCGCGGTCGGAAGGAGCACCATGGCACGCAGTACCGCACGCCCGGTCGTCAGGCTGAAGTCGACCGCGGGCACCGGCGTCACCTACGTCACCCGCAAGAACCGCCTCAACGACCCCGACCGGCTCGTCCTGCGCAAGTACGACCCGGTGGCGGGGGAGCACGTGCCGTTCCGCGAGGAACGCTGAACGGCGCCGACGAGACCGAGGAGGCAGTCATGAAGGTCCGCAACTCCCTGCGTGCCCTCAAGGCCAGGCCCGGCGCCCAGGTGGTGCGCCGCCGGGGCGTGACCTACGTGATCAACAAGAAGGACCCGCGCTTCAAGGCCCGCCAGGGCTGAGCACGGGCGCGCTTCCCGGCCCGGCCCCGCGATCCACGGGGCCGGGCCGTGGCGCGTCCGCGCGTGCACGCGGCCGGGATCAGTCGTCCACGTCGACGCCGTAGCTCCGGGCGAGGGCGCCCAGGCCGTGGTCGTAGCCCTGGCCGACGGCCCGCAGCCGCCAGCTCTGCCCGCGCCGGTAGATCTCCGCCAGGAGCATCGTGCGCTCGCTGGTGGCGGCGTCCAGCGTGGCCTGGGCGAGGGCGGCCGCGCTGGTACCGGGGCCGGAGACGATGTGCAGCGCGCCCACCTCCCCGAAGGCGGGGGAGCCGTCGATCGCGGCGGCGACGACGACCTTGCGGGCCGAGGGCGGCAGCGTGGCGAGGTCCACGCTCACGGTCTGCTCGGTCGGGCCGTCGCTCAGCAGCCGGACCGTGCCGCCCGGGTTCTCCGGGGCACCGTAGAAGACGAAGTCCTCGTCGAAGGAGACCTGTCCGTCCTCGTCCAGCACGAACGCGACCACGTCGATCTCGCACGCCGTCTGCTGCGCCCAGGACGCGGTGACCGTCCAGCGGTGCTCCGCTCCCCGCCCCTTCGGCAGGGCAGGTCGACGACGCCACCGCGCGGCAGCACGTGGGCGGCGGCCCGCCCGCCCGCCGTGCCGGGTGTCTGCGTGACCACCGGCGCCACCAGCCACGCGGCGTCGTGGGCGGGCAGGAGGAGCGCGGCGATCCGGGGCAGCCGGCGGTCCGTGCCGCCGCCGTCGAGGACGACCACGTCGGTGACGCCGGCGGAGAGGTTGATGGCCGCGGCGCCGCCGAGTTCGACGACGCGCGTGCGGGCGGCGACCGCCTCGGGGTGGGTGCCGCCGAGCACGAGGACCCGCCGCCCGGAGAGCGGTCCGCGCGGCTTCGCGGAGCGCTTCCTGCCGGGCTGCGCACCGGCGGCCTCGCCCCGCTCGGGCTCCGGCTCCGGCTCCGGTGCGCGCGGCGTCGGCACGGCCGGCAGCGCGGTGGCGGGCTCCGGAGTCGGTGCCGGTCCGGGAGCAGGTACCGGGGCCGCCGTCGCCTCGTGGGCCGTGCCGGGGCGGACATCGCCGAGCAACCGCAGGAAGGCCGACTCGTCGAGCACCGGGACGCCCTCGGCGTGTGCCCGGCGCGCCTTGGCCGAGTCCGCGGCCTGGTCGTTGGTCACCAGGGCGCTGGTGTGCCTGCTGACCGAGCCCATCATGTTGAGTCCCGCCGCGACGCCCCGCAGCACCAGGTCCGACCGGGCCGTGCGGGTCTCCCCGGTGACGGCGACCTTCATGCCCTGCACCAGCGGCCCGCCCGCGGTGAGCCGCCCCGGGTTGCGGAAGGCGCACGGCGTCTTCGGCGGCTTGGGCGCGAACTGCGGGTCCTGCCGCGGCGGGCATGCCACCAGCGGCAGCGGCAGGTCGAGTTGGGCCGCCTCCCGCAGCGAGGCGCGCAGCACCCCCGCCAGCACCCGGGTGTCGTCCAGCGCGTCGTGCGCCTTGAGCTGGGGCACGCCGTAGTGGGCGGCGAGCGTGCCGAGCTTCAGGTCGTCGGTGGGCGGGTCGACGCGGCGGTTCAGCGCCAGGGTGCACAGCCGTCTGGCCACGGGCAGCCGCAGCCCCGCCCGCGCGAACTCGTGGGCGAGGAAGTCGTAGTCGAACTGGGCGTTGTGGGCGACCAGCACCCGGCCCTCCAGCAGGGCGCCGATCTGCCCGGCCACCTGCTCGAAGAGCGGCGCCCCGCGCAGCCGCCCGGCCGTCAACCCGTGCACGTGCACCGGCCCCGGATCACAGCCGGGGTTCAGCAGGGTGGAGAACTCGCCGGTCTGCTCGCCGTCCGCGCCCAGGGTCACCACGGCCACGGACAGCACCCGGTCACGGCGCGGTACGAGACCCGAGGTCTCCACGTCGACCAGCGCCCATTCGAAGGCGTAGTCGCGCAGGTCGGACAGATCGGAGGCGGCAGACGCGAGAGACATGGAGAAAGGATGGAGGTGTATCCACATTTCCTTCAACTCGAACGACCATTGATCCCGTTTTGCGGCTCCGGCGACCCGTGCCGCCGGACAGGTCGCCGGACACTCCGGGCCTCCTGACACACTGCTGGGCGCGCCACCCGCCCAGGCCCCAGGAGGACTTCGTCATGACCGAGCAGCCGCTGGAGCGTGCCGCCCGGACCGAGCACCGGTTCAACGCGCTCTTCGCCGAGTACTTCGACACCCTGGGCACGACACTGGACGCCCCGTCCTTCAGCCGCTTCACCCCGGACTGCGTCGGCCTGCTGCGCGACCTGTCGCTGCGCGGCGGCAAGCGGATGCGGGTCGTGCTGCTGCACGAGGCGGCGCGCCTGGTGACCGCCGGGCCGGTGGACGGGCTGGACGCCGCCGCGCTGAGCATCGAACTGCTGCAGACCCACGGCCTCGTGCACGACGACCTCATCGACGACAGCGCCACCCGCCGGGGCGGCCCCACCACCTACTACGCCTACCGGGAGCGGTTCCCCGAGCGTCCGCGGGCGGCCCTCGGTCTCACCGTGCTCGCGGGCGACCTCGCCCTCGCCCTCTCCCTGCGCGTACTCCTGGACGCCGAGCTGCCCGTCGAGGTGCGTCAGGCCATGGTCGAGGCCCAGACCCGGGCGGCGGCCGACACCTTCGTGGGCCAGATCGCCGATCTGGAACGGGACTTCACCGCCGCGGTCCCGGATGCGGAGGTGCTGCACGACGTCGCCGACCACAAGACCGCCCGCTACTCGGTCCTCGCACCGATGCGACTGGGCCTCCTGGCGGCGGGCGTCGATCCGGGTGCCCACGAGGACGAGCTGCGCCGGTACGCGCGGCTGGTCGGCATCTGCGGGCAGATGCGCGACGACTGGCTGGACCTGTTCGGCGACGAGGAGACCACGGGCAAGCCGACGGGCGGCGACATCCGCGAGGGCAGGCGCACCTACACCGTCGTCCGCCTGCTGTCCGCCGTGACCGGCACCGAGCGAGCCTTCGTCGACGAGGCCCTGGGCGATCCGGCCTGCACGCCGGAGACCATCGCCGAGATCCGCGCGATCGGCGAGCGCGCCGGCGTCGCCGACCGGATGCGTGCCGACATGCGGCAGTACGCCGAGCGGGCCCGGCTGGTGGCGGCGGGCTGGCGTCCGCGGTGGCGCGAGGACGCCGTCGCCTTCTTCGAGCTGCTGCCGCGGTGGAGCGTCGAGCGGGCCGCCTGACACCTGTTCCCCACATCGCTCAAAGGGGTATTCGGGATCTTCCGCCCCCTTCGTGCGGTCATGCTCTGACCGGGCGTGCCGTCGACCGGGCGCGTCCGTGACCACGTGACCACCTGGGGCGGAAGAATGACGCATTCGAGACGACAGGGACCGGGCGGGGACGACCGGGCCGTGCTGCTGGTCGCCGGACTCGCCGACCTGGCGGTGAGCACGATCGGCTCGGCGGTGGGCGGGCTGCGCGGGCTCCTCGGCCGCTCGGACACCACCGACCTGGTACGGGAGGCGGAACAGGACCTCCAGGCCCGGGGCAGGCTGGCCCTGGACCGGTGCGCCCAGGTGCCGCCCGCCCACCTGGAGGTTCTCGCCCAGCACGTGAAGGCCCGCCGGGCAGCCGACGACGGCGATGTCTGACCGCTGGGACCAGGCGGGCCTCAAAGCCCGCGTCGACCGCGTCCTGCGGAGCTTCCTGGACGAGGAGGCCGGCCACCTGTCGGCCGTCGACGCAGCCCTCGCGCCCGTGGCCGACCAGCTGTGGAAGGCGGCCGGACACGGCAAACGGCTGCGGGCGGCCTTCTGCTACTGGGGCTGGCGGGCGGCCGGACAGCCCGAGAGCGACGCGCTCGTACGGGCCGCGGCCTCCATGGAACTCGTGCACGCCGCCGCGGTCGTCCACGACGACCTCATCGACGACAGCCGCCTGCGCCACGGCCTGCCGACCGCGCACGTCGCCCTGGAGGCCGTACTCATCCGGGACGGCCGCCCGGACGCCCGTACGGCGGCGCGCTCCCTGGCCATGCTGGTGGGCGATCATCTGATGGTCCTCGCGGGCCGCCTGTTCACCACCAGTGGTCTGCCGGCCGCCTATCTCGCCCGCGCCCGCGACCTGTGGGCCGCGCTCGCCCGTGAACTCATCGCCGGCGAGTGCCTGGAGATCCTGCACACCGGTGGACCTCCGGACACCGGGACCTCCCTGAAGGTCGTCCGTTACAAGACCGCCAAGTACACCGTCGAGCATCCCCTGCTCATCGGCGGCCTGCTGGCCGGCGCCGCCCCCGCGCTGAGGGACACCTACCGGGCCTACGCACTGCCGCTCGGCGAGGCCTTCCAGCTGCGCGACGACCTGCTCGGCCTGTTCGGGGACCCGGAACGCACCGGGAAGGCGAGCCTGGACGACCTGCGCGCCCACCGGCCCACCGCACTGCTGGCCGAGACCTGGAAGGCCGCCGACGCGTCCCAACGGGATTGGCTGCGCCGCCTGCTGGGCCGGGGCGACCTGGACGCTACCCACCTGCACGACGTACGCCGGCTCATGCGGGAGCTGAACGCGCCGCAACGGATCGAGCGGATGATCGCCGACCGCGTGGAGCGGGCCACCCGCGCCCTGGACGCCGCCGGGACACCACCGCACGCGCGCCGGGCCCTGCGTGAACTCGCCCAGCAGGCCACCGACCGCACGCACTGACGAGGAGACCGCGATGACCCACACCGAGAAGTCGATGGACGCCCTGCGCCGCAGCGGTGACGAACTGGCCGACGCGGTCGTCGCCACCCTCTTCGAGCGCGGCGAGGTCGGCACGTTCAACTCACTGATGCGCTACGTCTCCACCACCGGCCAGGACCTCCCGGACGGCCTCCCCGGCGTCGCCCGGGAGTACCTGCGGGTGACCGGCACCCCGCCGGACTGGGTGGACTGGGACGAGATGGAGAGGGCCCGCCTGTTCTTCATCGACAACAACGTGCACATCTCCACCGCCCTGTCCTTCGCGTCGATGCCCGCCTGCTACCTGGTCCCGCACGTGGCCCGGTTGCTGTCGGCCACCCACGGCCTGAACTACCCCTCCAAACGGATGGCGGAGACCGGCCAGTTCACCGTCTACCTCATGCAGCCCGACGCCTTCGAGTCCGGCGGACGCTTCATCCCGGCCGCCCAGAAGGTACGCCTGCTGCACGCCGCCATCCGCCACCACCTGAAGCGGGAGGACCGCTGGGACACCGGCACCCTCGGCGTCCCCATCTGCCAGGAGGACATGATCGGCGGGCAGTTGTTCTTCTCCCTGCTCGTCCTGGACAGCCTGCACCGGCTCGGCATCCACATGTCCGCCGAAGGCGCGGACGCCTACTACTACGCCTGGCGCGTCGTCGGCGCCATGCTCGGCGTCGACCAGACGGCCGTCCCCGCCACGCTCGACGAGGCCCGCCAGTTCCTCGACCTGTACATGCTGCGTCACATGGGCCCCTCCGAGGAGGGCACCCACCTGACGAGGCAACTGATCGACCTGTACGAGGAAGTCGTCCCCGGCACCCTCTTCGACCCGGTCGTCTCCGCCTTGATCCGCCACCTCGTCGGCGACACGTGCGCCGACTGGCTGGACGTCCCCCGCACCCCCTGGGACACCTTGGTCAAGGCCGCCCCGCACCTCCTCGGCGTCCTGGAGACCATCGAGGACCGCTCACCGCTGGGCGCGTGGGCCCTGGACCGGCTCGGCCACCTCACCACGGTCCTCGAACTGTCCTCCCTCACCCGCGGACGCGTCATGCACTACGCCATCCCCGAACGACTGAGGAAGGAGTACGGCGTCTCCGGCGCCGCCGCCCGCACCCGCCGCTGGACCCCGCCGCCCCCGACCGTCTCCTGAGCGGCCGCACCCGCCGATCCGCCGTCACGGCCGACTGTCAGTGGGACCTCGTACGGTGTGATCAGTGGAACCCGCGGAACACGCCGCGGGACCGACCGGGGAGAGGTCTGCCATGTCGAGGACGTACCTGGAGCTGTCGCAGGACGACGGGAGCGCGCACAAGTTCTACGAAGTCACCGTCCAGGGACAGGTCGTGACGGTGCGCTACGGGCGGATCGGCGCGGCAGGACAGACCCAGACGTCGACCTTCCCCACCGCCCAGAAGGCAGCGGCCGCGGCCGCCAAGAAGATAGGCGAGAAGGTGCGCAAGGGCTACGAGCCCGCCGTGCAGGGACAGCGCGCGCCCCGCGCGGTCACCCGCCGGCAGGTGGCCTCCGCGCCGTCCACCGCCCGCGCCGTCGCACCGGTCCTGTGGCGGTTCCGCACCGGCTCCGCGGCCTTCGGCATCCACATCGACGAGGACCGGTGCTGGGTGGGCAATCAGGCCGGCGACGTCTACACCCTCGCCCACGGCGGCGAGGTCCTCGCCCGCTACCAACTGCCGGACGGCGTCAAGTGCCTGGTCGCCGACGACTTCTGGATCTACGCCGGCTGCGACGACGGCCGGGTCTACGACCTGTCGTCCAAACTGCCCTTCGCCGCCTACGACATCGCGGCCGACGTGGACATCTTCTGGCTCGACATCCACGAGGGCGTGCTGAACGTCGCGGACCGCGCCGGACGGCTCACCGTGATCGACCACGAGGACGAACACCAGTGGTCGCGCGGCGGGCGCGGTGAGCACGCCTGGATGGTGCGCGCCGACGACCGGGCCGTCTACCACGGGCACACCCGCGGCGTGACCGCCCACTCCCCGGACGGCGGCGCCGAGTTGTGGCACACGCCCACCCAGGGAGCCGTGCTCTTCGGCTGGCAGGAGGACGACGCGGTCTACGCGGGAACGGCGCGGCACACGGTCCAGCGGCTGTCCAAGGCCACCGGTGGCATCGAGGCGACGTACCACTGCGACAGCCCGGTGTACTCGTGCGCCACCTCTCCCGGCGGCCGGTTCGTCTTCGCCGGCGACTCCGCGTCCTCGGTGTACTGCTTTGACCGGGACGGCACCCGGCTGTGGAAGCTGGGCACGGGCGGCGGCTCCGCCCTGTCCATGCAGTACCGCGACGAGCGGCTGTTCCTCGTCACCACCGACGGCTCCCTGGTGTGCGTGGACGCGAGCGAGGCGGCGGTCACGGCGGCGCAGCAGGGCTCGGTGCCCGTCGCCCGGGACGTGAAGCTCGCCGCCACCCTGCCGACGTACGCGCCCGCCACCGCCGCCACCGCCGTGACGACCGTGACCGCGGCGCCCGCGGGCTCGGTCGTGGTCGAATGCGTCCAGGAGAGCGGCCGTACCCGGATCCATGTGGTGACGGAAGGGTACGACCGTTCGTGGAACGTCCAGTTCCCGAGGGCGATCCGGGAGCCGGGCGCGCGTTACGTGGTCGACGCGCTGCACGCCGCGTCGGGCGGCTTCTACCGGGTGCGCGGTGACATCAGGCGCCTGCAGTGACGGCGCCGGGGCGCGTCGGGCGATCGGGGCCGCCGCTCAGGAGCCGGTCCGCAGGGCGCGGTTGCGGCGTACGGAGGACCAGAAGGAGGCGCCGATGAGGACGACGCCGACGAGGCCGGTGATGATCTCGTTGATCTCGTACTGGATGGTGACCAGCAGGATGATGGAGAGCGCGCCGATGGCGTAGTGGGCGCCGTGCTCCAGGTAGACGTAGTCGTCGAGGGTGCCCTGGCGGACCAGGTAGACCGTGAGCGACCGGACGTACATGGCGCCGATGCCCAGGCCGAGGGCCATCAGGACGATGTCGTTGGTGATGGCGAAGGCGCCGATGACACCGTCGAAGGAGAAGGACGCGTCCAGGACCTCCAGGTAGAGGAACATGAAGAACGCCGCCTTGCCCGCCAGCTTGACGGGGGACCCGGGCCGCCCCGCCCGTTCCGCCTTCTTCTCCGCCTCCTGTTCGCGCTCCTCCTCGTTCTCGAGGCGTTGCTCGAAGAAGCCGGAGAGACCGCCCACGACCATGTAGGTGATCAGACCGGCGACGCCCGCGAGCAGGACGGTCTCCGCCTTGTCGGCGTGCGTACCGCCGTGCTGGTGGGCGTGGGCGCCGAAGGTGGTCGCGGCGACCAGCAGCACGATCAGGGCGATGCAGACCGACAGCATGTCGACCCTGCCGAGCTTGGCCAGCGGACGCTCCAGCCACCCCAGCCACTTGATCTCCCGGTCCTCGAAAACGAAGTCGAGGAAGATCATCATCAGGAACATGCCGCCGAAGGCCGCGATCGACGGGTGGGCGTCCGTCACCAGCTCCTGATAGCGGTCCTTGTCGGTGAGCGCCAGGTGCACCGCGCTCCACGGGCTCAGCCGGGCACTGATCGCCACGATCACCACCGGGAAGACCAGCCGCATCCCGAACACCGCGATCACGATGCCGACGGTGAGGAAGATCTTCTGCCAGAAGGCGTTCATCTTCTTCAGGATCCCGGCGTTGATCACCGCGTTGTCGAAGGACAGGGAGATCTCCAGGACGGAGAGGATCGCCACGATGCCGAGGGCGGTCCAGCCGTCGTAGAGCACACCCGCGGCCAGGCCGAGGGCCGTGACGGCGAAGGCCCAGCGGAACGTCTTCAGAAGCACCGGCCACTCATTCCTGTCGTCGTGCCGTACGGGGCGGCATCACCTGCCAGTGCCCGCCACGCACGTTGTTTACCACGCTGGAGTCGTTCGTTTCCTTGAGTCGTTCGTGTCCCAGGGAGTAGGTTCGCCGCCATGACGGCATCCCGGAACTCCCGGAATCCGGCCACCGCCGACGAACTGCGCCGGGCGGGACTGCGGGTGACCGCTGCCCGTGTCGCGCTGCTCGAAACCGTCCGGGCGGGGGACCACCTCGACGCCGAGGCCCTCACGTCGGGCGTGCGCCGACGCGTGGGACACATCTCCCTCCAGGCCGTGTACGACGCCCTGCACGCCCTCGCCGCGGCACGGCTCGTGCGCCGTATCGAACCGCCCGGCAGCCCGGCGCGGTTCGAGGGACGGGTCGGTGACAACCACCACCACGTCCTGTGCCGGTCTTGCGGCGCCCTCGCCGACGTCGACTGCGCCGTCGGTGACGCGCCCTGTCTGACCGCCTCCGACGACCGCGGCTTCGTGATAGACGAGGCCGAGGTCATCTACCGGGGCCTGTGCCCCGACTGCTCCACCCCCGGCAGTTCCCCAGCACCTTGATCCGCCCCGTTCGGAAGGATTTCCCTCCCATGTCCGAGAACCACGACGCCATCGTGACCGACGCGAAGACCGAGGAGACGGGCGGCTGCCCGGTCGCCCACGGACGCGCCCCGCACCCCACGCAGGGCGGCGGAAACCGTCAGTGGTGGCCGGAGCGGCTCAACCTGAAGATCCTCGCCAAGAACCCCGTCGTCGCCAACCCGCTGGGTGAGGAGTTCGACTACGCCGAGGCCTTCGAGGCCCTCGACCTCGCGGCCGTGAAACGGGACATCGCCGAGGTGCTGACCACCTCGCAGGACTGGTGGCCCGCCGACTTCGGCAACTACGGCCCGCTGATGATCCGGATGGCCTGGCACAGCGCGGGCACCTACCGCATCAGTGACGGCCGCGGCGGCGCGGGCGCCGGCCAGCAGCGCTTCGCCCCGCTCAACAGCTGGCCCGACAACGGCAACCTCGACAAGGCCCGCCGCCTGCTGTGGCCGGTCAAGAAGAAGTACGGCCAGAACCTCTCCTGGGCCGACCTGCTGGTCCTCACCGGCAACGTGGCGCTGGAGACGATGGGCTTCGAGACCTTCGGCTTCGCCGGCGGCCGCGCCGACGTGTGGGAGGCCGAGGAGGACGTCTACTGGGGCCCCGAGACCACCTGGCTCGACGACCGGCGCTACACCGGCGACCGCGAGCTGGAGAATCCGCTCGGCGCCGTCCAGATGGGCCTGATCTACGTCAACCCGGAGGGCCCGGGCGGCAACCCGGACCCGATCGCCGCCGCCCGCGACATCCGTGAGACGTTCCGCCGCATGGCGATGAACGACGAGGAGACCGTCGCGCTCATCGCCGGCGGACACACCTTCGGCAAGACCCACGGCGCCGGTCCGGCCGACGCCGTCGGCGACGACCCCGAGGCCGCCGCCATGGAGCAGCAGGGCCTCGGCTGGAAGAGCACCCACGGCACGGGCAAGGGCGGCGACGCCATCACCTCCGGCCTGGAGGTCACCTGGACCAGCACGCCGACCCAGTGGGGCAACGGCTTCTTCAAGAACCTCTTCGAGTTCGAGTACGAGCTGGAGCAGAGCCCGGCCGGCGCCAACCAGTGGGTGGCCAAGGACGCCCCGGAGATCATCCCCGACGCGCACGACGCGTCCAAGAAGCACCGCCCGAGGATGCTCACCACGGACCTGTCGCTGCGCGTCGACCCGATCTACGGGCCGATCTCCCGCCGGTTCTACGAGAACCCGGAGGAATTCGCGGACGCCTTCGCCCGCGCCTGGTTCAAGCTGACCCACCGCGACATGGGTCCCAAGTCGCTGTACCTCGGCCCGGAGGTCCCCGCGGAGACCCTGGTCTGGCAGGACCCGCTGCCCGAGCCCGAGGGCGAGGTCGTCGATGCCGAGGACGTCGCCACCCTCAAGACCAAGCTCATCGAGTCCGGCCTGTCGGTGGCGCAGCTGGTCACCACCGCCTGGGCCTCGGCGTCCACCTTCCGCGGCAGCGACAAGCGCGGCGGTGCCAACGGCGCCCGTATCCGCCTCGAGCCGCAGCGCGGCTGGGAGGTCAACGAGCCCGACGAGCTGGCGCAGGTGCTGCGCGTCCTGGAGGGCGTCCAGCGGGAGTTCAACTCCGGGTCCGGCGTGAAGAAGGTCTCCCTGGCCGACCTGATCGTCCTCGGCGGCTCGGCCGCGGTCGAGAAGGCCGCCAAGGAAGCCGGCTTCCCGGTGGAGGTCCCCTTCGCCGCGGGCCGCGTGGACGCGACGGAGGAGCACACCGACGCCGAGTCGTTCGAGGCCCTCGAACCGACCGCCGACGGGTTCCGCAACTACCTGGGCAAGGGAAACCGGCTGCCCGCCGAGTTCCTGCTCCTCGACCGGGCGAACCTGCTCACCCTGAGCGCGCCCGAGATGACCGTCCTGGTCGGCGGCCTGCGCGTGCTGGGTGCGGGCCACCAGCAGTCCCAGCTCGGCGTCCTCACCCGGACGCCCGGCTCGCTGACCAACGACTTCTTCGTCAACCTGCTCGACCTGGGCACCACGTGGACGTCGACGTCCGAGGACCGGACCACCTTCGAGGGCCGTGACGCGGCCACCGGCGAGGTCAAGTGGGCCGGCAGCCGCGCCGACCTGGTCTTCGGCTCCAACGCCGAGCTGCGGGCGCTCGCCGAGGTCTACGCGAGCGACGACGCGGCGGAGAAGTTCGTGCACGACTTCGTCGCCGCCTGGGTCAAGGTCATGCACCTCGACCGCTTCGACCTGGCCTGATCCACCCCGCCCCGCCCGGGAAGCCCCGGGCGGGGCGAAATCCGGTGGCCGCGCGCGGTGCACGGTGCTGGGATGGCGTGATGCTCAGTGACACGCCGGCGACCGTGGACCGCGGGCGGTACCAGGACACCGTCACCCCCTGGGAGGAACCGGCCTGGCGTACCGAGGCCGTCGGCTGGACCGAGGCCCGGCTGGCCGCCCACGGCCTGCGCCCGACGGGGCGGTGGCGGGTCCGGCTGCGGCCGTGGTCCGTCCTCCTGCGGGTCGACGTCGTGGGACGCGAGGCCGTGTGGTTCAAGGCGAACCCGCCGGCCAGCGCCTTCGAGGGCGCGCTGACCGCCGCGCTGGCCCGCTGGGTCCCCGGGCACGTACTGGAGCCGCTGGCAGTGGACGCCGCCCGCGGCTGGTCGCTGCTGCCCGACGGAGGGCCGCTCTTCCGGGACGTCCTCGCACGGGAACCGGTCGGTCCCGGCGACTGGGAGGAACTCCTGCGCCAGTACGCGGTCATGCAGCACGCCCTCACCACGCGCGCGAGCGAGATCGAACGCCTGGGCGTGCCCGCCGTGCCCGCCGGTGCGCCGGCCGGCGTCCTGGACCGGCTCGACACCGCGCCGCTGTCCGCCCGGGACCGGGCCGCGCTGCGGGAACTGCGCCCCCGCCTGCTGGACTGGTGCGCGGAGCTCACGGCCCTGGGCGTCCCCGACTCCCTCGACCACGCGGACCTGCACGAGGGCCAGTTGTTCCGCCCCGCGCCCGGCAGGTTCACCTTCTTCGACTGGGGCGACGCCGTCGTCGCCCAGCCCTTCTCCAGCCTCGCCGTCCCCGCCCGCCGCGCCGCCGAGCGCTACGGGCCGCAGGTACTGCCGCGCCTGCGCGACGCCTACCTCGAACCCTGGACGGGCGAGGGCCGTACGGCCGCGCAGCTGCGGCGTGCGGTGAGCCTCGCCTGGCGGCTCGGCGCCCTCAACCGCGCCGCCGCCTACGGCAGGCTCTTCCCCACCGCGTCCGGCGCCGCCGGTGCCGCGACGGCCGCGGCGGGCGCACGCTGCCTCCTCGAACTGCTGGACGAACCACCGCTCTAGGGAGGGCTCGTCCGGAGGGCTCGTCCGGAGGGATCGTCCCCGGCGCTCGGGTGCCGTTGTCAGTGGCGGGTGCGAGGCTTCGAGGCATGGATGAGGTGGAGTTCATGCGCGGCAGGGTCTACGGGGCCGACCACGACAACCCCGGGCCGCGCGCCGGACGCGTCTACGCGCATCTGGTGGGCGGGCCCCTGGACGGACTGCTGCTGGACGTCACGGACCTCACGGAACAGGAGCGTGCCCGCGCGGTGACGCTGGCGACGGAGATAGGCCGCTACGGCCCGGGCGGCCGCTCCGCCTACGCGCCGAGGCCGGGCGACACCCGCCGCTTCGACTGGCGGGGCGACGTGCCCTGATCCGGCACCGCCCCCGTCCCGGCGGTCAGCGCCGCCAGCAGCCAGTCGTGCGCGGACCCGGGCGTCGGTTCCGGTCGCGCGCCGGGAGCGGTGGTCACCTCGGCCACCAGCTCCCAGTAGCCGTCCAGCCGAGGGTCGGCCGCCAGCTGCCCGGCCAGCCGGCGGCGGAAGCCGGGGGTGTCCCGCACCCCGTACGCGCTGGTGTACGAGGCGACGAACGCGTCGAGGGCCTCACCCGGGTGCGGTTCCCGGCCGCGGCGCAGGTGCACCCCGGCCAGCTCGTACGCCTCCGCGAGCCCCGTGTACAGCAGGGCGGCCCCTTGTGCCCCGGCGGCCCGGTGCGCCTCGGGCTGGGGCTGGACGGTGCCCGGGCGGCACGGGGCGAGGGTGAGGGCGTTGAGGCGGGCGAACGCCAGGACCTGGGCCGGGGCTGGTTCGTCCGGCGGCTGCGGGACCGCCACGTCCAGGAACGCGCCGGCCGAGCGGGCCGGCATCCTCGCCGGAAGCCAGCCGCGCCAGAACCGCACCAGCGGGGCCGTGCTCGGCGGGACGGACACGGCACCGATCAACCGCAGCCGGTCGGCCTGCTCGCCGGGCGGGGCCTCCTGCACCAGCCGCAGCGCGGCCTCCCGCCAGCGCAACGCCCCCAACTCCGAGCCGACCTCACGCAGCCGGCCCGCCACCGCGGCCTCCAGCGCCCCGCCCTCGCCGCCCGCCGCGCCGTGCGCATGCCGCTCGTCAAGGATCCGGCGCACCTCGGGAACGGCCAGGCCCAGGGCACGCAGCGCACGGATCAGCCGCAGCCGGTCGAGTGCCTCCGGACCGTACCGCCGGTGCCCGCCGGCGCTGCGGGACTCCTCCGGCAGCAGACCGCGGTCCGAGTAGAAGCGGACGGTCTTGACGGTGACCCCCGCGCCCTCGGCCAGCTCGCCGATGCCGCACAGACCGTCGTCCGAGGTGAACACTTGAACCTCCCTCAGGGGGAGTTCCTACCGTACCGGCGACAGCGGGCCGGTGACCGGGCCGGGCCGCTGTCGCGGACGGAGGAGAGAAGACCATGACCGCGTTCATCCTGGTGTCGGGCATGTTCACCGGCACACACATCTGGCAGGACACGGCCGCGCGCCTGACCACCCGGGGCGCCGAGGCACACCCGGTCGCCCTCACCGGCCTCGACGGACCGCGCGCGGCCGCCGCGCCCGGCGTGGACCTGGAGACCCACATCGCGGACGTGCTCGCGGTGATCGACTCGGTGGGCGCGGCCGGGGACCAGCGGATCGTGCTGGTCGGCCACGACTACGGCATCCACCCGGCGGTCGGCGCCGCCGACCGGCGTGCGGAGCGCATCGACCGGATCGTCCACCTGGACTCGGGGCTGCCGCGGGACGGCGTCCCCGCCCTGGCCGCCGTGCCCGACCAGTCCCTGCGCGAGCACCTCGCCGGTGCCAAAGGTGCCAAAGGTGCCGACGAGGCCGACGGGGTGCTGCCGCCTCCGGCGCACGAGGAGTGGCCGCGCTGGGGCAGCACCGCCGGCGTACCCGACGCGGCCCTGGACCGGCTCACCGCCCTCGCCGCGCCGCAGCCGCTGGGGACCCTGCTCCAGCCGCTGCGGCTGACCGGCGCCGTCGGCCCGGTGCCCACCACCGGCGTGCTGTGCACCGCCAACGGTACGAGCATCGAGCTGGTCCAGATGCTGGTGCGCCTCGGAGATCCCGCGCTGCGCCCCCTGACCGACCCCCGGGTGAGCTTCTTCGAACTCCCCACCGGGCACTGGCCGATGCTGTCCGTGCCCGCCGAGCTGACGGACGTACTGCTGCGGGCCGCGGCGGGCGAGGGGCACCGGCTGGAGCCGGTCGACGACGCCGCGGGGCCCGGTCACCTGCGGCCGTTCCTGATGGACGTGCCCGACGTCCCGAGGGAGCGGCACGGGAATGTCGACCTCTACCTGCCCGACGCCGAGGAGCCCCGGCCCGCCGTGGTGCTCGTGCACGGCGGACCGGTCCCCGCCGACGCCCGGCCCACCCCGCGGGACTGGCCCGGACTGACGGGGTACGCGCGGTGCGTGGCGGGGGACGGAGCCGTCGGCGCACTCCTCGACCACCGCCTGCACGACCTCGGCGACTACGAGCGTGCCGCCGCGGACGTGGCCGCCGCCGTCGAAGCGGTGCGGGCCGATCCACGGGTGGACGGGGACCGGGTCGCGCTGTGGTTCTTCTCCGGCGGCGGCCTGATCGCCGCCGACTGGCTGGACGCCCCGCCGGCCTGGCTGCGCTGCCTGGCGGCCACCTACCCCGTCCTGGCGCCGCTGCCGAACTGGGGACTGTCCGCATCCCGCTTCCGACCGGTGCGCGCCGTGGCGAACGCCGGTGCCCTGCCCGTCGTCCTCACCCGGGTGGGACGGGAGATGCCCGAGATCGCCGCCACCGTCGAGGAGTTCCTGGCCGCGGCCAAGGACTGCGGGGCCGACGTGGAGGTGGTCGACGTGCCGCACGGCCACCACGGTTTCGAGACCGTCGACTTGACCGACGAGTCACGCACGGCGGTGCGGCACGCGCTGCGCACGGTCCTGGATCACGCTTTCGGGAGGGACTCGCGGTGACCCAGGGCGCCGCGCCACCAATCCGCCCGCCGCCCGGTGTCGGATTACCGGCGTGAGCGACCACGGCACGACCCCACGGAAACCGCCCGCGAGGACTTGGACGCGCCTGGGACTGGGCGCCCTGAGCGGTCTGCTGGCGGGCGGCGCGGCACTGGCCGTCGCCGAACTGGTGGCGGCGGCGGTACGTCCGCAGGCCGGCCCCGTCGTCGCGGTCGGGGCGGCCGCCATCGACCGTACGCCGGCCGGGGTGAAGGACTGGGCGATCCGCACCTTCGGCAGCGACGACAAGCTGGTGCTCCAGCTCGGCATCCTCGCCGTGCTGACCCTGTTCGCCCTGGCCGTCGGCGCGTTCGCGGTCCGCCGGCGGCGCGCCGGAGCCGCCGGGGTCCTGGTCTTCGGCGCCGTCGGTGCCGCGGCCGCCCTCGGCAGGCCCGACGCCACCGGAGTCACGGACGCCCTCCCCTCCGTCCTGGGGGCGATCGCCGGCGCGGTGCTCCTGTACTTCCTCGCAGGTCTGGTCCCGGCACCGCACCGGGATGTGCCGGGGGAGCAGGGGGAGCCGGGGGAGGGCTGGGACCGGCGCCGCTTCGTGATCGCGGCGACCGCCGCCGCCGCGGCCTCGGCCGGGGCCGGTGTGCTGGGCCGGGCCCTGAGCGGCGTGAGCGGACGGGACGCGGTCGCCTCCCGCGAGAACGTCACCCTTCCGCCGCCCGGTTCGCCCGCCCCGGCGATGCCCCGGCGGGCACAGGTCCGGGTGGCGGGTGTCAGTCCCTTCGTGACCCCCACCGGCGACTTCTACCGGGTCGACACCGCCCTGGTGGTCCCCAAGGTGGACGCCACCGCCTGGCGGTTGCGCATCCACGGCGAGGGCGTCACCCGGGAGAGGAACCTGACCTTCGACGACCTGCTCCGGCGGGAGCTGATCGAGCGGGACATCACCCTCACCTGCGTGTCCAACGAGGTCGGCGGCCCCTACGTCGGCAACGCCCGGTGGATCGGCGTCCGGCTCGCCGACCTGCTCGAGGAGTGCGGCGTCCGGCCGCCGTCGGCGGGCGGCCCGGCGGACCAGCTCGTGGCCCGCTCCGTGGACGGCATGACCATCGGCAGCCCCGTCGAGGACGTGATGGACGGCCGCGACGCGATGCTCGCCGTCGGCATGAACGGCGAGCCCCTGCCCTTCGACCACGGCTTCCCCGTCCGCATGCTCGTGCCCGGCCTGTACGGCTACGTCTCGGCCTGCAAGTGGATCGAGGACATCGAACTGACCACGTTCGACGCCTACGACGCCTACTGGGTCAAGCGCGACTGGGCCCGCGAGGCACCGATCAAGACCCAGTCCCGGATCGACACGCCCAAGCCCTTCGCCAGGCCGGAGGCGGGCACGGTGATGGTCGCCGGGGTCGCCTGGGCCCAGCACCGCGGCATCGACAAGGTCGAGATCCGCGTCGACGACGGCCCCTGGCAGGAGGCCACCCTGGCCGCCGAGGACTCGCGCGACACCTGGCGCCAGTGGTCGTACGCCTGGCGGGCCACCAAGGGCGGTCACACCCTCACCGTGCGGGCCACCGACCGGACCGGCCAGGTGCAGACGGACAAGCGCACCCGCACCGTGCCCGACGGGGCCAGTGGATGGCACTCGGTGGTGGTGACGGTGGACTGACGACCGGAAGCGGTCGACCGAAACGTGTCACATGTTCCGGCTCTGTCTTGTCTACGTGTCGACTGAGACGAGAACAGAGGGAACCATGCGTGAGATCCTGATCGTTGGTGGCGGCTACGCGGGCTTCTACACCGCGTGGGGCCTCGAGAAGAAGCTGCGCCCGGACGAGGCGCGGGTCACCGTCGTCGACCCGCGGCCGTACATGACCTACCAGCCCTTTCTGCCCGAAGTGACGGCCGGTTCGGTCGAGGCACGCCACGCGGCCGTTTCGCTGCGCCGGCACCTGCGGACCAGCCGGGTCGTCGCGGGGAGCGTGACCGAGATCCGGCACCTGGACCGGGCCGTCACCGTCCGCCCGGCCGACGGACCGGCGTACGACCTGCACTACGACACCCTCGTGGTCACCGCGGGTGCCGTGACCCGCACCTTCCCCATCCCCGGGCTGGCGCAGCAGGCCATCGGCCTCAAGCACGTGGAGGAGGCGGTGGCCATCCGCGACCGCCTGCTGACGGCGTTCGACCAGGCGGCCTCGATGCCGCCCGGAGCCGAGCGGCGCAAACTGCTCACGGTCACGTTCGTGGGCGGTGGCTTCGCCGGCGTCGAGGGCTTCGGCGAACTGCTGTCGCTGGCCACCGCGATGCTCAAGGCGTACCCGGAACTGAGCTTCGAGGAGCTCTCGTTCCACCTCGTCGAGGCCCGCGACCGGATTCTGCCCGAGGTGAGCGACAAGCCCGGAGCCTGGGTGGTGCGCTCCCTGGAACGCCGCGGTGCACATGTTCACCTCAACACCCAGCTGGTCTCCGCCGAGGACGGGCACGTCGTGCTCTCGAGCGGTGAGGAGTTCGACTCGGCCCTGCTCGTGTGGACCGCGGGCAACGCCGCGAACCCGGTCGTCGACCGGCACACGGACCTGCCGGTCGACGACCGCGGCCTGGTCCGGGTCCGGGCCGACCTGCGGGTGGTCGCCGGCGGCGAGCCGCTGGCCCACGTATGGGCGGCCGGAGACGACGCGGCCGTACCCGATCTGGCGTCCCACGTGCCGGGCGCCCGCACCGTGCCGAACGCCCAGCACGCCGTGCGGCAGGGCAGGCGCCTGGCGAAGAACATCCTCGCCGACCTGCGGGGCGGCAAGGTCCGCGACTACCGTCACGGCAGCCTCGGGGCCGTCGCCACGCTCGGACTGGGGCAGGGCATCTTCCAGTACCGGCGCATCGTCGTCAAAGGCTTCCCGGCCTGGCTGATGCACCGTGGCTACCACGTACTGGCCGTGCCCACCTGGGAGCGCAAGGTGCGCGTCCTCACCATCTGGCTCACCGCCGCGCTGTTCGGCCGTGACCTGGTCTCGCTGGCCTCCGTGCAGCACCCGCGGGACGCGTTCGTCGCGGGCGGGGACGACGCGCGGACCGAGCACGCGGTGGACGGCGTCGCGGTCCGCCGACGCGTGTGAACGATGCTCGACGGTGCGATACACTGTTCACAGTGTTTCTGACACGGTAGGACGCTCCGGACGCCACTCGGTCCCCCGCGAGGCGGCGTCCGGAGCCTTTTCAGGGCTGCTGAGCCCGGTAGAGGCCCCGGCCCGCCCGACGGACACGGGAACTGCCGACGAGCCGGTCGAGCGTGCTGCGGACGGCGTTGATGCTGCCGCTGTCGGTGTCGCGGCCCAGCGCCGCGGCGACGTCGCGGGCGCGCACCTCGGCCTCGCCGACACCGGCGAAGTACTCCAGGATCTGCTCGGTGAGCCGGCCGTAGTTGCGCTGCTCCTCCTCCGCACGACGCGTGCGGGAGGCCCGCTTCGCCGCCTCGGGCCGGCGCCTGGACGGCGGCGCGGCGGGCTCGGCGCGGGACTCCGCCCGGGGCCCGGTGCCCGGGGCCGCGGCGGGCGCCTCGGTCCGGGGCTGCGTGGACTCGGCGGGGGCCTGGGGCCGTTCGGCCTTCGGGTCCGCGGGGGCGGCGGCGCCGGTGGGGCCGGTGGGGCCGACCATCAGGACCTCGAGAGCGCCGAGTGCCCGCTGCACCGAGCCGAGGTGGGCCACGACCGCCGCCAATTCCCGCTCCAGGGCCTGCTTCTGGATCTCCAGACGGGCCAGGTCCTCCTGAAGGCTCTCCGCGGTGATCTCAACATTGTGCGCCGCACGAGTTCCCGAGACCATGTGTTCCTCTCATCCTCAGCTGTTGTGGACATCATAAGCGGGAGCGCACTCCGCACGAAGATGGACCAATTGTTGCCACTGTCTCACAGAGAGTGCAACGGGTTCCCCGGCGGATGTTCGCCCGGCCGGGCACGGGCACAGTGTTCTGTCACGTTTTCACATGGTGATCGGTCATATGGGAGACAGATGTTCACAAGCCCTGTTTCAGGAGAACCACCGTGAAAGTGTCTGGTGAAAGGGTCGCCGAATGGGCGGGCGTGCGGCTGGGATACCGAGGCCGGGCCCGGGGTGCACTGCGCAAAGTCTTCCCGGATCACTGGTCGTTCCTGCTGGCGGAGATCTGGCTCTACAGCTTCGTCGTCCTCGTCCTCACGGGCGTGTACCTGAGCTTCTACTTCCACCCGTCGTCGGAACAGGTGGTGTACCAGGGGAGCTACGGGCCGCTGCAGGGGCAGTTGGTGTCGGAGGCGTTCGCCTCGACCATGCATCTCTCCTTCGACGTCCGCGGCGGCCTGCTCATCCGGCAGGCCCACCACTGGGCGGCGCTGATCTTCGTCGCCGCCCTGTTCCTGCACATGATGCGCGTCTTCTTCACGGGCGCCTTCCGCAAGCCGCGCGAGCTCAACTGGGTGCTCGGGTTCTCCCTGCTGGTCCTCGCCATGTTCGGCGGGCTCACCGGATACGACCTGCCGAACGACCTCCTGTCCGGCACCGGGCTCGTGGTCGTGAACGGCACGATTCTCTCCGTACCGATCGTCGGCACCTACCTGTCGATGTTCCTCTTCGGCGGGGAATTCCCGGGCGACGATCTGGTGGCCCGCTTCAACGCCATCCACGTCCTGGTCATCCCCGCCCTCATGACGGTGCTGATCGTCGCCCTCGTGGCCCTCACCCTCCGCAGACGGCCCGCCCAGTATCCCGGGCCGGGCCGCACGAACCGGAACGTCGTCGGCGTACCGGCCCAGGTGTTCCTGGTGAAATCCGCCGGGTTCTTCTTCCTGGTCTGCGGCGTGATCTTCTTCGTCGCGGCCGTCGCACAGATCAACCCCGTCTGGGAGTACGGCCCCTACCGGCCCGACCAGGTCTCGGCCGGCTCGCAGCCCGACTGGTACATGGGTGTGGCCGACGGACTGCTGCGCGTCATGCCCGGCTGGGAGATCAGCGCCTGGGGCCACACGCTGGCCCTCGACAACCTGATCCCGCTGCTGGCGGGCGTCGGCCTGTTCCTCGTGATGGGCGCGTACCCGTTCATCGAGGCGTGGGTGACCGGCGACGGCCGGGAGCAGCACCTGCTCGACCGGCCGCGCAACCGGCCGGTGCGCACCGCACTGGGTGCCGCCTGGCTGAGCGTGTACCTGGTGGCGCTGACCGGAGCGGCGAACGACCTGATCGCCCTCCGCCTCCACGTCTCGGTCAACTCCGTGACGTGGGCCGTCCGCATCGGGCTGTTCGTCGTGCCGCTCGTCGTCTACTTCGTCGCGAAACGCTGGGCCCTCGGCCTGCAGCGCCGCGACCGCGACAAGGTGCTGCACGGCCGTGAGACGGGCGTCGTCAAGCGTCTGCCGCACGGAGAGTACGTCGAGGTGCACGAACCCCTCGGCCAGGAGGAGCTGTACGCACTCACCGCGCACGAGCAGTACGCGCCGCTCGCCCCACCGGCGGCCGGCAACGGTGACGGCGGCGGTCCCACGCGCGTGCAGCAGCTGCGGGCCGGGCTCAGCCGGCGTTTCTACGGGGGCGGTTCGCAGATCCGGAAGCCGACCGAGGACGAGTACAGGGAGATCACTCACTCCTGAGGCTCGCTGCCGCGCCCGCGCGTGACGCCCCCCGGGAATGAAGAACCGGAAAAGAAGAACCGGGGTGGCCCCCGAAAACAGGGGCCACCCCGGCAGGACTGCTCAGCGCTGCTGCGCGGACCAGTCGGCGAGCCGCGTCTCGGCGAGGCTCGCGTCGGGGCCCGGCAGGAGGCTGTCCTCCTGGAGCTGGGCACCGTAGTACGGGGCCTTCGGGTCCGCCACGACCGTGCGGGGGTCGTCCTTGGCGGCGAGGGCCTTGCGGACGAGCTCGTCGAGCCGGAACGCCTCGGGACCGGCCACCTCCACCACGCCGCCCACGGGCGTGCCGACGGCCGTGCGGCCCACGGCGGCGGCCACGTCGTCGGAGTGGATGGGCTGGATCCTGACGGGCGCAAGGCGCACGGTGTCGCCCTCGGTCGCGGCGTCCGTGATGCCCTTCAGGAACTCGAAGAACTGCGTGGCGTGGACGATGGAGAACGGGATCCCGGACTCCTTGATCAGCTTTTCCTGCGCCAGCTTGGCGCGGAAGTAGCCGCTCTCCTGGAGCCGCTCGGTGCCCACCACGGAGAGCGCGACGTGGTGCTTCACACCGGCCTCCGCCTCCGCCCTGAGGAGGTTGGTGGTCGACGTGACGAAGAACTCCATCACGGCGTCGTCCGCGAACGAGGGGGAGTTCGAGACGTCGACCACGACGTCCGCGCCTTGCAGGACCTCGGCCAGTCCCTCGCCCGTCAGCGTGTTGACGCCGGTGTTCGGCGCGGCGGGGACGGCCTCGTGGCCGTGCTCGTCCAGCTTGGCGACCAGCTTCGAGCCGATCAGGCCGGTCCCGCCGATGACTACAACCTTCATGACGTGGTTCCTCTCCACTCTCTTCGTGTCTCTTCACTTGTCTTCACTCGGAATGACAGGACGGTGCCCGCACGTGTGACACGGTCCGGCGGGTCACTCCGCCAGCTTCCCGTCGGTCGAGACCTCTTCCATGAGCGCGGCGATCTCGTCCGGGACGGGGTCGATGGCCTCTTGGGTGATGCCCGTCGACGGGGACCACACGAGGTTGACCCGCAGCGCCGGGTCCATCTCCGGGTAGTCGCTGCGGTTGTGGCAGCCGCGGGTCTCCCGGCGTTCGAGCGCAGCCTCCAGCGTGGCGCGCGCCGCCAGCGCCGCGGACTTCAGGTCGAACGCGTGGGCGAGGTCCTGGAAACCGGCGATGTCGGGGTGGACGCCCACGTCCTCCATCCGCTTCTCGATCGCGTCGAGCTCCGCGAGGCCCGCGCGGAGCCCGGTCTCGTCGCGTACGACGCCCGCGTGCTCGGTCATGGTGTTGCGGATCGCGCGCTGCAGGGCCCGCACGTTCTCCGGCCCGTCCGCCGCGAGCA
Source organism: Streptomyces sp. NPDC111628 (assembly GCF_055635195.1). Lineage (NCBI taxonomy): Bacteria > Bacillati > Actinomycetota > Actinomycetes > Kitasatosporales > Streptomycetaceae > Streptomyces > Streptomyces sp. NPDC111628. The sequence continues at coordinate 492,564 of NZ_JBVKBZ010000003.1, read as the reverse complement.
GCCCGTCGACCTCCGCCCGTGCCTCGGCGACCGCGGCCGCCGAGCGCGGCTGCGCGGTGAGCCCCTCGGAGTAGGCGGCGGCCGCCTGCCCCACGATGCGGCCGAAGACCAGCAGCTCGATGAGGCTGTTGCCGCCCAGCCGGTTGGCGCCGTGCAGGCCGCTGGACGCCTCGCCGATGGCGTACAGACCGCGTACGTCGGTGCTGTGGTCGTCGTGCCTGACCCAGACGCCGCCCATCGAGTAGTGGGCCGTGGGCGCGATCTCGATCGGCTCGCGGGTGATGTCCAGCATCTGAAGGTCGAGCAGCGTCTGGTAGACCCGGGGCAGCCGGTTCATGATCGTCTGCCGCGGGAGGTGGGAGACGTCCAGCCAGACGCCGCCGTTCTCGGTGCCGCGGCCTTCCTTGATCTCTGTGTAGGAGGCCAGGGCCACCCGGTCGCGGGTGGACAGTTCCATGCGCTCGGGGTCGTAGCGGTTCATGAACCGCTCGCCGAGGGCGTTGCGCAGGATGCCGCCCTCGCCCCGTGCCGCCTCGCTGACCAGCGTGCCGGCCGCGTTCTCGGGCTCGATGATGCCCGAGGGGTGGAACTGCACCAGCTCCGGGTCGCGCAGCCGGGCGCCGGCCTCCACGGCCAGCCGGAAGGAGTCGCCGGTGTTCTCGTCCCGCCGGGAGGACGTGCGCCGCCAGATGCGGGTGTGGCCGCCCGCGGCGAGGACGACGGCGTCCGCGTGGATGACGTGGCGCCGTCCGTTCGTGAGGTCGAAGCCGTAGGCGCCGAACACGGCACCGTCGTGCACCAGGAGCCGGGTGATGTAGACGCTGTCGAGCATGGGGATGCCCAGCTGCTCCGCCCGCCGGATCAGGGTGCGCTGGATCTCCAGGCCGGTGTAGTCGCCGGCGAAGGCGGTGCGCCGGAACTTGTGCGCGCCGAAGAAGCGCTGCGAGATCCGGCCGTCCTCCTCCCGGGCGAAGGCCATGCCGTAGCGCTCCAGGTCGTCGATGCCCAGCGCGGCCCCCTGGGTGACGATCTCGACGGTGCGCGGATCGGCCAGGTGGTAGCTCTCCTTGATCGTGTCGGCGGCGTGCTGCTGCCAGCTGTCCTCGGGGTCCATGGTGGCCAGGGCCGCGTTGATGCCCCCGGCGGCCAGGGACGTGTGGGCGTCCTCCTTGGGGCGCTTGCCGACGGCGAGGACGTCCACTCCGGCCTCGGCGAGCTCGATGGAGGCCCGCAGGCCGGCCCCGCCCGTGCCGATCACCAGCACCATGGTGGACAGACGTTGTTCGGTGATAGCCACGATTGCTCCGATCGCTTGGGTCGTCAGTGATTACGACCGGCCGGTCCCACGGTTTGTGACACGGCCCGGGGTCAGGACAGCAGGCTGTCGAGGGGGACCGAGGGATCGGCGAGGAGCGTGTCGTCGACGTCGGCCCGGGACTCGACCAGCGCGCGGATCGGGTCGACGACGTCCCACACGTTGACGTTCATGCCGGCGAGCACCCGGTTGCCCGACATCCAGAAGGCGATGAAACGGCGGGCGTCCCGGTCGCCGCGGAAGACGACCCGGTCGTACCCGCCCCGTTCGGTGTATCCGGTGTACTCCATGCCCAGGTCGTACTGGTCCGTGTAGAAGTACGGCAGCCGGTCGTAGACCGCGTCCTCGCCGAGCATGCTCAGGGCGGCCGTCTCCGGCTGGTTCAGGGCGTTGGCCCAGTGCTCGACGCGCACATGACGGTCCAGGAACGGGTGGTAGGCGTTGGCGACGTCACCCGCCGCGTGGATGCCGGGCGCCGAGGTCCGCAGGTGCTCGTCGGTGACGACGCCGTTGCGCACCTCCAGGCCCGCCTCCTCGGCGAGCCGCACATTGGGGGTGATGCCGACGCCCACGACCACGGCGTCCGCCTCCAGACGGGTGCCGTCGGCGAGGAGCACCCCGTCCGCGCGGTCCCCCGTGCCGGTGATGCGCTCCACCTCCGCGCCGGGGCGCAGCCGTACGCCGTGCTCCTCGTGGAGGCGGGCGAACACCTCGGCCGCCTCCCGGCCGAGCACCTTCAGCAGGGGCAGCTCCCCGTGCCCGAGCACGGTCACCTCCGCCCCGGCCGTCCGTGCGGCGGCCGCGGTCTCCAGGCCGATCCAGCCGTCGCCGACCACCACGATCCGGGCGCCCTCGGTGAAGGCGGCCCTGAGCCGTTCGCTGTCCCCGACCCGGCGCAGGTGCAGGACGTTCTCGAAGTCCGCGCCCGGCACCGCCAGCCGGCGCGGGGACGAGCCGGTGGCCAGCAGCAGCCGGCTGTAGGACATGCGGCTGCCGTCGTCCAGTTCCACCGCACCGGCCCCCGCGTCGACGGCCCGCACGCCCGTGCCGAGCAGGAGTTCCACGTCGTTGTGCGCGTACCAGTCGGCGGGGTGCACGAAGATCGAGTCCCGCTCCTCCTTGCCCAGCAGATAGCCCTTGGACAGCGGCGGCCGCACGTAGGGCCGCTCCCGCTCGTCGCCGATGACGACGAGCCGGCCGGTGTGGCCGTGCTTCCGCAGGGCCTCGGCCGCTCGGCCCGCGGCGAGGCCGCCCCCGACGATCACAAAGGTGTTGACTGATGACACGGTGTTCCTCTTCTCGGATGTCGCCTGTTGCGGGCACGTCGCCCCGATCCGTCAGACCGGGCTGCCGCGCCTCCTGTGACAGCCGCTCGTCGGGCGGGCGACGGCCCGGCGGTGTCACAACACCACGATCTCCCCGGTCTGAACTGCTGGCCGGTAGCGCCGCGCCGACGGCGAAGGAGGACAGGATGACGTACGTCATCGCCCAGCCCTGTGTCGACGTCAAGGACCGGGCCTGCGTCATGGAATGCCCGGTGGACTGCATCTACGAGGGGGAGCGGACGCTCTACATCGACCCGTCCGAATGCGTCGACTGCCACGCGTGCGAACCGGTGTGCCCGGTCGAGGCCATCTTCTACGAGGACGACCTCCCGGGGCGGTGGGCGCACTACCGGTCCGTCAACGCCGAGTACTTCCAGGCCGCCGAGGCCACCGGCGAACCGCTGGTCACCGGCGGCGACCACCGCTTCGTCGCGGGGCTGCCGCCGCAGAACCCGGAGAAGAAGGAGATCGCCGCGTTCACCATCCGCAAGGAGGAGGCCGCCGACGTCGATCTCTGGTTTCCCGACTGACCGGGCCGACGCCCACCGTCCGGCGGGTCACGGGGCCAGGCTCACCGTCGTCGGCGTTCCCTCCCAGGCCATCCTCGCGTAGGGGCACAGCGAGTCGGCCTTCTCGATGAGGGGCCCGGCGACCTCCGGCGCGACGCCGGGCCACCGGACCACCAGGTCGACGCGGAGCAGATACCCGCCGTCTCCCGGGTCCCGCCCGAAGGCGACGGTCGCCTCCACCGCGATCGTGGTCGGATCGAGTGCCTCCTGCCGCGCGATCAGACTCAGGGCCCCGTGGAAGCAGGCCGCGAAGGAGGCGGCGAAGAGCTGCTCGGGATTGGTTCCGCTCCCGTCGCCGCCGAGTTCCGCGGGCATGCGCAGGTTCAGGTCGAGGACTCCGTCGTCCGACCGTGCCCTTCCGGAGGCCCTCCCGTGGGCGGCCGTGCCGCCGCGGACGGTCACGGTCGTCGTGTAGATGGCGGAGAAGGAATCGCCGTCGAAGTCCTTGTCCGTGGACAGGTGGGGCAACCTGAAGTGTTCCGTCACTTCGTCACTCCCGTGCTCTGCAGGATTCGGTCAACCAGCAGACCGGCCGGCTGCCCTTCTTGTGACACCGGGACCCCGGGCGTCGTTCCGCCGGGGCCGCGGAGCGAGCTCAGGATGCCAGCGACTCCACGTACGGCGACAGCTTGGCCGGGTTCATCACCCACATGATCCGGTCGATGCCGTCCGCCGAGACGTCGACGGACAGCAGGGCCACGGCGTCCTCGTCCACCTGGACGAGGAGCGCCGGCCGGCCGTTGGCCTCGACCCGGCGGACCCGCGACTGCGGCCAGAACCGGGGTGCGAACGCCGCCAGGTACTTGGCGACCCTCGACCGTCCGACGACCGGGATCCTGGACGCGCCGCGTACCCCTCCGCCGTCGGCGTAGCTGACGACGTCCGCGGCGAGGACGTCCTCCAGCGCCCTGAGGTCGCCGGTCTGCGCCGCGGTGAGGAACACTTCCAGCAGCCGCTGGTGCTCGGACCGGCTGACCCGCTCGCCGCGCTCGGCGGCCAGATGCTTGCGGGCCCTGCTCACCAGCTGGCGCGTGTTGGCCTGGCTCGTCTCCAGGATCTCGGCGATCTGCCCGTAGGGGTAGTCGAACGCCTCCCGCAGGACGTAGGCGGCCCGCTCCACGGGATTCAGTTTCTCCAGCAGTTGGAGCACGGCCAGCTCGACCGCCTCCGCCCGTTCCGCCCCCAGCTGCGGGTCCATGCTGGTGTCGACCGGTTCGGGAAGCCAGGGGCCGACGTACGCCTCCCGCCGGACCCGGGCGGACTGGGCCGTGTTGATCGCCAGCCGGGTGGTCATGGTGGCCAGGAACGCCGCCGGTTCCACCACCTTGGCGCGGTCGGCGTTCTGCCACCGCACCCAGGCCTCCTGGAGGGTGTCCTCGGCCTCCACCGTGCTGCCCAGCACGCGGTAGGCGATGCCGAAGAGCTGCGGACGCGCCGCGACGAAGTCCTTCGTCGCCTTGTCGAGCGAATCGACGTCGTCCCCAGCGCGCATGGTGCCCCTTCCGGCCCGCAGGCCACCCATGCTACAACCGGCACACGGGCCACGCGTGGGCAGCCCGGACGTGCTCCTGCCGTGCCCGTGTGCCTGCCCGTGTGCCGTGCCTGCGTGCCGTGCGGCACACGGTGTCACTCGGGTCGCGCGGGCCGCCCGAGGGACAGGGCGAGGACCGCCGGGTCCGCCCGGGAGGGCAGCGGGACGAACCCGTGCCCGGCGAGGTCGCCGAGCAGCTCGGCGCGCGCGGCCGGCCACATCCAGAACGTCTCCGCGTGCTCCCTCAGCAGCCCCTCCGACCCCCGCACCCAGTAGTGACACCGGGTGCGGACGCGGCCCTCGACCGCCGACATCACCATGTGCCCGCCGTACGTGTGCTCCCCGATCCGCTGCGGCGCGAAGAGGCGCACGACATCGGTGTCCGGAAGGCGCGGGGGCGGGAGCTGGAGGACGAGCGAACCACCGGGAACGAGCGCACCGGCGAGCGCCGGCCACAGCGTTCGCCGCGCGTCGGGCGCGAGACAGGCCACGGTGTTGTGACAGACCGCCACGTCCGCCACCTCCCGCAGACCCGTCTCCTCAAGAGTGTGCGGGTGCACCGTGACACGCTGCCTCAGCGCCCGTGGCAGTGCGGCCAGCCGCGTCATCAACGGCGCGCGCATGGCCCGCGCGGGCTCCACGGCGTGCACCCCGGCCCGGGACTCGCGCAGGCTCAGCTCCGTGACCCGCCCGGTCCCGGCGCCGATGTCGAGCACTCCGACGCGTGCGGCCGCCACGTCCCGGCCGTAGAGGTGCCGGACGCGTGCCGCGTCCTGTTCGGCCTGGAGCACGTCGTAGAACTCCGCGGTGACCGCGTAGTCGTCGTGCAGCGGCCCGACGGCGGGTGCTCCGGGGATGACGGAGTGCATGTCCAGCCAGACCGAACGCGGGCCGCACCTGTGACACGGCGCGGGAGACGGCCACCGGCCGCCGGGTGTCACACCCGGCCCTGTCGTCCGGTCGTAAGGACACGTCGTACAACCAACGGAGCGGAGGTTGGTCCGTGAGCACTGTCGCGTTCCTCAACATCGGCATGCACGGGCACGTCAATCCGACCCTGCCGGTCGTGTCCGAACTCGTCGGGCGTGGTCACACGGTCACCTACCACACGTGGCCGGCCTTCCGCGCGATGATCGAGGGCACCGGTGCCGATGTGCACCTCTATCCCGGCGGCGCACCACCGCTGCCCGACCCGGTGACCCCACTGACGCTGCTGGAGGCGCTGGCCGGCACCGCCGTGCGCCTGCTGCCCGCCGTGCTCGACGACCTCCGCCGGATCGGCCCGGACCTGATCGTCCACGACAACGCCTGTCCCTGGGGTGCGGTCGCCGCGCGGGAGCTCGGGGTGCCAGCCGCCTCGTCGTTCACGACGTTCGCCTACAACCGGCACGTCCCCAGCCCCACCGGCGCCTCGTGGGAGCTGCTGAGCGCGGCCACGGCCAGGCCCCGCAGCCTCCGGGGATACGTGCGCTCGCGCCGTGAACTGCACCGGCGTTTCGACACCCACGACGTGCCCCTGGTCGACCTGTCGGGCATCCGGCAGCCGCTCAACCTGGTGTACACCTCGCGGGCGTTCCAGCCCGACGCCGAGGACTTCGACGCCTCCTACCGGTTCGTCGGCCCCAGCATCGGCGCCCGCCCGCACGACGCGTCCTTCCCGGCCGACCGGTTGCGGGACCCCGTGCTGTACGCCTCCCTGGGCACGGTGTTCGACGCGGCCCCCGAGCTGCTGCGCCGCTTCGCCACCGGGCTCGCCCCGCTGGCCGGCACGGTCGTCCTGTCCACCGGGAAGACCGACCCCGCCGACCTGGAACCGCTGCCGGGCAACGTGATCGCCCGCCCCTTCGTTCCGCAGACACAGGTCATGGAGCGCGCGGCGCTGCTCGTCACCCACGGAGGGATGAACAGTGTGAACGAGGCCATGTACGCCGGTGTCCCCATGCTGGTGATCCCCCAGGGCGCCGACCAGCCGCTGGTGGCCGGACGCGTCGCCGAGCTCGGCGTCGGTCTGTCGATGCACACCGAGGACGTCACCGAGGAGTCCGTACGGAGCCTCGCGCGACGCCTGCTGGAGGAGCCCGGGTTCCGGGAGGCCTCCGACGCCATGCGGGACGCCCAGCGCGAGGCGGGCGGGTACCGCCGGGCCGCCGACGAACTGGAACGGTACCTGCGCCCGGCCGCGCCCGCCCGGCCGGGCGGCGGCCCGGCACCGCGGGGGTGACGGCCGTGTCCTTCGCCGTCGCCGCACTCCTCCTGCTCGCCGGGCTGTCGGAGGCGGCCGGACGCATCATGCCGCTCCTGGTGCGCCGGCCCGGCGTGGCGCGCAGAAGCGTCGTCGGCCTGATGCTGACCGGCGCCCTCGTCGAGGGCGCCGTGTTCGCGCTGTGGCCGCTGACCGCGCTGACCCTCGCGGAGTTCCTGCTGTCCGCTCCGCCGCCGGGCGGCGATCCGGTGTGGACCCCCGGCCTGGTCGCCCCGCTGACGCTCGCCGCCGTGCTCGCGTTCCCCCTGCTCGGCCCGCTGCTCCACCTGCTGCTCTGCGTCGGGGTCGGGGCCGGACTGACCGGACCGCTGGCGGAGGCGACCGGACTGGGCTGGTGGACCGCCGCCGGCTGCGTGGCCGCGGCCGGGGTGGCGCTCGGACTCGCCGTGGAGGGCGTCCGGCGACTCGTCGTACGGATCAGCGCGACCGCCACCCCGGAGGTGACGGCATGAACGACTTCCTGTTCTGGGCCGCGGCCGTCGGCCCGGCCCTGCTCGCCGAGGGCCTGCTGGCCCGCTACGAGGTCCTGGCCTACGGGGCCGGCTGGCGCAGACCCGTCACCGCCCTCCCGCAGGGCGTCCCCTACGCCCGGGGCGCCGCCCCCGACGCTCCGCCGGAGGCCTACCTGGTCTACCTGGACGGCATCGGCAAGCGCCGGGTCCGCGACAGCCGCGACGGCGGCCAACTGGTGAAGGCGGTGCTCGCCTCGGCCCCGGAACTGCGGGTGCTGGGACAGGTGCAGCCCTACTCGCCGCTCGCCGACCCGCTCGCCGACCGTCCGGTGTGGGCGTGGCTGCGCCGCCGCGTCGGACTGCTGCTGTTCCTGCACAACGTCATGCAGATCTTCGTCGCCGCGGACCGCCGCTACCGGCCCCTGTACAACCGGGCCGTCGGCTCCCAGATCGCCGACCAGCTCCAACTGGCCGGCTACCGGCCGGGCAGCGGCATCCCCGTGGTGCTGCTCAGCTACAGCGGCGGCGCCCAGGTCGCCACCGGCGCGGTCGGCGAACTGCGCGCACGGCTGGACGCACCGCTCCTGCTCATCATGTTCGGCGGGTTCCACAACGGAGCCAACGACCTCACCCGGGTCACGCACGTACACCGGTTGACCAGTGCGAACGACCGGGTCGAGCGGGTCGGGACGTGGTTGTTCCCCCAGCGCTGGCCGCTGCTGCGCCACAGCGCGTGGAACCGGGCCGTGCGCGCCGGGAAGATCACCGTTCACCGGCTCGACCCGGCCACCCACGTCGGCCCGCGCAGCTACATCAGCCCGGACGCCCTGCTGCCCGACGGCCGCAGCCACCTCGACCGCACCACCGACACCGTCGTCGGGCTCGTCCGCGCCCAGCGCGCCGCCACCGAGGCGGCCAGGGACGGGACGTCCTGACGGACATCCCGACCGGACATCCCGACCGGACACCACGGGCGGTGCGGGGCGACCCTCTTCGGTCGCCCTGCACCGCCCGTGGTGTCCCACCCGGCCCGGTTCAGCCCTGCGGGCCGTACTGCTCGCGGGCCCGCGCGGCCGTCTCCGGAGCGACCTCGCCCGCCCGGGCGAGCTGCTCCAGTGCGGCCACCACGATCGATTCGGCGTCCACCCGGAAGTAGCGGCGCACCGCGTCCCGGGTGTCCGACAGTCCGAAGCCGTCCGTCCCGAGGGACGAGTAGTCCTGCTCGACCCACTGGCTGATCTGGTCCGGCACCTGACGCATCCAGTCGCTGACCGCCAGCACCGGCCCGGGCGCCCCCGACAGCGCGCTCGTCACATGGGGGGTGCGCTCCTCGCCGTTCAGCCGTGCCCGGTCGGCGCAGAGCGCGTCGCGGCGCAGTTCCGTCCAGGACGTCACCGACCAGACGTCGGCGTGCACGTTCCACCGAGACCGCAGGATCTCCTCGGCCTCGAGCGCCCAGTGGATGGCCGTTCCGGAGGCCAGCAGCTGGATCCGAGGGCCGGGGCCGGGGGACTGGGCCGGCCGGAAGCGGTAGATGCCCCGGACGATCCCCTCCTCCACGGCCGCCCCGGCAGGCATGGGGGGCTGCCGTTTCGGCTCGTTGTACACCGTCAGGTAGTAGAAGACGTTCTCGGGCCGCTCGCCGAACATGCGCCGCAGCCCGTCCCTGACGATCACCGCGATCTCGAAGGCGAACGCGGGGTCGTAGCAGATCGCCGCCGGGTTGGTCGAGGCCAGCAGGTGGGAGTGGCCGTCGGCGTGCTGCAGGCCCTCGCCGGTCATCGTCGTACGGCCGGCCGTCGCCCCGACGACGAACCCGCGCCCCATCTGGTCGGCGAGCGCCCAGAACTGGTCGCCGGTGCGCTGGAAGCCGAACATGGCGTAGAAGATGTAGAAGGGGATCATGGGTTCGCCGTGGGTGGCGTACGAGGTCGCCGCCGCGGTGAACTCGGCCATGGAACCGGCCTCGGTGATGCCCTCGATGACGAGCTGGCCGTTCTTGGCCTCCCGGTAGTAGAGCAGTTGGTCCGCGTCGACGGGCTCGTAGGTCTGGCCGTCCGGCGAGTAGATCCCGGCCGTCGGGAACAGGGACTCCATGCCGAAGGTGCGGGCCTCGTCGGGCACGATCGGCACCCAGCGCTGTCCCGTCTCCTTGCCCTTCATCAGGTCCCTGACCAGGCGGATCAGAGCCATCGTGGTGGCCACCTCCTGGTTGCCGAAACCCTTCTGCAGGGCCTCGAACGGCCGGGCCGGCGGCTGGTCGAGCGGCTTGGGCACCACCCGGCGGACGGGGGCGGGGCCGCCCAGCTCGGCACGGCGCTCACGCAGGTAGCGCACCTCCGGGGAGTTCTCGCCGGGATGCCAGTAGGGCACCAGGTCGCCGTTCAACGCGCTGTCGGGGATGGGAAGTTCCAGAAGGTCGCGCATCTGCCGGAACTGGTCCATGGTGAGCTTCTTCATCTGGTGGTTGGCGTTGCGCGACTGGAACCCCGTCCCCAGCGTGTGCCCCTTCACCGTCTGGGCCAGCACGACGGTGGGCGCCCCCCGGTGCTCGACCGCGGCCCGGTAGGCGGCGTACACCTTGAGCGGCTCGTGTCCGCCGCGCGAGTTCTCGAACAGTTCGGTCACCTGCGCGTCGCTCAGCCCGGCGGCGACACCGGAGAGCGCGTCGCCGGTGAAGAAGTCCTTGCGGACGTACGCGGCGTCGCGCGCGGCGTACGTCTGCATCTGGGCGTCGGGCACCTCACCGAGGCGGCGGACGAGGGCACCGGTGGTGTCGTGCCCGATCAGCGGGTCCCACGCCTCGCCCCACAGGGTCTTCACCACGTTCCAGCCCGCTCCCCGGAACCGCGCCTCCAGCTCCTGCACGATCTTCGAGTTCGACCGAACGGGACCGTCCAGGCGCTGGAGGTTGCAGTTCACGACGAAGGTGAGGTTGTCGAGCCGTTCCCGGGCGGCCAGCGACAGCGCGGCCGTCGACTCGGGCTCGTCCGTCTCCCCGTCGCCGAGGAAGGCCCACACCCGCGACCCCGAGGTGTCCTTGATGCCACGGGCGTGCAGGTAGCGGTTGAAGCGGGCCTGGTAGACGGCGGCGAGCGGGCCGAGCCCCATGGAGACGGTCGGGAACTCCCACAGCCACGGCAGCCGCCGCGGGTGCGGGTAGGACGGCAGACCGTGACCGTCCGCCTCGCGCCGGAAGGCGTCCAACTGCTCCTCGGACAGGCGTCCTTCGAGGAACACGCGGGCGTAGATCCCCGGCGACGCGTGCCCTTGGACGAACAGCTGGTCGCCGGAGCCGTCCCCGTCCTTGCCCTTGAAGAAGTGGTTGAACCCGATCTCGTAGAGCCAGGCCGCCGACGCGTACGTGGCGATGTGGCCGCCGAGTCCCAGACGGGAGCCGCGCGTCACCATGGCTGCCGCGTTCCAGCGGTTCAGGGCGGTGATCCTTGCCTCCATGCCGAGGTCGCCGTCGAAGGGCGGCTGGGACGACGCCGGAATCGTGTTGATGTAGTCCGTGGACAGCAGCCCGGGCAGGCGCACCCCGGAGCGTGCCGCGTACTCGTGGACCCGCCGGAGCAGGTAGCCCGCCCGGTCGGGTCCCGCGTTGCGCACGACGGCCTCGAGCGATGCCTGCCATTCGGCGGTCTCCTCGAAGTCGCGGTCGGGCAGCTGGTCGAGCTCACTCATGACGGCCTTCCTGCCATGTCGTAGGGAGTGGGGGAGGGATTCACCGCTGGGCGAGCCACTGGTGGAGGGTGGTGCGGCCCAGGTGCGCGTCCGCCCCGGGGAGCAGCGCCTGCTCGCCCGGCACCGCCCCGAAGAAGGGGGCGTTCGGGTCGGTGACCACACCGCGCGGATCACCGTGCGCCGCCTGGACCTTCGCGGTGAGTTCGTCCAGCCGGAACTGCTCGGGTCCGGCTACCTCGAGGACGCCGAACAGGGGTATTCCGACGGCGGCGTGGGCGACCGCGGCGGCGACGTCGTCCGTCGACACCGGTCGCACCAGCGCGGGTGCCACATGCACGCCGTCCGCGTGCACGGCCGAACGCGACAGCGCGTCCACGGACTCGTAGAACGGCGTGGCACGCACGACGGAGTGCGGGATCGGCGAGCGCCGCACCCGCTGCTCCTGGAGGGCCTTCGCACGGAAGTAGCCGCCCGGTACGCGGTCGGCGCCCACCACGGACAGCGCCAGGTAGTGTTCGGCGCCCGCCGCGGCGGCGGCCCGCAGGAGATTGCCGGTCGCGGTGTCGAAGAAGTCGACGCTCGCCCGCTCGGCGCGGGACGACGCGTCGGTGACGTCCACGACCACCTCGACGCCGCGCAGCGCCTCGGCGAGCCCTTCCCCGGTCGTGACGTCGACCCCTGTGGCGCGTGACACGGGAACGGCTTCCACACCGTGGTCCCGGAGCCTGACGACGGTCCGGGAGCCGATCAGCCCGGTGGCTCCTGCAACAACGACTCTCATTTCGGGTCTCCTCCCGTCGGGGGCCGGTGACCCCGCTGGTGCGTTTGTGGCGGAGAAGGTGGAATCAGCCGCTCACCACAGGTACGACCGCGCTCGTGCCGTCGGTGTGACACCGCGGGACGCGGTCGCCCGTGTCACAGATCCGGGCCGTCCCCGGTCAACGGGGGGAGACACCAACGGTTGTGGAACCCACGGAAGGTGCAACACAGTGTCCGAGAACCACGCAGCGCACACGCACGGAACCGGCGAGCAGGGGGAGGCGCCCGGCTGGACGACCGCGGCCAAGATGCTGCAGGACGCCTCGCCGATCACCGTCCCGGAGGGCGCCTCCGCGATGACCATCCAGGTCGACTGGGAGCCCGGAGACCCGGGGACCCCACCGCACCGTCACTCCGGTCCGGCCTTCGGATACGTCGTCGAGGGCGCGGTCCGCTTCGAGCTGGAGGGTGAGCCCGAGCGCGTCGTGGAGGCCGGCGGGACCTTCTGGGAGCCGGGCGGCGATGTGATCCACTACCAGGACGGCAACGCGCTGGCGGACGCGCCCACCCGTTTCGTGGTGACCATGATGTGCGCGCCGGGCAAGCCCATGCTCGAACTCGTCGACGAGGAGGAACTGGCGCAGCGCAAGCACCTGCGCGCTCCCCGGCCCACCACCTGACCCGAGCCCGGCCCGGCCGGTACGGTGGTCAGGAGAGTTCGAGTCCTCCGTCGACCGTGAGCACCTGCCCGGTCAGGTGGGCTCCCCGCGGGTCGGCGATGCGCAGGATCCAGTCGGCGACGTCCTCGGGCAGGCCGATCCGGCCGGCCGGGATGCGCTCGCGCTCCGAGGTGCGGACCTCCCGGATGACCTCTTCGGGGAGTCCCGCCGCGGCCATCACGTTCGTCTCGGTGGGGCCGGGCGCGACCGCGTTCACCCGCACTCCCTCGGCGGCGAGTTCGAGTGCCCAGCTCCGGGTCAGCTGCTCCAGCGCGCTCTTCGTCGCGGCGTAGTGCGCGCCGCCCGCCAGCGGCCGGTGGCCGTAGGTGCTGGAGACGTTGACGATGGAACCGGAGGACCGCTTCAGGTGCGGCAGGGCCGCGTGGGCGAGCAGGCTCGGCGCCGTCACGTTGACCTGGAAGAGATCGCCGATCACGGAGGCGTCCGTCTCCGCCAGCGGCATCAGCGCGAGCGCACCGGCGTTGTTGACCAGCAGGTCGATGCGGCCCCACCGTTCCACGGCCGTGGCGACGACCTCGCCGGCGGCGTCCTCGCCCCGGAGGTCGAGCGGCAGCGTCGCGATGTTCGGGTGGACGCGGGCGGTCTCCTCCAGGGCCTCACGTCGGCGGCCGACGCCGAGGACGCGGGCACCCGCCTCGGCGAGAGCCACGGTCGTGGCACGGCCGATGCCGGAGCCCGCGCCGGTGACGATGGCGACGTGGTCCGAGAAGTGCTGCTGGGTGGAGCTGGGCATGTCGGTTCCCCTAAAAAGTTCGATGTTCGTTGAACATCGAACAACGTAGCAGACGTTTGACACTGTTTTATGGAACAGCGGAGGCGTCAGTTAACACGGTGTGCGAAGCCCGCCTCCGCGCCGAAAGCCGGGTTGGCGCGGAGGCGGACCGCGGACGCCCGGCCGGACCGGGCGTCGTCGTCAGCCGAACTGACCGGGCTGGTAGCTGCCGGCCGGCTGCTGGTTGATCACGTTGATGCGGTTGTAAGCGTTCATGATCGCGACGAGCGAGAGCAGCGCGACGAGCTGCTCCTCGTCGAAGTGCTTGGCCGCGTCCGCCCAGACCTCGTCGGAGACGCCGCCCGCCGCGTCCGCGATCCGGGTGCCCTGCTCCGCCAGCCCCAGCGCGGCACGCTCGGCCTCGGTGAAGACCGTGGCCTCCCGCCAGGCGGCGACCAGGTTGAGCCGCTGCTGGGTCTCACCGGCGGCGGTTGCGTCCTTGGTGTGCATGTCGGTGCAGAAGCCGCAGCCGTTGATCTGGCTGACGCGGATCTTCACGAGTTCCTGGGTCGCCGTGGGCACCCCCGACTCCGAGGCGACCTTGGCCGCCGAGTTGATGTGCTTGAGGATCTTGCCCGCGAAGGCGTTGCCGAAGAAGTTGAGCCGCGGTTCCATGTCGATCTCCTGGTCGAGAAGTGGTTACGCCCTACTGACAGGACAGCCCGCGGATGTGTGACAGGGTTCCTCGCGGCACACGGAAGGTAGCCTGGCGGCCATGCCCGCCCCCTCCTCCTTCACGCTTCCCGCCGACACCTCACTGCCCCGCCTGCTGGGCGCGCTGAGCGACCCGACCCGCCTGGGGATCGTCCGCGTGCTCGCGGACGGCCACGAGCACGGTTGGGGCGAACTGCGTGCTCCCGTCGCCAAATCCACCCTCAGCCACCACCTCAAGGTGCTGCGTGAGGCGGGCGTCACCGAGACCCGGCAGGAGGGCACCCGCTGCTACGTGACCCTGCGCCGGGAGAGCCTCGACTCCCGCTTCCCCGGGCTGCTCCCGGCCGTGCTGTCGGCGGCCCGCACCGACGGCATCGGCGACCACGTGAGGGACGAGGGCGCCGCCCGGGAGGTGTGACGAACGGCGGTAACGGGGTTGTGGACGCCACACGTCAGGACGCGGGCACCTGAGCCGAGCAGGGGCGGGGCGGAACGGAGCGGCGGGGAAATGCCGGTTCTCGGCCGTATGTCACAACCGGGCGGGTTGCCCGGTCCATGTGGTGTGCGGACGACGTCGGCCGACAGCGGGCGCGGCCGCACGGTTCCCCGCTTCCCTCTTGGAGCACACCATGGACGCCAGCAAGGAGGCCGCGCGCGGCCTGAGCGACATAGAGACCTTCCTCTACCGGGACGCCCACCTCCGAGCAGCGCGCCGGCGCGTGGCCGAGTTCACCGCCCGGGCGCCCGGGCTGACCGAGGAACAGAAGTCCGGCATCGAACAGTGGTACCTCGACGAGCAGGCCCACGTCGCCCACATGGTCACGGACCACATCGCGGACAGCATCAGCGCCCTCGAGGAGCAGCACCGCGGCCGGTTCGGGCGGTGGCTCAGGGGCACCATGATCGGGATGGTGCTGATCACCGCGGCGATGGGGGCCGTCGTCGCGGTGATCCTTGGTACGTGGGGCTGACCGGCTTCGCACGGGCCGCGGTGCGGTGCGGACCGCGGCCCGTCCGGCGGACCCGGGAGGTACCGACGTCTCGACGTTGTGCGCCGCGCCTAAGTGGGGGCGTGCCCCTCGTCGCCCGGGTCGGACACCGAGTGACGCAGCTTGTGCAGACTGTGCGAAACCATTCCGATCCGCACGTCGATGTCGCGGAGCGCCTCGCTCAGCATGCCCAGACGTGCCTCGAGCAGGGCCGCCTCGGCCGCCAGGGAGACCTTCGCGTCGGCAGGGTCGGTATGGACGTCTCGGTGATCGCGGGCTGTGGACATGCCTGGTCCCTTTCTCGTTGAACAGGCGCACGCGGGCGTCACGCACGCCACCGACGAACTGACCGGGCAGCCAGAGGATGTGTGACAGCGGCACCGTGGCGGCGGTGCCGTCGGGGACCGGGCGGCCCGTGGCATAGTTCCGTTCTCACGGATGGCAGACGCTGTCCAAGAGTGTTTCCCATGTGAAAGGTGTCACCATGGCCGAGCTGTTCTACGACGCCGACGCCGACCTGTCCGTCATCCAGGGCCGCAAGGTCGCGGTCATCGGGTACGGCAGCCAGGGCCACGCCCACGCCCTGTCGCTGCGCGACTCCGGTGTCGACGTGCGCGTCGGTCTGCACGAGGGCTCCAAGTCCAGGGCCGGGGCCGAGGAGCAGGGCCTGCGCGTGGTGAGCCCGTCCGAGGCCGCCGCCGAGGCCGACGTCATCATGATCCTGGTCCCGGACCCGATCCAGGCCGAGGTCTACGACAAGGACATCGCCCCGAACGTGAAGGACGGCGACGCGCTGTTCTTCGGCCACGGCCTGAACATCCGCTACGGCTTCGTCAAGCCCCCGGCCGGCGTCGACGTCTGCATGGTCGCGCCGAAGGGTCCGGGCCACCTGGTGCGCCGTCAGTACGAGGAGGGCCGCGGAGTGCCTTGCCTCGTGGCGGTCGAGCAGGACGCCTCCGGCAAGGGCTTGGCGCTGGCCCTGTCGTACGCCAAGGGCATCGGCGGCACCCGCGCCGGCGTCATCAGGACGACCTTCACCGAGGAGACCGAGACCGACCTGTTCGGTGAGCAGGCCGTCCTGGCCGGCGGTACCACGGCGCTGGTGAAGGCGGGTTTCGAGACGCTGACCGAGGCCGGTTACCAGCCGGAGATCGCCTACTTCGAGTGCATGCACGAGCTGAAGCTGATCGTGGACCTCATGTACGAGGGCGGCCTGGAGAAGATGCGCTGGTCGATCTCCGAGACCGCCGAGTGGGGCGACTACGTCACCGGCCCGCGGATCATCACCGACGCCACCAAGGCCGAGATGAAGAAGGTCCTCGCCGAGATCCAGGACGGCACCTTCGCCAAGAACTGGATGGACGAGTACCACGGCGGTCTGAAGAAGTACAACGAGTACAAGAAGCAGGACTCCGAGCACCTCCTGGAGACCACCGGCAAGGAGCTGCGCAAGCTGATGAGTTGGGTCGACGAGGAGGCGTAAGCCCCGTCCCGTCCGGGTAACCGCGAACGCATGTCACAACATCTTCCCCGCACCGGTCCAGCTGCTGAGCCGGCGCGGGGGGAGGATGGGCGGCCGCCGGGCTCCGACCAGCCGTCCGGGACGACTGCCGCGGTCGCCGTGTGACGCGGTGCCGGGCGAGAGGAGGGAAGCCGTATGGACCGTGCCGACGACGCGGTGCCGATTTCGGAGTTGCTCGACGAGCGGAAGCACCTGCTTGACGTCGCCTACTGGATGCTGGGCAGCAGCGCTGCCGCCGAGAGCGTGGTCGACGAGACCTACCGGCAGTGGTACGCGCTGCCCGACGCCGAACGGGCGCGGATCTCCGCTCCACGCGCGTGGCTCGCGAAGGTGGCGGGCGGCATCTCCTTGGCGCGGCTGGCCCTGCCCGACCAGCAGCCCGTCGCCGAGGACGACGCTGCGGCGGACGGGGGGCGCGGCCTGCTGGAGGAGGAGCTCAGCGAGGTCCTGCTCGACGCGCTCGACTCGCTCTCGCCGGCCGAGCGGGCGGCGTTCGTGCTCAACGGAGTCTTCGGGATGGCGACCGGTGCGGTCGCGGACGTCGTGGGGCAGTCGGAGCCGGAGGTGGCGGAACTGACCGCCCGTGCCCAGAACAGCCTGTGGGCCCATCGCGCACGGCCCACGCCCACCGGGGAGCACGACGCGGTGGCCCGGGAGGTCCGCCGGGCCTGTGCGACGCAGGACGAGGGGCTCCTGGCGTCCCTGCTGGCGCCCGACGTCACGGCCTTCTTCGACGGTGGCGGCAAGGTCCGGGCCCTGATCGAGCCGGTGCACGGCCGTGAGGAGGTCGCCCGCAGCCTGCTGGGCCTGCTTCAGGGGCATGCGCGTACCGCCCTGCGGGCCCAGTCCGTCAACGGCCGGACCGGTCTCGTGGTGCGCTACCTCCAGAAGGTGGTGGCCGTCATCAGCCTCGACACCGTCGACCACCGGGTCGTACACGTGTGGGTCGTCCTCAACCCCGACAAACTCCGCTCCTGGAACCAGCCCCGCAACACGGCCTCGTGACCCCGACGGAACACGACTCGCCGAACGCCACGAGCACCGGACCCGGACCGCCGGCCGGCCCGTACCGAGTGACGAACGCGGCCGCACGGGGGAACTCACGCCGCAGGAACGGGAGATCGCGGAGCCTGGCCAAGACTCCCGGACGGCCTCAGGGACGCGTCGACGGGCGGTGAGCGGGAAGGCGGGGTCGACGGCCGCACGGGCGGCGGTGAGGGCGAGCGCGAGCGGAAGTCCCGCACACGGGTCCACGATGTCCCGGGCGGCCGCCGCCCTGCCTTCGTCACGGACCGGCCCGCACCCGCGGCTTCACACTCGCCGGTGCGGTTCGTCCGGCGCATCGGTCATGTGACCACCGGTTGCGGGGCCCGCCGTAGGTAGCCCGACCCCCGGGCGTCGCCCGTGCCGGATGTTCAGCCCGCCGACGGCTCGGGGGCGTCGAACAGACCGGCGAGGAACTCGTCCGTACCGAGCCGGGACGCCTCTGTGCCGGCCGGGACCAGCCGGTAGGTGTACGCGAGCCACTGAGTCAGCGGCGGCACGGGCAGCTGGAAAAGGGCGATGGCGCCGTACGAGGAGATCTGGAGCCATGCGGACTCCTGCCCGGCCGGATACCCGGGCCACACCTGGATGTCGCCGATGCCGCTCATGGTGTGCAGCCCCTCGTGCAGCAGGTCGCGGCCGACGTGCCAGACGATCCGCGGACCGTCCTCCAGAACGAACGTGAGGGCGACCAGCAGCGGGGTGTCGGGGTCGTACTGGAACTCGGCCCGTACGTCCGCACACTCGAGGATGCCCACCACCCGAGTGAGGTTCAGGGAGAGAAGGGGAAGAACGTGCGAGTCCGTGTGCGGTGCCTGCACACCTTGGTGGTCGCCACTCATGACAGCGTTCCTTCCAACGGGACGGGTGGGGGAGGCGGCACCCACTGTGGTCCGGTACGAGCCCGGACACATCAGTCACTTGACCGCATGACATGCCGTCGCGGCGTCCCGGACAGCAAGCGTTTTCTGTCCGGAGTATTGACGTGTACGCGCCGTAGTGAGTTTCATGGAGCCATCGTGGGAGCGCTCCCACGCGCTTGCCGTGTCCCGTGTCCGCCCTACCCAGCCCTGGAGTCGCCGTGCGCCCAGCAAGACGCGATACACCGAGAACCCTCCCGGCCCGCCTGCTGACCGGACTGGCCGCGCTGATCGGGCTGGTCGTCGTCGGCGCCCTCTGTCCGGGCGCGGCCCTGGCCCAGGCGCCCGCGGCGCGGCCCGCCGGAGCCCCGTCGGCCGGCGCGCAGGCGGCCGGTCTGCACATCAGTGACGGCCGGCTGCTGGAGGGCAACGGCAACGACTTCGTCATGCGCGGGGTCAACCACGCCCACACCTGGTACCCCGGCGAGACGCAGTCGCTGGCGGACGTCAAGGCGCTGGGCGCCAACAGCGTCCGGGTCGTCCTCTCCGACGGGCACCGCTGGAGCGAGAACGGCCCCGCGGACGTCGCCGCCGTCATCGAGCAGTGCAAGGCCAACCGGCTCATCTGCGTACTGGAGGTGCACGACACCACCGGCTACGGCGAGGACGCGGCGGCCGGCACGCTCGACCACGCGGCCGACTACTGGACCGGCCTCAAGGACGTCCTGGCCGGCCAGGAGGACTACGTCGTCGTCAACATCGGCAACGAGCCCTGGGGCAACACCGACCTGGCCGGCTGGACCGAGCCGACCGTCGCGGCCGTCAAGAAGCTGCGCGCCGCCGGTCTCCAGCACACGATCATGGTGGACGCCCCCAACTGGGGCCAGGACTGGCAGGGCGTCATGCGTGCCAACGCGCAGACCGTCTACGACGCCGACCCCACCGGCAACCTGATCTTCTCGATCCACATGTACAGCGTCTTCGACACCGCCCAGGAGATCACCGACTACCTGAACGCGTTCGTCGACGCCCGACTGCCCATCCTCATCGGGGAGTTCGGCGGACCCGCCGACCAGTACGGCGATCCGGACGAGGACACCATGATGGCCACCGCGGAGCAGCTCCGCCTCGGTTACCTGGCCTGGTCGTGGAGCGGCAACACCGACCCGATCCTCGACCTGGCGCTCGACTTCGACCCGAGCAGGCTCAGCGACTGGGGCGAACGCATCTTCCACGGCGTCAACGGCATCGCCCAGACCTCCGAGGAGGCCACCGTCTACGGCCACGGCGCCCCGGACGACACCGAGGCCCCGACGGCACCCGGCACCCCGAGCGCCACCGCGGTCACCGACACCTCCGTCACGCTCGGCTGGGCCGCCGCCACCGACGACACCGCGGTCACCGGATACGACGTCGTCCTGGTAGGCGACGGCACCGGGACCACGGTCGCCTCCTCGACCACCACCACCGCCACCGTGACCGGACTCACCGCCGCCACCACCTACACCCTCGCCGTCCACGCCCGCGACGCGGCGGGCAACCGGTCGGCACGCTCCGCCACCGTGGAGGTCACCACCGACGAGGGCGGCGGCACCCCCGGCGGCGCCTGCTCCGTCGGCTACCGCGTCGTGGGCGAGTGGCCCGGCGGCTTCCAGGGCGAGATCGCCGTCCGCAACACCGCAAGCGCCGCCGTCGGCCCCTGGACACTCGCCTTCGTCTTCGCGGACGGCCAGACCGTCACGAACATGTGGGGCGGCACCGCCACCCAGAACGCCGGCGCGGTGAGCGTCGCCCCGGCCTCCTACACCGCCACCATCCCGGCCGGCGGCACGGTCACCCTCGGCTTCACCGCCCAGAAGGGCGCCGCCAACACCGCCCCGACCGCGTTCAGCCTGAACGGGGCCGCCTGCGCCACGCCGTGACCGGGGGGAGGGCGCGGGTGAGGAACGTCACCACGACACCTCGCGGACGTCGGCCCGGCTCTGCGGCTGCGTCGTGGCGGTGATCTCCGAACGGTGACGGCTCGCCTCGAAGGTCACCTTCAGGGTCTGCGGCGCGCCCTGCTCCGTACTCACGGTGAAGCCCTGGTTCGGCACCGCCGAGATCAGGCACACCCCGCCACCGCCGAACCGCACGGTCGCCTTGCCACCCTCGGAGGGCACCGTGTACACCCCCGCCCCGCCCTCCTCGCATCCCGGGGCGCCCCCGCCCCCGGGCGGCCGCGGGGCCGTGGTGCGGGGGCTCGGCGTCGGCGTGGGGGGCGGGGTCGGCTCCGGCGGCTCCTCGCTGGTGCGGGACGGGGCCGGGCTGGGGGCGCGGCTCGTGGGCGACGGGCTGGGAGTGGCCGTCACGGTCTTGGACACGGTCGGCCGGGGCGGGGCCGGGAGCTCCTTCGGCGCCGTCTGCGCGACCGGCGCGGTCGGCCGGGTCGACCCCACCACGAAGTGGATCGTGATGATGACAGCCGTGACACTGGCCGCCGTGCAGGACAGCCAGATGATCAGGTAGCGAAGGAGGCGGGACACGACACCATAGTGACGGACCGGCTAACGTGCCTGCCCATGGCCTCCGTACTTGTCGTCGAGGACGACCCTGTGATCCGGGCCGCGCTGATCGAGGTCCTCACCGGACACGGCTACGCGGTCAAGACCGCACACCAGGGTTTCGAGGCGCTGCGCGACATCACCCAGAGCCCGCCGGACATCGTCGTGCTCGACCTCGGGCTGCCCGACCTCGACGGCCTCGACGTACTGCGGATGATCCGGGGCATCTCCCGCGTCCCGGTGCTGGTCGCCACCGCCCGCGACGACGACACCGAGGTCATCCGGCTGCTCAACGCGGGCGCCGACGACTACATGGTCAAACCCTTCTCCGGCGGCCAGCTGGCGGCCCGGCTCGCCGCCGTGCTGCGCCGCTCCGCGCCCGCCGACCTCCGGGCGGCCCGCCCGCCCGTCCTCCAGGTCGCCGACCTCCGCATCGACCCCACCGCGCGCACCGCCCACCTCGCCGGCCGGGAACTCCCCCTCACCCGCAGGGAGTTCGACCTGCTCGCCTACCTCGCCGCCCACGCCGACCAGGTCATATCGCGGCAGCGGATACTCGCCGAGGTGTGGCAACAGCCGTACGTCGAGGACCAGACGGTGGACGTCCACCTCTCCGCACTCCGTCGCAAAATGGGCGAGAAGGCGCGAAAGCCGCGCTATCTCCACACCGTGCGGGGGATCGGCATCAAGCTGGTCAGCGCGCCATGAGACGTGCCCTCGCCGGGATCGCCCTGGCCGTCACCTCCATGGTGGCGCTGTCGTTCCTCATCCCGCTCGCCCTCCTCGTGCGCGAACAGGCCCGTGACCGGGTCACCAC
This sequence comes from Streptomyces sp. NPDC111628, assembly GCF_055635195.1. NCBI lineage: Bacteria > Bacillati > Actinomycetota > Actinomycetes > Kitasatosporales > Streptomycetaceae > Streptomyces > Streptomyces sp. NPDC111628. Next base: position 470,722 of record NZ_JBVKBZ010000003.1, on the reverse strand, counting down.
CGCCGCCGAGCAGCGCGCCGCGGCCCTCTCGCCGGTCCTCGCCCTCACCACCCGCCGCGCCGACGTCCAGCAGGCCGTCGCGGAACTCGGTTCCGCCGACCAACTGGTCGTACGGCTGCCCGACGGCGGGTTCGTCGGCACCCCGCACGCGCCCGAGGAGGCCCTCGACCGGGCCGTACGGGGGCGCGAGACGCTCGCGGTGGACACCGCGCACGGCTGGGCCTACCTGCAGCCCGTCGTCCTGCGGGGCGACCGGGTCGCGGTCGTCGAGGCCTACGTGCCGGCCGCCGACCTCACGCGGGGCGTGACGGCCTCCTGGGGTGTGATGGCACTGCTCGCCCTCGGCCTGGTGGGCGGCTCGGTGCTGGTCGCCGACCGGCTCGGCGCCCGCGTGGTCCGCTCCTCCCGGGGCCTCAAGCGCGCCTCGCTCGCCCTCGGCTCCGGCGATCTCGGGGTCCGGGTGGAACCGGACGGCCCGCCCGAGCTCCAGGAGGCCGGAGTGGCGTTCAACACCATGGCCGACCGGGTCGTCGACCTGCTCGCCGTCGAGCGCGAGCTGGTCGCCGACCTCTCGCACCGGCTGCGCACCCCGCTGACCGCCCTGTACCTGGAGGCCGACCGGATGGGCGCGACACCGAGCGCCCGGCGGGTCACGGAAGCGGCCGGCCAGCTGGAGCGCGAGCTGGACTCGATCATCGCGGCGGCGCGCACCCCCCTCGCGGCGGCGCAGCTCGCCGGGACCGGGGCGGGCACGGCGAAACCGTGCGACGTCGCCGAGGTGGTCGCCATGCGCCTGGACTTCTGGTCGGTCCTGGCCGCCCAGCAGGAGCGGCCGTTCGAGCGCTCCCTCACCCCGCGTCCGACCCCCGTGGCCTTCCCCGAGGACGACCTCGCCGCCGTCGTCGACGCCCTGATCGGCAACGTCTTCCGGCACACCCCGCAGGGCACCCGCTTCGTCGTGCGCGTGGAACGCCGGGACCGGCACGTGCGCCTCACGGTCGACGACGCCGGGCCGGGCGTCGCGGACCCCGAGGCGGCCCTGACCCGGGGCGTCAGCGTGGGCGGTTCCACGGGGCTCGGCCTGGACATCGTGGCCCGGGCGGCCCGTACGGCGGACGGCGAACTGACGATCACCCGCGCGCCGCTGGGCGGTGCGCGGGTGACGGTGTCGTTCGCGCTGGCGGACGCGCGGGCGGCCAGGGCCGGTGAGCGGTGACGCGTCGGCGGCGGTGACCGGTAACGCGTCACCGGCGGCGACCGGCGTCAGCGACCGGTCCCGAAGTCCTGTGTCCACCAGGGGCCGCCGTCGCCGAAGTGGACGCCGACGCCCAGCTCCTTGAAGGAGCAGTTGAGTATGTTCTCGCGGTGGCCGGGGCTGTTCATCCAGGCTTCCATCACCGCGGCGGCGTCCGCCTGGCCCTGGGCTATGTTCTCGCCCAGCGCCGACCACTGGTAGCCGGCGGCCTCGACCCGGCTCGCCATCGTGGAGCCGTCGGGACCCGTGTGGGACATCACACCGCTGCTCGCCATGACGTCGCTGTAGTCGTCGGCGGCCCGGGTCAGCCTGCTGTTCGCGGTGACCGGGGAGCAGCCCGCCGCGGCCCGCTCCTCGTTGACCAGCGCGAGGACCTGTGCCTCGGCACCGCCCGTCGTGCCCGACCCCGAGCCGGAACCCGAACCCGAGCCGCTGGACGACCCGGAACCGCTGCCGGACCCGCTGCCGCCGGAGCGGTCGCTCCCGCTCTTGGTGGTGGCCCTGACGGGAGCCTTGGAAGTCGGCGCGGAAGCCTTGGGGGCACTGGTCGTGGGGCTCGCCGTCTTCGTCGGTGTCCTCTTCGGCTCGGCACTCGGGCTCGGCGAGCCGCTCGCCGTGGCGCTCGGGCTCGCCGACGCGGAGGCGAGCGGTGCCGCACCGCCCGCCGCTTCCTCGGCGTTCGACGCCTGGTCGGCGGCGTTCGCGGTGACCCGGTCGGAGGCCCCGCCGTCGTCGCCGTCACTGACGGCCAGAGTGATTCCGACGCCCGCGGTCAAGGTGACGGCACCGAGTGCCAGCGCGGTACCGCGGTTCCTGAGCCCGCCGCGCGGGCGGGCGTGGGAGCGGGACGGGCGAGCGGCTCGGCGGGAACCCATACGCAGGACACCTCGGCTTGTCGGTCGGCTGGCGGAGCCCCCGTACCCGGTGGACGCGACCGCGCCCACCGGGACTGTGGGGGGTGTTCGAGAGCCTAGGACGCGACCGGCGTGGAAACAGCCGTTCGAAGGTCATCTTCAGAAAGCCTTAAAAGAGCCGCCAAAGTCCGTTGAGGATGTCCGGCACCCCGTTTCGTCCCGTCCGGCCCCTTACGCGCCCGCCGCCCGCCACCCTCGGTCGGTCCCGGGGCGCTTCAAGGTGAAGGGGGGACACGGGTGCTCGCAGGAGCCCGTCCCGTGCTCCCGATGCTCCGCCGTCCCCCCGTCCCCGGCGCTTACCGTGCCGGACGGCCGGACAGCCTGTCGGCGTGCACCGGCAGCCCGCCGGACACCGCCGGCGCGCCCGAGGACCGGGTCCTCCCGCCCACCGCCTCCGGGCGCGCCGTGCACCGACCAAGGAGGTACCGGACATGCCGTCCCCCGCCGACGAACGACAGCTGCTCGACGAGCTGCGTGACCTGCTGGCCGCCACGGTCGAGGACCTGACCGTGGAGGAGATCGATCCCGACTCCTCGCTCCAGGACGACCTGGGCGTCGACTCGCTGGCCCGGCTGGAACTGGTCGCCGCGATCGAGGACCGCTGGCAGATCGAGGTCCCCCAGGAGCAGGCGGACCGGCTCACGACGGTCCGGCAGATCGCCGCCCACCTCGCCGAGGCTGTCGCCGCCCCCGCGGGCGGCACCGCGTGAGCCCACGACACGCGGCCGACCCGGCCCCCGAGGAGCGGGCCGCCGTCGTCACGGGACTGGGACTGACCACCGCGCTGGGCGGCGACGTCCCCGCCACCTGGCGGGCCCTGCTGGACGGCGTGTGCGGCGTCGAACGCGTCGACTTCGGCGGGCCGGCCGGGCCCGCACAGGTGTACCTCGCGGCCCCGGCCGCGGTCGACCCCGGGACGGAACTGTCGTCCGCCAAGGCGGCGCACTGCGACCGCTCGGCCCAGTTCGCCCTCGTGGCCGCCCGCGAGGCCGTTCGCGACGCCGGGTTCCCCGACCCGTCGGCGCTCGCCGGAGGCGGCTCGCGGGTGGCCGTGGTCGTCGGGGTAGGGCTGGGCAGCCTCACCAGCATCCTGGAGCAGAACCAGCGCCTTCAGACGCGGGGCGCGGGGCGGGTGAGCCCGCGCACCATCCCGGTCATGCTGCCCAACCACCCGGCCGCCGAAGTCGGGCTGATGGTGGGCGCGAAGGCCGGAGTGCACGCCCCCGTCAGTGCCTGCGCCTCCGGAGCCGAGGCACTCGCCCAGGCCCTCGGCATGATCCGGGACGGCCGCGCGGACCTCGTGGTCGCGGGCGGCACCGAGGCCGCGCTGCATCCACTGGCCCTGGCCGGATTCGCGCGGCTGCAGGCCCTCTCCCGGCGCCACGACGATCCCAAGGGGGCCTCCAGGCCCTTCGACGCCGACCGGGACGGCTTCGTGATGGGGGAGGGCGCCGGCATGCTCGTCGTCGAGAGCGCCGCGCACGCCGCCGCCCGCGGCGCCCGCGTCCACGGCCGGCTGACCGGCGCGGGCATCACCAACGACAGCCACCACGTGGCCCAGCCCGCGCCCGGCGGTACGGGCTGTGCGGCGGCCGTCGACGCCGCACTGCGCGACGCGCGGCTCGTGCCGGAGCAGATCCAGCACGTCAACGCCCACGCCACCTCCACACCGCTCGGCGACCTCGGCGAGGCACAGGCGCTGCACAGCGTCTTCGCCAAGGGAATGGACGACGTGACGGTCAGCGCCACCAAGGGCGCCTTCGGGCACACCCTCGGTGCCGCCGGAGCCATCGAGGCCGTCCTGACCGTCCTCGCCCTGCGGGACAGAACGGCACCGCCCGCGTGCAGCCTCGAACGGGTCGACCCCGAGATCGGCCTGAACGTCGTCGGCCGCGACCCGGCGGCACTGCCCTCCGGTCCCCTCGCGGCCGTCACCACGAGCATGGGCTTCGGCGGGCACAACGTCGCGCTCGCCTTCGCCGACGCCTCATGACGGACGACGACCATCCGGCCACCACCGGCGGCACACCGCGCACCGTGCTGATGTGCCCCGGACAGGGGGCCTACCTCCCCGGCGCCCTGCGTCACCTGAGCGAGGTCCCGTCGGTCTCGCGGGTGCTGCGGACGGTCGACGCCCACAGCACCGCACTCGGCTCCACCCGCACACCCGTCGGCCGCCTCCTCACCGACACCGCCGCGCCCGACCCCGAGCTGCTCGTGCGCACCGACCCCCTCGCCTTCGACCTGGCCACCTACGCCGCAGTGGTCGCCTCCGCCGCCGTCCTGCTCGATCTCGCCACGCCGCCCGTCCACGCGGTGCTCGGCCACAGCGTGGGCGACCTCGCGGCGCTCACCGTGACCGGGGTCATCACGCTCGAACAGGGCGTACGGCTGCTGCACGTCCGCGACCGGCTGCTGCGCGACGCCGCGCTGCCGGCGGCGGGCCTGCTGGCCACCGACCTGACCGCCGAGCTGGCGACCGACCTGCTGCGCGCCGTGGGCCTGCCGCAGGTGCGGATCGCCGCCCGCAACGCCCCCGGCCAGACCGTCCTGGCGGGCCCCGACGACCAGTTGGCCGCCGTCCGGAGCGCGGCCCGGGCGCTCGGCCGCCGCGCCACCCCGCTGACCAGCCGCACCGCCTACCACCACCCCCTGCTCGCCGAGGTGCAGCAGGTCTTCCGGCGCCTCCTGCGCGCCCAGCCCGTCACCCCGCCCATGCTCCCCGTGTACACGGCCGCCGCGCCGGGGCCCGCCCGCACCCCGGCCCAGCTGCGCACGGTGGCGGCCGCCCACCTCTCCGAGCCGCTCGCCTTCCACCGGACGCTGCGCGCGCTGCGCCTGGCCGGATTCACCACCTACCTCGACAGCGGCCCCCGGGCGCTGCTGAGCACCCTGGCCCGGGCCGGCCTGCCCGGCTGCACCGCCGCCGCCCCCTCCCGCACACCGGCCGGACTCGACCGCATCCGCCTGCGCCTGACCGCCGCCCTGCGGTGACCCGGCCGGGAGTGGCCCGGCTCACATGGCGTACGGAGGGCGGCGCCGACACCATGGTCTCGTCACCCGGCAGGCTGAAGGGATCAAGAATGTTCCGCAAGGTGCTGGTCGCCAACCGCGGTGAGATCGCGATCCGTGCGTTTCGGGCGGGCTACGAGCTCGGCGCGCGCACCGTCGCCGTCTTCCCGCACGAGGACCGCAATTCGCTGCACCGGCTCAAGGCCGACGAGGCCTACGAGATCGGCGAGCAGGGGCATCCGGTCCGCGCGTACCTCTCCGTGGAGGAGATCGTCCGCGCCGCCCGCCGTGCGGGGGCCGACGCCGTCTACCCGGGCTACGGTTTCCTGTCCGAGAACCCCGAACTCGCCCGCGCCTGCGAGGAGGCCGGGATCACCTTCGTCGGTCCCAGCGCCCAGATCCTGGAACTGACCGGCAACAAGGCACGGGCCGTGGCCGCCGCCCGCGAGGCCGGCGTACCCGTGCTCGGCTCCTCCGCGCCCTCCACCGACGTGGACGAACTCGTGCGCGCCGCCGACGACGTCGGCTTCCCCGTGTTCGTCAAGGCGGTCGCGGGCGGCGGCGGGCGCGGCATGCGCCGCGTCGAGGAACCCGCCCAGCTGCGCGAGGCCATCGAGGCCGCCTCCCGCGAGGCCGCCTCCGCCTTCGGCGACTCCACCGTCTTCCTGGAGAAGGCGGTCGTCGAACCCCGCCACATCGAGGTGCAGATCCTCGCCGACGGCGAGGGCGACGTCATCCACCTCTTCGAGCGGGACTGCTCGGTGCAGCGCCGCCACCAGAAGGTGATCGAGCTGGCGCCCGCGCCCAACCTCGACCCGGCCCTGCGGGAGCGGATCTGCGCCGACGCCGTCAACTTCGCCCGGCAGATCGGCTACCGCAACGCGGGCACCGTGGAGTTCCTCGTCGACCGGGACGGCAACCACGTCTTCATCGAGATGAACCCGCGCATCCAGGTCGAGCACACGGTCACCGAGGAGGTCACCGACGTCGACCTGGTCCAGTCCCAGCTGCGCATCGCCGCCGGTGAGACGCTGGCCGACCTCGGACTCGCCCAGGAGAACATCACCCTGCGCGGCGCCGCACTCCAGTGCCGCATCACCACCGAGGACCCGGCCAACGGCTTCCGCCCGGACACCGGCCGGATCAGCGCCTACCGCTCGCCGGGCGGCTCCGGCATCCGCCTCGACGGCGGAACCACCCACGCGGGTACGGAGATCAGCGCGCACTTCGACTCGATGCTGGTCAAGCTCTCCTGCCGGGGACGGGACTTCACCACCGCAGTGAACCGCGCCCGGCGTGCGGTCGCCGAGTTCCGCATCCGCGGCGTCGCCACCAACATCCCGTTCCTGCAGGCGGTCCTGGACGACCCGGACTTCCAGGGCGGCCGGGTCACCACCTCGTTCATCGAACAGCGCCCGCACCTGCTGACGGCCCGGCACTCCGCCGACCGCGGCACCAAGCTGCTGACCTACCTCGCCGACGTCACGGTGAACAAGCCGCACGGCGAGCGCCCCGAGCTGATCGACCCGCTGACCAAGCTGCCGACGGTTCCCGCCGGTGAACCCCCGGCCGGGTCCCGCCAGTTGCTGACCGAACTGGGGCCGGAGGGGTTCGCCCGCCGACTGCGCGAGTCGTCCACGATCGGCGTCACCGACACCACCTTCCGCGACGCCCACCAGTCGCTGCTCGCCACCCGGGTGCGCACCAAGGACATGCTCGCGGTGGCGCCCGTCGTCGCCCGCACCCTGCCCCAGCTGCTGTCCCTGGAGTGCTGGGGCGGCGCCACCTACGACGTCGCCCTGCGCTTCCTCGCCGAGGACCCCTGGGAGCGGCTGGCCGCCCTGCGCGAGGCGGTGCCCAACCTCTGCCTCCAGATGCTGCTGCGCGGCCGCAACACCGTGGGCTACACCCCGTACCCCACCGAGGTGACCGACGCCTTCGTGCAGGAGGCCGCCGCCACCGGCATCGACATCTTCCGCATCTTCGACGCCCTCAACGACGTCGAGCAGATGCGGCCCGCCATCGAGGCCGTACGGCAGACCGGCACCGCCGTCGCCGAGGTCGCCCTCTGCTACACCGCGGACCTGTCCGACCCCTCCGAGCGGCTCTACACCCTCGACTACTACCTGCGGCTCGCCGAGCAGATCGTGAACGCCGGCGCGCACGTGCTCGCGGTCAAGGACATGGCCGGACTGCTGCGCGCCCCGGCCGCCGCGACCCTGGTGTCCGCGCTGCGCCGGGAGTTCGACCTGCCGGTGCACCTGCACACCCACGACACCACCGGCGGTCAGCTCGCCACCTACCTGGCCGCGATCCGGGCGGGCGCGGACGCCGTCGACGGAGCCGTGGCGTCCATGGCGGGCACCACCTCGCAGCCGTCGCTGTCGGCGATCGTGGCCGCCACCGACCACACCGAGCGGCCCACCGGCCTCGACCTCCAGGCCGTCGGCGACCTGGAGCCGTACTGGGAGAGCGTCCGCAAGGTCTACGCCCCCTTCGAGGCCGGTCTCGCCGCCCCGACCGGACGGGTCTACCACCACGAGATCCCCGGCGGCCAGCTCTCCAACCTGCGCACCCAGGCCATCGCGCTCGGCCTCGGCGACCGCTTCGAGGACATCGAGGCGATGTACGCCGCCGCCGACCGGATGCTGGGCCACCTGGTGAAGGTCACCCCGTCCTCCAAGGTGGTCGGCGACCTGGCCCTGCACCTGGTGGGCGCCGGTGTCTCCCCGGCGGACTTCGAGGCGGAGCCGGACCGGTTCGACATCCCGGACTCCGTCGTCGGCTTCCTCCGCGGCGAACTGGGCACCCCGCCCGGGGGCTGGCCCGAGCCGTTCCGCAGCAAGGCGCTGCGGGGCCGTGCGGAGGCCCGGCCCGTGGCGGAGCTGGACGCCGACGACCGCACCGGGCTCGACAAGGAGCGCCGGGCGACGCTCAACCGGCTGCTGTTCCCGGGACCGGCCCGTGAGTTCGACACCCACCGCGCCTCGTTCGGCGACACCAGCGTCCTCGACAGCAAGGACTTCTTCTACGGGCTGCGCCCGGGCAAGGAGTACACGGTCGACCTCGACCCCGGCGTCCGGCTGCTCATCGAGCTGCAGGCGGTCGGTGACGCGGACGAGCGCGGCATGCGCACCGTGATGTCCTCCCTGAACGGCCAGCTCCGCCCCATCCAGGTCCGCGACCGGTCGGCGGCCTCCGACGTCCCGGTGACGGAGAAGGCCGACCGGGCGAACCCCGGCCATGTCGCGGCGCCGTTCGCCGGTGTGGTGACCCTCGCCGTCGCCGAGGGCGACGCGGTGGAGGCCGGTGCCACCGTGGCCACCATCGAGGCGATGAAGATGGAGGCCTCCATCACCGCCCCGAAGTCCGGCACGGTGGCCAGGCTCGCCATCAACCGCATCCAGCAGGTCGAGGGCGGCGACCTCCTCGTCCAACTCGCCTGAGGGACCGCAGCCCTCACCCGCTGGGTGACGCGCCCCGCACCATGCGGGGCGCGTCCTGCCTCACGGGAACTGGACGACCTTGGACGGCACGGTGTCCGTCCCCGACGTGCCCGCGCCGGTGTCGTTGACGACATGGCGGTACTGGCCCATGCCGCCCAGCGAGATCACCTGGAGGTTGCGCATCCTGATCCCCGGCTTGACCGGCACCTGGAACCCGTGCTGCTGGACGATGCCCGGGTCGGCGGTGAAGTTGCAGTAACTGCCCAGCGCCACCGCGTCGTGCACGTTCACCGAGTCGGCGACCTTGTAGGCCGCGTAGCCGACGATGCCGTCGTGGGTGATGGCGGCCTCGTTCGGGGCGTCGTAGGCCTTCTCGTTCTGGAAGAAGATGGTCCGGCCGCGCTCACCGCTCCAGTAGACGTCGTACTTGTTGAAGTGCTCGACGAACAGTCCCGTCGCGAGGACGTCGTCGCCGTTGACCCGCAGGCCGTAGTCGGCGCGGTTGGTCTCCCAGCCGACGCCTTCACCGTGGTCGGCCCGCCAGATCCAGGTGTGGTCGATGATCACGTCGTCGCTCTCGACCACGACGGAGTCGGTGGCCTTGCCGGGCCCCGCGCCGCCGACGCGGATGAACACGTCCTGCATGGTGGTGGGGTTGGCGGCGTGGTCGGCGTTCCCGCCCGGCGTCCCGATCCGCAGCAGCGTGTCCGAGTTCACCGGACCCGCGTCGATCAGGAAGCCCGCGAGCCGCACGCCGTCGACGTCGGCCACGTGCATGGCGTCGACGCCGCCGTCCGGAATGATCGTGGCCAGACCGAGGCCGAGCACGACGGTGTTGGCACGGTCGACCTCGATGGTCTGGTCGATGTGGTAGACACCCGGCGTGAACAGCAGGTTGAGGCCCTGGTCGAGCGCGGCGTTGATGGTCGCCGCCGTCGCGCCGGGCTTGACGACGTAGAACTGGCTGAGCGGCAGCGAGGTGCCGCCGGCGTTGGCGGGCCAGGAGACGCCGCGCGCGTTGGTGCGCTTGGCGGGCACGCGCACCTTGTACTCGTTGCCGTCGAGGTAGAGGAAGGGCTTCTCGCGGGAGACCGGCGTGGTGTCGAGCGTGGTGTACGGTCCGGTCTCGAAGTTGCTCGCCGGCGCGCCCTCGACGCCCGTGAACGTCATGTTCCACACACCGTTGGTCCAGCCGCCCACCGAGCTGTCCCGGGTGTACCACTGCTGCTGGGAGTAGGGGCCGACGGTGCCGTCGATCTTCGAGTCGGCGATGTAGCCGCCGGAGGCCCAGCCGTAGCCGTTGGGGGCGAGGTTGAGGCCGCCCTTGACGTGGATGCGCCGGAACGGGGCGGCCTGGGCGACGGCCCAGCGGTCGGTACCGTTGGACGGCGTGATGGCGAGGTTCTCGGCCGAACGCCAGAAGTTCTGGGTGGCGTTGCCGTTGAACCAGCCCGCGTCCACGGTGATGTCACCGTTGATCTGCGTGTCGTCCGGGTTGAGGCCCAGACCGGAGATCGAGGTGTAGAAACCCAGTTGGGCGTTGATCCCGTTGTACGTACCGGGCTTCATCAGGAACTGGTAGCGCTCGCTGCCGAACTGGTTCGACTCCTGCTGGGCGAAGACCTGGTCGAACTTCTGCTGGAGGTTCGGCGTGGCGGGGTCCACGACGATGACGTTCGGGCCCAGGTCGCCGCCGCCCTCGACCGGGGGAGTGCCGGTGGTGCCGGTGTGCACGGCGACCTCCCACAGCGAGTAGCCGTAGCCGGTGGCGCGGGCCGTGCCGTGGACGCGGACGTAGCGGCCCGAACCGCTGACGTCGTAGGAGGCCTTGCCGCCCGTCGCACCCGTGACGCTCTTCAGCGTCTGCCAGCTCTGCCCGTCCGAGGAGGCCTCGATGCTGAAGTCCTTGGCATAGGCGGCCTCCCAGTTCAGGTCGATCTTGCACAGGTCCCGTACGGCTCCGAGGTCGACCCGCACCCACTGCGGATCGGAGGCCTGGCTGGACCAGCGGGTTGCGGTGTCGCCGTCGAAGGCCGCCGCGGCCGGTGTCCCGGCGTTCTCGGCGGAGGAGGCAGTGGCGGGCCTGCCCTGCGCGGCGTTGGCGGTGTCGCAGGAGCCGCCCGGGGCGGTGCCCCCGGTGGTGCCGAAGACCTGGAACTCCCACAGGGAGTAGCCCCATGGGGTGGCCCGGTGGACGCCCTGCATACGGACGTAGCGGCCCTGGCCCGACACGTCGAGCGTGTCGGTGCCGCCGTCGCCGCCGGTGACCGTCTTCGCGTCGGTCCAGGTGCTCCCGTCCTGGGAGAGCTGGATCTTGTAGTCCTTGCCGTAGGCCGCCTCCCAGTCGAGCACGACCCGGGTGACGGAGGCGGTGGCGCCGAGGTCGACCTGGAGCCACTGGTCGTCGCTCGCGGCCGACGACCACCGGGTGGCCGTGTCGCCGTCGACGGCGTTGTGCGACGGCGTTCCGGCGTTCTCGGCCGACGACGACGTGGCCGTCCGGCCCTGGGAGAGGGGAGTGTCGGCCGCGGTGGCCGTCATCGGGGCGGGGAGGGTGACGAGCGCCGCCGTGGCGACGAGCGCGACACCCAAGGATCTCAGTCTCATGCGTGAGCTTTCTGCGGATGCGGACAGGACCGACCAACCGCTGGGCGCAGCGGCTTAGTTCAAGGTGTGATTTAAGTGGTGAGGCATCGATCCGGCAAGACTCCGCACAGGAGTTGTCGTCGTTCAGTGTGCGAGCGGGGCGCGCAGCGCGGGGTCCGACGCGGCCCGCCACACCCCGGGCAGCTCCCGCTGCCGGGCTTCGGCACCCGCCCGTTCCCGGCCGTGCAGCAGCCCCCACGTGAACGCGGACTCGCCCGCCCCGTGAGCGGCCACCGCCAGCCGGCGCAGGGTGTCCTGAGCGACCACGGCGTCCTGGTGCTCGCCGAGCAACTGCTGCACCGCCTTGGCGTGTTTGCCCAGCCGGGCGACGGGCTTGCCGAGCGCGGGATGCGCGACCTCGGCCGCGTAGCGCAGCCGCTTGGCCGCCTTGCGCGCCTCGTGCAGCTCCGTCTCCCGGGACCGGCCGGACGGCCGCGCGAGTGCGAGGTCCATGCGCCCGGCGAGACGGCCGTACTCCTTGAGCACCGCCCGGGCCATCGTCCGGGCCGGCTTCCGCCCGGCCCCGGCGCGCAGGGGCGGACGCCGGACCAGCGTGTCCAGGGCGTCCAGGAGGCGCAGCTGGCGCGGGGTGCCCAGGGCCTGGCGCGTCCGGGACCGCACGTCCTCCTCCCGGGACACGTCCCACACCCGCAGCCGGGCGGCGACGGGACCGAGCACCAGGTCGTCGGGGAGCCCCTCCAGCGCGGCGCCGATGCGTTCCCGCAGCACCTCCTGGTCCCGTGCGGCGCCCAGCTCGCCCGCCAGCCACCGGAGCTCCGCGGCCACGGGATCGGTGACCCGCCGGTCAAGCACCGACCGGTACGAGCGCAGGCAACTGCGCAGCCGGCGGCACGTGACACGCATCTGGTGCACCGCGTCGGGCAGGTCGCGGCGGACCGCCGGATCCAGGTTCACCAGGACGTCGACCTGCTCGCGCAGGTAGGCGACCACGTACGAACCGGACGACCCGGCGACCACTTCGGCGGGCGGCCGTCGCACGCCCGCGTCGCCCACACCGGTGTCCCGCAGCGCCCGGGCGAGCTTCGACGGACTGTCGGCCCGGACGATCCCCTTCTTGCGGAGCTTCTTCTCGACGGCGTCGAGCAGTCGGGCAGGGACACCGTCGGCGAGCTCGACCTCCAGCTCGCCCCACTCGGCGCGCCCGCCGCCCGCCTCCGTCGCGTCCGCCCGCACCTCGTCGAGGCTCAGCTCGGCCAGCACCGCGCCCTCGGCGTCGCGCAGCTGCCGCACGGCCCGGGTGGACCGGATCCGCACCACCGGACGCAGCGGGGCGCCCCGCGTGCGGGACAGCACCAGCTCGCGCAGCTCCTCGGGCACGTCGTCCGACAGCGGGGCCCAGACCTCTTCGCGGGTGTCCCCGGCGAGCGGCAGCTTCAGGTGCCAGCCCGCGTCCGGGCCGCCCGTACGGCGGCGCAGTGTGGCCGAGGACCCGGCGAGCCGCAGGTCCACCGTGTCGTGGTACACGGCGTCGAGCTCCTCGGGCCCGGTCGCGGTGACCGAGGCGACGGGTCCGGCGCCGGTGAGATCCGGCAGCCCGGCGAGGCCACCGGAGGGCGGCTCGTACTTGCGCTCCGTCTCGTGCTTCGAATGGGTCATGTTGAGGTCTTCGACACGATCCGCCGAATCAAACCCCGTCGGGGACCACCCAGGGGCGCGGATCCGTGTAGTACCCGTCCAGGATGACCTCGAAATGCAGGTGCGGACCGGTCGACAGGCCGGTGGAGCCGACCCGTCCGATCGGGGCCCCGGCCTCCACGGTCTGCCCCACCGACGTCTCCAGGGCGGAGAGGTGACTGTAGGTCGTCTCCACCCGCTTGCCCTGGATGGTCCCGTGGTCGATCACGATGCGGTTGCCGTACGCACTGGTGAGCGCGGCGAACACGACGCGGCCCCGCCGTGCCGCCACGACCTGCGCCCCCTGCGGCGCGGCGAAGTCCACACCGGTGTGCAGCTTGGTCACCCCGGTCAGCGGGTGCTCCCGCGACCCGAAGGGCGAGGTGATCGTGAGCGGGCTCACCGGCGCGGTCAGCAGGGCGCCGGCGGGCCCGCCCGCGCCGCCGGAGTCCTCCCGGTCCAGCGCCTCGTACCGCGGCACCAGGGCCTGGACCTCGGCGAGGTACGTCTTCGCCGCCGCGGGGACGCGCCCCGCCCCGGTCACGGCGTCCGGTCCCACGGCGTACGCGGCGAGGGTCAGCTCCACGAGGTCGCCGTTGACCCGGCCCTCGGTGCGCAGTCCGGTCACCTTCTCGGCCAGGGAACAGTCCCGCCGGCCCAGCGCCATGATGGCGTCCGCCGGATCGCGGGGCGAGGCGTGCCCGTTGCCGTCGTCGTCCTTGCCCCAGGCCCGCCACTCGCTGTCGGTGAACGCGGCGATGCCCTTCTGGCCCGAGAGTTCGTCCGAGTCGTCGCTCCAGCCCGAGAGCTGGTCGATCTGCGCGGCGAGCACCGACGGCTCCAGAACCGTGCAGGCCGAGGCGGCCTTGCGCAGCCACGGGACGTAGGAGGGGTCGATGTCGGCCGCGGCGGACGGCTCGGCGTCGGAGTCGTCGGTCCACGGGTCCGGCAGTCCGCCCAGCGCGAGGAAGGCGGCCACGCCGGTGACGGTCACGAGCGCCGGCAGCAGCAACAGCGTGACGGGGCCCGGTCCGCGGCGCTTTCGCCCGGGGCCACGGTCCGGCCGTTGCGGCGGCTCCGGTTCCAGCCGTGGGTGGTCCGTGTCGTCGGGCGTCTGCGCCAGGGTCGGCCGCTCGTCGTTCATCTGGCCGCTCGCCGGGACGTGTTGCTCACGAGGAGACGCTAACGCCACCCCGGCGCTGGCGTCAGGAGCCGCCGAGGCAGAAGGAGATGCCCGAACGGGCACCCCCGTCGGGCCCTGTCGTGACACCACCTACGGCGGCGAGGGGCGGACGGCGAGGACCGCGATGTCGTCCGCACTGTCCGCTCCCAGGCCGATCAACAGCTCGTCGCAGAACGTGTCGAGGGGCTCGCGGGCCAGGTCGGCGGCGTGCCCGCGCAGCCGGTCGAGGGCCTCGTCGAGGGCTTCGTCGCGGCGCTCGACGAGGCCGTCCGTGTACAGCAGCAGCGTCGAGTGGGCCGGCAGCGCGTCACGGGCCGTGCCGCGGGAGGCCTCGGGGTCCATGCCGAGCAGCAGACCGGCCCCGCCGTCGAGGTAGCGGGTCCGGCCGTCCCGGGTGGTGAGCAGCGGCGGCGGATGGCCGGCGGAGGAGTGCGTCAGCTCCCAGGGGCCCTCCGGGGGCCCCTTGATCAGGCCGTAGACGCAGGTGCCGGTCGCCTCCCGATGGAGACTGTGGTTCGCCAGGTCCAGTCGGCGCAGCACCTCCGCGGGCGGCTCCTCGCGGTCCACGGCGATGCCGCGCAGCATGCTGCGCAACTGGCTCATCGCGATGGCCGCGTCCAGATCGTGCCCCGTGACGTCGCCGATGACCAGCGCGGTGTTCCCGCCGGGCAGGACGAAGCTGTCGTACCAGTCCCCGCCGACCTGCGCGGTGGTCGAGGAGGCGGCGTACCGGGCGGCCAGACGCAGCCCCTCGACCTTCGGCAGCACCGGCAGCAGCGAGCGCTGGAGCCGTTCGGCGATGGAGCGGGTGTCCTGGTACAACCGGGCGTTGTCCACCCCCAGCGCGAGGCTGTGCACCAGGTCGTCGACCAGCGTCAGGTCCTCTTCCGTGAACGGCCGCCCGCGGGGCGCGCGGGCGAGGGTCAGGGCACCGAAGATCTTGCGGCGGGCCCGCAGCGGGGCGACGACGGCACTGCCCGCCCCCAACTCCCGGAACAGGTTGGCGTAGGCCCGGTCCAGCGCGCTCCCGGTCTGCCCCGGCTGCGGGGCGTCGGTGAGCAGGAGGGGCCCGGCTCCGCGCAGCACCCGGGCCAGCGGACCGCGCGACTCCTCGGAGACCCCGGGGAGCACGCCCTCGTACGCCCCCGGGCGCAGGGCCCGGGGATCGCGGTGGAGGACACACGCCCGGTCCACCCGGGCGTCGGGGGTGAACAGGTCCACCACGCACCAGTCGGCCAGCCGCCGCGTCAGCAGCCGGCCCACGCGTTGGAGGCCCTCGTCCAGATCCAGGGTGTTGTTGAGCTGCGCCCCCAGTTCGGCCAGGAGGGTGAGCCGGTCCAGCGCCGACATGCCGCCCCGGACGCCGGCCGTCCTGGTGCCCGCCGGCGGCCCGGTGCGCGACCGGCCCCCGTCGGGCTCCCCGACCGCCGCCTCCCGGATCCTGCCCGGAGTCCTCGGCCCGTCGAGGAACGTGGTCGCCCGCGGCACGAGCTGTGCGACGAAGACGGTGCGGCCGTCGGCCGTCTCCTGCGTCTGGATGTACAGCCGCACCGGAACGAGCCGGCCGTCACGGTGCAGCGCCGGAAGCGGCACCGAGCGCCCCACGATGCGGGTGCGGCCGGTGAGCAGCATCGAGGTGAACGCCGCCGTGTGCCGCTCGCGCAGGTGTTCGGGGATGAGGGTGGTGAGACGGCGCCCCACGAGGTCGTCCGGGTCCCAGCCCAGCAGGTCCGCCGCGGCCCCGTTGGTCGCGACGATCCGGTTGCCCTCGTCGGCGGCGACGGTCGGCATCCTGCTGGCCCGCACCTGGCCGACGTCCCACGGCACGAGTTCGGCGGAGCTGACCTCCGGTGCGCGGGGGACCACGGTCCACGCGGTGGGCCGGCCCCCGGTCAGCTGCCCGGCGATCTCGTCGAAGAGCCAGTTCTGGAAGGCGCGGCCGCGGGGCAGGGCCGGAAGCGTGAGCAGCCGTTCCTCCCGGGCCCGTGCCTCGGCCAGGTCGAGTACGCGGCGCAGTGCCCGCACCGCCGGCAGGGCGTCGGCCGACAGCGGCAGGGGCAGGGTGCGCAGACCGGACTCGGGGGCCGGTCCCTCCAGCGCGGCCGACACACAGGCGCTGATCACGTTGTTGACGTCGTTGGCCGCGACGAGGTCCTCGGGCGGCACCCCGAGGAGGTCTCCCGCGGACGCGGCGAGGATCAGCTCGCGCAGCACCGCGTGCCGATGCTGCCGGCACGCGGACTCCAGGGCGGTCGGCATGTCGACCAGCGTCACGGTCGGTTCGGCGGGCAGCGGCCGCACGGCGGTCTCCCACCCGGCCGACGGCGGCGGCGGACCGCCGTGCCACAGCTCGAACCACACCGTCTTGCCCACGTCGCCGCTGTCCGCCCCGAACCGCGAGGCCAACTGCTCCACCAGTGCGAGACCCTGCCCCGTACCGGAGTACGGCGAGCAGTGCTGCGGTACGAGACCACGGCCCGGCCGCCGGTCCCCGACCCGTACGCGCACCCGGCCGTCCAGGCGCCCCACGCTCACCTCGACCTCGGTGCGCGCGTGCAGCACCGCGTTGGTGACCAGCTCGCTGACCAGGAGCTGGGCCGTGTCCACCAGGTCACGGGCGGCGCCGTCCAGCGCGGCACCCACGAACCGGCGGGCCGCCGCCACGCTTGCCGGTCCGTCGGGGAAACGCCGTGACACCGCCGCCGGCGGATCTGGACACACCATGACCACAGTGTGGTGTCGCACGGCCCGCCCCGCAGCGCGCGCCGTCGCCACGCTTCCCGCTCCCGGCGACGCTCCTGTCCGCCGGTCGGGTGACGCGGCCCGGTGCGGACCCGGGGTGAGGCCCGCGGTGGCGGTCGGGTGCGGAAGGTTCGTACCGGCCGGAGCACGCGCCGGGTCTGGCAGGCGGCCGATTACTCCGATAGCTTGCTGGTGCGGCCCCGCGTTCTCCCCCGTACGCGGGGCCGCACCAGCACGGCCGGGCGGCGCCGGCTCAGGGGGCGAGTACGCCCCGCAGCCCCGGTTGCAGCCGGTCCCCGTGGGCCCGGACCATGTCGTCGCACAACCGCCAGATCTCCTCGACCGGCAAGGTGGCCGCCGTCGCCGGGTCGGCCATCGCCGCGTGCCTGATGTGCCGCGGGTCGTCCTCCGTCGCCGCCCGCACCACCAGGTCGGTGGTGCTGAGGTAGGCCCGGTTGAGGGCGGCCAGCTGCGGGGGCAGCGCGCCGACGCGGGTGGGCTGGAGGCCCGCGGAGTCGACCAGGCACGGCACCTCGACGGTGCCCCGGGCGGGCAGGTTCTCGATCAGACCGTGGTTCGGCACGTTGCCGTAGACCGTGCGGGGCGTGCCGGTCACCATGCTGTGGATGATCTGCGGCGCGTACTCCATGGTGCCCTCGACCGTGAGCGGCGCCCCGCACGCCAGCGCGTCGCGGGTCCGCTCGTACTCGGCAACGTTCTCGTCCACGATGCCGAGGTAGGCACCGACGGGCAGCCGCAGCCGCTCGATCTCGCTGTCGTGGTGCAGGTACCAGGGCACGTACTCGGAGGAGTGCTCGCTGGTCTCCGTCGGGTAGTGGCCCAGGCGCCGGTACATGTCCATGCGGACCCGGCGCCGCAGCTGCGGATCCTCGGCGATCAGCGCGTCCAGGCGCGGGTGGAGGTCCTCGCCCCCGTGCTCCAGACGCAGCACCCACGCCTGGTGGTTGACGCCCGCGGCTTGGTAGGTGACCTCCTCGTAGGGGACCTTCAGCAGCTCGCACAGACCCTGGACCGTCCAGTACACGGAGTGGCACAGCCCCACCACGCGCGTCAGGCCGGTCGCCTCGGCGAGGTACTGCACGTTCATCGCCATCGGGTTGGTGTAGTTGAGCAGCCAGGCGTCCGGGCAGACCTCGGCGATGTCCTCGCCGAGCGCCTTGAGCAGCGGGAAGGTGCGCAGGGCCCGGAAGATGCCGCCGACGCCCAGGGTGTCGCCGATGGTCTGGCGCAGCCCGTACCGGGCCGGGACCTCGAAGTCGGTTCGGGTCGCCTCGCCCATGCCGACCTGCACGATGTTGATGACGAAGTCGGCGCCGACCAGGGCCTCGCGGCGGTCGGCGTGCGCGGTGACGCGCGGCCGGGCGCCGCGTTCGGCGGCGATGTACTCGGCGGCGGCCCGCGCGGTGGCCAGGCGCTCCGCGTCGATGTCGTGCAGCGCGATGTGCGCGGACTTCAGCTCGTCGAAGGCGAAGAGGTCGGCGAGCAGGCCCTGGGTGAAGACGACGCTGCCGGCTCCGACGAAGGTGATCTTGGGTGCGGACGGGTGGGCGGTGGTGCTCATGCGGGGTTCTTTCCGTTGCGGGTGGCGGCGGACGGAGGGCGGGTGGTCAGCCCTTGAGTCCGCTGGAGGTGATCGACTGGATGAAGGTCTTCTGCGCGCCGAGGAAGGCGAGCAGGACCGGCAGCACGGTGATGACGTTGCCCGCCATCACGGCCGCCCACTGGGTGTGGTGCTGCCCCTGGAACGTCGTCAGGCCCAGTTGCAGCGTGTACTGCGTGTCGTGGTTGATGGCGATCAGCGGCCAGGTGAGGTCGTTCCACGTGGTCAGGAAGGTCAGCACGGCCACCGTGGCCAGCGCCGGACGGGACAGCGGCAGCACGATCCGCCACAGCACCCGCAGCCGTGAACAGCCGTCGATCCAGGCGGCCTCCTCCAGCTCCCTGGGCAGCGAGAGGAAGAACTGCCGCAGCAGGAACACGGCGAACGGCGTGACCAGTGACGGCACGATCAGCGCGCCCAGGGTGTCGATGAGGCCGAGCTTCTTCATCACCAGGAACGTCGGGATCATCGTCAGCTGGAACGGCACCGCCATGGTGGCCAGCATCAGCCCCATGAGCACCCTGGAGCCCGCGAACCGCATCCGGGCGAAGGCGTACCCGGCGAGCGACCCGAAGACCAGGTTCGCGGCGACGGTGACGGCGGAGACGATCAGCGAGTTGACGAACCAGCGGGGGAACATCGCGTTGCCCAGCACGTACCGGTATCCGCCGAGGTCGATGCCGGACGGCCACAGGGCCGGCGGGAACCGGTTGATCTCGGCGTTGCTCATCACGGAGCTGAGCACCAGCCACACCAGCGGCACGGCGAAGACCAGGGCGAGCGGCGCGAGCAGCAGGTGCCAGGGGCTGAACGGGAGCCGCGGGCGGCTTCGTTCGCCGGTCGGTGCCTTCACGATGTCGTGGGCGTCGGCTGCGGCGCCGGGCCGGGCGGAGGTCGCCGTCATGATCGGGCCCCTTCGAGACGGTGGCGTCCCCGACGCCGGACGATGCGGACGGCCCCGGCGACCAGACCTAGGGCGACGGCCAGGACGTAGGCGGCCGAGGCCCCGTACCCGGCGGTGGCGTTCTTGAAGGCCTGCTCCCAGATGAAGTAGACGATCACCGTGGTCGATCCGAGCGGACCGCCCTTGGTGGTGACGTACACGAGGTCGAAGACCTGGAGGGACTGGATGGCCTGCCACAGCACCAGGAAGACCGTGACCGGCGTGAGCGTGGGCAGCGTGACGTGGCGCAGCAGGTGCCGGCGCCCGGCGCCGTCGAGGCGCGCCGCCTCGATCAGGGACTGCGGCACGTCCTGGAGGGCGGCGAGGTAGACGACGACACAGAACCCGGTGCCGCTCCACAGGGTGATCGCCACCAGCACCAGGAGCGCCTGGGAGGGATCGGACAGGAAGCCCTGCGAGGAGACGCCGAGGCGGTGCAGCACCGAGTTGGCGGCGCCGAACTCCGGGTCAAGGATGAACGAGAACAGCACGCCCTGCGCGGTCGCCGACAGCACGAACGGCACGAAGATCAGGGTGCGGTAGAGGCCCACGAGGCGGATGCGCCGGTTCAGGACCAGGGCGAGGGCCAGGCCGAACAGCAGGCTCAGCGGCACGTACAGGACCGTGTAGAGCAGGGTGTTGCGGACCGCCTGGCTGAAGTTCGGGTCCTGGGCGAGGGCGCGGTAGTTGTCCAGGCCCACCCAGCGGCTGGGGGTCACCAGGTCGCTGGCCTGGAAGGACAGCAGCAGCGACCAGACGACCGGGACGATGCTCAGGCCGAGGACGATCAGGACCGCAGGGGAGACGAACGCCCAGGCGGTGCCGGTTTCGCGGCGGCGCTTGCGGCGCAGTGGCCGTGGGTCCGGCGGCGGGCCCTCGACGGTGATGGGACGGGGGAGGCGCGGCATGGCGGTGTGGCTCCTCAACGCGGAATGAGCAGGGCGGCGTTGGCTTCGTCGGCGCAGGCGCGCAGCGCCTTCTCGGGGGTGCTGCGCCCCAGGAGCACGGCGACGATCGCCTGCCCCAGCGCCTGCGAGACCTCCGGGTACGCCGCGTGGACGGGACGCACCCGCGCCGTCTCCAACGCCGTGGTGAACACGTTCAGGCCCTCGGTGCGGGCGACCTTGTCCTGCCAGGCGGGCAGGGCCTCGGTGCGGCGGCTGAGCGGCAGGCTGCCGGCCTCGATGTCCCAGCGCACGTCCTGCTCGGGACGGGCCAGCCAGGTCAGGAAGGTCCGGGCGGCCTTCGACCGGGCCTCGCCGTTGTCGAACACCGTCCAGGTGTCGGGCCCCGAGATGGTGACCGGGCGTCCGCTGAAGGAGGGCAGGGGAACGACGTGGTAGTCGACCCCGGCGGTCTCGATGTCGGGCAGCTGCCACGGACCGGTGACCACCATGCCCATGCGGCCGGACTGGAACACCTGGTACATCTGCTCGCTGCCGGGCTTGGGGTCGATGTACACGCTCTTGTCCCCGGCCAGGTCGGCCACCACCTGAAGCGCCCGGGCGCCGGTGTCGGCGAAGCCGATGCCCTTGCCGTCGTCGTCGACGACGTCGCCGCCCAGGTCCCAGATCAGCGGCCACAGACGCCACACGGTGTCCTCGTCGCCCGTGCCCGGCCAGCCGGTGCCGAACCGGCCCCGGCCCGACTCGGTGAGCGTGCGGGCCGAGGAGACGAAGTCCTGCCAGGTCCAGCCGGCCTTCGGCAGCGGCAGACCGGCCTCGCGGAACAGCTTCTTGTTGCAGACCACGGCGAGCGAGTCGAGCACCGCGGGGGCGGCCCTCACCCTGCCGTTGAGCGTGACGGCGTCCCTGGAGGCCGCCCAGTAGTTCTTCCACGGCACGGGTCCCGACCCGACCATGTCGGTCAGGTCCACCACCTGCGGGCTGCGGGCGACCCGGGCCAGGTCCGACCCGAAGATGTAGGCGATGTCGGGGTAGGAACCGGCGGCGAGGGCGGCCGTCACCTTCTGGAGCATCACGTCGGACAGCACACCGCCGCCCAGCTTCACCCTGATCTTCGGGTGGGCCCGCTCGAAGTCGGCGACGAGCCCTTCCAGGACCTTCTTCGCCGTGTCCGCCTGGCCGTGCCACATCTCGACGGTGACCGTGCCGTCGGCGGCGACGCCGTCGTCCGTACCGGCCCCGCAGCCGGTCACCGCGGTGCCCGCGACGGCCGCCAGCGCGGCACCCCCGCCGGCCCGCAGCACACCCCTGCGCGAGGGGCGCGCGGCACGTCGGACCGCATCCATCTGTACCTCCAAGGACTTCACTGGCCGTCGGGCGGTGTCAGCAGGTCTCACGGACGTAGCCGCTGCTGCCCTTCGGGGACACGTCCAGGTCGCGCCGGACGATGCTCAGCTCGTCGCCGAAGCCCGCGCACGCCTTCGACAGGCCCTTGGCCGTGTACTCGATGACAATCACCCGGTCGCCGAACTCGGCCGTGTAGTCGCCGCACTCGTCCCACTCGCCGCACTCCTCGGCGACCGCGAAGTCCAGTCCGTTCTGCTCGCGGTTCGGGGCCAGTTCGACGGTGTTCTTCTGCCCGATCGCCAGTCCGTCGGAGTGCGCGCGGTCCGCCAGCAGCTTGATCAGGCCCTGCGCGTCGGCGGCGTCCAGCAGGTCGCCCGCGCGGGTGTAGCTGTCGTAGTTGTCCGGCTCGACGGCCTGGAAGCCCTTGTCCGCGCAGCCGTCGATCCAGGTGCCGACCTTCTCGGCGATGCGCTCGCGCTTGTCGGCGGTGCGGATGTCGAGGAAGGCCTCGCCCCAGTCGGTGTCGTAGACGACGTCGCCGTTCGCGTCGCGCAGCAGCAGGTCGTCGTCCCAGTCCTGCTCGGCGCCGGGCTGGGCCTGGAAGGCGTTGACGTAGCAGATGTTGTACAGGCCCGGCGCGGGGGCGGCCGTGTGGTCGCGGCTGACCACCTCCACACCGGCCGGCGGGGTGTAGGCGCCGCCGATCTGGTAGTCGAAGCCCGCGTGGGCGGGTGGCGGGGTGTAGGTGGCGGCCTCGGCCGGGGTGCTGCCCGGGACGAGTGCCGCGGCGGTGACGAGGACGGCGGTGGCACCTATGCCGGCCAGTACCGGCTTCCTGGGGGTGTGCACCTGTGTACGGCTCATGGTTCGAGCTCCGGAGGATGGTGGGCACGTCCCCGCCTCGGACGCGCGTGGCCGTCCTGGCGACTCAGTCCGGGCTCCTGGCGCGAAGCCAGCTACCGGCTGGGCGTACCTCTGCCGCCGATCACACGACATCGGCGTTGATCGGGAGTAAATCGACCGGATATAGGCCCTGTCAAGGGTTCGAAACGAGAGAGGCGATGCATGAAGATGATCGAAAGGTGCTCCAAGAGTGCAGAAACAATCATCAGGCGTCGGTTCCCCGATACCCGGGAACGATGGAGGCGGGCCGGGCGGGAGCCGTGATCACGCCGCTCCCGCGGGGCTGGTAGCGTCGCGTGGTCGCGGCGGGCGGCGCGAGAGAGGTGTCGGTGCGTGGGAGAGCGGCAGGACCGTGACTGGGTGGCGATGACGCCGGGCGACTTCGACCGGGACGCCCCACTGGTCCTCAACGTGGGCACCGGCCCCGCCACCGTCCCGGCCGAGCCCGACGAGTACGGCACCGCCCCCCTGTTCGGCGAGGCGGCACCGGCACCCGGCACCCGGCCGCGCAACCGGCGGGGACGGCCCACGCCCGGTCAGGAGCCGCTGTTCTGACCGTCCCCGCCGGGGATCACGGGGCGGGCACCTCGTCCACGAACCCCGTACCGGCGGCGCGGTACCCGGCGACCTTGGCCGCGACCCCGGCCGGGGTCAGCACCTGGTCCTTGACGTGCAGGACGTAGTCGACCTGCTGGTCGTAGGCGCGCGGCGTCGTCGAGGTCTGGCCGTTCAGGTCGATCAGCCACTGGTTGAAGTTGATCGACATCGGCCGTTCCGGCAGGTACTGCGCGTCGTGCGTGCCGAACAGCTGCCCGTCCACGTAGTAGGTGATGGCGCTGTCGTCGATCGTCACCACCAGGTCGTGCCAGCCGGCGTAGCTGCTGCGCTGCTCGGAGTGCTGGTTGACGGCCTGCCAGGGATCGGGGTTGTAGGTCTCCCAGGAGGTCGTGTAGAGAATGTTCGACGGTTCGCCCCATCCTCCGTTCGGCAGGTACTCGAAGTCGTACTCGGCGTAGTCGTCGGCCATCGGAGCCTTGAGGTCGTTGATGGTGAAGAAGGTCTGCACCAGATGGTCCCCGTCGGGCCCGGACTTGGGCGTGTCGGCGAACTTGACCCGCGCCGCGTACGTGCCGTCCTTGAACTTCGTCGACTTGGTCAGGACCTCGGTCTGCGTGGTGGACGCGCCGGTGCCGGCCGTGGACGTCTCCAGGTTCATCACCGAGTTGCCTCCGGCGGAGACGAAGGTGACCTTCGAGGGGTCCCACGTGGCGCCGGGGACGCCGGGACCGCCGGAGTTGGAGCGCACGTTCCAGCCGTGGGCCGAGATCGCGGGATCCGTGTGCGAGCTGTAGTCGAAGTCGTCGAACAGGGTCTCACCGCCGCCGGGCGGATCGGTGGGGTCGGTCGGGTCGGTCGGGTCCGTGGGGTCGTTGCCCTCGGGAGCCGTTCCCCAGACGGTGGCGCCGGCCAGTTGGGCGGTGACCTTGTCCCAGTTCGCGTACGCGGTCTGGCCGCCGCCGAAGGAGTAGTCGTCGCTCTGCCGCAGCGGCTGCCAGTTGCTCTGGTAGAAGCGCAGTTGCAGGTCACCGGTGTCCGCACCGGGCGCGAGGGTGCCGGCCGCCGAGGTGAAGCCGATCTCCAGGTAGCGGTCGGCCGTCGCGGTCGGACTGCTCAGGGTGCCGAACGTGCCGGTCACCGCGGCACAGCCGCGCACCGCCCAGGAGCAGGCGAAGCGGTAGGAGGCGTTCGGGGAGTCCGCCTTGAAGTAGTAGCGGAGCTTCACCTGGCTCAGCTGCACGGTGGACGAGCCGGTGTTGCGGACCTTGAACCAGGGTTCCGTCTGGTCCGCGGTGGCTCCGCTCGCGCCGGTGCGGTACTGGACGGTGAGACCGTCGGCGGCGGGAGCGGCCTGGGCGGGGAGGGCGGTCAGGGCACCGCCGCCCAGGAGGACGGACAGGGCGAGCGCCAGGCGGGCGCGGCCCGCGGCGGATCGGATTCTCATGCGGGATCCTTTCGGTACGACTCCCGCCTGCGCGGGAGCGTCGGTGGGTGGTGCGTGGTGTGGGGGAACAGCACGGGGGGACCGGGCGGCGGGGTGGCGTGCGGGACGTCCAGGGCCTCCAGGCGGGCGCGGTGCCCGGCCAGCCGGGCCGTGAAGTCCCGCCAGCCCGACGTGCCGTCCCAGACCCGCTCGGCGAGTGCGCACAGCCGCGGGAAGGTGAGGTACTCGATGTGCTCAGGGGTGCGCACGAACTCCGTCCACAACTGGCCCTGGGCGCCCAGCACCCGGGACGCCGCCTCCGGAGTCGGCGGCGCGAGGTCCACGTCGTGCACGGCGCGCAGGTCGACGACCGCCCCGGGCTGGGCGGGCGGTTCGCCGGGATCCGTGCCGCGCGCGTAGTCGAAGTAGGTCGCGCGGTGGTCGGCGTGCACGACCTGGTGCCCGCGCAGTGCCGCCGCCCGGGCGTGCGCCGGTTCGCGCCAGCTCATCACCGTGCAGTCCAGGGGGAGGGCGACGCCGCTCTCGGCCCAGACGACCGGCCTGCGGCCCGCGCGCACCAGGTGCTCGGACAGCCGCGCGATGAACCAGGGGTGCAGTGCGCGCGGCCCCGCCAGCCCCTCATGGGCGGCACGGGCCCGCGCCGCCGGGCTCAGCTCCCACTCCGTGGTGGGGACCTCGTCCCCGCCGATGTGCACGTACGGCGAGGGGAAGACGTCCATCACCTCGTCCAGGACGGTGCGGAAGAAGTCCAGGACGTGGCCGCCGGTGCCCAGGACGTTCTCGCACACGCCCCAGTGCGTCCACACGTCCAGTCGGCGGGTGGGGTCGGTGCCCAGCTCGGGGTACGCGGCCAGGGCGGCGCGGACGTGCCCCGGCACGCCGGTCTCCGGCAGTACGCTCACGCCGCGCTCCGCCGCGTACCCGACCAGGCCCCGCAGTTCCGCACGGGTGTAGGAACCGCCGTGCGGCACACCGTCGAACCGGTCGCTGCCCGCGGGGCCCACCATCGACTCCGCGCGCCGGCCGCCGACCTCGGTGAGCCGGGGGTGGGACGCCACCGGCATCCGCCAGCCCTGGTCGTCGGTGAGGTGGAGGTGGAAGACGTTCAGCTTGTGCAGCGCCAGCAGGTCGACGTAGCGCCGCAGATAGGACACCGGCTGGAAGTGCCGGGCCACGTCCAGCATGGAGCCGCGCCAGGCATGGCGGGGTACGTCGGTGATCTCCACGGCCGGCAGCTCCCACGGCACCCCGCGCACCGGTCGCCCGGACAGGGCCTCGTAGGGCAGGAGTTGCCGCACCGTCTGCACCCCGCGCAGCAGCCCGGCCGGGCGGGCGGCCCGCAGCAGGACACCCTGGGGGCTCACGGTCAGGCCGTACCCCTCGTCGCCGAGGCCGGTCAGGGCGGGGTCGAGGGCGAGTACGAAGGTTCCGTCGGCCGCGGAGTCCAGGCGCAGTCCGGTGGCCGGGGCGAGAAGGGTGC
The DNA here is from genome assembly GCF_055635195.1 of Streptomyces sp. NPDC111628. NCBI lineage: Bacteria > Bacillati > Actinomycetota > Actinomycetes > Kitasatosporales > Streptomycetaceae > Streptomyces > Streptomyces sp. NPDC111628. The sequence continues at coordinate 444,688 of NZ_JBVKBZ010000003.1, read as the reverse complement.
GCAGCAGGGCCGCGGCGGGACCGGCCCCCGGGGTGACCCGCAGCCGGGTCGTGCCGTCGAGCCGGAAGCGGCCGGAACGGGTGGAGAGACGGCGGGGGCGGGGAACCAGGGACATTTCGGGGCGTGGCAGGTCCACGGGGCTGCTCCGGTGGTCGGCGGTGCGTGACGGTGCGGGGGCGGGAAAGGGGAGGCGGGGGGCGGGAAGGGCGGTCCCGGTCAGCCCTTGACGCCTCCCGAGGCCAGCCCGGCCGTCACGTGCCGTTGCAGGGCGAGGAAGATGATCAGCGCGGGGAGCGCGAAGAGCGTGGCGGCCGCCATGGTGGCCCCCCAGTCGGTGCCGAAGGTCGACTGGAACGAGGAGAGCCACACCGGGAGCGTGCGGCTGTCCTGCTGCTTGATGATGAGGAAGTTGGCGTAGGTGAACTCGTTCCAGGCGGTGATGAAGCCGAACAGCGAGGTGGCCATGAGCCCGGGCGCGAGCAGCGGGAACGCCACCTTGCGGAACGCCCCGGCCCGGGTGCAGCCGTCGACCTGGGCCGCCTCCTCCAGCTCCGGCGGGATGCCCGCGATGAAGCCGCGCAGCACGACCACCGTGAACGGCAGCGTGATCATGAAGTAGATCAGCGTCAGCGTCGGGAGCCGGTCGAGCATCCCGGTGTCGCGGGAGATGATGTAGATCGGGATGATCAGTGACTCCCAGGGCGCCATCTGCGCGACGAACACCGCCAGCATGAACTGGCGCCGCCCGCGCCAGCGCATGCGGGCCACGGCGTAGGCGGCGCCCAGGGCGACCAGCAGGGCGAGCAGGACGGCACTCAGGGTGACCAGGAGGCTGTTGCGCCAGAACAGCGCGAAGCCGTCGGCGCCGACCGCCTTCCGGAAGTGCTCGAACGTCCACGTGCTGGGCACCAGCCGGGGGTCGTAGCTCTGGATGTCCGTGGACGGTTTGAACGCGGTCGTGACCATCCAGTACACCGGGAAGAGGCAGACCACCACGGTGAGCGCGGCGGCGGCGTGCAGCGGGAGGCGGCGCAGGGCGCGGCGCACCGGGGGACGGGGACGCGGGGTGCTCACGGCTGCTCGCCCTCCTGACGGAACAGTTGGCGGAAGTAGAGGACCAGGACGCCGCTCATCAGCAGGACTGTGAGCATCGAGGCGGCGGAGCCCAGGTCGTAGCGCTGGCCCGCCAGCGCGGTCTGCACGGCGTACACCGGCAGGATGGTGGTGGCCTCGCCCGGTCCGCCGCGGGTCATCACCCAGATCTGTACGAACGCCTTGAACGTCCAGATCACTTCGAGGGACAGGACCAGCATGAAGATCGGCCGGATCAGCGGGAAGGTGACCGAACGGAAGACGCGGACGGCCCCCGCGCCGTCCATGCGGGCCGACTCGTACAGTTCGGCGGGCACCGTGACCAGCGCCGAGTAGAGCGTGATCGCGGCGAACGGCACGGACTGCCAGACGATCAGCACCACCACGATGCCGAACGCGGCACCGCCGTGCGCGAACCAGGGATAGCCCTCGTACGACTCGAACCCGAGGCCGGTGAGGGTCTCGTTGACGATGCCGAACTCGGAGTGGAACAGCCACTGGAAGACGGTGGTGGCCGCGACCACCGGTACCGCCCAGACCAGCACCAGGGAGCTGAGCACCACGGTCCTGGCCGCCCGGCCCAGCCGCTCGGTCATCAGCGCGACCAAGGTGGACAGCACCATGATCGCGACGACGTTGACCGCCATGAACACGAAGGTGCGGCGCACCACCTCCCAGAACTCCGGGTCGCCGAGCAGCGTCCGGTAGTTGCGCAGTCCGACGAAGTCGGCGTCGCCCAGGATGAGCTGACGCAGCCGGAAGTCCTGGAAGGAGATGAGCACGGCGCGGGCCAGCGGATAGAGCAGCAGGTACAGCATGCCCAGCACCGCGGGCGCGACCAGCAGGTACGGCCAGCGGCTGCCCGGCACGCTCCGCTCACGGACGGTCGACAAGTCGCCTCCTGGTCTCGTGGTCGTGGTCGTGGTCGTCGGTGTCGGTGTCGGGGACGGCGGCGGTCAGGACTCGCTGCCCAGCGTCTCGGTGATGGTCCGGGAGGCCTCCGCGGCCGCGGACTTCGCGTCCTCGCCGGTGAGTACGGCCGTCATGTACTCCTTGACCGGGTTCTTGGCCTCGACCGCCGCCCACTGGGGCGTGTTGGGCGTGGCGTGTCCGTTCGCGGCGCCGGCCGCCATGGCCGCGGTACCCGGGTCGTCGGCGACCGCGCCCGCCAGGGTGGTCTTGTTCGGTACGTAGCTCATGGCGACGGCGAGCTTCTTCTGCCAGGCGTCGCCGGTCAGTTCGCGGATGAGGGTGAACGCCTCCTCCTGGTGCGCGGCGACGGCCGGGACGACCAGGTCGGAACCGCCGGTGAAGACGGCGCCCGGACGGTCTGCGGTCTTGCCGGGGACGGGGAAGAAGCCGAGCTTTCCCTTGAGTTCCGGGTTCTTCTCCTCGATGACCTTGGCCCCGCCCGGCACGGCGATGATCTGGGCGACCTGCCCCTTCGCCATCACCTCGGCCTGCGGCGGCTGGGCCTCGTCCGAGTCCTTGGGGCCCTTGCCGAGGGCCTGGAGGCGCCGGTAGAAGTCCATGGCCCGCAGCGCCCCGGGGCTGTCCAGGCCGCCCTTCCACTCGCCGCCGGACTTCACGGCCAGGTCGCCGCCCTCGTCCCAGACGAAGCCGGACAGCACGTACCAGTTCTGCCCCGGCAGGTAGATGCCCTGGGTCCCGCCCGTGTTCAGCTTGCGGGTGGCGGCGATCCACTGGTCCCTGGTCCTGATCCGCGCGGGATCGATCCCGGCCTTCGCGAACAGGTCGGTGCGGTGGATGACGACCCGGTTGGCCGCGTAGTAGGGGATGCCGTACTGCTTGCCGTCGTACGACCCGGGCTCCGCGAGCCCCTCCAGCCAGTCGCCGCCGCCCAGGTCCGCGACGCGGTCCGAGAAGTCGGTGAGGCCGCCGCTCTGGGCGTACTGGGCGACCTGGGTGTTGCCGACCTCGATGACGTCCGGGGCGTCGTTGCTGGCCAGGGCGGCGGTCACCTTCTCGCCTATGCCCTCCCACTCCTGGATCTGGATCTTCACGTCGATCTCGGGGTGGGCCTTCTCGAAGCCCGTCTCGAACTCCTTCTGGAACTGGGCCGAGACACTGTCACGCATGAGCCAGACGTCGAGGGCGGTCCTGCCGTCTCCGGCGCCGTCGGAGGAGCCGCCGGACGAGGAGCAGGCGGCGAGCCCGGCGCTGAGCACCAGCGTGGAGAGCAGGGCGAGCGAACGGTACTTCACGGTTCACCTCTGGGAGAGCTGGAAGGGACGACGCACCCGCACTTGACCAGTAAGGGGCGCTGGGCTTACCAGTCGGCGTTGGTCGAAGGTGGCATGGACCAATGAGGGCGTCAACCCCTCACGTATGTACGGGTTTTCGGCCGACCGGACTTGGGGAGTGGCTGGTTCGCACCCGAGGTGGACAGGTAAGCTCGGCTGACCAGCAGACCAGTTACGGGAGTACTGCATGGAGATCGACGCCGCCGCCTCCGGTGCGGTGCTCAAGCGGGAGCGCGTCCGCGACGCCGTCCTGGAACTCATCGAGGACCGGCGCCCCGGGGACGCGATTCCCTCGGAGCGCACCCTGTGCGCCGAACTCGGCGTGTCCCGGCCGACGTTGCGGGCCGCGGTCGACGAACTGGTGGTCGCCGGACTGCTGGTGCGCGAGCACGGCCGGGGCATGTTCGTCGCCGCCGAGAAGATCACCCAGGAGCTGGTCTCCGACCGCCGGGCCTTCAGCCTCCCGCAGGCCGCCGGAGCCTGGACCAGCAGGCTCCTGGAGGTCCGCACCCTGCCCGCGGGCGCCCGGGTGGGGCGCAAGCTGCGCATGTCGCCGGCGGCGCAGATCCACTATGTGGCGCGTCTTCGGCTGGTCGACGGCTCGCCCATGGCCATCGAGTACCTGCACGTACCGGCCGACCTCGTCTCGGACCTGACCAGTGAGGAACTGGAGCAGGGCGACCTGTACGAGCACCTCGTCCAGCGGCACGACGTCCGGGTCAGCGAGGCCGTGCAGTCCATCGAACCCACCGTGGTCACCCGCGCCGAGGCCGACCTGCTCGACGTGCCCGAACTCTCCCCGGCGCTCCTCTTCGAGCGTCTGACCACCGACACCCGGGGCCGGCCCGTGGAGTACGTGCACTCCCTCTACCGGGGCGACCGCTACCGGATCGTCTCCCGGCTCACCCTGGGCCCCCGCGGCCAGGCGCCGCCCCCGGACGAGGGTCACCATCCGGGCATCCCACCCGGGGACTTCGCCACCAAGGGCCCCGTCACGCTCTCGACGCGCGGGGTGGTGCAGGACGGCATGTAGCGGCACCTCGGGTGCGCGGAACCACGCGGGAGTGCTTGGAAGTGCTCGGAACGGCTTTGGATCGAGCACGTATTGACATGTCACGGCTGACGCCGCAGAGTCATGCCCCGAAAGTGTTCGACAGCCCGACGTTGCCCGACCGCGCCCCGACCGTGATGCGAACCGCCACGAGGAGTGTTGCCGTCATGTCCGAAACGCCCGCTGTCTCACGCCGACTGCTCCTGGGCTCGGCCGCCGCCACCGGCGCCCTCGCGACCGGGATCGGAGCCGCCGCACCCCCCGCGTCGGCGGCCGGGCAGGCGCCCCGTCGCAGGCCCGGCCAGAAGTCGATGATCGGCGTGCCCTTCGCCGCCCACAGAACCGTCCGTGTCGCGGTCATCGGCCTCGGCAACCGGGGCGGCGGCATGATCACCGGCTGGTCGGCCGTGCCCGGCTGCACCGTGACCGCCGTCTGCGACATCCGCGCCGACCGGGCCAGGCGCGCCGCCGACCGTCTGGAGAGCAAGGGCAACCCGCGCCCCGCCGAGTACGGCGGCTCGGCCGACTCCTACGCCCGGATGCTCCGCCGCGACGACATCGACCTCGTGTACATCGCCACGCCCTGGGAGTTCCACTACGAGCACGGCCGGGCCGCGCTGCTCAGCGGCAGGCACGCCGTCGTGGAACTGCCCATCGCGACCGAACTGCGCCAGCTGTGGGATCTCGTCGACACCTCCGAGCGCACCCGCAGGCATCTGCTCCTGTCCGAGAACTGCAACTACGGCCGCAACGAACTGGCCATGCTGAAGGCGGCCCACGACGGCCTGTTCGGGGACGTCACCAACGGCCACGGCGGCTACCTGCACGACCTGCGCGAACTCCTCTTCTCGGACACCTACTACACCGACTCCTGGCGGCGGCTGTGGCACACCCGCAGCACCGCCTCCTTCTACCCCATGCACGGACTTGCCCCGATCGCGGCGGCCATGGACGTCAACCGCGGCGACCGCATGACCACCCTGCGCGCCACCACGACGGCCCCGAAGGGGCTGGCCGACTACCGGGCCCGCTTCGTCCCTCGGGACCACCCGTCCTGGAAGGAGACCTACATCAACGGTGACCTGGTCACCTGCATGATCGAGACGGCGCAGGGCAGGACGATCCGGGCGGAGCACGACGTGAGTTCGCCCCGGCCCTACAGCCGGATCAACACCCTCGCGGGCAGCCGCGGCATCGTCGAGGACTACGCCGGCCCCGCCCCGACCGGCGCCCGCATCTACGTCGAGCCGGACCACAGCGGCCACACCTGGCGCGACTTCGAGGGCTACCGCAAGGAGTACGACCACTGGCTGTGGCAGAAGGTCGGCGACGACGCCGCGAACAACGGCGGCCACGGCGGCATGGACTACGTCCTGCAGTGGCGCACCGTGCAGCTGATGCGCGCGGGGCTGGTACCGGACATCGACGTCTACGACTCGGCCACCTGGTGCTCGCCCGTCCCGCTCAGCGTCACGTCGCTGGCCAGGGGCGGCCGCCCCGTCGAGATACCCGACTTCACCCGGGGCGCCTGGCGTGAGCGCAGGCCGGGCCTCGACTCGGCGCCCACCGACATGCCGCCGGTCGGCTGAGCACGGCACGCGCGCCGTCCGGCCGGTCGGCGTTCACAACGCTCGTGATCAATCTGGCTAGCGCGCCAGGACCTCCTCCGGGCCCATGACGACGACCGGCTCCTTGTCCGGGTCCAGGGCGGTCAGCAGGGCGCGCATGTGCTCCTCGCTCAGGGACACGCAGGCGTTGGTCGGCCCGTCGTGGTCCACGTGGATCCAGACCCCGCCCCCCTTGTCCTCGCCCAGGGGGCGGGTCCTGTCCAGCGGGGTGGTGCCGGGCACCCGGTTGTAGTCGATGGCGACCACGTAGTCGAACGACCCCTCCAGGGGCTCGCCCAGGTACCCGGTGCCGGACACGGAGAACTCGGGGTCCTCGTCGTAGGGGAGCAGGGTGCCCGGGTCGGGCAGTCTGCCGCCGGCGTCACTGAGGCCGAAGACGCCGATGGGCGTGTGCAGGTCGCCCGCCTCGTGGTCGTCGGTCCAGCCGCGCAGGCCGTTGTGCGCGGGCCAGGGACCGGCGACCGCGCGCCAGCCCTCGGCCGGGTACTGCTCGTAGAGCACCACCTGCGCCTGAGAGGAGCTCTCGGTCTCGCCGGTGACCACGAGGGCCTGCCGGGTGCCGTCCGGGAGGCGGCCCCGCATGACCGGCCCGACGCCGGGCAGCGGGCGGGGGAAGGAGCGTGGGGGAGCGGGGCGCGGGGCCGCGGAACTCCCGGGTGCGTGCGCGTCCTGCGAAGAGGCGCCCGCGTGCTCCCGGGCGCAGCCGGTGGCCAGCACGCCGGTGCACATGACAGCGCCGATCACCAGGGCCAGCGCTTTCCTGACGGTCATATCGATCTCCGACTCCGTGTGTGGACTCTTCATAGCTAGACCACTTCCGGAAGCGGGTTGTGCGGCCGCCTCGCCGTCTCCCCCGGATGGCGCAGCGGGGACCCGCACAGCGGTGGCCGGGAGCTCGGAGCGACAACATGGTTCCTGCTCACACCCCTTACTCACTGGTGGGGTTCGGACATGCCGTGTAGCGTCAGCAGCAGATGTCGTGGTTCGCCCAGACCGCCCGCCCAGGAGTGCGGGCGGTTTGCTGTGCAATGCCGGAGGACCAGGACGACCACCTCCGGGTTCGCGCGGTGCGGATCCGATAACGGCTGAAAGGCAAAAGGCATGGCCAGCGGAACTGTCAAGTGGTTCAACTCTGAAAAGGGCTTCGGTTTCATCGCGCAGGACGGCGGCGGCCCCGACGTCTTCGCGCACTACTCCAACATCAACGCTCAGGGCTACCGCGAGCTGCAGGAAGGCCAGGCCGTGACCTTCGACATCACCCAGGGCCAGAAGGGCCCGCAGGCGGAGAACATCACCCCCGCCTGATCGGGAGATCGCCGAGCAGGGCGGGGTCGCGGGGAACACTCGTTTCCCGGGGCCCCGCCCTGTGGCATGTCCTCCCGTGGGACGAGGGCCGTCAGGGGACGCGGCGGAAGAAGTCGAGCAGGGCGGCCGTCAGCTCGGCGGGCGCGTCCTCCTGGACCAGGTGGCCCGCGTGGGCGATCGGCTCCCATCGTGAACCGGGGACGAGACCGGCCAGTTCGCGTCCCTTGGCCACGGGGATCCAGGCGTCGTCCTCGCCCCAGCAGATCAGCGTCGGGACCTCGATCCCGGTGTACCGGTCCTGGATCTCGTCCGTGTACCGCTGGTCCGCCTGGGCGATCTGCCGGTAGAAGGCCGGCTGACCCGTTTCACCCAGCCAGGGCTCGACCAGCCGCTCCAGGACCGCCGGGTGCAGGCCCGGACCGCCGGTGGAACCGACGTACTCGCGTACCAGCGCCCGGTGCAGCGCCTCGGGCAGCTGCGCGAAGACGTCGGCGTGGTCGCGGACCAGCCGGAAGAACGGCGACCCCCAGGGCGCCAGCGCGACCGGGTCGACCAGGGCGAGCGCCCCGTACCGGGCACCGTGCAGGAGATGCGCCCGCAGGGCGACGGCACCCCCGAAGTCGTGGGCGGCCACCAGGGGCTCCTCCAGCCCCCAGTGCTCCAGCAACTCCGCGAAGAGGCGGCCCTGCGCGGCCAGGGACACGTCCTGTCCGGCGCTCTTCTCCGACAACCCGTAGCCGGGCATGTCCCAGACGAACACCTGGTGGTCGCGGACCAGCGAGCGGGCCACCGCGCGCCAGACGTACGAGGAGAAGGGCGTGCCGTGCAGCAGGACCAGCGGGCGCCCGTCCGGGGCGCCCAGCCGGTTCCAGCGGACGGTGCCCGAGCCGCCGGTGAACGATTCGGGCAACGGCCATGCGGACATGGTGCGGTTCCTCTCGCTCCGGCGCGGGTCAGGACGTCACGGCTTGCGGGCGAGTCCGCCGTGCTCGCCGATGAGCCCCGGGTCGTCGGCGTCCGCGTCCGGGCGCCACTGGGTCACCGGGACCACGCCGGGCTCCACCAGCTCCAGCCCGTCGAAGAACGCCGTGATCTGGTCGACGGTGCGCAGGATGTACGGCGCGGCACCGCTCTCGTTGTAGCCGTCCTGGGCCCGGTCGAACTCCGGGTCGATGCCGCGCGAGCCGTCGTTGATCGAGAGGTAACTGCCGGACGGCAGGGCGTCGACGAGCCGGGCGGCGACGGAACGTGCCTGGTCGTAGTCGGGGATGTGCCCCAGGATGTTGCTGAGGATCAGCGCGATGGGCCGGTCGAAGTCCAGCGTCTGGGCGGCCGCCGCGAGGACGGTGTCGGGGTCGAGCACGTCGGAGTCGATGTACGCGGTCGCGCCCTCGGGTGTGGAGTACAGCAGCGCGCGGGCGTGGGCGAGGACCATCGGGTCGTTGTCGACGTAGACGATCCGGCTCTCGGGCGCGATGCGCTGGGCGACCTCGTGGGTGTTGTCGGCGGTCGGCAGACCGGTGCCGACGTCCAGGAACTGCCGGATGCCCGCCTCGGCCACCAGGTGGGTGATGTTGCGGCGCAGGAACGCGCGGCTGCTGCGGGCGACGGTGACGATGCCGGGGAAGACGGCGGTGTACGCGTCCCCGGCCTGCTCGTCGACCGGGTAGTTGTCCTTCCCGCCCAGCCAGTAGTTCCAGATCCGGGCCGAGTGCGGCACGGACGTGTCGATCTTCTGCTGCGCGGCGTGTCCGGGAGTCGTCGAGGGGTCGCTCATGGGTGCGGTCCGTCTTTCAGCCGAGGCGTGGGTGCTTGACCACAACCTACGTCGCAACGGCCCCTTTCTGTACACCGGTTAACCGACGGACCCGGACGCGGCCGGGTGCCTTCGGGAGGGTGGCGGTCCTCAGAGGCGCGGCGCCCCCGTCACCGACATCACCAGTGAGTACAGGGACGTGGTGGCCGTGATGAACAGGCGGTTGTTCTTGGGGCCGCCGAAGGCGATGTTGGAGACGGGCTCGGGCACGCGGAGACGGCCGACGAGCGTGCCGTCCGGGTCGTAGCAGTGGACACCGTCGTGCAGGGCGGCGGCCCACAGGCGGCCCTCGTCGTCGAAGCGGATGTTGTCGAAGTGCACGTCCCCCCGGCCCTCGGCGAAGACCCTCCCGTCGGACAGCGTGCCGTCCTCCCGGACGTCGAACGCATGGATCCGGGCGGCCCGCGAGTCGGAGACGAACAGCCGTCTCTCGTCGGGGGACAGGATCACGCCGTTGGGCCCGTCGAAGCCGTCGGCGGCGAGCCGCACCTCCCCGGACACCGGGTCGATCCGGTACACGTTGCACGCGCCGATCTCGGACTCGGCGCGATGGCCCTCGTAGTCGCTGGTGATGCCGAAGTCCGGGTCGGAGAACCAGATGGTGCCGTCGGAGCGGACGACGGAGTCGTTCGGACTGTTGAGCCGCCTGCCCTCGAAGCGCTCGGCGAGGACGGTCACCGTCCCGTCGGGTTCGGTGCGGGTGACGCGCCGGTTGCCCTGCTCGCAGGTGACCAGGCGGCCCCGCCGGTCGAGGGTGTTGCCGTTGCTGTGGCCCGCCGGCGTACGGAAGACGCCGACCGAGCCGGTGGCCTCGTCCCAGCGCAGGATGCGGTCGTTGGGGATGTCGCTCCAGAGCAGCTGACGCCAGGCGGGCAGGTACAGCGGGCCCTCGGCCCAGCGGCAGCCGTCGTACAGGACCTCCAGCCTGTTGTCTCCGTTCGCACAGCGTCCGGTGCGGAAGCGGTCGTCCAGGATCTCGTACGGGCCGTCGGTGGACATGGTGTCCTCTCAGCGCGGTGATCAGTATCTCGTTCAACGTAGCATGCACATTGCCGAACCAGATATGGTCTGTGAATGAAGTCAGTGGATGAGATCGACCGACGGCTGATCGCGTTGCTCCAGCAGGACGCGACCCGGCCGTACGCCGCACTGGGCAGGGAGGTCGGCCTCTCGGCGGGCGCCGCCCACGAGCGGGTCCGCAAACTGCGTGAACAGCGCGTCATCCGGTCGACCACGGTCGACGTCGACCCCGAGGCGCTCGACCGCGGCGTCCTCGCCTTCGTGCTGGTCGACTCGACGGTGTGGATGGGCGACCGGGCCGAGGACTTCGCCGCCGTGCCGGAGATCCAGGAGGCACACGTCATCGCGGGCAGCGCGGCCGTCCTCGTGAAGGTGCGCACGGCCACCACCGAGCGGCTCCAGGACGTGCTGCGCCGCCTCTACGCGATCGACGGCGTGCGCGGGACCCAGGCGACAGTGGTCCTGGAGACCTTCTTCGAACGGCCGTTGGACGCCGGCTAGCGACGTGCCGGGCGCACCACGATCGCGTTCACGTCCGCCTCGGCGGGCCGTCGGACCGCGAAGGCGATGGTGTCGGGGGATGGTCCCGCAGCTGTCGCGCCCTAACCGACGCCCGCGGCGCCCCGGGCGGACAGTGCGCGGAGTACGTCGAAGCACTCGGCGAGCAGGGGCCGCAGCGGCCGCTCCCGGCCCCCGTCGATCCAGCGCCGGAAGGCGACCTTGAGCACGGCGATCGCCGACTCGGCGGTCAGCTCCGCCGCCGGTTCGTCCACGCCGCGCCCGCGCAGCGCGTCGGCGAGGGCGCCGGACAGGGACGCGAGCTTGATCAGCTCCCTCTCCCGCAGCTCCGCGTTGGCGTCGATGACGCCCTGCCGCAGGCCGACCAGGTCACCGCGCTCCTCGAAGACACCCGCCGCGGCGTCGAGCGCGGCGGCCACCGCCTCCATCGGGCTCGCCGTCGGGGGCGCCGCCGCGACGGCGCCCACGCACAGCTCCTCCAGCCTGCCGGACCCGGCGAAGACGACCTCCCGCTTGTCGGCGAAGTGCCGGAAGAACGTCCGCTCCGTCAGCCCCGCACGCTTGGTGATCTCGGCCACCGGGGTCTGCTCGTAGCCGCGCTCCACGTACAGCTCCAGCGCCGCCTGCTCCAGGCGGCCGCGCGCGTTCGGCTCCCATCGACCCATGCCGCGGAGTCTACGTGAGGGCAGGCACTGTCATGCGGGGCGCGGCGCAGTGGGGCGCAGGCCGTCCAGGACGAGGTCGAGAAGGCGTTCGGCCTGCTCGCGCTGGTCGGGGCGGGCCGAGGTGAGGGCGATGCCCGCGAGGGCGGCGAACATGTCGGTCGACCTGATGTCGGAGCGGATCTCACCGGCCGCCGCGGCGGCGTCCATGAGGGCGGTCAGGGCGGACTGGATCAGCTCCCGGCTGTCGCCGTAGGGATCGCCGCCCGAGGCGACGACGGCCCGCAGGGCGTCCGCCATCCCGTACTTCGCGGTGGCGTAGTCGATGAAGCGGCGGGTCCACGCGCGCAGCGCCTCGGCCGGGGGCCGCTCCGCCAGCAGGCCGGGCACGGAGTCGCACAGTCGCGCCACCTCGTTGCGGTACGCCGCCTCGATCAGGGCCTCGCGGGTGGGGAAGTTCCGGTAGAGGGTGCCGCTGCCGACGCCCGCCTCCCGGGCGATGCGATCGAGGTGCGCGTCCAGCCCCTCCTCGCTGAACACCCGCACGGCGGCGGCCAGGATCTTGTCCCGGTTGCGCCGTGCGTCGGCCCTCAGCGGCCGTTTCGTGGCGTCGGACATGGGCGGCCCTCTCCTCGTCGCCGGTTGCTAAGTGGAGGCGCCCCCGCTTACGGTGGTGGAAGTGGCGGCGCCTCCACTTTCACTCTAGGGCACGACACAGCTCTGCCCATGTCCCCCTCCGGAAGGACTGCCCAACATGTCGGGAATCGAAGGCAAGGTCGTGGCGATCACCGGTGCCAGTGGCGGCATCGGCGAGGCGAGCGCCCTCCTGCTGGCCGAGCGCGGAGCCAAGGTCGTGCTCGGGGCACGCCGTCCGGAGCGTCTCGAGGACCTGGCCCTGCGCATCGGCAGGAACGGAGGTGAGGCGGCCTGGGTCCGTACGGACGTGACCCGCCGCGAGGACCTCGCCGCACTCGTCGCCCTGGCCCGCGAACGCTTCGGCCGGCTCGACGTCCTCGTCAGCAACGCCGGCGTCGGCCTGATCTCCCCCCTGGACGAACTCCGCGTCGCGGACTGGGAGCGGATGATCGACGTCAACCTGAAGGGCGTCCTGTACGGCATCGCCGAGGCCCTGCCCGTCTTCCGGGAACAGGGCTCCGGCCACTTCGTCAACATCGTCTCCACCGCCGGACTGCGCATCACCCCGCTCATGTCGGTCTACGCCGGGACGAAGAACGCGGTGCGCACCGTGTCGGAGGGGCTGCGCCAGGAGGCCGGTGACAGCCTGCGGGTCACCGTGGTCTCACCGGGATTCGTGCACACGGACTTCGCGGACGGCATCCCGGACGCCGGGGCCAGGGCCCAGACCCTCGAGACCAGGGACCGGATCGCGATCCCGCCGCAGGCCGTGGCCCGCGCGGTCGCCTTCGCCGTCGAGCAGCCCGACGGCGTCGACGTGGGCGACATCGTGGTCCGTCCCACCGCACAGGACTAGCTCCCGGTCGTCGAGCGGGTCCGTGAGACCCGCGCCGGGGTGGCGCGGTCCAGGAGGCGGGCACGGCCGGCCCGGGACACCGGGGCTCCTCGGTCGCCGACATGGGCCGTTCGGCCCTCCGGGCGCTCAGGCGGCGCCAGTTCCCCTGCCGCCGCCGAGGACCGCGACGGCCAGGGGCCGCTCGCCCACCGGGAGCCGGGTCACCCGGCCGGTCGCGACGTCGACGACGCTCAGGCCGTTCCAGTAGCCGTCGCGGGTGAAGCCGCCGGAGACGTAGGCCGTGCGGCCGTCGGCCGACAGGGTGACGGTCTCGTGCGGGCCCTCCAGCGGGACGACCCGCTCCTCGCCGTCGGGCGAGCGGACGGTCAGGGACGGGCCGTCGTCCTCGGACGGGTCGATCGGGCCGGTGCCCACCACGTAGAGCGTGCCGTCGGCGCCCGCCGTGACGCCGTGCTGGTGGGTGTTGGCGGTCATGTCCTCGATCCGGACCTGCCCGGTGCCGGGATCGACCACCGCGAGGCGCTCGCCCTCGAAGGGCAGCAGCAGGGCGCCGTCGGAGGGGCGTACGGCGGTGTAGTGCGGCTTGAGCCAGGAGCCGAGGCCGCCCTCGGTGCCGTACGGGGCGACCTCGATGCGGCGCGCCGTCCAGTCGCCGGTGTCGACGACGCTCACGTCGAACGAGTCGTGGTTGGTCGCGTAGACCTGCCGGCCGTCGCGCGAGACGTCGACGTCGAAGGGACGGCGACCGACCGGGACCACCCGCGTCACCTCCCGCCGTTCCGTGTCGACGACCTCCAGGGTGCCCTTGCCGCCGGGGACGTTGACCCCGACGTAGACGCGGCTGCCGTCGGGGGACAGGGCGATGCCCATGCCGCCGCCCCGGTACTCGCCGGTCGTCACCGGGCCCGTGTCCGTCCGGTAGGGGAGGAGGGCGGTGCGCTCGCGGGTCCCGGTGTCCACGACGGCCACGCCCTCCGCGGTCGCCACCCACGCCGTGCCGTCCTCGCCCAGCGCGATCCCGTACGGCGCCGTCCCGACCCGTACCGAGCCCAGGTCGGCCGCCTCGCCCCGCCCGGCGGGGTCGACGAAGGTGACGGTGTCGGCGCCGAAGTCCGTGACCAGCAGGGTGCCGTCCGGCGAGCGTGCCGGGGCGCCGCCGGAGTCGGGAGTGCGCGGGGCCGCGGTGGCGGGCGGGGCGGACACCGGGGGCGCCGCCCGGTCGCCGCCGTCGTCCGACGCGCATCCGCCCAGCGTCGCGGTGACGGCGGCCAGCGCGGCGAGGCGGCCCGCGAGGGAACGCCGCTTCACCGCCTGCCACCCTCGGTGCGAGGGTCGTCGCCGCCCTGCGACTCGGCCCGCCGCAGCAGGTCGGCGATGGCCTCGAAGCCCCTGCGTTCGGCGTGGGCACGGGCCGTGACACCGTCGCCGTCCGGCAGCGAGGGGTCGGCGCCCGCGGCGAGCAGGGCCGCCACGACGTCCTGGTGCGCACGATCGCCGTCGCCGAGGACGACCGCTTCGAGGAGCGCCGTCCAGCCGAGCCGGTTGACGTGGTCCACGTCGATGTCCGTCTCCCCGAGCACGGCGCGTACGTAGGCCACGTGGCCGCGTTCGCTCGCCGGGATGACCGAGACGCCGCCGAAGCGGTTGGTCAGCGTGACGTCCGGAGCGCCGGGCAGCAGCGCCCGCATCATCGCGACGCTGCCCGTGACCCCGGTGACCAGCCATGCGCTGTCGTCCCGCGCGTCCCGTGCGTCGACGTCCGCGCCGGCCGCGACCAGGACCTCGGCGACCGCGACCCGGTCGGCCAGGGCCGCCAGGAGCAGCGGCGTGCGGCCCTGTCCGTCGCGCAGTTCCCGGTCGGCGCCGGCCCGCAGCGCGGCCCGGGCGGCATCGGCGTCACCGCGGCGAACGGCGTCCGACAGAGCGAGGTCGGCGGGGGTGGGTGGCTTGGCGGTCATGGTCGGACAGCTCCGCGGTGTCGGGGACGGGACGTGTGCCTCCAGCTTGAACCCGCGGGGCCCCGGCAGAGGTCGACGCACCGGCTCCCGCGCGGCCGCCGGACGGACGACGGCCCTGTCGTCCGATCGGACGACCCACCGGACCACCGGACTACTCACCGGACCACCGGACTCCTGGACGACCCGCCGCACGGCCCCCTTGCGCCCCCGGACGCCGACCGCCGGGTTCACCGGGCCGACGTGCCCGACGTGCCCGACGCAGCCGGTCAGCCGACCGGGAACGGGAGCCGCGCCGCCAACGCGCCCAGCGCGGCCGCCTGCGCCGGGGTCGGCGTCCGGCGTCCGGTGCCGATCAGCAGCGCGTCCGCGTCGGTGAACGCCGCGGGGAACGCCGCGCCGACGACCCCTTCGAACAGCTCCCGCGCGCGCCCGAGCCCCTCGGCGGGGGGCGCCGCCGCCTTTGGGAGGTGCGCGACCAGGTCGAGATGGTGCAGGGACCATTCGAGGACGTACGCCGAGAGGTAGTCGCCCGCGGTGAGCACCTGGCCCTGGGTGCCGACCCGGCCCGTGGGATCGGCCAGCGCGGCGGCGCGCCCCGCGGCGGAACCGACGTCGTCGAGATGGAACTTGAGCAGCTCCGGCTGCTCGTAGGCGGCGGCCAGGCGGACGATGAGCGCGTCGAGCGGGTCGTCCCCGGTCGGGGGTTCGACGACCTGCCAGTAGGTCACCGCGTCCCGGGTCGGCTCCTCGGCGGTCGGGGTGGCCAGGGTGATCAGGACGTCCTGGGCGTCGACGACCAGATGGCACACCAGGTCCCGGACGAGCCAGCCGGCACAGCCGGACGGCCGGGCGAAGTCCTCGTCGGAGAGGTCGGCGACCGCGGTGAGCAGGGCCGACCAGGAGCGGGAGAAGAGATCCACGCCCGACAGCCAACACCACCTGCCGCCCGGTCGCGACCCAATTCGCGCGAGGGCGAGCCGTTGGCACGAGGGGACCCGTCCGTCGGCTCAGCCGTCGGCGATCGCGGCGTCTTCCTGCGGCTCGGCCAACTGCTCGCGCACGTAGTTCCACACCACCGCGATCAGCGCGGCGAGGGGGACGGCGAGCAGGCTGCCCACGATCCCGGACAGGCTGCCGCCCAGCGTCACCGCCAGCAGGATCACCGCCGCGTGCAGACCGAGGCCCCGGCTCTGGAGGATGGGCTGGAAGACGTTGCCCTCCAACTGCTGCACCACCACGATGATCGCGAGCACGATGAGCGCGTCCGTCAGACCGTTCGACACCAGGGCGATCAGCACGGCCACGAAGCCCGCGAACAGGGCGCCCACGATGGGCACGAACGCAGACACGAAGGTCAGCACCGCCAGGGGCAGCACCAGCGGCACGTCCAGGATCCACAGGCCGAGGCCGATGAACACGGCGTCGAGCAGTCCCACCAGGGCCTGCGACCGGACGAAGGAGCCCAGGGTCTCCCAGCCCCGCAGGGCGACGACCGGGACGTCGGTGGCCAGCCGACCGGGCAACTGGCGGGCCAGCCAGGGCAGGAACCGCGGCCCGTCCTTGAGGAAGAAGAACATCAGGAAGACGCCCAGAACGGCCGTGATCAGGCCGTTGACCACCACGCCCACGCCCGTCGCCACGGCGGTGGTGATGCTGCCGACGCTGTCCTGGATGCGTGCCACCGCTGAATCGACCGCACCGGTGATCTCGTCGTCACCGATGTTCAGCGGCGGCCCCGCGGCCCACTCGCGCAGCCGCTGGATGCCCTCGACCACGCCGTCGCTCAACTCGTCGGTCTGGGAGGACATCGGTACGGCGATCAGTGCCACGATACCCAGGACGACCAGCAGGAAGGCCACCGTCACCACCGCGGCGGCCAGGGCCGGACGCCACCCGTGCCGCCGCAGGAAGCGGGCCGAGGGCCAGGTCAACGTGGTCAGCAGCAGACCGACGAGCAGTGGCCACACCACCGACCACATACGGCCGAGGACCCACAGGGTCACCGCGAGCATGACGAGTATCAGCAGCAACTCGCCCGAGACGCGCGCGCTGGTGCGCAGCGCGGCCCGGGTCCTCGCCGCGCTCAATCCGGCAGACATGGGATCACCTTAAGGGGACGCCCGTACGATGGACCCACCAGTCCAATAATTCCGAGGTGTACGGCGTGCGCGGTGAGTTGACGGCCAAGGGCAGGGCGACACGGCGCCGCATCGTCGAGGGTGCCGCGGCGGTGCTGCGGGAGAGGGGCGTCGCGACGACGACCCTGGACGACATCATGGCGCGGACCGCCACCAGCAAGAGCCAGTTGTTCCACTACTTCCCCGCGGGCAAGGACGAACTGCTCGTCGAGGTGGCCCGGTTCGAGGCGGATCAGGTGCTGGAGGACCAGCAGCCCCAGCTCGGCCGCCTCGACTCGTGGGAGGCCTGGCAGGAATGGCGGGACGTCGTGATCGAGCGCTACGAGACGCAGGGCGACCAGTGCCCGCTCGGGTCGCTGTTCCTGCAGATCGGCCGCTCCACCCCGGGCACCCGCGCGATCGTGGTCGAGCTGCTGCGCCAGTGGCAGGAGAGCCTCGCGGCGGGCATCAGGTCGCTCCAGGCGTCCGGCAGGCTCCCCGCCGACCTCGATGTGGAGACCAGGGCGGCGGCGTTGCTGACGGCCATTCAGGGCGGCGTGTCCATCCTGCTCTCGACGGGGCGGTCCACCCATCTGCGGGCCGCCCTGGACCAGGGGATCGCGGACCTCCGGCACGCGGGCACCGCCGCGCGGTGACGCGGCACCGGCCGGGCCGGACGCCCGTCGGGGTCCGGATGTCCGTCCCGGTCCGGACGTGACGTGTGTCAGGCGGCGATGACGGCCGCCGCGGTACGCCCGCCGTCGACGTCGAGCACGGTGCCGTGCACGAACGAGGACTCGTCGCCGGCCAGGTAGACGGCCGCGCTCGCGATCGCCTCGGGCGTGCCCATCCGTCCCGCCGGCGTGCCCTTCATCATGACCTCGGCGGGGTGGACCTCGCCGGGCGGGGGCGTCTGCACCACACCCGGCGAGATGGCGTTCACCCGTACGCCGCGCGCCCCGAACTCCGCCGCCCACGCCCGCGTCAGGGTCTCCACGGCACCCTTGGTGGAGCTGTAGAGGGCGCCGACCGGGACGCCCAGGCGCGCGATCCAGGAGCCCAGGTTGATGATCGCCCCGCCCCCGGCCGCCGCCATGGCGGGTGCGAGGGCCGCGGTGAGGAAGAACGGGGCCTTGACGTTCACGGAGTAGACCCGGTCGAAGGTCTCCTCGTCGGTGTCGGTCGTGGTGCCGGGCGGATAGATCCCGGCATTGTTGACCAGCACGTCCACGCGTCCGCCCAGCACGCGGGCCGCCTCGCGGGCCAGCGCCCGTGAGGCGGCCGCGCTGCCGTCCAGGTCGGCGTGGACGAAGTCGGCCCGGCCGCCGGCTGCGCGGATGCCGTCGACGACCTCCCTGCCCCGTTCGGCGCTGCGCCCGGAGACGACCACATGGGCCCCCTCGGCGGCGAAGGCCTCCGCGATGGCCCGTCCGATGTTGCTGGTCGCCCCGGTCACCAGCGCGGTCCTGTCCGCAAGCCGCATCGACATGTCCTGCTCCTTGCCTGCCGTCTCACCCGTGTGCTTCTCCGTCGCCCCGGCCGGTCGGCGGCCGGGGCGCGGATGCCACTGTGCGGCGTGAAAAATGGACTGGCAAGTCCAGAAATGTGGGGTGCGGGTCGAGAGGCGTCCGGGGGCTGCGCCGCCGAGGATCGTCGGCCGCTGATCCGCCCCGGATCAGCTCTCCGGGACCTTGACCCAGTCGAGCGTGCGCTCCACCGCCATCTTCCAGCCCGCGTACCCCTCCGTGCGCCGCTCCTCGGACCACTGGGGCTCCCAGCGCCTGGACTCGCTCCAGTGGGTGCGCAGTTCGTCGGTGTCCCGCCAGAATCCGGTGGCCAGCCCCGCCGCGTAGGCCGCGCCGAGGGCGGTGGTCTCGGCGACGACCGGGCGGCTGACGGGGACGCCGAGGATGTCCGCCTGGATCTGCATGCACAGGTCGTTGGCGGTCACCCCGCCGTCGACCCTGAGCACGTCCAGGTGGACCGCGGAATCCTGCTCCATGGCCTCGACGACGTCGCGGCTCTGGTAGCAGATGGCCTCCAGCGTCGCCCGGGCCAGATGTGCGTTGTCGTTGTACCGGGCGAGGCCGACGATGGCGCCTCGCGCGTCGGAGCGCCAGTAAGGGGCGAACAGGCCGGAGAAGGCGGGGACGAAGTACATCCCGCCGTTGTCCTCGACCGTGCGGGCGAGTTCCTCGCTCTCGGCCGCGGTCTTGATGATCTTCATCTGGTCGCGCAGCCACTGCACCGCGGACCCGGTCACCGCGATGGAGCCCTCCAGCGCGTAGACCGGCGGGTTGTCGCCGAACTGGTAGGCCACCGTGGTCAGCAGGCCGTGCTGGGAGCGGACCAGTTCCGTGCCCGTGTTGAGGACCAGGAAGTTGCCGGTGCCGTAGGTGTTCTTGGCCTCGCCGGGCGAGAAGCAGACCTGTCCGACGGTCGCCGCGTGCTGGTCGCCCAGCACCCCCGTGATGGGCACGGCGGCGCGCAGCGGCCGGGAGGTCCGGGTCGTGCCGAACGCCTCGGGGTGCGAGGAGGGGTTGATGGTGGGCAGCATGCCGCGCGGGATGCCGAAGAAGCCCAGCAGCTCGTCGTCCCAGTCGAGCGTCTCCAGGTTCATCAGCATGGTGCGGCTGGCGTTGGTCACGTCGGTGGCGTGGATGCCGCCGTCGGGGCCGCCGGTGAGGTTCCACAGGACCCAGGAGTCGGTGTTGCCGAACACCGCGTGTCCCTGCTCCGCGGCCTCGCGGACGCCGTCGACGTTCTCCAGGATCCACTGGATCTTCCCGCCGGAGAAGTACGTCGCGGGCGGCAGCCCGGCCTTGCGGCGGATGACGTCGCCCCGGCCCGACCGCTCCAGGTTCGCCGCGATGGCGTCGGTGCGGGTGTCCTGCCACACGATGGCGTTGTAGTAGGGGCGGCCGGTGCGCGGGTCCCAGACCACCGTGGTCTCCCGCTGGTTGGTGATGCCGATGGCCGCCAGGTCCGTCCCCGACAGGCCGCCGTTGCGCAGCGCGTTCTGCATCACCGAGTTGGTGCGCTCCCAGATCTCCACCGGGTCGTGTTCGACCCACCCCGAGCGCGGGAGGATCTGCTCGTGCTCCAGCTGGTGTTTCGCGACCTCGTTGCCACCGTGGTCGAAGATCATGAACCGGGTGCTGGTGGTTCCCTGGTCCACCGCGCCGATGAAGTCCGCCATGTTTGCTCCGTCTCTCCGGCCGGTGTCGGTCCTGGTTCGGGCACCTCCTCGGACAGACTAAGGCGACTTCGGGCAAACCGCACATAAAGGACATGGCTGGCGTGCGGTGGCCGCCGGTGGAGGCCACCGCACGCCACCGGCCAAGGGTCAGGGAGCGATCGGCATCCGCCGCTTGTGGTCGGTCTGCCGGTAACGGGTGACGATCGTCTCGAACGCCTGCTCCTTCACCGGCTTGCCCTCCAGGAAGTCGTCGATCTCCTCGTAGGTGACTCCGAGGGCGTCCTCGTCGGCCTTGCCGGGGTCGAGGGTTTCCAGGTCGGCCGTCGGGACCTTCCGGACCAGCGCGGCGGGCGCACCCAGCGCGTCCCCGACCGCGCGCACCCGGCGCTTGGTGAGGCCGGTCAGCGGCACGAGGTCGGCGGCGCCGTCGCCGAACTTGGTGAAGAAGCCGGAGACCGCCTCCGCCGCGTGGTCGGTGCCGACCACCAGTCCGCCGTGCGCCCCGGCCACCGCGTACTGCGCGATCATGCGCTGGCGGGCCTTGATGTTGCCGTGCACGAAATCCTGGTGGTGGGGATCCCGGAAGGCCACGTCGGCGGCGAGCAGGGCGTCGAGCGCCGCGTCGCTCGCGGGCTTGATGTCCACGGTCAGCACCCGGTCGGGCCGGATGAAGGAGAGCGCCTGCTGGGCGTCGTCCTCGTCGGCCTGGACCCCGTGCGGCAGCCGCATCGCGTAGAAGTGCGCCTCGTGCCCGGCGGCGCGGGCCCGCTCCACGGCGAGCTGGCACAGCCTGCCCGCGGTGGTCGAGTCGACCCCGCCACTGATCCCGAGGACGAGGGCGCGCAGACCGGTCGAGGTCAGCCGCTCGGCGAGGAAGGCCACCCGGCGCTCGATCTCCCGTTCGGCGTCGAAGGTCTCCGCGACCTCCAGCTCCCGGGCGATCTCCTTCTGCAGGGCGATGGACGCCGGCTCGCTCAATTCCGCTCCTTGTTCGACGGGCAGGGTGTTCCTCGATTCACCCTACCCAGAGGCGGCCGGGGCACCGGACCAGCCACCGGATCCGTGGAGCGGGAGGTGCGGGGCGGCCGTCAGGAACCGCCCCGCACGGCTAGGGCCTGTCCGGCGGATCATGCCGCAGACGCGGGGTCTGGCACGCCCATCTGCGGCGTTGTCGTCACTCGCCGACGCTCCGCGTCGACTCCCTCCTCCGCCTTGCAGCTGCACGCACCAGACCCCGCTCACCAGCGCCGACGAAGTACCGCTTCTTTCCTGCGACCTGATCCGCCGGACAGGCCCTAGGGGTCAGTCCAGCGGTTCGATGCGGATGTCGCGGAACCGGACCTTGTTCCCGTGGTCCTGCAGCCGGATCGCCCCGGCGGCCGGTGTCTCGGCCCGGCCCGCCGCGGTGGGCCCGTCGAGGGCGACGTCGTCGTGGACCGTCCTGCCGTTCCACACCACCGTCACCCGCGCGTCGGCGGTCTTGGCGCCGTTCTCGTCGAAGCGCGCGGCACGGAAGACGATGTCGTACGTCTGCCAGGTCTCCGGGGCCGTCGCCGCGTTGGTGTCGGGTGCCTTCTTCAGATAGATCGCCCCGGCCTCGTTGGTGTCCAGGGTGGTGTCACCGTAGGAGTCGAGGATCTGCAGCTCGTAGCGGTCCTGGAGGTAGATGCCGCTGTTGCCGCGGTCCTGGCCGGTCACGTCGTCCGGCAGCAGCGGCACCCGGAACTCCACGTGCAGCTTGAAGTCCTGGTAGGCGTCCTTGGTGCGGATGTCGCCGCAGCACACCTCCATCGACCGCTCCTCGGTCAGCGGCCAGGCCACCTTCCTTCCGTCCGTGTGCTGCCACTGCTCCTGCGAGGCGGCGGTGCCGTCGAACAGGGCGACCGGGGCGCCGTGCGGGCGCACGGTGATCAGGTCGAGGTTGACGTGGCCGGTGTCGCCGGGGTCGTAGCGGTAGGAGACCGTGTTGTGGCCGGCGCGCAGCCGCACGCTCTCGGTGCGCGTGGACCAGGTGTCCCAGTCCCCGGTGGACGGGAGCTGTGTCTGGCGCACCTTCTTCCCGCCCGCGTACAGGGAGAGGGACTTGGTGCCCTCGAAGGGGTTGGGGCCGTTGGAGTAGCGCAGGCCCACGTCGTAGGTACCGGTCTTCGGGACGGTCACGTCGAAGGTCGTGGTGGCCTCGCCCTCGGTGGCGTAGCGGTCGACGAAGCCGCTGCCGGAGTAGCCGACGTGGTCGGTGTTGATGCCCGCCTTCCCCGTCAGCCGCGCCTCCTCGGCCTCGTACAGGGTCGCCGCCGGCGGCTGCTTGCCGGGCATCTCGTTGAGCGTGTACCAGGCCTCGGTGCTCCAGAGGGTCTCGCCGGAGGCCGAGGTGAAGGGGCGCGGGGAGCGCACGTGCACGACGCGGTCCGGCTTCAGGCCGTCCAGCCGCAGCCGCACGGTGCGGCCGTCGTCCGAGAGCGTCGCGGACCGCACGGCCAGCTCCTCCTCGGCGATCTTCGGGCCGCCGTAGTCGCCGGTCGGCGTGTAGCGCCACTGCTGGGCCTCGTAGCGGGAGGCCAGCTCCGCGGCCGTCTCCTCGGACACCGGCTGGGTGTACGTCAGGTCGAAGCCGCCGGGCACGGCCCGCATCTTCTGGACGTCGAAGGTGTTGCCGCCGTTCGGCGTCAGCTTCTGGAGGCCGAACTTCAGCTTGCCCTCCTGTCCCCAGTTCCCGTCGGCGCCCAGGCCGCCGGTGTAGATCGCGCCGTCGGGGCCCATGGAGACCCGGTTGACGCCCGCCTCCAGGCCCTGGGTGTAGCGGAAGACGGCGCCCTGGTACTGGCCCTTCACCTTCTCCAGGTAGGCGCGTTGGAGGCCGCCGTAGGTGACGTCGCCGATCAGCATCTGACCCGCGAACCTGCCCTTGGTGAGGTACAGCGGGGTGGAGGGCGAGTTGCCGATCTCGTTCTGCGGCAGCCACAGCACCGGCTCGGTGACGGGGGAGTCCTCGAAGGGCCCGGCGGGCTCGGTGTAGTGGTTGAAGAAGCGGTCCTGCTTGATCTGGACGAGCTTCGAGGCGGGCAGCCAGCCGCCCTGGTTGTCGGTGGCGAAGAGACTGCCGCCCGGTCCCCAGCCGATGCCGTTGGGCGTGCGCAGTCCGCCCGCGATCGGGCTGATCTTCCCGGTCTTCTTGCTGATCTTGTAGGTCGTCCCGCGGTTGGGCGCGGGCTGCGGGTCGGTGGTCGCGCCGCCGAGGTCGATGGCGACGGAGAGGTTCACGTAGAAGTAGCCGTCCCGGTAGAGCAGGCCGAACGCGAACTCGTGGAAGTTGCCGCCGTAGGGCCAGGTGGCCACCGTGCGGTACTCGTCGGTCACGTCGTCGCCGTCGCTGTCGACCAGCCGGGTCAGCTCGTGCTTCTGCGAGACGTAGAGCGAACCGTCCACGTACTTGATGCCCATCGGCTCGCGCAGCCCGCTCGCCACCTTCTCGACGGTCACCTGGTCGCGGCTGGTGTCGCCGGTGACGTTGTCCAGGAGGTACACCTCTCCGGCAACGTTGTCGGTGCCGCCCCAGGTGCTGATCGCCAGGCGCCCGTCGGGCAGCCAGTCCATGCCGGTGACCTGCGGTTCGAACCCCTCGGGGCGCAGGTCGGTGAGGTCGAGGTCGGGGCGCACGGAGGTGAGCGGCAGACCGTCGCCGGGGGTGTCGCGCCCGGCCTCGCACTCCTTGCGGCCCGGCGCCGTCACCCGGACGACCCCTGCGTCGGTGCTCAGCGCCTCGGTGGGTACGACGGTGAACCCGCTCTCGCCCGGCGGCATCCAGGACAGCTGCAGCTGCTGGCCTCCGCCGCGGTCGAAGTGGTCGATGCGCAGCGGGTGCGCTCCCGCGGTGAGTTCGACCGTGCCGTCCTTGGGCTCCGCTCCGTGCAGCCCGTCGTGGTCGATCACCGTGGCGTCGTCGAGGGTCAGCCGGGAGCCGTCGTCGCTGACGAGCCGGAACACATAGGTGCCGTCCCGCGGCGCCACCAGGTAACCGGACGCCTGGGAGACGAAGTTGTCGGCGATGCCGCCGAAGTCGGCGGTGGTGGACCAGTCGACCGTCGGCATCAGCTTGTCGTGGTTGGGGGTCTGGCCCGGCTTGAGGGTGCACAGCTCGTTCAGCGGCGTCTGGACGTCGAACACGCGCAGCGTGACGCCGGGTTCCTGCGGCGGGATGTCGGCGGGGGCCGCCGAGGACGCCGGGGCGGCCCAGGCGCCGCCGAGCGCGACGGCCGACGTCAGCAGGACGATGAGGTGTCTTCGGGCACGCGAGAACAGCCGTGGGTGCATGGGTCCTCCGGGTGGTGGGGACCGGACCGTGCCGGATGTCGCTCCGGTCTTGTGCGGCAGGACGGACGTTCCGCCGCCAAGGTAGGAGACTTCCGCTTGGCATGTCCATACTTTGTCATCAGTGTGTGCAAAGTTCTGGGCGTCAAGTCCCCCTCCGGGGCGGCACGTTCGCCCTCGGGGTCAGCGGCCCCTGCGCACCCGGGCCGCCGCGCGCGCCTCCGCGGCCTTGCGCGCCTCGACGGCCTTGCGGGACCCCTTCGCGGCACCGCCGGGGCGGGTGCCCATCCCGCGGAACGGGGCGTTGCCGCTCTCCTTGCCCTGCCCGGCCGGCGGGCGCTTCGCGCCGGTGAGGTCCGTCAGCTTCTGCTCGCCCGACCGCACCGGGGTCACCGTCGGCCGGATCCCGGCCTCGGACATCATCCGGTTCACCTCGCGCCGCTGGTCCGGGGTGACGAGCGTGACCACGCTCCCCGCCCGGCCGGCCCGCGCCGTACGCCCGCCGCGGTGCAGGTAGTCCTTGGCGTCGGCCGGCGGATCGACGTTGACGACGAGGTCGAGGTCGTCGATGTGGATGCCCCGCGCCGCGACGTTGGTGGCCACCAGCACGGTGACCCCGCCCTCGACGAACCGGGCGAGGGTGTGGGTGCGCTGCGGCTGCGACTTCCCGCTGTGCAGGGCGGCCGCGGACACCCCGGAGGCCCGCAGCTGCCGGGTGAACCGGTCGACCCCGGCCTTGGTGTCGAGGAACATCAGCACCCGGCCGTCGCGGGCGGCGATCTCGGTGGCGGTCGCGTACTTGTCGGCGGGGTGGACGGTCAGTACGTGGTGCTCCATCGTGCTCACCGAGGCCGACGCCGGGTCGACCGACACGGGGACCGGGTCGTGGAGGTGGTCCCGCACCAGCTGGTCGACGTCGCCGTCGAGGGTGGCCGAGAACAGGAGCCGCTGCCCGTCGGAGGGCACCTGGTCCAGGATCCCGGAGACCTGCGGCAGGAACCCCAGGTCGCACATCTGGTCCGCCTCGTCCAGCACCGTGATCCGCACCTGGTTCAGGTGGCAGTCCCGGCGGGAGACCAGGTCGGTCAGGCGGCCCGGCGTGGCGACGACCACTTCGGCGCCGTCGCGCAGCGCCTGGGTCTGCCGGTTGATCGACAGCCCGCCGACGACGGTGGTCAGGCGCACGTCCAGCGCCCGCGCGTACGGTGCCAGCGCGTCGCTCACCTGCTGGGCCAGCTCCCGGGTCGACACCAGGACGAGAGCCAGCGGCCGCTTCGACTCCGCGCGCCGGCCCGCGGTCCTGGCGAGCAGGGCGAGCCCGAAGGCCAGCGTCTTGCCGGAGCCGGTCCGCGCCCGGCCGAGGACGTCGCGCCCGGCCAGCGCCTCGGGCAGGGTCTCCGCCTGGATCGGGAACGGCTGCGTCACCCCGAGGGCGGTCATCGTCTCCACCAGCACGGGCGGCAGTCCGAGGCCGTCGAAGGATGCGGTCGGCTTCGCGTTCATGGGAGACCTTTCTGATCAGGCGCCCGGAACGCGACCGGGCCCGTACCCCTCGGTACGGACCCGGGCGCCTCAAAGCGTGCGCCCATTTTACCAGCGGGCGTCCCCGTGCCTCACGGCCCGACGGTCCGACCGCTCGGGGCCTGCTTCGACTCGACCCGGCCGAGCGGGTCCGGCCCGGCGGCCAGCGCGTCCCGTGCCGCCTGCCAGGCGGTGTCCTGCGGATACAGCGCGGAGCGCAGGTAGGCCCAGGTGAGCCGCTGCACCGCGGCCACCCGGCCGGGGTCCTCGTCGGTGGTCTCCGCGACGTCGTACCCGGCCACCCCGCCGAGCCCGTGCTCCGCGCCGAACAGGGTCAGCAGGGACTTGGGGCCGGGGGAGAGCGAGTAGGGGTCGGCGTGCCACCCGGGGCCGGACACCGTGAGGTGGGCGGAGTCGTCCTGGTCACCGGCGACGACGAGCGCGGGTGCGGCCATGCGGGAGAAGTCCGTGGTCAGGAAGAAGGGCATGTTCTCGGCTGCGGACTCGCTGAGGGCGTCGCCGCCCCGGCCGGGAGCGGCCAGCAGGACGCCCGCCCCGATCCGGGGCTCGGCCAGGTCCACCTCCGTGCCGTCGTCCGGATCGGTGAGCCGGGCGCCGAGCAGCAGGCTCGCGGTGTGTCCGCCCATCGAGTGCCCGGCGACCGCGACCCTGCTCCGGTCCAGTCGGCCGGAGAGCTGTGGGACGGCCTTCTCCAGGACGTCGAGCCCGTCGAGGACACGCGTCATGTCCTCGGCACGCGACCGCCAGAACAGGGGTGCTCCGGGGGTCCCGGGATCCAGTGCGAGCGTCCGCGAGCTGAGGTGGGTCGGCTGGATCACGACGAAGCCGTGTGCCGCCCAGTGGTTGGCGAGCGGGGCGTAGCCGTTCAGGGAGGAGAGGTGGTTCGAGTAGCCCTGGCCGTGGGAGAGCAGGACCACCGGCAGGCCGGTCCCGGTCACGGGCGCGGAGACCCGCACCTGGAGGTCCACGGGGCGCCCCGGGGCCGGGAGCACGACCGGGGCGACGGAGAGGACGGGAGCGGGCGGGGGGACGAAGTCGGTCGGGCGGGTCGGTGCGCTCATGATGCGTATGTCCGTTCGATGAATCGACGGCGGAGACGGCGAGGCCGTGCCGTTCGGGAGGGGGCGCGTCGGCGCGACGGAAGCGGGACGCTGTCCCGGTTAAATATACGGAACACTGTCCCGTTTGGTCAACGCGTGCTTCCCGAAGCCGGCGGTGACCCGCGCCGCGCCGCCCGCACCCGGCGATGGCTCCACCCGAGCAGGGCGAACAGCACGAAGCCCGAGATGATCAGACTCGCCCCGGTGGCCCATCCGGAGTACGGCAGCTCGGGCACGAGGCCCCAGGCCGCGCCGGCGGCGAGGAGGCCCAGCCCCACGAGCACGGAGCCGGCGATACGCCATCGGGAGGACACGCTCTCCTCGGCGGTACGCATCGCCCGGACGCGGACCGGGGCGACGAACCGGTCCAGCGCCGGAACGGCACGCGCCAGCAGCACCACCCCGGCGAAGACGAGCAGCAGGCCCGGCCCGGGCAGCACCAGCAGCGCGACGCCGATCAGCAGCAGGAGGGCACCGAGGACACCCAGGGCGGTGCGCCGGATCGACTCGACACCCCGCGCCATGGCGCCCCACTCTCCTGCGGTCGGCAAGGACTCCGGTTCCATCGGCGTGCCCAGCCTAGGCAGGGAACGGGGTGCGGGCGATTCCGGAGCGGGCGCGGACGCGGGGCCGGATGCGCGGCCGGTGAGGACCGGGTGCCGTCGTCCCGCGCGCCCGGCGGGAGAGGGGGCGCCGTTCGCGTCCGGCGGGAGGGGGGCGCCGTTCGCGTCCGTCAACGCCCGATGTGGGAGGGGTAGTTGCGTTTCGGCCCCATCGACGTGCGGGGGACTTCGCTGCTAGACCTGCACCACCCGTACCACCTGCACCCGCCTTCCATGGAGGAGCATGTGAGACCACGTCGCGCGGTCGTCCGGACCGCCTCGGCACTCGTCGCCGCCCTCGCCCTCACCGTCGGCCTCGGGGGCCCCGCCGTCGCGGCGCACGAGGCGGAGGCCGAATCGTCCGCCACCGGGAACGGCCCCGTCACGCACGAGGAGAACGACCGCGTCCCGGAGGGCTCGGTCTGGACCCAGCACTACTTCCCGTCCTCCGACCGCTCCGGCACCCGGCTGCACGCCGACGTCCTGCTGCCCGAAGGGCTGAAGCGGAAGGAGAAGGTGCCGGTCATCCTGTCGATCGGCCCGTACTTCGCCCACGCGGGCCAGACCGGTCCCGAGGGCTGGTCGCACACCGGGCCCTCCGCCCGCTTCCAGGACTTCATCGAGGGCACCGACCTGTTCGACCAGGGGTACGCCTTCGTCATGGTGGACCTGCGCGGCTTCGGCGGATCCACCGGCTGCCTGGACTGGGGCGGGCCCGGCGAACAGGCCGACGTGAAGGCCGCGGTCGACTGGGCCGCGAAGCAGCCCTGGTCCACCGGCGCGGTCGGCATGTACGGCAAGTCGTACGACGCCGTCACGGGCCTCATCGGCAACAACCTGGACCAGCGGGCGCTCAAGGCGGTCGTCGCGCAGGAACCCGTGTGGGACATGTACCAGTACATCTACTCCAACGGGGTGCCCCGCCCGAACGTGACCGGTACCGCCGGTGCCTACAACTCCATCGCCTCCATGCCTCCGATGGCCGACGACGACCCGCGGTACCAGGCCGCCGCCCGCTACGAGGAGACCCACCCGGAGTGCCTCACGGAGAACTCGGCCGGATACCGGATATCCGACCAGCGGGACGAGCACTGGACCTCCCGTGACCTCGCGAGGATGGCCCGGGGCAGCGACACCCCGCTGTTCGTCACCCAGGGCTTCGTCGAGAACAACACCAAGCCCGAGGAGATGGAGGAGTACCTCGACAACCACCGCGGCCCCGAGCGCGGCTGGCTCGGCCAGTGGGACCACGTGCGCGGCGGCGACCGCGTCGAGGACGGACGCCTGGCGATGGGCCGAGAGGGCTGGTACGACGAGACCCTCTCCTTCTACGACCAGTACCTGAAGGGGACCGGGCCGACGGTGCGTTACCCGGCCTACGCCGTCGAGGACTCCACCGGCGCCTGGCGGGCCCAGCGCACCTGGCCCGTCACCGAACGGACGGTCACGCTGCCGCTCGGCGGCGGCTCCTACGTGGACGACGGCGGGGCGTCCGCCCGCGCGGCCCTGACCGCGTCCGGCAGCCCGGCGCCGAAGGCTCCGCCGCAGCCGACCGGCAGGTGGGACATGGAGAACGCGCCCGCGACCGAGCAGCCGGCCCCGGCAGGGCTGGCCGCGGAACTGGCGAAGCGTCAGCGCACCGGTGAGGTCGCCTCCAGCTTCTTCGTGTGGTCGAAGCCGCTGAAGGGCGCCACGCGCGTCACCGGCACCCCGCAGGTGTCCCTGACGGCCCGCGGTGAGGGGAACGTCATGCTCAAGCTGTACGACGTCGCCCCGGACGGCACCGCGGTCATGTTCGACGAGCAGGTCTCCCTGGTGAAGTCCGGCCGGATGAGGGTCGACCTGAAGGCGACCGACTGGACCCTCGCCGCCGGGCACGTCCTGGCGGTGGAGATCGGTTCCATCCAGACCGGCTCCTGGCGCGACACGCCTTCCGGCGAGACCGCCGAGGTCAAGGGGGCCAGGCTCAGGCTGGCGCTGGACAACCCGGCCGACGACGTCGCCACCGCCGGTGACCGGTCGCCGTACCTGGACACGTATCTGCGCCAGTACACGGTGAGCCTGCCGGCCGGCCCGGGAACATTCTCGGTGGTTCCGGGCGGCCGGTCGTGACAAGCTGGGCTCCTGTTGTCCGAGCCCAGGAGGTCGCCATGACTGAAGAGTCTTCATCGCAAGCAGGTTCGGAACCGGCGGAGGCCGAAAGCACCGCCCTGACACCCGATGCCGACGGTCAGTACAACCTGAAGGACAAATTCCGCGAGGCGCTGGAGCGCAAGCGCGGCAAACAGGCGGAGGCCGCGGCCCTGGCCGCGAACGCCGATGTGGCGAAGATCCGGGGCACCCACGGTCCGGCCGCCAGCCAGCGGTCGTTCCGGCGCAAGAGCGGCTGAGGCCGCGCAGGACCCGTAACCCGGCAGGGCCCGACCGTGACGCCACGGTCGGGCCCTGCCCGTCATGGGTGTCCGGACGCGGAGCTCAGGGGCGGGCGGTCAGATAGCCGCCCATCGAGGTGAAGTACTCCGTCGCGGCCAACTCCCGCCCGTCCTCCGTCCGTACGCGCGTGATGGCGAGGCCGTGATTGCGGCCCCGGCGCGCGTCGGCCCCGGCGACGATCACCACGCCCTCGCCCTCGCGGTAGAAGACCCGGCCGGGCGTGCCGCCGTAGCGGCCCTCGGAGACCACCGCGGCGAGGATCTCCAGCCGCCTGCCCCGGTGGAAGGTGAAGGCGCTGGGGTACGGCTCGGACTGGGCCCGGACCAGTCGCTCCAGGTCCTCGGCGGGCCAGTTCCAGTCGATGCGGATGTCCTCGGCGGACCGCTTGTGGAAGAAGCTCGCCCGGGTCCGGTCCTGCTTGGTGAACTCCGTCTGCCCGGACGCGATGAGCCCGAGGGCGCCGACGGTGACCGGGGCGATGAGATCGACGGTCTTGTGGAACAGGTCGGTCGCGGTGTCCGCCGGGCCCACCGGCACCGCCTCCTGCCGGACGATGTCACCGGCGTCCAGCTCGTCGTTCATCATGTGCGCGGTGACGCCCACTTCGGTCTCGCCGTTGATCAGCGCCCAGATCAGCGGGGAGAACCCGGCGTACTTCGGCAGCAGCGAGTCGTGCACGTTGAGCGTGCCGTGGCGCGGGAGGCCGAAGATGCGCGGCGGGATCCAGGTCCGCCAGTTGTTGGCGACGATGATGTCCGGATCGGCGTCCTTGAGGCGCTCGAACAGCTCGTCGTCGTCCGGGCGGTTGCGGATCAGCACCGGGACGCCGTGCTCCTCGGCGAGGTCGGCGACGGAGTCGCTCCAGATCTTCTCGTACGCGTGCTCGCTCTTGGGGTGCGTGACCACCAGGACCACGTCGTGTTCGGAGTCCAGCAGGGCTCGCAGGGTGCGGTGGCCCCAGGTCTGGTAGCCGAACATGACGACCCGCATGGGGTTCCTCCTCAAGGCAGGGACTGACCCGGGCAGTTAAGCAAGGCTTACCTTAGTGTGCAACACCGCCTTGAGGCTCCCCAGTTGGCTCGAATCGGCCTCTGGTGTGCCCTATCGACAGCCGTATCTCATTAGCTTAGGCTCACCTAAGTTTCCGGCGCACGATGGGAGTGACATGTCACAGGTTCTTCCTGCTGACTCAACGCTGGTCCACGACCTCATTGGTATCGGCTTCGGACCGTCCAATGTCGCCATGGCGATCGCGATCCGCGAACACAACGCACAGGCCGGCGGGCAGGAGGAGCTCGACGCCCGCTTCTTCGAGCAGCAGCCGCGCTTCGGCTGGCACCGCGGCATGCTGATCGACGACGCGACCATGCAGGTGTCCTTCCTCAAGGACCTGGTGACCCTGCGCAATCCGGCCAGCCAGTACAGCTTCCTCTGCTACCTGCAGAGCAGGGGGCGGCTGATCGACTTCATCAACCACAAGAACCTCTTCCCGCTGCGGGTCGAGTTCCACGACTACTTCGAGTGGGCCGCGGCCAAGGTCGACGACCTGGTCTCCTACGGCCACGAGGTCGTCGGCGTCGCCCCCGTCGTCCGGGACGGCGTCGTGGACCACCTGGAGGTGACGGTGCGTTCGGGGGAGGGGCTCGAGGTCCACCGGGCGCGCAACCTCGTCGTCGGCACCGGGCTGCGCCCCCTCGTGCCGGAGGGCGTGGAGCGCGGCGACCGCGTCTGGCACAACTCCGAACTGCTGGCCAGGGTCGATGCGTTGGAGGGCACCTCGCCCTCCCGGTTCGTCGTCGTCGGTGCCGGGCAGAGCGCCGCCGAGAACGTCGCCTACCTGCACCGCCGCTTCCCCTCGGCCGAGGTCTGCGCGGTCTTCGCCCGCTACGGCTACAGCCCCGCCGACGACAGCGCGTTCGCCAACCGGATCTTCGACCCGGCGGCGGTCGACGACTACTTCACCGCGCCCGACGGCGTCAAACAGCGGCTGATGGACTACCACGGCAACACCAACTACTCCGTGGTGGACATCGACCTGATCGACGACCTGTACCGGCAGATGTACCGGGAGAAGGTCCTCGGCACCGAGCGGCTGCGCTTCCTCAACGTGTCCCGGCTCTCCGACGTCAAGGAGACACCGGACCGGGTGCGCGCCACCGTGACGTCGCTGGTCACCGGCGAGGAGAGCCACCTGGACGCCGACGTGGTGGTCCTCGCCACCGGCTACGGACCCGCCGACCCCCTCGGCCTGCTCGGCGGGGTCGCGGACCGCTGCCTGCGCGACGACGAGGGCCGGGTGCGCGTCGAGCGCGACTACCGCGTCGCCACCGACCCCGCCCTGCACTGCGGCATCTACCTCCAGGGCGGCACGGAGCACACCCACGGCATCACCTCGTCGCTGCTCTCCAACACCGCCGTCCGGGTCGGCGAGATCCTCGAGTCGCTCCTCGACCGGGGTCTCAAGTCCGCTTCCGACGAGGCCCGCACGGTCGCCGACGGGACCGGCACCGGCGCGCGTTAATGTACGGCGCTATGACCACGACCGAGGTGGAGCGTCCCGCGCCCGCTCCCAGAGGCCCGACAGAGGCGCGCCGGCGCCGTGTTGCCGGTCTGGGGCTGCTCGCGGCGCTCCTCCTCGTCGCCGCGGCGGCCTCGCTGGCCGTCGGAGCGCGTGCGCTCAGCCCCGCCGAGGTCTGGCACGGGCTGTTCGCGGCGCCCGAGTCCGACCAGCGCCTCACCGAGATCAGGCTCATCGTGCAGACCGTGCGGGTGCCCCGCACGGTCCTCGCCGTCGTGGCCGGCATCGCGCTGGGCGTCGGAGGGGCGCTGATCCAGGGGTACACACGCAACCCCATCGCCGACACGGGTCTCCTCGGCGTGAACTCCGGTGCCTCCTTCGCCGTCGTGTCGGGAATCGCCGCCTTCGGGTTCACCAGCCCGTTCCAGTACGTCTGGTTCGGCTTCGCGGGCGCGGCGGTCGCCGGCGTCGTCGTGTTCGGGCTGTCGAGCATCGGCCGGGGGGCGGGCAACCCGCTGACGCTCGCGCTGGCCGGGCAGGGGGTCACGGTCTTCCTCGCGGCGATGACCACGGCGGTCGCGCTCACGGACAAGGCCTCGCTGAACGCCCTGCGGTTCTGGAACGCGGGCTCGCTGACCGGGGTCGGCTTCGACGTCATCTGGCCCGTGTCCGCCTTCATCGCCGCCGGGCTGCTGCTGGCGCTGACCACGCTGCCCTCCGTCAACCTGCTCAACCTGGGCGACGACGTGGCACGGGGACTCGGGGTGAACATCGCGCTGACCCGCACCGTCGGCATCGTCGCCATCACCCTGCTGGCCGGGGCGGCGACGGCGGCCTGCGGCCCCATCGCGTTCCTCGGGCTCATGGTGGCCCACGTGGCGCGGTACCTGACCGGCCCGGACTACCGCTGGCTGGTGCCGTACGCCGGTCTGCTCGGGGCCGTGGTGCTGCTGGTCTGCGACATCGTGGGGCGCCTGGTCGTACGGCCGGGGGAGCTGGACGCCGGGGTCGTCGTCTCGCTCCTCGGCGCACCGTTCTTCGCCGTCCTGGTGTGGCGCGGGAAGTTCAAGAGCGCGTGAACGGGGCGGACGTGAAGGCGAACGGGGCGGATGCGGCGGTGGACGTGAAGGCGGACGTGCGGGCTTCGGTGGCGCCCGGTGTGCGGTTCGGCGGCCTGTCGTTCGTGTGGCGTCCCTGGATCGCGGGTGTCACCCTGCTGCTGGCGGTGGCGTGCTTCCTGGTGTTCTGCCTGTCCATCGGGGTCGGGGACTTTCCCATCGCCCTGCCCCGGGTCGTCGCCACCGTCTTCGGCGGGGGCGAGCAGGTCGACCGGTTCGTGATCATGGATCTGCGGATGCCCCGCGCGCTCGCCGGGCTCGTCGTGGGCGTCGCGCTCGGGGTGTCCGGCGCCCTCACCCAGTCGATCGCCCGCAATCCGCTGGCCAGCCCGGACGTCCTCGGCATCACCAGCGGCGCCGGAGCGGTCGCGGTGTTCCTGGTGACGGTGTCCGGCGGCGCCGCCACGGCCGTGGTCGACTCCGTGGGCCTGTCGGCGGCGGCGCTGGCGGGCGGCCTCGGCACCGGTCTGCTGGTGTACTTCATGGCGTGGCGCCGCGGGATCGACGGCTTCCGGCTCATCCTCATCGGCATCTCGGTGAACGCCGTGATGCAGGCGATCACGACGTGGCTGCTGGTCACCGCCGACATCAGGGACGTGGCCCGGGCCCAGGCGTGGCTGGTGGGCTCGCTGGACAACCGGTCGTGGAGCGAGGTCCACGTCGCGCTGTGGTGCACGCTCGTGCTGCTGGTCGTCGTGGCCTCGGTCGCCTTCCAGTTCAAGCCGCTGCACTTCGGCGACGAGGTCGCCGCCGGGCTCGGCGTCCGGTACGGGACGGTGCGCGCGGTCCTGCTGCTGTGCGCGGTGCTGCTGGCCGGTGTGGCGGTGAGCGCGGCAGGACCGGTGCCGTTCGTCGCGCTGGTGGCGCCGCAGGTGGCGATGCGGCTGGCCAGGTGCCCGACCCCGCCGCTGGTGGCCTCCGGCCTGGTGGGGGCGCTGCTGCTGACCGGCTCCGACCTTCTCGCGCGCACCGCCCTGCCCGTCTCGCTGCCGGTCGGCGTGGTCACCGCCGCCATCGGCGGACCCTTCCTCGTCTATCTGCTGGTGCGGGCGAACCGCAGATAGCTGGTACAAAGTAAGGCGAGCCTAATCGAGGGGGCCTTGTGGTCGTTCAGTCCATCACCGGGACCGAAACGGAAGTTGACGGCGCCTCACGGCTGGCGGCCCGGGCCGTCACCGTCGGGTACGGGGCCCGGTCCGTCATCGACGGCCTCGACGTGGCGATCCCGCCCGGGGTGATCACCACCATCATCGGACCGAACGGCTGCGGCAAGTCGACCCTGCTGCGCACCCTGTCCCGGCTGCTCAGGCCGACCGGCGGAACGGTCGTGCTGGACGGCGAGGACATCGCCGCGCTCCGGACCCGCGACGTGGCGAAGAAGCTCGGCCTGCTGCCCCAGGCACCGGTGGCCCCGGAGGGACTCACGGTGTCCGACCTGGTAGCCCGGGGCCGTCACCCGCACCAGAGCTGGCTGCGGCAGTGGTCCTCGGACGACGCCGACGTCGTACGGCGGGCGCTGGCCATGACCGGCGTGTCCGACCTCGCGGACCGGCCCGTCGACTCGCTGTCCGGAGGGCAGCGCCAGCGGGTGTGGATCTCGATGACCCTCGCCCAGGGCACCGACCTGCTGCTGCTGGACGAGCCGACCACGTACCTGGACCTCGCGCACGCGGTCGACGTGCTCGACCTCGTCGACGACCTGCACGAGTCCGGGCGCACGGTGGTCATGGTGCTGCACGACCTCAATCTGGCCGCGCGCTACAGCGACAACCTCGTCGTCATGCGGGAGGGCGCGATCCTGGCGCAGGGGCACCCGCGGGACGTCATCACCGCCGGTCTGCTGCACGAGGCGTTCGGGCTGCGCGCCAAGGTGATCGACGACCCGGTCGGGGACCGCCCGCTCATCGTGCCGATCGGACGCACCCACGTCGAACTCGATCCAGCCGCAGCCGAGTTGCAGCGGTGAGGGTAGGCTAACCTCACTCAGGCGCGATATGGTTTGCTGCCCTCAGAGGGGGCGCAGTGGACGGCGCGACAGCAAAGGGATCTCCGGATGCTCCTCAGAACGACGCGTATGAAGCCCTGGCGACGACTCGCGGCGGCCCTGTCCGCCGCCGCGCTCGGCGTCGGACTCCTCGCGGGGTGCGGTTCCGACTCGGACGACTCGGCGGACCAGGCCGACGGCGACACACCGGCCGCGGCCGGCGCCTTCCCGGTCACCGTGGAGCACGCGTTCGGAACGACGAAGATCGACAAGGCGCCCGAGCGGGTCGTCTCCGTCGGCTACACCGACGACCAGACCGTCCTGGCCTTCGGCATCAAGCCCGTCGGCATGGTCGACCAGTACCCGAACCCGGCCGGCCAGAGCCCCGACATCAACACCCAGTGGCCCTGGGTGAAGGACAAGTGGGGGGACACCAAGCCCGAGGTCATCATGAAGAACGGCGACACGGGCCCCAACTACGAGAAGATCGCCGCCCTGCGCCCCGACCTGATCGTCGCGGTCTACTCCGAGATCGACCAGGCCGCCTACGACAAGCTCTCCAAGATCGCGCCCACGGTGGGCCGCACCAAGGGTGAGAAGGAGCCGTTCAGCGCTCCCTGGCAGGACAACGCGCTGCACATCGCCAAGGCGCTCGGCAAGGCCGAGGAGGGCGAGAAGATGGTGGCCGACATCCAGGGCAAGCTGGACGCGGCCAAGCAGGCGCACCCCGAGTTCGCGGACAAGACCGCGGTCGTGCTGTCCTGGTACAAGGACTCGGTGGCCCCGTTCACCTCCACCGACGTGCGCGGACGGCTGGTGACCGGCATCGGCTTCAAGTACCAGACCGAGATCGACAAGGTCGCCGGCGGCGACTTCTACACCACGCTCTCGCCCGAGCGCGTCGACCTGGTCGACGTGGACCGCATCTTCGTCATCAACGACAAGGCGGACCAGGACGCGTTGAAGAAGTTCGAGCTGTTCACCAACCTGGACGCCGTCAAGAACGGCAAGGTGTCCTACCTGCTGGACAGTGAGGGCCCGGCGGTCGGCGCGGCCATCTCCCAGGGCACCCTGCTGTCCATGCCGTACGCCGTCGACGAACTCGTCAAGTCGGCCGGGTAGGTGTGAGCGTCACCGACACCCGCGTCGCCACGCCCCCGGCCGTTCTGCGTACGGCGACCGGACGCGAGGCCGGCCGATGGGTCGCGGCGCACTGCCGCGAGGTGCCGTGGCTGACGACCGCCACCGTGCTCACCACGGTGGCGGGAGCGGCGCTCCAGGTGCTTCCGGTGCTGCTGCTCGGCCGTGTGGTCGACGCGGTGGCCGTGGGCGAGTCACAGTCCGTCCTGGTCACGATCGGGGCCCTGATGGTCGCCGCGGCGCTGCTCGGCGCGGCGGCGACCGCGGTGTCGACCTGTCTGATCGGGAGGCTGGGCGCCGACCTGCTCGCCCGGCTGCGGGAGGGCGCCGTCCGCGCCGTCCTGGCGATGCCCAGCGCGCGCGTCGAACAGGTGGGCCGAGGCGACGTGCTGTCCCGGGTCGGCGACGACGTCGCCGTGATCTCCAAGGGGATCCGCACCGCCGTTCCCACGGTGTTCTCGGCCGGAGTCCTCGTCGCCATCGCCACGGCCGGCATGTTCGGGCTCGACTGGCGGCTCGGTCTGGCGGGCGCCGGTGCGCTGCCCGCGTACGCGCTGGCCCTGCGCTGGTACCTGCCGAGGTCCGCCCCGCTGTACCAGAAGCAGCGGGTGGCCCAGGCCGACCGGGCGCAGGCCCTGATCAGCGGCCTGAACGGCATCGACACCGTCCGGGCCTACCGGCTCGAGGGCGCCTTCCGGGAACGGGTCACCCGGGAGTCGTGGCGGGTGCGCGAGCTCGGCATCGAGGTGTTCCGGTTCTTCGGCCGGTTCGTCGGCCGGGAGAACCGCGCCGAGTTCATCGGGCTGACCCTCATCATCGTGGTGGGCTACGCGCTGCTGGAGGCGGACGCGGCCACCCTGGGCGAGGTGTCCGCGGCACCGCTGCTCTTCCACCGGCTGTTCACCCCGCTGGGCGCCATCATGTTCACCTTCGACGAGGCGCAGAAGTCGGGCGCGAGCCTGACCCGGCTGGTCGGCGTGCTCGGGGAGGACGCGGAGGACCGGCTGGTCGGTGACGCGTCCGTCGGGACGGCGGCGGCCGGAGCGTACCCGGTGACCGTGCGGGGTCTGACGTTCACCTACCCGGGTGCCGACGAACCGGTCCTCAGGGACGTCGACCTGACGATCCCGGCAGGGGGCTCGCTCGCGCTCGTGGGGGCGACGGGCGCGGGCAAGACGACGCTGGCCGCGCTGGTCGCGGGCATCGGGACCCCGCAGTCGGGGTCGGTGCGCGTCGGGCCGGCCGACCTGGCGCAGCTGGACGAGGCCGGGGCACGGGCCCTGGTGAGCATCCTGACCCAGGAGACGCACGTGTTCTCCGGTCCGCTCGCCGACGACCTGCGGCTGGCCGCGCCGGAGGCGACCGACGCCGAACTCCTGGCCGCCCTGCGCACCGTCGGTGCCGGTCCGTGGGTGGACGCGCTGCCCGACGGGCTGGACACACCGGTCGGAGAGGGCGGCGAGCGCCTCGACGTGACCAAGGTCGCCCAGATCGCGCTGGCCCGGCTGGTGCTCGGCCGGGCGCCCGTGGTGGTCCTCGACGAGTCGACCGCGGAGGCGGGCAGCGAGGGCGCCGCGGAGCTGGAGCGGGCCGTGCTCGCCGCGTGCGCCGGACGCACCACCCTGTTCGTGGCGCACCGCCTGACCCAGGCGATGGCGGCGGACCGGATTGCCGTCCTGGACGCCGGGCGGGTCGTCGAGGAGGGCACACACGCGGAGTTGGTGGCCCTGGGTGGCCGCTACGCACGGCTGTGGCGGGCCTGGCGGGAGGGCAGCTAGGCGGGGTGTTAGGCATGCCTAAGTTAGGTTAGCCTGCCTTCATTCCTTGGAAGGGGCGTTGAGTCTTCGATGATGGAACCGACCGCTTCTCTCGTACGGCTTTCTCCCGCGCAGCTGACCGGCGTGCGCCGCCGCACCGGCGATTTCTCCGACCAGGTCATCACCGAGGCGTGTGCCGTCGCACTGGCGTACTGGGCCGCGGGCCGCGGCCCCGCCGGACTCGACCTGGCCCCGGGCACCCTGTTCACCGACGTGCTCGGCTGGGCCGACAACGGCGGCACCGCGCCCACCGGTTGGAGCGTCGACGCGGACGGCCGGACCATCACCCTCCCGGACGGCGTCGGGCCCGACGAGGCGCAGCTCGCGCTCGACGACCTGGCCGACTTCCCGGACCGCCCGCTCGGCACCGTCGGCCCCTGTGGCCCGGCGGATCGGCTGGAGCTCCTCGCCAGGTGGAACGACACCGACGCCGACCGAGTCCGCCCCGGCCTGGTGGAGATGTTCCGCGAACAGGCGCGCGCCAGGCCGGACGCCGTGGCCGTCGTCGATGAACGCCGCACCCTGACCTACCGTCAGGCCGCCGAGAATTCCGCCCAGTTGGCCCATCACCTGATCGCACGAGGGGTCACCGCGGAAGACGTCGTCGGCATCTCCCTGGAACGCTCGGCCGAGATGGTGATCGGGCTGCTCGCCGTCCTCCAGGCGGGCGGCGCCTTCGTCCCGCTCGACCCGCACTGGCCCGCCGAGCGCCGGGCCGTCGTCATCGAGGACGCCGGGGTCGTCGTACAGCTCAACGCCTCGGGCGAGCCCGCCCCGGGCGAACCGGACGCCGTGGCCGTCGACCTCGGCGACTGGCGGTTCGGCGCCCGACCCACCGAGGGGACCGGAGTCACCGTCCCCGGCGACGCCCTGGCCTACGTCATCTTCACCTCGGGCTCGACCGGGCGTCCCAAGGGCGCCATGATCCGGCACGAGGCGATCAGCGAGCGCCTGCTCTGGCAGATCCACGAGATCCTGGGCTTCGGCCACGACGACGCGTCCCTCTTCAAGGCGCCGCTGTCCTTCGACATCTCCATCAACGAGATCTTCCTGCCCCTCGTCAGCGGCGGCAGACTCGTCGTCCTGCGGCCCGGCGGCGAACGCGACCCGCACCACCTGCTGAGCGTGATCGACGAACAGCGCGTCACCTTCACGTACCTGGTCTCCTCCATGCTGGACGTGCTGCTGGAGATGGCCGGCGACTCGGGGCGCCTCGACAGCCTCCGCCACGTCTGGTGCGGCGGCGAGGTGCTCACGCCCGAACTCTACGAGCGCTTCCGCACCCGGCTCGACATCCCCCTCTACCACGGCTACGGCCCCGCCGAGACGACGATCGGCGTGTCGCACGTCGTCTACCGGGGCGCGGCGGAGCGCCTGTCGACGTCGATCGGCCGGGCCAACCCCAACACCCGGCTGTACGTCCTGGACGACGAACTGCGCCCCGTCCCGGTCGGCGTCGGCGGCGAACTGTACGCGGGGGGCCTGCTGCTGGGCCGCGGCTACGTGAACGCGCCGGGCCTCACCGCGTCCCGGTTCGTGGCCAATCCCTTCGCCGACGACGGCTCCAGGCTGTACCGGACCGGTGACCTCGCGCGCTTCGCCCCCGACGGCTCGCTCGACTTCCTCGGCCGCGCGGACAACCAGGTCAAGATCCGGGGCATGCGCCTGGAGATCGAGGACGTCGAGGTCGGCCTCGCCGAGCACCCCCACGCGCGCCACACCTGCGTCGTCGCGAAGAAAAACACGGCGGGCGGCACCTACCTGGTGGGGTACGTCATCCCGGCCGCCGGACACGAGGACCTGCGGGCGGACGAGGTCAAGGCCTGGGCCGGCGAGCACATGGTGGAGTACATGGTGCCCACCCACGTCGTCGTGATGACGCAGTTCCCGCTCACCGCGAACGGCAAGCTCGACCGGAACGCGCTGCCCGAGCCCGTGATCGCCGCGGGCTCGTCCGTCCCGCCCGCCACCGACGAGGAGCGGACGGTGTGCGCGGCGGTCGCGGCACTGCTCCAACTCGACCGGGTCGGCGTCGACCAGGACTTCTTCCAGCTCGGCGGCGACAGCATCCTGGCCATCTCGCTGCTCGGCAGGCTGCGCGACGCGGGGCTCTACGTCACGGCCCGGCAGATCTTCACCCACAGCACGGTGGGAGCTCTGGCTGCGGTGGCGAGCCGCGAGGACACCACCGTCGTGGACCACCGTGACGTGCCCACCGGAAGCGTCGTGGGGTCGCCCGTCGTGCAGTGGCTCGGCGAGACCACGGACGCCATCGACGGATTCGTCCAGTCGGTCGTGCTCAACACCCCGGCGGACCTGACCGCCGACGCCCTCGACGCGATCCTCGCCGCCGTGGTCCGGCGGCACCCCATGCTGCGGGCCAGGCTGGTGCGCGGCGAGCGCTGGGGCTTCGACATCCCGGAAGCGGAAGCGGAAGCGGAGACGGAGACGCATGCGGTACCGGCCGTGCCGCTCTGGCGGGAGAGCGACCGGCCGCTCGACGCGTGCCTCGCCCTCGCCGCCGAGGAACTGGACCCGGCGGGCGGCGCGATGCTGCGCGCCGTCTGGCGCCGCGAGGCACGGCAACTGGCCCTCGTCGTCCACCACGTGGTGATCGACGGCGTGTCCTGGCGGGTGCTGATGGACGACCTGGCCACGGCGTGGCGGCAGTTCACCTCGGGCACCGCGGTAGAACTCCCCTCGGCCGGAACGTCGTTCCGGCGCTGGACCCAGCTGCTGGAGCGCGCGGCGTTCGACGCGGACAGCGCCTACTTCCGCCGCCCCCTGCCGGGGCCCGACCAACCGTTGGGCAGGCGCCCCCTGACCGCGGACGACACCGTGGCAAGCGAGCGGATCCGGACCGTTTCGACCGACGCCACGACCACGGCCGCGCTCCTCGGCGACACACCCGCGAAGTTCCACGCGGGCGTCAACGACGTCCTGGTGACCGCGCTCGCCGTCGCCGTCGCCCGCCGGCGCCGCGACCTCGGCCAGACCCAGACCTTCGCGCACATCGAGCTCGAGGGCCACGGCCGTGAGGCCGCGTTCGTCGCCCCGTCCGCCGGCTTCGAGCCGGAACTCTCCAGGACGATCGGCTGGTTCACCACCCTCTTCCCGGTGACCGTCGACCCCGGCACCACCCCGGACCCCACCGCACCCGAGTACCTGTCCGCCGCGCTCAAGGCGGTCAAGGAGGACCTCGCCCGCGTACCGGACCACGGTGTCTCCTACGGCGCGCTGCGCCATCTGGCCCAGGTCGCCTTCGACTCACCCGCCCCCCAGGTGCTCTTCAACTATCTGGGCCGGTTCGACGCGAGTTCGTCGGACGAATGGCAACTGACCAGTGTCAACGGACAGTTGGGCGAGAAGCGCGATCCGCGCATGCGACTGCCCCGTGCCCTGGAGTTCAACGCGATCGCCGAACCCGATGCCACCGGCGCCTACACACTGGTCACCGCCATCTCCTGGCCGGACGGCATGTTCACCGACACGGACATCACCGCCCTCGGCGCGTACTACCTGGAGGCGCTCACCGGGCTGGCCGCCCTGGACGACGGCGGCCACTCGCCCAGCGACTTCCACCCACTGCCGCTCACCCAGGCAGACGTCGACGCCCTCGACGGCCCGGCGCTGCGGGACATCCTCCCGCTGACCCCGCTGCAGGAGGGTCTGTACTTCCACTCGGTCTACGACGACGACGCCACCGGCAGCTACGTCGAGCAGCAACTGCTCACGCTGGAGGGCGAGGTGGACCCCGGCCGACTGGCCGCGGCGGCCACCCGCCTGCTGGCCCTCCACCCGAACCTGGCCGCGCGCTTCGTGGCCCTGGCCGACGGCCGTGTGGTCTCCGTACTGGAGAGCGGGCACGAGGCACCCTTCACCACGCTGGACCGCCCCGGCATCACCGACGACGAGATCCGCGCCCACGCCGAACGCGACCGCCGCGCCGGGTTCGACCTGGCGACCGGTCCGCTGATGCGGTACACCCTCATCCGCGCGGGAGCCGGCAGACACGTCCTGGTGCAGACGGTGCACCACATCGTCGCCGACGGCTGGTCCGTGCCGCCCATGCTGCGCAGCCTGCTGGCCGAATACCGGGCGCCGGGTTCCGGACACGCGCTCGGCGGTTTCCCCGACCACGTGCGCCGGCTCGCCGCACGCGACGACGCGGCGAGCGACCGGGTGTGGGACGAGCAACTGGCGGACCTCCCCGGCCCGTCGCTGATCGCCGAGGGGCACCCGCCCTCCGCGCACTTCGCCGACACCGCGACGACCGCGGACGCCGACGTCGACGCGGCCGCCCGGTCGGCCGGTGTGCCGCTGAGCGTCGCCGTCCACGGCGCCTGGGCCCTCACCCTGGGCGGCATCCTGCACCGTGACGACGTGGTGTTCGGCTCCACGGTGTCCGGGCGGGACGCGGACGTGCCCGGCATCGAGGACATGGTGGGCCTGTTCATCAACACGGTCCCCCTGCGCGCCCGCTGGGCCGCCACCACGACCGCGCAGGACCTGCTGACCGCCGTCCGGGCACACCAGGCCGCGGTGCTGCCCCACCAGCACGTCTCGCTGGCGCGCATCGCCCGCCGGGCCGGTGCCGGAGCGCTCTTCGACACCCTGGTGGTGTTCGACGTGGCGACCGACGTGGACGGACTGCGGCGCCCCGGCGACACCCTCGCCGTCACCAACATCGTCAACGAGGGCGCCCCGCACTACCCGCTGACGCTGGTGGTGGAGCGCACACCGGACGGCCGCCCGCGCTTCAACCTGATCCACGACGCCGAGCTGCTGCGGGAACCCGAGGTCCGCGAGATCCTGCGCACCTTCACCCGGACCCTCACCGCTCTGCTCACCCGGCCGGACGCCCCGGTCGGCGGCCTGGCGTCCGAGGGCGCCGGGCGGGTCGAGCCGATCGCCCCAACTACCCTGGGTGAACTGTTCGACACCGCGGCGTGCCGCGACCCGGCCGCCCCCGCCGTCACCCAGTGCGCCCTCGACGGCGCCACCCGGACCCTGACCTACGGCGAACTCGCCTCGGCCAAGGACGAGTTGGCCGCCGCAATGCGCGCGGCCGGGGTCGGCCCCGGCAAGCGGGTCGCCGTCGCCGTGCCCCGCTCCGTCGAGCAGGTCGTCGCCCTGACCGCCGTCGTCGGCGCGGGCGGCGCCTACGTACCACTGGACCTGGCGTACCCCGACGAGCGCTTGGAGTACGTCCTCGCCGACTCCGCCCCGCAGGTCGTCCTCGTGGCCCCGGAGCAGCGCGACCGGTTCACCCGGCTGCTGGACCGTGCGAACGTGCGGGCCCGCCTGCTCGTACAAGGGGAGGAACACCCGCCCACCGCCGCGCATCCCGGACCCGGAGCCGGCTGGCACGACCCCGCGTACGTGATCTACACCTCCGGATCGACCGGCCGCCCCAAGGGCGTCGTCGTCCCTCACTCCAGTGTGGTGACGCTGCTCGCCAACACCCGGCCCGCCATGGCCTTCGGCCCGGACGACGTGTGGGTCCAGTTCCACTCCTTCTCCTTCGACTTCGCCGTCTGGGAGCTGTGGGGCGCGCTCACGCACGGCGGTGAGCTGCTGGTGCCGGAGTACGGCCTGACCCGTTCCCCGGTCGACTTCCACCGCCTGGTCCGCGAGCGCGGGGTCACGGTGCTCAACCAGACCCCGTCGGCGTTCCACCGGTTCGCCGAGGCCGACCGGCACGCGGGCCAGCCGCTGCCCGCACTGCGCAGGATCATCTTCGGCGGCGAGGGACTGGACCTCGCACGGCTGCGTGACTGGGTGGCGCGGCACGGCACCGAATCGCCGGAACTGGTCAACATGTACGGCATCACCGAGACCACCGTCCACGTCACCCACCGGGTGCTGACCGCCGCCGACTTCACCCCCGGCGACCGTGCCGCCAGCCCGATCGGCGGCCCGGTCCCCGGCCTCGTCACCCACCTGCTCGACGACCGGCTCCGCCCGGTGCCGCCGGGCCGGGTGGGCGCCATCTACGTCGCCGGCGACCAGGTGTCGCTCGGCTACCTGGGCAGGCCGGGGCTCACCGCGGGCCGGTTCGTGGCGAACCCGTTCACGGCCGACGGCTCCCGCATGTACCACACAGGTGACCTCGCCCGCCGCACGCTCGACGGACAACTGGAGTTCGCGGGCCGCGCCGACGACCAGGTGCA
Organism: Streptomyces sp. NPDC111628; assembly: GCF_055635195.1. Lineage (NCBI taxonomy): Bacteria > Bacillati > Actinomycetota > Actinomycetes > Kitasatosporales > Streptomycetaceae > Streptomyces > Streptomyces sp. NPDC111628. The sequence goes on along the minus strand of NZ_JBVKBZ010000003.1, from coordinate 399,830 downwards.
GCTGAAGGGCTTCCGCATCGAACCGGGCGAGGTGGAGTCCGCGATCCGCGACCTGGACGGCGTGGTGGACGCCGCCGTGACCGTGGCGGACAGCGACGACCACCTGGTCGCGCACGTCGTGGGCCGGGTTCCCGCGGACCTCACCGGGCTCCTGTCGGCGAGACTGCCCGCGCACATGGTGCCGGGCCGGGTGCTGTCCGTGGACGCCCTGCCGCTGACGGTCAACGGGAAGCTCGACCGCAGGGCGCTGACCGAGCGCGCGGCACACACGCCGAGCGCCGAGGCCGCGCCGCACGGCGGGAACGACTCCGTACTCGCCACCCTCGTCGACCTCTTCGCCGGGACACTGCCCGGCTCCGCACCGGACGCCGACACCGACTTCTTCGGCGCCGGAGGCGACAGCATCGTCGCCATCGCCCTGATCAACCGGGCCAGGGCGGCCGGCCTGCCCGTCGCACCGCGCGACGTGTTCCTGCTCCGCACACCCCGCGCGCTCGCCGAGCACCTGGCGACGCGTACCGCGCCACCCGAGGTTTCCACCGCACCCACCGGCCACCGGGACGGCCCGCTGCCACCCGCGCCGATCATGCTGCGCCGACGCGAACTGGGCGGTTCCCTCGCCCGGTTCGCCCAGGCCAGGACGCTGGCCGCACCCGAGGGCACCGGGTTCGCGGACGCGGAGCGCGCCGCGCGCGCCGTCGTCGCCACCCACCCGGCACTGCGGCTGCGGCTCCGCGTCGAGCACGGGGTGTGGTCCCTGAGCACCGAACCCGTCCGCGAGGTCACGGTGACCCGCGGGGCCGGAACCGACGTGACGCGCACGGCCGACGAGGCGGCCGGCCGACTCGATCCCGAGAACGGCGACGTCGTCGCGTTCACCTGGCTGGAGACCGGCCGGACCCTGGTGGTCGCCGTGCACCACCTCGCCGTCGACGCCGTGTCCTGGCTGATCCTGCTGGACGACCTGGCCGCCGCGATGCGCGGGGCAGCACCGGCACCGCCCACCACGCCCTACGCCGAGTACGCACAGGCGCTCACGCAGCGGGCCGCGCAGGAGACCGACGGCCTGGACCACTGGATCACCACGCTCCGGGCCCCCGCCCCGCTGCCCGCCGCCGGGAAGCGGCGCGAGACGACGGTCGTCCTGGCCCCCGACGTGAGCGACCGCGTGACCCGCACCGCACCCGCCGCCCTGGGCCTCGGCCTCACCGAGCTGCTGTGCGGCGCGCTGCGCACCGCGCTGACCCGCGTCCAGCCGACGCCCACCGACCTGGCGGTCGACCTGGAGCGGCACGGCAGGGTCCCGGCTCTCGGCCACCACGACTACACCCGCACCGTCGGCTGGTTCACCGCCATCGCGCCCGTACGGCTCACCGCGCACACCGACCCCGTCGCCGCGGCGCGCGAGGTCGCCGAACGCCAGCCGGACGAGCATGCGCACGTCGCCTACGGCGGCCTCAGGTACCTCAACCCGCAGACCGCGCCGCTGCTCGACACCGCCCGCCCGCAAGTCCTGTTCAACTACCTGGGCCGGGGCGGCGAGTCGGACGCACCGCGCCTGACCGGCGGCGACGAGAGCAGCCCGTACGCCGTCGAGGTGAACGCCTGGACCGACGCGGCCACCGGCAGCCTGCACGCGGCCTTCACCCTGGTCGAGGGCGTCCCGGACGAGATCACCGAGCACTGGCACCGCGCACTGGAACGGATCGCCGAGGCCGCCGCGACGGCCGAGCGCACGGCACCCGTCACCCCCCTCCAACGGGGCCTGTACTTCCAGGCCCAGCTGACCGGCCCGGCCGGACACTACGTCGCCCAGAGCTACTTCACCTTCGATCGCCGCCTGGTCACCGACGCGTTGTCCCGGGCGACGGCGTACGTACTCGCCCGGCACCCGGCCGCCGGCGCGGGCTTCACCACGGACGAGGACGGCAACCCCGTCCAGGTCCTCGCCGCGGGCCGCCGGATCGACGTCCGCACGGTGGAGGCGGCGACGGAGGCGGAGGCCGACGCCCTGCGCCGCGGAGACCGGGAACGCGGATTCGACCCCGCCGAGCCGCCGCTGATCCGCCTGACCGTGGTGCGGCTGCCCGACGACCGCGACGGCCTGCTGCTCAGCTACCACCTGCTGCTGTGGGACGGCTGGTCGCGCGAGATCGTGCTGCGCGACCTGTTCGACGCCTACCGTGCCGTCCTGGCGGGCGAGCCCCTCGCCCCCGGACCGGCCACGCCGGGCTTCGAGGACCACGCCCGGGCCCTGGCAGCCAAGGACCCGGCCGCCTCGGAACGCTTCTGGGCGCGGCACCTGGCCGGCCTGTCCGGCCCCACCCTGCTCGCCGGACCGGCGCCCGCCCTCCCCGACGACCTGCCGCGCGCACTCGCGCACACGCTGACCGCCGAACGGTCGGACGCGCTGAGGGCGGCCGCCCGGACGTACGGCGTCACACTGAACTCGGTGCTGACCGGCGCCTTCGGCCTCCTCCTGGGCGCCCGCACCGGCCGCGCCGACGCCGTCTTCGGCGTGACCGTCTCCGGCCGCGAGGGCGAAGGGCTGGCCGACATCGTCGGCGTACTGCTCAACACCGTCCCCATGTGGACCCGGGCCCGGCCGCACGACACGGTCCGCGCCTACCTGACGGCGGTGCAGCAGGCCAGGGTCGACGCCATGGAGCACGAGCACCTCGGGCTCGGCGAGATCCAGCGGGCCGGCGGCCACGACACGCTGTTCGACAACCTGTTCGTCCTCCAGAACTTCCTGGACCTGGACGCCTTCGCCGAGATGAACGCCCGGCACGGCATCACCTCGGTGCGGGCCGACGACTCCACCCACTATCCGTTCACCTGGGTCGTCACCCCCGGCGACCGGCTCACCGTCAAACTGGAGTACCGCGACCACGACACCGCCCACGCGCGGACCCTCCTCGACGACTACCTCCGGGTGCTCGACGACCTGGCCGGACCCACCGGGACCGCCGAATCCCGCGCGCCGATCGGCGCCCTGCCCCCACTGGCCCCCGCCCCCGAGCCCGCCCCGCGCACCGGGATCGGCACGGACACCGTCGTGGACCGCTTCGACCGGGCGGCCGACCGGGAACCGGAGCGGACGGCGCTGGTCGCCCACGGCTCCACGATGACCTTCGCGCACCTGCGGGACCGCAGCCGGGCCGTGGCGGGTGTGCTGGCCGGGCGCGGCATCGGCCCCGGGGCGACGGTGGGCCTCGCCCTCCCCCGCTCGCTGGACTCGATCGTGGCCCTCTTCGCCGTACTGCGCACCGGCGCCGCCTACGTGCCGCTGGAACTGGACCACCCGGACGAGCGGATCGCCGCGATCGTCGCGGACGCCCGCCCCGACGCCGTACTCACGGTGAGCGCCGTGACGCCCCGGCTCACCGGCGGCCCGGACCCGATCGAGCTGGACCGGCCGCTGCCGGACGCCGAGCCGTGCGTGACCTTCGCGCCGGGCGACCCGGACCGGCTGCGGCACCCCGCGTACACGATCTACACCTCGGGCTCGACCGGCCGGCCCAAGGGGGTGGTGACCGAGTACGCCGGACTCACCAACATGCTCGTCAACCACCAGCGCCGGATCTTCGAACCGGTCCTGGCGCGGCACGGCCACCGCACCTTCCGCGTCGCCCACACCGTGTCCTTCGCCTTCGACATGTCGTGGGAGGAGCTGCTGTGGCTCGCCGACGGCCACGAAGTGCACATCTGCGACGAGGAACTGCGCCGCGACGCACCCCGGCTGGTCGCGTACTGCCTGGAGCACGGGGTCGACGTCGTCAACGTCACCCCGACCTACGCGCAGCAACTGCTCGCCGAGGGCCTGCTCGACGATCCGGCCCGCCGGCCCGCGCTGGTGCTGCTGGGCGGCGAGGCGGTCACCCCGGCACTGTGGACGCGGCTGGCCGAGACCGAGGGCACCGTCGGCTACAACCTGTACGGCCCCACCGAGTACACCATCAACACCCTCGGCGTCGGCACCTTCGAGTGCCCGGACCCGGTGGTGGGCGTCGCGATCGACAACACCGACGTGTACGTGCTGGACCCGTGGCTGCGGCCACTGCCCGACGGCGTCCCCGGCGAGCTGTACGTCGCGGGGGTCGGCATCGCGCGCGGCTACCTCGGGCAGCCCGCCCAGACCGCGCACCGCTTCGTCGCCTGCCCCTTCGGCGCGCCCGGCGCGCGCATGTACCGCACCGGCGACCTGGTGGTGCGACGCGCCGACGGCAATCTGATGTACCTCGGCCGCACCGACCAGCAGGTCAAGATCCGCGGTCACCGGGTCGAACTCGGCGAGGTCGAGGCGGCGTTCGCCGCCCATCCTGCGGTGCGGTTCGTGGCCGCCGTCGCCCAGCCCGACCCGCAGGTCGACGGCGCCCACCGACTGGCCGCCTACCTCGTGCTGGATACCGCCGATCTGGCCGAGGTCGCCGCCCAAGTGGGCGCCGCACTGCCGGACTTCCTGCGCCCCACCCACTACGCCCAGGTCGACGGCATCCCGCTGACCGTGAACGGGAAGGCCGACACCAAGGCGCTTCCGGAGGCCAAGCCGCTGGGCGCGCTGACCACGGCGGGGGAGCGCGCGCCGGAGACGGAGACGGAGACGACGGTGTGCGAACTCTTCGCCGAGGCCCTGGACCTGGACGACGACGAGGTGAGCGCCGTGAGCGACTTCGTGGCCCTCGGCGGTCACTCCATGCTGGCGGTGCGGCTGACCGGGCTGCTCCGCCGGGAGTACGGTCCAGTGATCACCATCCGTGATCTGTTCACCCTGCGAACCCCGGAAGCGATTGCCCGTCACCTCGATGACCACAACTGACACACAGCGGCCCCGCGCGGGGTCCGACATCCTCCGTACCGCCCTGCGGCGCAACGTCGGCGCGATGGCGTGGGGCACCCTCCTCATGGGTCTCTACCAGGCCGGTGAGACCGCCTTCCCCATCGCGCTCGGCCTGATCGTCGAGCACACCATGCGGGACCGGAGCCCGGAGGCGCTCGGCGTCTCCGTCGCCGCCCTGGCCGTGATCATCACGACGGTGTCCCTGTCCTGGCGGTTCGGGATGCGGATCCTGCAGAAGGCCAACACCACCGAGGCGCACCGCTGGCGGGTCCGGGTCGCGGGCCACGGACTCCAGCCGGTGGCCGGGGACGTCGACCTCAAGTCCGGCGAGGTGCTGACCATCGCCACCGAGGACGCGGACCAGACCGCCGACATCATCGAGGTGGTGCCGCTGCTGATCAGCTCGCTGGTGGCGGTGGTGATCGCGGCGGTGGCGCTGGGGCTGGCCGACATCCGGCTCGGACTGCTGGTCATCGTGGGCACCGTCGCGATCCTGTCCGTCCTGAGCGTGATGTCCAGGCGCATCGGCTCCAGCACCCGCGAGCAGCAGGCCCGGGTGGCCCGGGCCGGCGCCAAGGTCGCCGACCTCATCATCGGCCTGCGCCCGCTGCACGGCTTCGGCGGCAACCACGCGGCGTTCCGCTCCTACCGCGAGGTCAGCACGGAGGCGAAGCGCCAGTCCGTCACCGTCGCCCGGGTGAGCGGCGTCTACGCGGGCACCGCACTGGCCCTCAACGCGGTGCTCGCCGCCGCCGTGACCCTCACGGCCGGCTGGCTGGCCTTCCGGGGCCGGATCAACATCGGTGAACTGGTCATGGCCGTGGGCCTCGCGCAGTTCATCATGGAACCGCTGAAGCTGTTCTCCGAGATGCCGAAGTACGTGATGATCGCGCGTGCCTCGGCCGAACGGATGGCGCTCGTCCTCACCGCGCCGCCGGTGACGACACCGGGGACGGAGCGACCGGCCGCGGGCGGGGACCTGGAGGTCGACCGCGTGCGGCACGGGGCGCTGCGCAAGGTGGGGTTCCGGGTCCGGGCCGGCGAGTTCGTGGCCGTCGCGGCCTACCAGCCGGGCGCGGCGGCCGATCTCGCCGCGGTCCTGGCCCTGAACGTCCCGCCCGACACCTACGAGGGGACGGTGCGGGTCGGCGGACGGGACCTCGCGGAGCTGGCGGTCGAGGAGGTCCGCGAGCACCTGCTGGTCAACCCCTACGACGGCGAGATCTTCGCGGGCACCCTCCGTTCGAACATCGACCCGTCCGGCACCAGCCGGACCGTCCCCGAAGCCGTCGAGGCCTCGATGCTGACCGACGTCGTCGCCCTGCACCGCGAAGGACTCGACTACGCCGTCCGCGACCGCGGCGCCAACCTCTCCGGCGGGCAGCGCCAACGGCTGTCCCTGGCCCGCGCCCTGGCCGCCGACACCGACGTCCTGGTGCTGCGCGACCCGACCACGGCCGTGGACGCGGTCACCGAACAGCTCATCGCGCGGGGCGTCGCCAAGCTGCGCCGGGACCGCACCACCCTCGTGATCACCAGCAGCCCCGCCCTCCTGGACGCCGCCGACCGCGTCCTCGTCCTGGACGAAGGCGTCATCACCGCCGAGGACACCCACCGCAACCTCCTCGCCACCGACGAGGCGTACTGCCTGGCGGTGACCCGGTGACCCCGCCGCGGCGGCCCTACCCGAGGGCCCAGGCCACGTCCCGGAGCAGCGCGTGCCGCCAGCCCGCGCGGTCGTGGCCGGAGGCCGACCTGGAGACCCGCACGGTCGCACCGGCCTGTTCGGTGAGGGTCTCCACCAGGGCGCAGTGGGGGAGCATCCGCGTCTCGTGCTCCCCCACGTCGAACGCGATCCGCAGCCCGGACAGGTCGGGACGGGCGCGCAGCCGCGCCGCGATCGTGCCGCCGACCGGGCCGCCCAGGGGGTCCGGCAGCTCCGCGGCGCCGGGCGTCCACCACAGCGACGCCGACTGACAGGCGACACGCGACACCAGGTCCGGGAACTCCAGCGCCGCGTACAGCGCGCTCAGACCGCCGAGGCTCTGCCCCGCGACCACCGTCCGGCCGGGGTCGGCCCGCACCCCGCTCCCGGCCACCAGGGGCAGCAACTCGTCCCGCACGGCCTCCCACAACGCGGGACGGCACCCGAACTCGGCGCCGCGGTCCCCGGCCGGGAGGAACACCAGGGTGACCGGAGGCATCTCACCGCTCGCGACGGCCGAGTCGAAGGCGGCCGACGCCGGGTGCAGGTACAGCCAGTCGTCCCCGTCGAGCAGCAGGACCACCGGCCCGCCCCCGCCCACCGGGTGGACCCGCACGGTGCGCCGCCCGCCGAGCCGCTCGCTGGTCCAGCGCAGCCGGGTGCGGGGCAGGGGCAGGACGTCGGTGGCGTCGACCAGCGGCCAGTGCGGCTGGGCCGGGGCGTCCGGGGTCGCTGCGACGGACCGCTCGCCGCCCGCGCCCGCGGGGTTGTACGGGTCGGCGTACGCGTCCTCGCCCACGACGAACCGGTACGTCACCCGCAGCCGCGCCGGCATGCGCACCTCGGCGTACCAGCAGTCCGTGTCGCGCCAGCGCCGCAGGGGCACCGGACCCGACCAGCTCTCGAAGACGACGCTCGCCGCCTGCGCCCCGCGCCGCAGAAACAGGGTCGTCCACCCGTCGCCGTCGGGTATCGACAGGGGCGTTGTCAGGCCGTCCCAGAAGGCGTCGGTGCCGGGCACGGCGGTCAGTCCGAACGCGGCGAAGGTGTCCGCCCCCGCCCACCTCATGAACGTCTCCTTGTGGAGCGGAAATTCGGAAGGCTAAGCTCATCGCGCATTAGGCGAGCCTAACCTAATCCACTGGGAGGTACCGCGTATGAGCACCAACCCCTTCGACGACGCCGACGGCCGCTTCGTCGTCCTGGTGAACGACGAGGGCCAGCACTCGCTCTGGCCGTCCTTCGCGGCGGTGCCGGGCGGGTGGACGACCGTGTTCGAGGAGAACACCCGGGACGCCTGCCTGGCCTACGTCGAGGCCAACTGGACCGACCTGCGCCCGCGTTCCCTGGCAGGGTCCGCGGACGCGTGAGGCCGAGCCGCGTCACACGTCGCCCGTGAACTCCCAACTGCCGTGGCCGGCCCGGAGGATGTCGAAGCCGGGCACCGACCGCACGAACTCCGCCCCGTGGGGGGCGCTCGCGCGCCCGCCCTCGGACACCGGCACGTGGACCTCCGCCCGCGACCCCACGGGCACGCGGACCGTCAGCCGGAGCCTGCCGTCGACGGCGGACCACGCCACGGCCGCCTCCCCGCGCACGGTACGGATCGAGGTGCGCGCCCACTCCACACCCGTACGGGCGTCGGGGCGCACGGTGAAGGTGCGCCACCCCGCGTCACCCGGCCTGAGCCCGGCCACGTTCTCGTACAGCCACTGGGCCACGGTGCCCTGGAAGTAGTGGTCGCGCGAGCGGGAGTCCAGCGGCCACATCTCCCACATGGTGTCGGCACCGTTGTCGTGCCAGTAGCCCCAACTGGGATACGTGCGTCGGGTGGCCACGGCATGGGCGACGTCCGGGCGGCCGTGGGCGCACAGGACCCGCAGCAGCACGCTCGTGCCCAGAGCGCCGGTGTTGAGGTGGTTCCCGCGCCTCTCGATGTCGGCGACCAGGCTTTCCAGGACGGTGGCCCGGGCTCCCGGCGGCACCAGCCCGAACGCCAGCGGTATCGCGTTGGACGTCTGCCGGTAGTCCGGGTCCTTGGCCGTGCGGTAGTGCCCGTCCGGTCCGAGGAACGCCTCGTTGAACGCGTCCCGCAGCCCCTCGGCGGCGGCACGGTAGCGGCCGGGGACATCGTTGTCGCCGGGCAGGCCGGTCAGCGCCTCGCCCAGCTCCGCCGTGTGCAGCAGCGCCCGGTGCAGGTAGGCCGTCGCGGTCAGCCGGGTGTCCTCGGGCGGGTTGCCGCCGTAGCCGGGCGCCAGGTAGTCGCCGAGCGCGGTGACGGCCAGGCCGTCCCGCAGCCGGCCGAGTTCCCAGTCCAGGTAGCGGGTCAGGGTCTCCCAGTGCTCCCGGGCCGCCCGCTCGTCCCCGTACACCCGGTACAACTCGCGCACCACGAAGGGGTACACGGTCGTCCACTCGGGGGAGGGCCCCAGGTCGCCGTAGCCCCAGCCGCCGCTGGGCACGATCACGGGGAGCTGCCCGTCGTCGTTCTGGCTGTCGGCGAGGTCCCCGAGCCACTTGGACAGGAAGCGCTGCATCCCGAAGGCGTACGTCATGACCGGCGTGCCGAGCTGGGCGTCGCCGGTCCAGCCGTTCTTCTCGTACATCGGCGTGTCGGTGGGGATGCCGTGCAGGTTGTTCAGGACGGTGCGCCGCATGGCCCGGTCGAGCCACTCGTAGAACGGCTCCGAGCAGGAGAACGAGCTGACCTCGTCCACCCGGGAGTGCACCAGCCGTCCCAGTACGTCCTCCGGGGCGGGCCGCGCGGGCAGGCCGTGGACCTCGACGTACCGGAAGCCCTTGTACGAGAAGCCCGGCTCCCACACCTCCTCGTCCCGGCCGGCGCACACGTACTCGTCGGTCTGGAATCGGCCCGGCACGTGCCCGGTCTCCGCGTGCACACTGCCGTCGTCCTTGAGCTTCTCGCCGTGGACGAGCCGGACCACCGTGCCCTCGGCGGCCCCGCGCACGGTCAGCCGGGTCCAGCCGGCCATGGTGCGGCCCATGTCCACGACGTACACGCCGTCGCGCAGCTCCTGGACCGCCTTCGGGCGGACCGTGTCGACGATCTCGATCGGGTCGTGCGGCTGCGCCCGGAGCGTGCCGCCCGGCGCCTCGCGCACCCCGGCAGGCCGCCACCCCGAGTCGTCGAACCCGGCCCGTGACCAGCCGTCGGGTGCCCGCCGCGCGTCGTAGGTCTCCCCGGCGTACAGGGAGTTGGACACGGTCGGTCCCTCGGTGATGCGCCACTCGCCGTCCGTGGCGACGGTGGTGCGGGTTCCGTCCGGGTGGTCGATCTCCAACTGCGCGAGCAGTCGCGGCTCGCCGTGCCACGGCGCGCGGTGCCAGTTCCAGACGTTGGGCGTCGTCATGCCGTAGAAGCCGCGCCCGAGGGCGACCCCGATGGCGTTCTCGCCGCGTCGCAGCAGCTCCGTCACGTCGTGGACGGCGTACAGCACCGTCTCGTCGTAGTCGGTGAATCCGGGGTCGAGGACCTGGTCGCCGACGCGCCGACCGTTGATCTCCGCCTCGTAGTAGGCGAGTCCGCTGATGTGCAGGCGTGCGCGCGCGACGCGGCCGTGCAGGGTGAAGGAGCGGCGCAGCAGCGGGGCGGGCGCCTCGGGGCCGGTGACGGTGACGTTGCCGCCCCAGGGCCCCTGGCCGTAGGGGGCCAGTACGGCGGCCGCCTCCCAGCCGCCGTCGTCGAACCCGGGCCGTTCCCAGCCCTCTTGCGCGGTGTCGGTGGTGCGCCAGCCGTCGCCGGTGCGCAGTTCGTGGGTGCGTCCGTCCTCGGTCTCGACGAGGAGGCGGGCGAGGAGTCCGCCGGGGTTCACACTGGCCCCGGGCCGGTTGGTGGCGAGGGCGGCGACGAGGATCCCGCCGTCGGCGGAACGCGCCTGCTCCGTGACGTCCGCCGTGCGGCCGGTGCGCCAGCCGTCGGTCTGCGGCGGCGCGTGGAGCACCTGTTGCCCGCCGACGTAGAGGGTGAAGTCGTCGTCGGCCGTGGCGCTCACCACGGCCCGCTGCACCACGGAGCCCGCGGGCAGGGTGAGCGTGGCGCGGAACCGGCGTTCGCCCTCCGGGGCGTCCGAGGAGGTCGCGCCGGGGGACCAGATCCAGGACGCGCCCGCCAGGGACGGCGGCGCGGGCGGCTCCTCGGCGCCGATCCAGCTCGCCCGCCAGCCGTCGGCCGGCAGTGAGGTCTCCCACCAGCGGCTCTCGCTCCAGCGGGAACGGCGTCCGGCGGCGTCCCAGACCCGGACCTGCCAGTGGTAGCGGGTGCGGGGGAGCAGCGCGGGCCCGCCGTAGGGGATGCCGACGCTGCGGTCGGAGGCGACCTTGCCGGAGTCCCACACCGTGCGGGTGCGCGGGCCCCGGCCACCGGAGTCCCGGGTGACCCGGACGTGGTAGGCGGTCTGCCGGGCGCCGTGCCCGGGAGCGGCCAGCTCCCAGGAGAGCCGCGGGCGTTCGACGTCCGTGCCGAGCAGGTTCCCGGTGTACTCGACGCCGGTCCGCACGACGCGCAGACCGGTCCCGGTCGTCCCCGGCTCCGACGGGCCGCCGGCCGTTCCGCCGCCCGCCGCCGCGATGGCGCCGCCGCCGGTCAGCGCCGTGACGCCCGCGACACCCGCGGTGGTCACGGTGCCCCGGAGGAAGACTCTCCGGTTCCAGCCCTCGGTTCCGTTCCCGGTCGGTCTCTCGGTCGTTTCCTCGTTCGATTCCTCGCTCATGCGTGTCCGCCTTTGCCGCTTGAAACGATTCAACCGCTCGCTTCACGATCCTATGCATCCGCTGCGGACCGCATCAAGGGATGCGACAACGGCCGCGCCGGGCGCTCAGTCCTCCGCGTCGAGCCGGGCGAGCCGTGCCGTCACGTCGTCCGCGAGACGGGTGAGGAGGCGCGTGAGGTCCTCGCGGTCCTGCCTCGGCCAGTCGGCGAGCGCCTCGGCGAACCAGCCGAGCAGGGATGTCACGTACCGGTTGGCGGCCTCCAGCCCGGCCCCGGTCGGTTCGATGAGGCTCGCGCGCCGGTCGTGGGGGTCGGCGACCCGGCGTACCAGACCGCGCTTCTCCAGCGCCTGCACCTGGCGGGTGACATGCGGGCCCACGACCTGCATCCGGTCGGCGATCTCGCCGATCCGCAGCGGCTGGTCGGCCGTACGCAGGGTCACCAGTACACCCATGGCGGGGCGGTCGAGGGCGAGCCCGGCCGCCTCGGCGGCGCGTTCCGTGAGCCGTCCCTTGTTGAAGGCGGCACTGAGCTGGGTGAGCCGGGGCAGCACGGTGAGCAGGTCGTCGTGCGAATCGTCCGGTGCGGACGGTCCGGCGGCTTCGGGGGTCATCAGATCTCCATTTGCATACCTGACTTAGGTATCTATATCGTGGGGAGCGGCCGGTGTCCGGGAGGGCGCCCTATGGCCTCCATAAAGATACCTAAGGTACGTATATGTGCCGCCCTCGCGGCACGTGCCTCCGTCTTCCCGGGGTCCGCCCCGGTGGAAAGGTGAGAAGCCATGATCCACACGTCCCGTCCCGCTCGCCGCGTACTGATCTCCGGAGCAAGTATCGCGGGCCCCGCGCTCGCCCACTGGCTCGACCGGTACGGCTTCGAGGTGACCGTCGTCGAGAAGGCCGCCGTCGTCCGCGGGGGCGGCTACGCCATCGACGTGCGCGGCACGGCCCGCGAGGCCGTGGACCGCATGGGCCTGCTGGCGGAGCTGAGCAAGGCGCACGTGAACAGTCGGCGGATCACCTTCGTGGACGCCGCGGGGGAGGAGGTCGGCTCGCTGCAGCCCGAGCAGCTGACCGGGGGAGCGGCCGGGGTGGACCTCGAAGTCCGGCGCGGCGACCTGGCCGAGGTGCTCTACGCCCCGCTGCGGGAGCGGGTCGAGTTCCTCTTCGAGGACTCGATCGCGACACTCGACGACGCCGGCGACGCCGTGCACGTCGTCTTCGACAGCGGCCTGCGCCGCACCTTCGACCTCGTGGTCGGCGCGGACGGGCTGCACTCGAACACGCGCAGGCTGGTCTTCGGCCCGGAGGAGCCGTTCCACCGCTACCTCGGACGCGTCTTCGCGGGCTTCACGCTGGCGAACGAGTTCGGGCTCGCGCGCGAGGCCGTCATGTGGAACGAGCCGGGACGCAGTGCCGTTCTCTACGCCCACGAGCCCACCGACCCGGTGTTCGGATTCCTCAACTTCACCCGGGACACCCCGCCCTTCGAAGCCTTCCGCGACCCCCGGGCCCAGCGCGACCTGGTGGCGGCGCGCTTCCCCGAGCGGGCCTGGCACCTGCCCCGCCTGGTCGAGGCCATGCGGGAGGCCGACGACCTCTTCTTCGACGTCGTCAGCCAGATCCACATGCCCACCTGGTCGCACGGGCGTGTCGTCCTGGCGGGCGACGCCGCGCACGCCACGTCGTTCATCTCCGGCCAGGGGTCGAGCGTCGCGCTCGTGGGCGCGTACGTCCTGGCCGGCGAGCTGGCCACGCACGCGGACCACGCCGACGCCTTCGCGGCCTACGAGCGCCGGTTCCGTCCCTTCGCGGAGCGCAACCAGGCGCTGGCCACCAGCGGCGGCTCGGCGGTGACCCCCGCGACGCGCCAGGAGCTCGAGGCCCGCAACGCCCTGCTGCGCGACCCGGAGGCGGCCGCGAGGGCAATGGTGACCGCGAGCGCGCAGGAGGGCAGCGCGGCCCACTCGTCCCTGGAGCTGCCCGACTACCCGCGGGCCGCCTGAGCGGACGCGGACCCGTCCGACGGGCCGGCCTGCGCGCTCCAGCCGTGCAGGAGCAGGTCGAACGCCGTCTCGACGGTCGCCCGGGGATCGCGCCGTCCCGTGGTCAGGGCGGGGATCTCCAGGACGAACCGGGCCAGCGCCGCGCACGCCGGGTCGTCCGGCTCCCGGTCGAGTTCCTCCGCGATCGCGGTGCTCAGGGTGTCGGCGTGTCGCATCCACATGCGCTCCCCGTACTCGCGGAGCACGGGCGTGTCGCTGACCAGGGCGGTGAAACGCGCCCGGCGCGGATCGGTCACGATCGGCACCCAGGACTCCAGGGCGTGGGCCCGGAGCGCCTCGACCACGCCCTGTCCGTCGGGCCGTTCCCGCACGGCGGCGGACAGCGCGGCGTCGACGTCCTGCTCGCGGTCGAAGACCAGCGACTCCTTGCTCGGGAAGTGCGCGAAGAGGGTCGTCGTCGAGACGTCGGCCTGCTCGGCGACGTCGCGGACGCTGACCCGGTCGAAACCGTGCTCCAGGAAAAGCTCCAGGGCGGCGTCGGCGATGGCCTGCCTGGTCGCCGCCTTCTTGCGCTCGCGACGGCCTGGGGTCGGAGAGTCGGGCATGGCGCCACTCTAACGCACGACTGGAACGACACAGCAACCGGACTGAGGCAGAAACAGCAGCAACTAAGAAACTGGAACAGTTGCAGTTTCTGTCTCGTTTCTGCTTTGGTGGTTTCCAACGGGGGACCCGCCGACGGAAGGAAGCCACCATGAACTCGCCGACGCCCGACACCGCGCGGATCAGCATCATCGGCGCGGGCCCGGGAGGGCTCACCTGCGCACGCGTGCTGCGGCAGCACGGCATCGCGGTGACCGTGTACGACCGTGATCCGGACGCCGCCTCCCGCGACCAGGGAGGCTCGCTCGACCTGCACGAGGAGGACGGCCAGCTCGCGCTCCGCGAAGCGGGCCTGCTGGAGGAGTTCTTCGCGCTCGCCAGGTGCGAGAGCCAGGAGGAGCGCCGCTTCGACACCGCGGGGCGGCTCCTCGGGCACCGGCTGCCGGACGAGGGCGAGACGGCCCGCCCGGAGATCGACCGCGGCCAGCTCCGGGAGCTCCTGCTGGGATCGCTCGACGCCGGGACGGTGCGGTGGGGACACAGCCTGGAATCGGTGGGCGGGCCGGCCGACGGACCGCGGACGCTGACGTTCGCCGACGGGAACACGGTGGAGACGGACCTCGTGATCGGAGCGGACGGCGCCTTCTCCCGCGTCCGCGCGTCGGTGTCCGGCGCGGTACCGCGCTACACCGGGGTCGGCTTCCTCGAAGCCTGGTTCGACGACATGGAATCCGCGCACCCGGAACTGTCCGAACTGGTCGGCCGGGGCAGCGCCCACGTGGCCGACGGACAGCGGGGCCTCTTCGCACAGCGCAACAGCGGTGGCCACATGCGGGTCTACCTCATGCGGAGGGTCGCCCTGGACTGGATGACGGCGAGCGGGCTGCGTCCGCACGACACCGAGGGCATCCGCGCCCGGCTCCGCACCGAGTACGCGGGCTGGTCACCGCTGTTGCTCCGGATGATCACCGAGAACGACGGCCCGTACGTCGACCGCCCGCTCTTCGCCCTGCCGGTGCCGCACACCTGGCGGCACACGCCGGGCGTGACCCTGCTGGGAGACGCCGCGCACCTCATGCCCCCGCTCGGCGTCGGAGTCAACCTCGCCATGCTCGACGCCGCGGAACTCGCGCTCGCCCTCGCGGCGTCCGCCACCGTCGACGACGCCGTGCGCACCTACGAGAAGACGATGCTCCCGCGCTCGGCCGAGATCGCCGGCATGCTCGAGGGCGGTGCCGGTTTCCTGCTGGAGGAGCCGGACGCCGAAGACCTCGCGCGGCTCGGTGCGCCCGGAGCGGGTGGCGGGCCCGGGGAGTGACGCGGCTCCAGGGAGCGACGCGGGCCCGTGGTGCCGTGCCTGCCCGGGGAGCGAGGCCCGCCCGGCCGGTAGGCTCGCGCCCATGGATGCGCTCCTGCCGTACGTGCTCCTCGCTGGTGGCCTCACCGCGGTCCTCGGCTGCTTCACCCGGCTGGCGTCGCGCGTGCGCCGCCGGGGCCTGGCGGGCGGGGCGATGAGCGCGGCCCTGGCCTCCTACGAGGAGGCGTTCCGTGCCACGGCGTACGCATCCCACGTCGAGATCCGCACTCAGGCGGAACGCAGGTCCCCGCTCCTGTCGCCCGACGACGACTGGCGACGGAGTCCTGCCGCGCCGGACGGGACCGGCGCGGAGGCGGGCCGGACGGCTCGCCGCGGTCCTCGCAGGCCCCGTCGCGGCCCGGGCCGCTGGTTCCGCCGCCGACGCGGCCCCCTCGCGACCGGGCGCTCCGGTGGGCACGAGGGGGCGGGCGGGCCGGACGGGTCCTAACAGCTCAGGTTGCCGCCGGGCTCGACGCCGAGGAGCTGGGTGAAGCGCTCGTAGTTGTCGATCCGGCTCTGGACCTGCCCGGGATTGCCCCCGTCGCACTCCAGGCTGCCGTTGATGGACCGGATGGTCTCCCCGAACCCGGCGCCGTTGACCATGGCGTCGTGCGGGGTCATGGTGCCGGGACCGGTCTGGGTGTTCCAGTACCACAGGCCCGTCTTCCAGGCCACGGCCGAGTCGTTCTGGACCAGGTCGGGGTTGTTGAGCAGATCGATGCCGAGGGCGTCCCCGGCGGCCTTGTAGTTGAAGTTCCAGCTCAGCTGGACGGGCCCGCGCCCGTAGTACTTGTCGTTGCCGGCCGGGCAGCCGTACGGCTGTGACGCGTCGCAGTAGTGCGGGTAGTTGGCGGTGTTCTGCTCCACGACGTGCACCAGACCGCCGGTCTCGTGGCTGACGTTGGCGAGGAAGGCGGCGGCCTCCTGCTTCTTCACCGTGTCGCTGCCGGTGTTCGAGAACCCCGGGTAGGCGCTGAGCGCGGCGGTGAGGCCGCTGTAGGTGTAGAAGGAGTTCCGGCTCGGGAACATCTGGTCGAACTGGGCTTCGCTGACCACGAATTCGGCGGCGGCGGTCCGGGTGTCGGACTTCTCGGCGACGGCCGACGGCGCCATGGTCAGGGTGCACAGGGCGGCGGCCGCACCGGTGGCGGCCAGCAGTGCGAGCTTGCGGTGCTGCACGGTATCGACTCCTGCTCGATGGGGGGAGGGACGCAGGGAGGGGCGGAGAACGGGCGGGGGGTGAGCGACCGGGGACGCGATCGCCCCCGGACGCTCCATCCGGCCCGTCAGCCGCCGACGTTGACGTCGATGCAGGCGTAGAACGCGTTCGACGTGTCGGCGACGTTCCACACGGCCAGGACCTTCTGCTGTCCGGTGAGTCCGCCGAAGTCGACCTGGTGGTTCACGACCGCGCCCGGCTTCGCGCCGCCGTCGTCGAACAGCGCGATCCGCTGACCGCCGACGTAGTACTCCCAGGTGCTGGTGGCATGCTGCGCGGTGAGCCGCCACGAGAACGTCGTGGTCTTCGACACCGGGGTGACCTTCCAGCCCTTGCTGTCGTCGTCCAGCTCCGCGAAGCGGCTGTTGCCGCCACTGCAACTGGTCAGGCCCTTGGGGCCCTCGACGCTCTGGGGCTCGTACGTGATGTCGCCGCAGGACACCGTGCCCGCGGCGCACTGGGCCTGGCGGCTGGGCGGGTCGGAGATGTAGCCGTGCGCGCTCGCCGAGGAGGCGGGCAGGCTTACGGCCACGACAGGGGCGAGGACCGCGCCGATCAGGGCAGCGGTCTTCCTACGTGCGTGCATGGGAACTCCTTCACATCCGGCCGTCCCAGGCACGCGCGGCCATGTGTGGGGGGACCGCGCGCACGCCGAGTACGGCCTCTCGTGGGTGGGGCCAGGAGGCGCGAAGGTGACGCGCACTCACCGTCCCCACCGGGGCGTGGGACCCCGGCAGGGCTCAACTCCGCAAACGGAGCGGCGAGTTCTGTTGGACTAGACCATACAAGCGGTCGACGTGACCGTGTCAAGAGTGAGTCGACGGCGGTGTTCGTCGCGCTGGGTGCCGGGCGCTCTCGCGAAGTGGGCTCACTTGGATTCGAGTCGGCCGAGGGAGATGGGTGGTGCCGGCGAGGGCCTTGCGCACCGCAGTCCAGTCGGTGCTGTCGATGCCGAGGGTGTGGCGGAGGTAGGCCAGGGTCACCCGTCGTTGAACCAGAACGACGTGGGCGGGGTTCTCGTCGGCGGCCCCCGTGGCCTCGTAGCCGGAGATCCCGTCGAGGAAGGGATCCGCTCCGAAGAGGGTGTGTGAGGCTCTTCCGGCCGGGGCTCAGGACGTTCTACGCCGCGGGCCTGTCGAGCGGACCATCGTCGAACTCATGCCGTACGCGGTCCACGGCAGGGCCACGCCCGTACTGCTCGACCGGCTGTCCATCGAACGGGAGCGTGTCGAGGGCCGGATCGCCGAACTGGTCGGCACCCGGGACCGACTGGACTGGGTCATCACCGGCGCCACGGGGAGCCTCCGCACGCCGGTCCTGCCACGCCGGGACCTCCTGAAGTGGACCGGCGGTCCCGGCGCCGTCGAACCGGAGGCCCGGAGAGCTTCGGCCGTTACCCTGCACACCGTGATCAACTTGCCTGCGTCCCACGACCGGACCGGTGCGCGTCATGACGACACCGAAGTCGCGATCGCCGCCGCCCGGGCCGGCGCCGAGACCGTGCGAGCCCGCTACGGACAGCGGCTGACCCGATTCGACAAGGGCGGCGGGGACTTCGCCACCGACGCGGACGTGGCGGCCGAGGAGGCGATCCTCGACGTCATCCGTGCCGCGCGGCCCCACGACGCGATATGCGGTGAGGAGGGCGGGCGGCGGGGAGCGGCCGACGCGGCGCGCGAGTGGCTGGTGGATCCCCTGTGCGGCACGCTCAACTACGCCGCGGGCACCATGGCGGTGGCCGTCAACGTGGCCCTGCGCGGCGGCCCGGCGGCGGTGGCCGACCCGTTCGGCGGCGAGGTCCTCTTCACCGACGGTGAGACCGCCCGGGCCCGGCACGACGGCCAGGACACACCGCTGGCGCCCAGCGCGGCCACCCGGCTGGTCGACGTGAACCTGGACCCGCCCTTCCCGGGAGCGCCCGCGTTCCGGGCGGTCGACCTGCTCGCCCACCCCGGCTTCGTGCGGCGCCTGCGGCCGCGGGTCGTGTCCACGACGCTGGCCCTGGCCTGGGTCGCGGCCGGGAAACGCGCCGCCTACGTCACCGACGGCACCGGCCTGACCGAAAGCGTGCACTTCGCCGCCGGCATCGCGCTGTGCCGGGCGGCCGGCTGCGTCGTCACCGGAGTCGACGGCGCGCCCGTCGGCCCCGCGGGCCGCGGTCTCGTGGCGGCAGCCGACGCCGAGACGCACGCGCTGTTGTTGTCGCTGATCCGTGCCGATACGCGCTGACGCGTGAGGACCGCCCTCGGTAGGGCCGACCGGGTAGAGGATGTCGCACTCGGTGCCGCCCGCCCGGGAAACGACCTCGCCGCTGCTAGTTTCGCCAGCCGTCGGACGAATGCGGACGTCCCGGTCGGATGCGGGCGCCGCTCGCGGAGGGAGTACGGGTGACTGGTGTGCACGAGGAAGCGTCGGGGACGGGTGCCCCGTTCGGGCGAAGGACCTTCATGGCGTCGGCCGTCGTGGCGGCCGCCGCGCCCGTCCCGGCCGCCGCTCCCGCCCTCGCGGCCGGGCGGCCGGAGGGTGCCGCGCCGGGCTGCCGGTCCGTGGCGCGCCTCCTCGCGGTCCCCGAGAGCGGGCGCGGTGTCGACTGGCTCAGGGAGGCCCTTCAGGTCGCCGTCGCACTCGAACTGGCCACCATCCCGCCCTACCTGTGCGGATGGTGGTCCGTGGGCGACCGCACGAGCCACGTCGCACGGCTGATCCGGCGCATCATCGGCGACGAGATGTACCACATGGGCGTCGTCTGCAACGTGCTGGTGGCGGTGGGCGGCCGGCCGCGGATCACGGACGCCGCCCTCGCCTACCCCGGCCCGCTGCCCGGCGGCGTGCGGGCGGAGGTGGACGTCTACCTCTCGGGCCTCAACAGGCCCTTCGTGCACGACGTGATGATGGCCATCGAAGCCCCGGAGGTCCCCCTGGCCCGCGGCGTGACCAACTCGCCCGGCATCGGCCACTTCTACGACGACCTGCTGCGCGCCTTCCGGGCCGCGGCACCGCCCCTGTCGGCCGGCGGGCAGTTGTCCCAGCGCATCGGCTCCGACGTCCTGGAACCCGTGGCCGACCTCGACGGCGTCGAGCGGGCGATCGAGATCATCAAGGAACAGGGCGAGGGCACCACCAGTTCCCCCGAGGACGCCTTCGGCGACGACTATCCGGCCCACTACTACGCCTTCGGCGAGATCTACCACGGACGGCAACTGCGCCGGGAGGACGACGGCTGGCGGTTCACCGGCGCCCCCGTGCCCTTCCCCGACGCGCGCCCCATGGCCCGGGTTCCCGCCGGTGGCTGGCCCGGCCCTTCGCAGCGGGTCGGGGACCTCCTCGACCGTTTCGACACCGCCTACGCCAAGGTGCTCGGCACCCTCGAAGCGGCCTGGGCCCACGGCGACGCACGCACCCTGGGCTCGGCCGTCCGGACGATGCGCGGGCTGGAGGGCCCCGCCGTGGAGCTGATGGAAACCGGCATCCCGGGCGGCCGGGGCAACTACGGCCCCCAGTTCCGCCCGCCCCGCGCGTGAGGCCGGCCGGCGCGAGCCGAGTCGACAGGCGCGGCAGGGCGGCCCCACCGGCTACTGGACCTGCATGATCTGGATCAGGTTTCCGCAGGTGTCGTCGAGGACCGCCGTGGTGACCGCGCCCATCTCCATCGGGTCCTGGGTGAAGTGCACCCCGAGCGAGCGCAGCCGGTCGTGCTCCGCCCGTACGTCGTCCACGGCGAAGGAGGCGGCCGGGATGCCGTCCTGGGCCAGCGCCGTCCGGTACGGCTCCACCGCAGGGTGACCGGACGGTTCGAGCAGCAGCTCGGTCCCGTCGGGGGCCTCGGGCGAGACCACGGTCAGCCACCGGTCCTCACCCGCCCCCACCGGCACGTCGTGCTTCTTCAGGAAGCCCAGCGTCTCGGTGTAGAAGCGCAGCGCGTGCGCCTGATCGTCGACGAAGACGCTGGTGAGGTTGATCTTCATGGGGCCATCTCCGGTGCGTGGGTTCCGGGCCGTCGGGTCACGAGGTGCTCGGGCGGGCCGGAACCCTTCTGACTCTCCGGACCCTCCGCGACACCACCTGCCTATCAAGGGCCCGCGTGTCCGGCAACGGCCCAGACCTCGGCCAGGGCCGAGGTGGTGAGTACCCGGTCGGGGCGGCCGTGTCCCGCCAGGGTGCCCGCGCGGAGCAGGAGACAGGCATCGGCGGAGCGCGCCGCCTCCAGGTCGTGGGTGGCGTGGACGACCGTCACGCCGTCGGCCACCAGGTCCGTCAGGAGGGCGGTGATGCGCTCCCTGGCCTCCGGGTCGAGACCGGTGGTCGGTTCGTCCAGGAGCAGCAGGTCGGACTGCTGGGCGAGTCCCTGGGCGACGAGGGCGCGCTGCCGCTGTCCGCCCGACAGCTCCCCGAGCTGACGCGGGGCGAGGTCTGCGATGCCGAGCCGGTCCAGGGCCGAGTCCACGATCAGGCGGTCCCCGCGGTTCAGCCGGCGCCACGGTCCGCGCTCGGCCCACCGCCCCATCTCCACGGTCTGCCGGACGGTCAGCGGCAGGGCGTCCGCGACGGCGCCGCGCTGCGGCACGAAGGCGGGCGGCCGCTCGCCGTCCCGGTCCAGGTCTCCCGATGTCGGGCGGATCACACCGGCCAGCACGCCGAGCAGTGTCGACTTGCCGCTGCCGTTCGGCCCGACCAACGCCGTGACGGCCAACGCCGGTATCTCGCAGGTGAGTTGCCTCAGGACCGGTCGCCCCGGGTAGCCGGCGCAGAGCCTGGTCAGACGGGCTCGTGACGTCCGTCCGGGTTCGGTGGGGGACGGGGGGCGGGATTTGTTGAACATGATTTTCATTGTAGTGTCCTCCGCATGGATTGGTTGACGGCCCCGTTCGAAGTGACGTTTGTGCAAAGAGCCTTGTGGGGCGGCATCCTGGTGTCCGCCATCTGCGCCCTGGCCGGCACCTGGGTCGTGCTCAGGGGGATGGCCTTCCTGGGCGACGCCATGTCCCACGGGCTGTTGCCCGGGGTCGCGCTGGCCGCCCTGCTCGGCGGCAACCTGCTGCTGGGAGCGGTGGCGAGCGCAGCCGTCATGGCCGCGGGCGTCACCGTTCTCGGGCGCACCCCGAGACTCTCCCAGGACACCGGCATCGGCCTGCTCTTCGTCGGCATGCTCTCGGTCGGCGTGATCATCGTGTCGCGTTCGCAGTCCTTCGCCGTGGACCTGACCGGCATCCTCTTCGGTGACGTCCTCGCCGTCCGCGAACAGGACCTGCTCGTGCTGGGCGGGGCACTGATGGTCGCGCTGCTCGTCTCCGTGCTCGGCCACCGGGCCTTCCTCGCCCTCGCGTTCGACCCGCGCAAGGCCCACACCCTCGGACTGCGCCCGCGGCTCGCGCACGCGGTGCTCCTCGTCCTGCTGGGCCTCGCGATCGTGGCCTCCTTCCACATCGTCGGCACGCTGCTCGTCCTCGGCCTGCTCATCGCCCCGCCGGCCGCGGCCCTGCCCTGGGCGCGCGGCGTCCGCGGCGTCATGGCCCTCGCGGCACTCCTCGGCGCCACCGCCACGTTCGGCGGGCTGCTCCTGTCCTGGCACCTGAGCACCGCCGCCGGTGCGACCGTCTCGGCCGTCGCGGTGGCCCTGTTCTTCCTCTCCCACACGGCGTCCGGCCTGCGGCACCTCCGTACGCGCCCCGCCGCCCCCCTCCCGACAGCCGAATGAAGGAATCCGAGGCGATGGAAGCGACCCTCCGCAGAAACATGGAAGCGACCCTCCGCAAGAGCACGACTCGCCGGCTCCCGACCGCACTCGCCCTCACCGCCGCACTGCTCGCCACGGGCTGCTCGGAGCAGTCGGACGGCGGGCGAAAGCCCGCGGCGACCCAGCCGTCCGCCACCCCGCACGGCTACGTCGAAGGAGCGCAGGAAGCGGCCGAGGAGCAGTCCCGGCTGATCCTCGGCGACCCCCGCACCGGCGCGAGCCGGGTGCTCGACCTGGTCACCGGCAAGGTGCACGAGAGCGCGCCGGTGACCGGCGCCGACGGGCTGAGTACGGACGGCCGCTTCGGCTTCTTCCGCACCGACGGCGGCACGCACGTGGTCGACGGCGGTGCCTGGACGGTGGACCACGGGGACCACGTGCACTACTACCGGGCGGCGATACGCGACGTCGGCGACCTCCCGGGCGGCCGCGGCACCGAGATCCGCAGCGACGCCACGGTGACCGCGGCGACCGACCCGGAGGGCCGGACGACGCTGTACGACCGGACGGCGCTGGAGAAGGGCGGGATCGGGCCCGCCCGGACGCTCGACGGTGTGCACGCCGGCGCCGTCGTCCCGTACGAGGAGCACCTGGTCGCGCTCGCCGGGGACGGCGAGTCCGCGAAGGTCACCGTGTACGACCGCACCGGCAGCCCGGTCGCCTCGCCCGACGCGACGTGCGAGCGGCCCAGCGGCGACGCCGTCACCCGCCGCGGCGTCGTCCTCGGGTGCGCCGACGGGGCCCTGCTCGTGAGCGCCGAGGACGGGACGTTCACGGCCGAGAGGATTCCCTACGGACAGGACGTGCCCGAGAAGGAACGGGCCACGGCCTTCCGCCACCGGGCCGGCAGCGACACGCTGACCGCACCCGCAGGCGAGCGGGCCGTGTGGGTCCTGGACGTCACCGACCGCGACTGGACCCGGGTGAAGACCGGACCGGTCCTCGCGGCCAACACCGCCGGGGAGGGCGCACCGCTCCTCGTCCTGGAGACCGACGGCGCACTGCACGGCTACGACATCGCCACCGGCAGGCACACGGCCCGGACCGAGCCCCTCCTGACCGGAGCCGCGAAGACACCCGCCGGCGCGGGAGCACCGGTCGTCGAGGTCGACCGCAGCCGCGCCTACGTCAACGACCGCACCGGCAAACGCGTGTACGAGATCGACTACAACGACGCCCTGCGCGTCGCGCGCTCCTTCGACCTCGACATCGCACCGGGGCTGATGGCGGAGACCGGCCGATGAGGGGGACGGTACGCACACGGATCCGGGTGGCACGGCTGCGTCGCCTCCTGGTGGGGCTGCTCGCCCTGGTCACGGCCGCCACCGCCACGGCCTGCTCCGCCACGGACGAACAACCCCGCATCGTCGTGACCACCAACATCCTGGGCGACATCACCCGCCAGGTCGTCGGCGACCAGGCGGAGGTCACGGTCCTGATGAAGCCCAACGCGGACCCGCACTCGTTCGGACTGTCGGCGGTGCAGGCCGCCCAGCTGGAGCGCGCGGACCTCGTCGTCTTCAACGGACTCGGCCTGGAGGAGAACGTCCTGCGCCACGTGGACGCCGCCCGCGAGGCGGGAGTGGCGACCTTCGAGGTCGGCAGGGCGGTCGACCCGCTCACCTTCCACGCCGGTGACGACGGCGGACCCGAGGGGGAGTCGGGCCGGCCCGACCCGCACTTCTGGACCGACCCCGACCGGGTGCGGACGGCCGCCGGACTCATCGCCGACCGCGTGAGCGAGCACGTGACGGGCGTGGACGACGACGCGATCCGGGCCAATGCCGCCCGCTACGACGAGCAACTCACCGACCTCACCGCCTTCATGGAGAAGTCGTTCGACCGGGTGCCCGAGGACCGGCGCAACCTGGTGACCAACCACCACGTCTTCGGCTACCTCGCCGACCGCTTCGGCTTCCGCGTCATCGGCGCGGTGATCCCCAGCGGCACGACGCTGGCCTCGCCCAGCTCCTCCGACCTGCGCTCGCTCACCCGGGCCATGGAGCGGGCCGGGGTCCGGACGGTCTTCGCCGACTCCTCCCGGCCGGGGCGGCTCGCCGAGGTCCTGAGCACCGAACTCGGTGACGGCGTACGGGTCGTGGAGCTGTACTCCGAGTCCCTCACCGCCGAGAACGAGGGCGCCGCCACCTACCTGCAGATGATGCGCGCCAACACCACCGCCATGACCGACGGACTGACCGTCGGCAGCCCGAAAGGAACGCACAGTTGAACCAGTCGATACGCAACAGGGCCGTCACGGGGACGGCGCTCGCCCTGGCGGTGTCCGCGGTCCTCACCGCGTGCGGCGGCGGCGACACCTCGTCGTCGGACGCCGCGTCCAAGGGCGACGGGAGCCCCCCGCCGGCGACGCCCGCGGCCTCGGTGCGGGACCCCCTGGTCGCCACCTTCGACGGCGGCCTGTACATCCTCGACGGCAAGAGCCTCGAACTCACCAGGACCGTCGACCTGCCCGGCTTCAACCGAGTCAACCCCGCCGGAGACAAGGACCACGTGGTCGTCTCCACCGACAGCGGCTTCCGGCTGCTGAACGCCACCCGGCAGACCCTCACCGACATCGAGTACAAGGGCGCGAAGCCCGGCCACGTCGTCCGCCACGCCGGCAAGACCGTGCTCTTCACCGACGGCACCGGTGAGGTCAACGTCTTCGCGCCGGGCGACCTGGGCACCGGCGAGAAGCCGGACGGGCGTACCTATTCATCGGCCGAGGCCCACCACGGCGTCGCCATCGAGCTGAGCGACGGCCGGCTCCTCACCACCCTCGGGGACGAGGAGAAGCGCACCGGCGCCCTCGTGGTGGACAAGGACGGCAAGGAGATCGCCCGCAGCGAGAACTGCCCGGGCGTCCACGGCGAGGCGGCCGCCCGCGGCGAGGCGATCGCCCTGGGCTGCGAGGACGGCGTCCTGATCTACAAGGACGGCGGGTTCACCAAGGTCGACGCCCCCGACGACTACGGCCGCACCGGCAACCAGGCGGGCAGCGACGCGTCCCCCGTGCTCCTCGGCGACTACAAGACCGACCCGGACGCCGAGCTGGAACGGCCGACCCGCATCTCCCTGATCGACACCGGGACGGCGAAGCAGCGCCTGGTCGAGCTGGGCACCAGCTACTCGTTCCGCTCCCTCGCCCGTGGACCGCACGGCGAGGCGCTCGTCCTCGGGACCGACGGCGCCATTCACGTCATCGATCCGGACAAGGGCACCGTCGA
This sequence comes from Streptomyces sp. NPDC111628, assembly GCF_055635195.1. Taxonomy (NCBI): domain Bacteria; kingdom Bacillati; phylum Actinomycetota; class Actinomycetes; order Kitasatosporales; family Streptomycetaceae; genus Streptomyces; species Streptomyces sp. NPDC111628. The sequence continues at coordinate 374,408 of NZ_JBVKBZ010000003.1, read as the reverse complement.
GAAGAAGATCCCCGCCGTCGGGGAGTGGCAGGAACCCCTGGACTGGCAGCAGGCCCGGCCCACCCTGTTCGTCCGCGACCACACCGCCTACGTGTCCGAACCGGGCAAGAAGGCCGTGCACGCCATCGACCTCGAATCCGGCCGGAAGCAGACCTCGGTGACCCTGCCGAAGGGCACCAACGAGCTGTCCGGAACGGTCGCGGGCCACTGACGGCCACGTCCCCCCGGCATCGCGGGCCGGGGGGACGTACCGAACACCCGCCCTAGGACTGGGGCCGCCGTCCGTGGTTGGCCGGGTGATTGCGGCGTGCCTTCTTCTTCCGGCGTCGCTTCGAGGACATGCGTGCCTCCTTCGGAAGACGTCCGATCGGTGCGCGTTCCGTGTCAGTGCGCATCCGTCCATGCCGTCCGTCCACGATTCCACGCACGGCCGGGCGGTGCCATTCGGCGCGGGGCGGACCCCGCGGACCCCGCGGACGCCGTGGAGCTCACGGGCCGCGCCGGTGACGAGCCCGGCCAGGCGACGTCGTCGATCGCGAGCCACGGCGCACCGGCCACGGCCGTGGGAGTGAGGCCGGTGAACGCCTTCACCTCCCGGTGCAGGTGGGACTGGTCGACGTAGCCGCTCTCGAAGGCGACCGAGGCCGGGGCCAGGCCGGCCGCGAGCAGATGGGCGGCGTGGTCGAACCGCACCAGCCGGGCGGCCCGCTTGGGCGTGATGCCGAGCTGGGCGTGGAAGCGGGCAGAGAGCCGCTTGCGGCTCCAGCCGACCTCCTCGGCCAGACCGTCGACCCGTATGCGGCCCCGGCCCGCGAGCGTCGTCCGCCAGGTGTGGGCGACCTCCGGATCGACCGGACGCCGGTCCGCCGTGCGGCGGCGCAGGATGTCCGCGGCGACCGCGAACCGCTCGTCCCAGGACCCGGCGGCGCGCAGCCGGTCCTGGACCCGCTCCGCGTCCCGGCCCCAGACGTCCTCGAAGGACTCCACCCTTCCGCCGAGCCCCGCCGACGGGCCGAGCACCGCGGCCGCCACCGCCGGTTCCAGCCGGATCTGCAGGCACACGCCCACCCGGCCCGCCACCCTGAGATCCCCCGGGGCGAGCCCGACGACGAAGCTGCCGTGCCCGGGCCCGTGCCGGCCCCGGGCGCTGTGCAGGATGCCGTCGCCGTCGCTCAGGTCGATGAGCAGGGTGACGGACGGATGCGCCACCATGGCCATGTCCACGAAGGCGGACACGTGCTGACTGAACCCGGCCATGCGGACCCCCGCGAGCCGGGCCGAGGGACGCGGAACCGCGACGTCCACGACCGACCAGTCCGGCGGTGCCTCGGTCGGGGTGTCGGCCGGTGCGTCGGCCGGTGTCTGGGTGGACAACACGCCGCCAGTCTAGATCTCGGGGCCGACGGCCGGGAGGTCCGCGTCCCGGGCGGTGAAGCCGAGCAGCAACTCGCCGGTCGGCCCGGGCGCTTCCAGCGGCGGCAGGTGCCCGACGCCCGGCAGCAGCTCGAGCCGCGCGCTCGGCACGGCCTCGTACCGGTGCGCCGACGACGGCTCCCAGCGCGGGTCGGCGGCGCCGAAGAGCACCAGCACCGGGACGGTGAGGGCGGCGAGACGTTCGGGCACGCCGCGCTCGGCGAGGTAGGCCGTGTTCCCGCGGGCCACCGTCCGGAAGGAGCGGTACGAGATGTCCCGCACGTCGTCGATCATCTCGGCCGGGACCTCCACGGGACCGGCGGCCGTCGCGGCGATCGCCTTGCGGAGCATCGCGTCCGTGCGCCGCGGCCACAGGAGCGGGCCGAAGGGCGGGGCCAGCAGCAGCCGGAGGATCATCGGCTGCGGAAGGAGGGCGTCCAGGCTCGGGCCCGTGCTCACCAGGGCGAGGCCGCCCACCAGGTCGGGACGCCGCTCCGCCAGCGCCGTGGCGACGTAGCCGCCGCTGGAATGACCGGCCACGGTCACGGAACGCAGGCCGAGGTCGTCCAGGAGCGCCGCCAACCGGTCCGCCTGCTGCGGCACGTCGTACGACGGGGTGGGCGGCGACTTGCCGCAGCCCGGCAGGTCGACGCGCAGGACGCGACGGTGCTCGGCCAGCGCCGGGACCACCGGGCCCCACGACGCGCCCGAGGCGCCGGAACCGTGGATGAGCAGGACGGGCGGCGCCTGCGGCGGGCCGTCGTGGACCACGTGCATGCCGTGCGAGAGATCGGCGTCGTACTGACTCATGCCGCAAGGGTGCGCCCGGTGCCGGTCACGGGTCTTGTACGAATGTCGCCGCGCCCGCCGCCCTCGCTGCGCCGCCGCACCGAGGACGGTCAGGCGTGCGGGGCGCCGCGCACCGGATGCTTGCTCAGGACGGAGACCCGGTTGAAGGCGTTGATGCTGATCGCCACCCAGATCACGGCGGAGATCTCGTCGTCCGACAGGACACCCCGCGCCTCGGCGTACGCGGTGCTCTGCGCCCCCGCGTCGGCGGGATGCGTGGTGGCCTCCGCGAGGGCCAGCGCGGCGCGTTCCCGGGGCGAGAACAGCTCGGTGTCGCGCCAGGCCGGCAGCACGCCGAGCCGCTGGGTGGTCTCGCCGCCGCGCAGCGCCGCCCTGGTGTGCGCGTTGAGGCAGTAGGCACAGGCGTTGAGCTGGGAGACGCGGATGTTGACCAGTTCCACGAGGTTCCGGTCGAGCCCGGCCGCCTCGGCGACGCCCCGGACCGCCTCCGCCGTGGCACGCAGCGCCGCGTAGGCCTCCGGGCTCTGCTTGTCGACGAACACACGTCGTTCGCCGGTGCCTGCAGGGCTGCCTGCGTCGGTGCGTACAGGCGTCTGTGTCATGAGGGGTGCCTCCGTCGTGCGACAGCGTTTCCCACGTCCTATCATCGAACCATAGAAGTTGAAACTAAAACTTTCTGGGCGAGTGGGAGGACCGAGCGGTGAGCAACACGGAGACGCACCCCGCCGAAGTCAGGTGCGGGGCAGGGGAGGAAGGGGCGCCCGCCGCCGGTGTGGAGATCCTGACGGCGCGGGACGTCCCGCTCGGCGGACCGCGCGCGATGACGGTGCGCCGCACCCTGCCGCAGCGGGCCCGGACGCTGATCGGAGCCTGGTGCTTCGCCGACCACTACGGTCCCGACGAGGTCTCGCGGTCCGGCGGCATGGACGTGGCCCCCCACCCGCACATCGGGCTCCAGACGGTCAGCTGGCTGTTCAGCGGGGAGATCGAGCACCGGGACAGCGTGGGCAGCCACGCGCTCGTCAGGCCGGGCGAGGTGAACCTCATGACGGGCGGTCACGGCATCAGCCACTCCGAGGTGTCCACGCCGGACACCGCGGTCCTGCACGGCGTCCAGCTCTGGGTGGCGCTGCCCTCGGAGCACCGCGACACCGCGCCGGCCTTCCAGCACCACGTCCCCGCCCCGGTGGCCCTGGACGGCGGCGAGGCGCGCGTCTTCCTCGGCTCGCTCGCGGGGGACACCTCGCCGGTCGGCACCTTCACGCCCCTGCTCGGCGCCGAGGTGACCCTGGCCCCGGGCGCCACCGTGACCCTCGACGTCGACCCCGGCTTCGAGCACGGCGTCCTCGTCGACAGCGGCGACGTACGCCTCGACGGCACGGTCGTGCGCCCCGCCGAACTGGCGTACGCCGCACCGGGACGAAGGACCCTCACGCTGACGAACGGGGCACCCGGATCCGCCCGGCTGGTGGTGCTGGGCGGTCCCCCCTTCCCGGAGGAGATCGTCATGTGGTGGAACTTCGTCGGACGCACCCACGACGAGATCGTGGCGGCCCGGGCGGACTGGGAGAACGAGGCGGAGCGCTTCGGGCGGGTCGAGGGCTACCCCGGCGACCGCCTCCCGGCGCCCGTGCTCCCCAACGCCACCCTCTCCCCGCGCAGGAACCCGAGGCCGTAGCGGCCCCGCGAGGAGTCACTCCGGCCAGGCGGAGTTCTCGATCACCTCGACGAAGTCCGTGCGCCGGAAGCCCGGCACGAAGTGCTCCAGGACGTCCGCGTTCACCGTGCCGAAGGTGGTCTGCGGACGGTGCCCGAAGCCGTCGGTGAACGCCTGGAGGATCTGCTTCTTGAAGTCCGGGCGGGGGTGGGCGGCGGTGACCGCGTCGATCTCCGCCCGGGTGATGCGGGCCAGGTTCAGACCGAGCACGTCCGTCTCGACGCCCGCGGTGGTCGCCGCGATCTCCGGCGCCAGCTTGTAGGGGATCTCCGGGGTGGTGTGCAGCGCGACGGCCGCCCACACGGTGTCCGCGTCGGCCTCCGGCACGCCGTGGGCCAGCAGGAACGCCCGTGCCTGGTCCGCGCCGTCCATCTCGAAGCGCTGGTCGTCGCCGCGGTAGGGCGGCACCAGGCCGGTGTCGTGGAAGAGCGCGGCGACGTACAGCAGCTCCGGATCCGGCCGCAGGCCCAGGGCGGCGGCCTGGAGACTGCCGAACAGGTAGACCCGCCGCGAGTGGTCGAAGATCAGCGGCGGTGTGGTGTCACGGACGAGTTCGGTCGCCTCCCGCGCCAGCGAGCTGTCGGGGATGTCGATTCCGGCGATGGTCTCCGTCATGGTGGTCCTCCCGGGACGATGCCTGTCGTGTCGGTTCCCACCCTGCGCCGGACGGCCGGACCGCGTCCGCTGCCCGATGGCCACGAACCCCTCGGATGCGGTCATGACTCCCGCGTCACGACTCCCGGGACGTGGTGGCGAAGCGCTGCTGGTACCGGATGGGGGACAGCCCCAGATGCCGGGCGAAGGCCCGGCGCAGACTCTCGTAGCTCGGGAAGCCCGATCGGGTGGCGGCCTCCGTGGCGTTGTGCCCGGCGTCGAGCAGGGCCTTGGCCATGTCGAAGCGGATCAGCTCCACGTACTTCATCGGGGTCGTGTCCAGCTCCGCCCGGAACATGCGCGTCAGATGCCGCGGGCTGACCCGCACGCGGGCCGCCAGCGCCTCCAGACCGTGGTCCGCCGTCGGATCGCCCTGCACCGCCTCCTGGACCAGCCGCAGCACCGGCGTGCGGGGAGCCGGGCCCTGGAGCGAGGCGGAGAACTGCGACTGGCCGCCGGCCCGCTGCATGTATACCACCAGGGAGCGGGCGACCTGGCGGGCCAGGCCGGGCCCGTGGTCCTCCTCCAGCAGGGCGAGGGCGAGATCGATGCCCGCGGTCACCCCGGCGGACGTGTACGTGCTGCCGTCCTTCACGAACAGCGCGTCGGCCTCGACCCGCGTCGACGGACACCGGCGGGCCAGCGTCGCGGTGTGCTGCCAGTGCGTCGTCGCCCGCCGGCCCTCCAGCAGGCCCGCGGCGCCGAGCACGAAGGCGCCGGTGCACACCGAGGCGATGCGTCCCGCTCGTTCCGCCAGGGCCTTCGCGGCCGCCCCGAGAGCGGGGTCCACGGGGGAGCCGGGCAACGCGTCGCCGCCCACGACGACCAGCGTGTCGTGGGCGGCGACGGCCTGCGCGTCCGAGTCCGCCGGCACCCGCATGCCGATGGACGAGCGCACCGGCGCACCGTCCGCCGAGACGATGCTCAGCCGGTAGTCGGCCCCGAACCGGTTGGCCTCGCTGAACACCTCCGCCGGACCGGACAGGTCGAGCAGCTTCATGCCGTCGAACACGAGGACGACCACCCGGTGCGGTCCCGCTGCCATTGCTTCCTCCGCCATCCGCTTCGTCCATCCGCTTCGTCCATCTACTGCATCAAGATCTGGTCATTATGAGTGAAAAATGAGGTATGCCGGTTATCGGCGTAAGGTGGCTGGCGCGGATCAGTCTCCTACGCGGAAGGATCAGCCATGGGCACGGTCACGACCTCCGACGGCACGAACATCTTCTACAAGGACTGGGGCCCGCGCGACGGCCTGCCAATCGTCTTCCACCACGGCTGGCCACTCAGTGCCGACGACTGGGACAACCAGATGTTGTTCTTCCTCTCCCACGGCTATCGCGTGATCGCCCACGACCGCCGTGGCCACGGGCGCTCGGACCAGCCCTCGACCGGCCACGACATGGACACCTACGCCGCCGACGTCGCGGCGCTGACCGAGGCCCTCGACCTGCGGGGCGCGGTGCACATCGGGCACTCCACCGGCGGCGGCGAGGTCGCGCGCTACGTGGCGCGCGCCGAGCCGGGCCGGGTCGCCAAGGCCGTACTCGTCAGCGCCGTCCCGCCGGTGATGGTGAAGTCCGACACCAACCCGGAGGGCCTGCCGCTCGAGGTCTTCGACGAGTTCCGCGCCGCCCTCGCAGCCAATCGCGCGCAGTTCTACATCGATGTGCCCTCCGGTCCCTTCTACGGCTTCAACCGGGAGGGCGCGACGGTCTCGCAGGGGCTGATCGACCGCTGGTGGCTCCAGGGGATGACGGGCGCGGCCAACGCCCACTACGAATGCATCGCGGCGTTCTCGGAGACCGACTTCACCGACGACCTCAAGCGGATCGACGTCCCCGTCCTCGTCGCGCACGGAACGGACGACCAGGTCGTGCCCTACGCGGACGCGGCGCCGAAGTCGGTCGAACTCCTCGCCAACGGCACCCTGAAGTCGTACGAAGGGCTCCCGCACGGCATGCTCTCGACCCATCCGGAGGTCCTCAACCCCGACCTCCTGGCCTTCGTGAAGTCGTAGCCCCGGTGCGGTCGTGAGCGGGATCCCGGAGGGCGGGGCCGGTGCGGCCCTGGGCGCCCTGCTGACGGACTCGGTCGTCGGACTCGCCGTATGGGACAGCGACCTGCGGTGCGTCTGGGTCAACGACGCCCTCGAGCGCTACGACGGAATCGCCCGCGAGCGGCGACTGGGCCGCCGCCCGCGGGAGTCGCTGACCGGAGACGCCGACGAACTGGAGGCGCTCGTACGGCGGGTGCTGACCACCGGCCGGTGTGTCACCGGCCGTGAGTACCGGGTCCCGACGGAGCCGGGCGGTCGCCGCGACCGCGCCTTCTCCGCCTCCTTCGTGCGCCTGCACGACGCCGGCGGCCGCATCCTCGGTGTGTGCATGCTGATGCTGGTCGTCACCGACCGGCGGTGGGCCGGCGACCGGCTGGCCGTGGTCAGCGAGTCCGGCACCCGCGTCGGCACCACCCTGGACGTCAGGCGCACGGCACAGGAACTGGCCGACTTCACCGTTCCGTTGATCGCCGACTACGTCACCGTCGACCTGACCGAGGCCGTGCGGCTCGGCGAGGAGCCGCTCGACCGGCTGGGCCGCTCCCAGGGGCGGGTTCCCAAGTTCCGGCGCGCGGGCAGGGCCTCGGTCCACACCGGCTCCCCGGAGTCCCTGTGGCTGAACGGCGAGGTCGTCTACGTCCCCGAGACCTCGCCGTTCATGCAGGTGCTGTCCTCGGGACGGCCCCTGCTGCAACCCGTGCTCGACCCCTCCCGCGAGGCCTGGCTGGCCGACGATCCGGCGAGGGCCGCGAAGATCCGCGAGTTCGGCATGCACTCGCTGCTGATCCTGCCGATCCACGCGCGGGGCGTCCTGCTGGGCGTGGCGGTCTTCGTCCGCACCGCGAACCCGACGCCGTTCGACGACAACGACCGGCTGCTGGCCGAGGAGTTGGTGGCCCGGGCCGCGCTCAGCCTGGACAACGCCCGCCGCTACACCCGGGAGCACAACACCGCCCTCGCCCTGCAACGCAGCCTGCTGCCGCGCCGGGTGCACGGCGGAACGGCCATGGAGGTGGCCGCCCGCTATGTGCCGGCGGACGCGGAGGAGGGCGTCGGCGGCGACTGGTTCGACGTCATCGGCCTGCCCGGCGGCCGCCTCGCCCTGGTGGTGGGCGACGTGGTCGGGCACGGCGTGAACGCCGCGGCCACCATGGGACGCCTGGGCATGGCCATCCGCACGCTCGCCGACCTCGACCTGCCGCCGGGCGAGGTGCTGACCAGGCTGGACCGGACGTTCATCCGGCTGACCGAGGACGAGGAGGAGGGCGGCAGGGAGGTCGCGACCATGAGCGCCACCTGCGTCTACGCGGTCTACGACCCCGCGACCCGGGCCTGCACGCTGGCCCTGGCCGGGCATCCGCCGCCCGCCGTCGTGCACCGGGGCGGTGACTACTCGTTCCCCGACCTTCCGCACGGCCTGCCCCTCGGCGTCGGCCTGCTGCCGTTCCCCACCGCGGAGTTGGAGCTGCCCGCGGGCAGCCTGCTCGCCCTGTTCACCGACGGGCTCGTCGAGGACCGCGACCAGGACATCGAGGTGGGGCTGCGACGGGTGGGGCGCGCCCTGACCCGCGGCGCCTCCTCCCTGGAGGACCTGGGCACGGCGGTGATCGGCACCCTGCCCGCCACACCCCCGCCGGACGACGTCACCCTGCTGCTGGCCCGCGGCCTGTGAGGGGGTGCCCCTCAGGGCGCCGATTCCCGCAGCCGGCGGCCGGCCGCCTTGGCCTGGTTGCCGCACCGTCGCATGGAGCACCACTTGCGCGGTCGGCCGCCACCGGAGTCGAGGCAGAGCATCCGGCACACCTCGGAGGCGCAGGCGGTCAGCCGGGAACGGCGTGCTTCGTCGGTCATGAGATCGATCAGGTCCCGTGCCACCAGCGACAGCAGGGCCTCCTTGCTCAGGGTCCGGCGCCCCTTCGCCACCCACGTGCCATCGGCCCTCAACTCCATCCCGGGGGCCGGAGGTTCGGTCCGTGCGAGGAGATTGACCAGGTCCACCGACTGCTGCCGCGGCCGGTGCGCGTCGAGGGCACCGGAGGCGATGTCGTGGGCGGCCGTGCGCAGTGCGTGCAGCGACCGCAGGACGTCCTGGGGGTCGTACCCGTCCTCCAGCGTCACCCCCACGCCCCGGCACCAGGCTGCGAGGCGTTCGGCGTCGCCCATCCGCTCGACGGGGACCTCGGGCCTGCGGCCCACGGTGGCCACCAGGTTCAGGCACAGGGTTCCGGCGTCGAAGCGAAGCGCCCGCAGTTGGGCGGTGACCCTTCTGCGGGGCGGATCGTGCTGCACGGCGTCCATGGTCTTATAGTAACCGTTCAGATGGTTACTAAGAGAGTGGGGGCGGAGTCATGCGTATCGCGGTGATCGGAGCGGGCGGCGTCGGAGGCTACTTCGGGGCACGGTTGGCCGCCGCGGGGAACGAGGTCACCTTCGTGGCCCGCGGCCGGCACCTGGAGGCCATCCGCCGGTCCGGACTGGTCGTCCACAGTCCCCTGGGGGAACTGCGCACCTCGCCCGAATCCGTCGTGGCGGGCATCTCGGAGCTGGGCCCCACCGATCTGGTCCTCGTAGCCGTGAAACTGTGGGACACCGAGGCCGTGGCCGAGGAACTGCGGACCTCGGCGGCGCACGGGGCGCCGGTGCTCTCCCTGCAGAACGGCGTGCACAAGGACGACGTCCTGCGCGGCCGGCTGACGGACGAACAGGTCCTGGGCGGGGTCTGCTTCATCTCCGCGTTCATCGAGGAGCCGGGAGTGGTCAGGCACAACAGCTCCCTGCAGAAGGTCGTGCTCGGCCCCTACCGGTCCGGCTCGACGGCGACCACTCGGGCCGTGCTGGCCACGTTCCGTGAGGCCGGGATCGACGCGGAGGGCAGCGACGACATCGAGCGGGCGATCTGGGAGAAGTTCGTGTTCCTGGTGGGCCTGTCGGCCACCACGGCGGCCGTGCGTCAGCCGATCGGTGTCGTCCGCGCCAACGAGCGGAGCAGGCGCCTCCTGTACGAGGTCATGGCCGAAACGGTGGCCGTGGCGCAGGCGTCCGGAGTGCGGCTGGACGGCGGCTTCGCCCAGGACCGGCTCGACTTCTGCGACACCCTCCCCGCCGCCATGACCTCCTCCATGCACAACGACCTGGACAAGGGCAACCGGCTCGAACTGCCCTGGCTCAGCGGGGGAGTCGTGGACCTCGCCGACCGGCTGGACGTGTCCGTACCGCGCAACCGGACGGTGGCCGACATCCTCGCGCCGTACGTCCTCGGCCGGCCGGCCGGATCGTGACCGGCGCGGAGGTCTACTTCCCGACCCGGGCGAGGAAGTCCCGCATGTGACCGGCGATCTCCTCCAGGTGGGTCTCCAGGGCGAAGTGCCCGGTGTCGAGGAGGTGGATCTCGGCGTCGGGCAGGTCGCGCCGGAACGCGCGGGCGCCGTCGGGGCCGAAGATCTCGTCGTTCGCTCCCCACACGGCCAGCAGCGGTACCCGGGTGTCGCGGAAGTACTGCTGGAGTCGGGGGTAGAGGTCGACGTTGGTCGGATAGTCGCGGAACAGCGTGAGCTGGACGGCGTCGTTGCCGGGCCGGTCCAGCAGGGCCTGGTCCAGGGACCAGGTGTCGGGGCTGACGAGGCTCTGGTCGCGGACCCCGTTCAGGTACTGCCAGCGGATCATCTCGGGGCTCAGCGCCGCCCGCGCGGGAGCCTCGGTCTCGGGGGTCGGGTCGTCGGTGTAGGCGAACAGCCCGTCCCAGAAGTCCTTGACGAAGCCGTCGGTGTAGCCGTTGCCGTTCTGCGTGACGATCGCGGTGATGCGGTGCGGGGTCCGGGTGGCGATCCGCCACGCCACCGGGGCCCCGTAGTCCTGCACGTACACCGCGAAGCGCTCCGCCCCGAGCTGGTCCAGCAGGCCGACGGTCACGTCCGTGAGGGAGTCGAAGCTGTAGTCGAACGCGTCGTCCGCGGGCATGGCCGAGTACCCGAAGCCGATCATGTCGGGTGCGATCACGTGATAGGTGTCCGCGAGCTTCGGGATCAGACCGCGGAACATGTGGCTGCTCGTCGGAAAGCCGTGCAGCAGCACGACGACCGGTGCCTGCGGGTCACCGGCCTCCCGGTAGAAGACGTCCAGGCCGTCGACGGTGGCGGTCCTGTGGTGCACGGCGACGCTCATGGCATACCCCTTAGGTCGCTTTTAGTGGTTAGGTAGAGTCCAGCATGTCGTGGCTAACCCGTCAAGTGCATTTAAGGGGTTAGATGCGGTTGTTGTAACCTGCCAATGTCGACGAAACGGTTAGGGGTGAGAGCGGTGACCGACAGGGCCGCGGAGGACGTCCTCCTGGAACTGCTCAACACGACTCCCGTCGTGCGGGACTCGGTGAGCGACGCTCTGGGTACACCCGCCGAAGGCCGCGCGTGGGCGCGTGGTCATGGGGGCACCGGGTCGGAGGAGGAGGTCGCCTTCCTGGTCGCCGTGCGCGACGCTCTCCAGGACGTCGTCCGGGGGCGCAGGGAGCCCGCCTGCCTGGGTGGGTTCCTCCAGGGCGTCAGCAGGCTGCCGGTCGTCGAGGACGGCGGGCTGCGATGGGTGCTCCAGGTCCCCGACGCGCACCGCCTGGCCGTCGAGCTGGTGCTGACCTGGGCGCACGTCGAAGAGGCCAGGCCGGGACGGCTCAAGCCGTGCGGCAACCCGGAGTGCCGGCGCTTCCTGCTGGACCGGAGCAAGCCCAACAGCGCCCGGTGGTGCTCCATGGCCGAGTGCGGGAACCGGATGAAGGCCCGGCGGCACTACCAGCGCGCCAAGGGGTTTCAGGCGTAGGGCGAGCGGGGCCGGACGTCAGGCCGCCGCCATCGCCTCGTGCTTCCAGAAGCCCGAGAAGGTGATGCGCTCCTTCGGCAGTCCCAGCCGGTGCAGATGCCTGCGTCCCTCCGTGGCCAGGGCCGACTCGCCGACGACGAAGGCGTAACCCGTCGCGTCGGCGCGGGTCAGCCGGCGCAGTTCGCGGAGTGCGGCGGCCCCGGGGACCGAGGTGTCGTACCGCCGCACGACCCAGGAGACCGTCACCCCGGCCGGGGCGGTCAGCTCGCGTCGGTCGGCGTCGGTGGGGATCTCCTGGATGAGCCGTCCCACGGTGCCTTCGGGGAGCGAGCGCATGATGCTCGCCGTGGCCGGCAGTCCGGTCTCGTCGGCCACCACGGTCACCTCGGAGGCGTCCTGCGGACAGTCGAAGAGGATGCCCTGGTCGAGCAGGGCGAGCGCGTCCCCGGGCCGGGCGCCGCAGGCCCAGATGGCGGCCCTGCCCTCGACCTCGCCGGTGGGACCGCGGTGGACGACGAAGTCGATGTCCAGCTCGGCCGAAGTGCGGCGGTAGTCGGCCACGGAGTAGTTGGCGCAGTGCGGCCGCTCGTCCTCCGGGATGGCGAGGTACGGCTGCCACCACTGCGAGCCCGTGAACTCCGGCAGACGCAGGTCCCGTTGGTGGGGGAGCTGGAGGAACAGGCGGAACCAGTGGTCGTATCCCAGCCACGGAAAGCCGCCGAGCCCCGGCCCGGTGACCGTGACGCGCTGCATGGACGGGGAGACCCGCCTGGTCCGCACGACGCGGGCGCGGAACATTTCCGGATGCTGGGGCGTGAGCCGCCGAACCTTCGCCATGAAGGCAAGGCTAGCCTAAGTTGCGTTCGATTCCGAGTCCGTGATCTCCAGCCGCGCGCCCCGGGTCCGGTCGGACGCCGGTCCCGTCTCCAGCTCGACCGACCCCGGCTCCACGACCGGGCGGAGGTTGCGCCCCACCGAGGCGAGTGTGTCCGGGCCCACCTCGAAGACCGCGTCGGCCTCCGCTCCGGGCGCGAGGCTCAGGCGGACAAAACCCCGCAGCTCGCGCACGCGCGGCCAGGACGACCCCCCGGACAGGCGACGCACGTAGAGCTGGACCGTCTCCTCGGCGGGCCGCGCCCCCGTGTTGCGGACCGTGACCCGGCAGGTCAGGCGCGGCGCTCGGGCGTCGACCCGGGCGTGCGACAGGCGCGGCGCCCCGTACACGACGCTCGTGTACGACAGACCGTGCCCGAAGGCGTGCAGCGGCCCGGCACTCTGGTCGACGTAGCCGCGGTAGCGGTGGTCCTTCCTGTTGTAGTAGACGGGCAGTTGGGCGGCCGAGCGGGGCACGGAGACCGGCAGCCGCCCGCGGGGTTCCGCGTCGCCGAACAGCACCTCGGCCACCGCACGCCCGCCCCGCGGCCCGGGATACCAGGCGCTCAGCACCGCCGCCGCGGGCGCGTCCAGCTCGGGCAGGGCGTGCGGGCGTCCCTGGACCAGCACCACCACGACCGGGGTCCCGGTCGCCGACACCGCCGCCAGCAGGGCCCGTTGCCCGGGCGGCAGTGCCAGGTCCGCCAGGTCCACCCCCTCGCCGCACGTCATGCCGGACGGCGTACCGGAACCGGTGACGGCCGCCCCGTTCGCGTCGAAGACCGTGTCCGGGGAGCGGGCACTGGAGCCCCCCAGCGCCAGCACGGCCACGTCGGAACCGGCCGCCAGCGCGACGGCCGCCGGGACGTCCGACGCGTCGTCACCCACCAGGCCGCACCCCCGGCCGTGCACCACCTCGGTGCCCGGCCCGGCCGCCGCCCGGATGCCCTCCAGGACGGTGATCCCGCCACCGGGCCGCTGCGGCGCCGTGTAGTCGCCGATCTGCTGCGCCACGGAGTCGGCGTTGGGACCCAGCACCGCGATCCGCCGCGCCGCACGGGACAGGGGGAGGACGCCGCCCTCGTGGGCGAGCAGCGTGATGGACGCACGGGCGACCCGCTCGCCCAGCTCGGCGGGGTCAGGCAGATCCACCGCCTCGGACCGGGCGGGAGGCAGCGGCTGTTCGAACAGGCCCAGACGGAACTTCAGCGTGAGGACCCGCGCCACCGAGGCGTTCAGCACCGACTCGGACACCAGGCCCCGCCGCACCGCCTCGCCCAGGGAGGCGAAGGAGTCGTCCCACAGGCTCAGGTCGCACCCGGCGTTCAGGGCCAGCGCCCCGGCCGGCACCGGATCGCCGGTCAACCGCACCAGGCGGTCGATCGCGGTGCCGTCCGCCATGACGACGCCCTCGAAGCCCCACTCCGCCCGGAGCAGGTCGGTCAGCAGATACCGGTTCGCGACGCAGGGCAGGCCGTCGAACTCGTTGTAGGCGGCCATCACCCCGGCCGCACCGGCGGCCACCCCGGCCCGGGCCGCCGCCAGGTGCACCTCGTGCAGTTCGCGCGGCCCCAGCTCCGTCGCCGCGCTGTTGCGGCCGCCGACGGTGGCGCCCTGCCCGGCGAAGTGCTTGAGGACCACGGCCACCCCCGCCCGCCGCGCACCCTCGACCAGTGCCTCGGTCATCCGCGCGGCGAGGTACGGGTCCTCCGTGAAGCACTCCTCGCTGCGCCCCCAGCGCGGGTCGCGCACCAGGTCGAGCGCGGAGACCAGCGCGATGTGCGCGCCGCGCGCCCGCAGTTCGGCGGCTGCCCCGGCCACCGCATCGGCGTACAGGCCGGGATCCCAGGTGGCGCCGACCGCGAGGTTCACCGGCAGCACCGTCCCGTCCAGCGCCTGGTGGCCGTGCGGCATCTCCTCGACCAGCAGGACGGGGATGCCCAGCCGGGTGTGGTCCACGACGTACCGCTGCACGCCCGCCGCCGTCCGCGCCCCGTCCGTCGCGTCGAGGCCGTCCGCGAAGCCGACGCCGGACCAGGCGTCGGCCCGCTGCAACCCGTACAGCGCGCCCATGCCGTCGAAGGCGGCGACCTCGGCGCGGAAGGCGTCGGTGAGGCGGTGTCCGTCCCCGGCGCGCTCGTAGGCGTCCCAGCCGTACATGCGCTGGTTGACCTGACCGACCTTCTCCGCGAGGGTCATGCGGTCCAGCAGGTCACGGACGCGGTCCGGCACCGGCGCGGCCGGGTCGCGGTAGCGGGGGAGGCTCATCGCAGCTCCAGCACGGCCACGCCGTACGCGTCGAGCGCCACGTCCTGCACCGGGGCGCCGTCGGCCAGGTCGTGCAGCTTCCCCTCGGCGGCCGGACGGACCACGAGCGGGTCGGGACTCTGGCTGACCAGCCACACGAAACGGCGGCCGTCGGCGTGCACCAGGACGTCCGCCGACACGTGCGGGTCGGCGACCGTGACGGGCCGCCGCACCCCCGCCACCTGTGCCAGCGCGCCGTAGAGGCGCTGCGTGACGTCGGGGTTGACGCGCGCCGTGCGGGCCGCCATGTGCTCCAGCGGATAGGTGGACAGCACGGTCCGGCCCACCCCCGTCTCGTGGACGATCAGCGCCGGCCGCCCGTGGGCGTCCACCGCGACGACCCGCCCCGCACGCGGTACGACGGGCAGGTAGGCGCGGCTGTCCTCGTTCCCCGCCACCGGGAAACGCAGCACCTCGCCGGCCCGCAGGCCGCCGAAGTCCTCGGTGAACGTCATCTCCAGCACGTCGTCCTCGATCGGCTCGGCGACGCCGTAGGACAACTGCAGCTCCACGCCGAAGAGCCCGTCGAGGTCGTCGAACCAGGGGCCGCGGGTCACCGGGTGTTCGCCGGAGCAGAAGGACAGGTACACGGTGGCGCCCTCGGCGGCCCGGCGGGCCAGCTCCCTGCGGGTGCGGGTGGTGAGCTGCCGGGTGGCGGGCAGCAGGTAGAGCGACGCCTCGCCCGGCATCCCGTCGGCCTCACGGGTGAGCGCCACCGGCAGGTCGGCGGCGCGCGCGGTGACGTAACCCTGGTGCAGGGACGTGAAGATGAGCGGCCGGTCGGCGGGACGGCTGTAGGGGTAGCCCCGTTCGAGGAAGGCCGGGACGACGAGGGCGGCGTCCGCGTCGGTCCGGGAGCAGCGCGGGAAGTCCACCGCCTTCAGCACCCCCGCGAAGGCGGCCAGTTCCCGCAGCGGCTCCTTGGGAGCCCCGGCGGAGTCGGTGATGCCGAAGTGCATCTCGAAGGGGTGGTGGTCGTAGGGGGACTGGTCCCACAGGCCGTCGTAGTCGGTGTTGTTCCAGGCGAGCCAGCCGGTCGCCCCGCCCAGCAGCGAGTTGTGCAGGGTCTGCCGGTAGAAGATCCCCGCGTTGGCGGCCGAGACCGTGTCGGTGGACAGCCCGAACTCCTCCAGCACGACCGGCTGTCCGGTCACCGAGGCCAGCTCGCACTCGAAGGCGGCCCGGTAGTGCTGCCGCGGCCGGTCCGTGTCCGAGCGGTACACGTGCGGGCCCACGAAGTCGACGTACTCGGCCGTCTCCCGCAGCGAGAAGCCGTTGTCACGCCCGGTCACCTCGATGCCCCAGGCCCCGTCGCCCAGCGACACCGGCTGCGTCGCGCCCGTCGCCCGGACCGCGTTGCACATGGCCTGGGCCCACGCGGTCACCACGTCGGTGGTGGGCGGGTCGACCTGGTGGATCCGCCCGTACCCGGGCATCTCGTTGGTGATCAGCCACCCCGTCACCGCCGGGTGGTCCTTGAAGCGCCTCGCCATGCGGGAGACGAACCACGCCTGGCGGCCCACCATCCACACGTCCTCGTACAGATCGCGGTTGCCGCGCCAGACGGGGTCCCAGTTCTCGCCGGACATGTGGCCGACGATGAACGTCGGAACGGTTCCCATGCCGGTCTCCGCGTGGGCGTCGAGGAAGTCCTCGAAGCGCGCGCACAGTGCGTCGTCGATCCGGTCGGGCTCCGGGTGGAAGTCCGGCCAGTAGAAGAAGGACCGGGTCGTGTTCAGGCCGTGGTCGGCGAGCACGCGCAGTTCCTCGCGCACGGTCTTCGGGTCGTAGTTCCGCCACATCAGCGGGCCGCCGGTGCGGGACCAGAAGTTGGCGCCGAGCCAGGGCAGGACGTCGGTCTGGTGGGTGAGCTGGGCGCTGTGGCGTCGCATGGTCCTTCTCGGGTGGTGGGGTGCGGATGGTGCGTGGCCGCGGCCTGCCGCGACCGGGTGGTGGTCAGGTGGGGGCGGGCCCCGTGGACTCGCGTACGACCAGGCGCGGCCGTTCGGCGAGGGCGGCGTCCTCGACCTCCTCGCCGCACAGGGCGAGCAGCATGCGCGCGGCCGCCGCGCCCACCCGCTGCACCTGCTGGTCGACGGTGGTCAGCCGGGGGTGGAGCCAGGAACCGAGCGGCAGGTTGTCGTAGCCGACGACGGACACGTCCCGGGGCACGGCCAGTCCGGCGCGCTGGGCGGTGCCGATGCCGCAGACCGCCATGGAGTCGTTGGCGTACACGATCGCGGTAGGACGGTCGGCGGAGTCGAGGAGCGCCTCGGTGGCACCGACGGCGCGCCGCTCGCTGAAGTCGGTGGGCAGCACCGCGAACGGGCGCAGGGCCGCCTCGCGCAGGGCGCCCTCGAAGGCCGCCCTGCGCACCCGCGTGTGCTGGAGCTCGGGCGGCCCGCTGACGTAGGCGACGCGCCGGTGGCCGAGGCCCAGCAGGTGCGCGACGGCCTCGGCGATCCCCGCGCCCTGGTCGCGCAGTCCGACGCGCGGTACGACGGCCGTGCCGTCGGGCGAACCGAGCAGCACCGCGGGCAGTCCGAGCCGGGCGAGCAGCGCGGGACGGGCGTCGTCGTCGCGGGCGTCGGTGAGCACGGCGCCGTCCACCCGGCCCTCGGCCGCGAGCCGCTCGTACAGCGCGTTCTCCTCCTGGTGACCGCTGACCAGGTGCAGCAGCAGGCCGTAGCCGCGCGGCGCCAACTCGCCCTCTATGCCGGTGATCAGCTCGCTGAAGTGGGGGTCGGAGCCCAGTACGTCCGTGGGGCGCCGCACCACCAGGGCGAGGCTGCGGGTACGGGCGTTGCGCAGCGCCGCGGCGGAGGCACTGGGCGACCAGCCCAGCTCCAGCGCGGCGTCCAGGATCCGGCGGCGGGTCGCCTCGGAGAGCCGGCCCTTGTTGTTGAAGGCCTGGGACACGGCCGCCGTCGACACCCCGGCCGCCGCCGCGACCGCCTTGATCGTGGGCCGGCGTCCGGCCCGCTCGGTGGAGACGCTCACATCTTCACCGCCCCGCTGACCAGGGCCTGCTGCATGCGCTTCTGGAGCAGGGTGTAGACGAGCCACACCGGCACCAGGGTCAGCACCGTGCCCGCCGTCAGCACGCCGTAGTCCGTGCCGGTGATCGACTTCAGCGTGGGCAGGGCCACCTGGACCGTGCGCTGCGCCGGGTCCGGGCCGATGATGACCAGCGAGTACAGGTACTCGTTCCAGAAGGTCAGGAAGTTCAGCAGCAGCACGGTCGCGATGCCCGGCAGGCACATCGGCGTGTACACGTGCCGCAGCACCGCGAAGGTGGACGCCCCGTCCAGCCGGGCGGCCTCCTCCATCTCCGGCGGGATGGTGCGCATGAACTGCACCAGGATCACCACCGACAGCGGCAGCGCCGTCGCAGGCAGGAACAGCACCATGAAGATCCGGGTGTGGAACAGCCCGGTGGCCGCCGCGAGCAGGAAGGTGGGGAAGAGCGCCGCGAACGTCGGGATCAGGAAGCCCAGCGAGAAGACCTTCTCGACCACGCCCGCCAGCCGCCCGGTCGAACGCGCCAGGGCGAACGAGGCGGGGATCGCCAGCAGCAGGGTCAGCGCCAGCGAGAACACCGTCACCAGCGCCGAGTTGACCACCGCGAGCCCGAGGTCGGCGCTCTCGAACGCGGTGCGGAAGTTGCCGAGCCCCAGGGAGGACGGCGGGGCGAAGGGGTGCGCGAAGATCTCGTCGTTCGACTTGAAGGCCGAGGCGAGGAAGTAGTACAGCGGGACGACGAGCAGCACCGCGTACGTCCACACCAGGATGTGGGCCGGGAGCCAGCGTTTGCCGAGCTTCATCAGTGCTGCTCCGATCAGTAGTTCTGGCGGAAGACGCGGCGGATCGTCAGCAGGCCGACGAGTCCGGCGAGGAAGAGGAGGACGCCGACGGTCTGGCTGTAGCCGAGGTCGGCGGCGATGAACGCCTTCTGGTAGACGAGGAACGACAGCGTGGTCGACGACGTGCCGGGGCCGCCCTGGGTGAGCAGCAGCACGTGCTGCGCGGAGCCGAACAGCGTCCACAGGAACTGGAGCATCGTCACCACGCCCACGTAGTCGCGGATGACGGGGAAGTGGACCGACCACATCGTCCGCCAGTGCCCCGCCCCGTCGAGCTGCGCGGCCTCCCCGAGCTCGTCCGGCACACTGCCCAGCCGGGCGGCGAACAGTACGGCGGTGAAGCCGATGCCCGCCCAGACGTCCAGGGCGATCAGACACGCCAGGGCCGTCGACGGCGAGGCCAGCCAGGCGTCGGCGAGGGAGCCGAGGCCGACGCTCTCCAGCCCGCCGTTGAGCAGGCCGTCCGGTGACAGCGCCGCGTAGAACACCATCGCCTTCGCGGGCGTCGAGATCAGCCCCGGGATGAAGAGCAGATACCGGATCACCCGGTGACCGGGCGGGCGCTGGGCCACGTAGTACCCCAGCATGAACGCGCAGACGATCATCACCGGGACGGCGACGGCCAGTTGTACGGCGGTGTTGCGGACCGCGTCCCAGAACACCGGGTCGTCCAGGACCACCCGGGCGTTGTCGAGACCGGCGAAGGACACCGGCTGGAGCATGCCGGGCCAGTGCAGGGCCGCGATCACGAAGATCGCGAGCAGCGGTCCGACCATGAAGACCAGGTACCAGACCAGCGCGGGCACCGCGAGGACGGTGCCGCCCTGCCGGCGCCGGCCCGCGGCCGGGGCGGGGGAGGGCGGCGGGACCGACCTGCGGGCCGCGCTCCCGTCCGGCGTCGTCGTGAGCGTCGTCATGCGGTGACTCCCGGGGAACGGGTGGAACGGGGGAGGGTGAGGAGGACGAGGGAGAACCCGGCGGCGGAACCGGCGGTGTCCGGGCGGCTCATACGGACCGGTACGCGGACTCGAGGGCGGCGCGCACGCGGGCCGGGCTGGTGCCCCGGGTGAACGAGGTGCTGGTCGCGGTGATCAGCGGCTGCGCGGCGGCGGGCGGCACGTACACGTCGGGCAGCAGCACCTGGCTCACCTCGGAGCCCAGCCGCTGGGCCGCCCCGACCAGCGGGAAACCGGTGGAGACGGCGTCCGTGCGCAGGGCCATGTCCCGTCCGCTCTCCGTCACGAACCGCGCCACGACGTCCTCGCGGTACATGAACCGCAGGAACTTCTCGACCTGCTCGATCTTGCGGACGCCGTTGGGGCTGATCCAGAAGCCGATGAGGGTGTAGGCGCGGATGACGGTGGGACCGTCGTGGGCCGCCCCGTCGGCCAGCGGCCAGCCGCCGACCTCCGTGTGCCCGGCCACCTTCTCGGGCACCTTGGCCAGGGCGGAGGACATCGCCGACTGGACGGCCGCCTCCTCGGTGTTGAACTGCGTGGTCATCGAGTCGGAGGTGAGGCCCTGGGCCTTGTCCGCGAACACACCGGCGTCGCGCAGGTGTGCGAAGTACTCGATGCCCAGGCGGGCGCCGCGACCGCCGAAGTCACCCGTGGAGTAGACGTGCCGGGCCTCGTCCTGGGACAGGAACGTCTGGATGATCTGCGCCAGCAGCTTCTGGCCGGTCCAGTCGTTGCCGCCCACGGTCACCGGGGCGATGCCTTTGGCGCGCAGCTTGCGGGCCGCGGCGATCAGCTGGTCCCCCGTGGTGGGGATCGTGTCGACCCCGGCCCGGTCGAGCAGGGCGCGGTTGTAGGCCACGGGCCAGTTCGTCGCGAAGTAGGGGAAGGCCCGGACCCGGCCCTCGTCGTCCGTCCAGTCGGCCAGCGCGGCGGGCAGGACGCGCCCGCGCAGCCCCCAGTCGTCGAGATACGGCTTGACGTCGACGGTCGCGCCGACGTCCGTCCAGGCCAGCGTCTTGTCGTAGAGGTTGACCATCACGACGTCGGCCTCCTTGCGGGCCAGCCGCGAGGTCTCGTAGACCTGGGCGAGGTCGTCGCCGTTGACGAGGTTCTTGACCTTCACCCCCGGGTTCTCCTCGCGGAAGCGGTCCACGGCCGCCAGATACGTGGGGGAGCCCGGCGCGGTGGTGCCGAGCTGGGTGTGGACGACGAGGGTGTCCGGGTCGGAGTCCGCCGACGCCAGCGACGAGCAGCCGGACAGAGCGGGCAGGGCAGCGGCCGCGGCCAGACCGGAACCGGCGGCGAGCAGTTCGCGCCGTGTCAGCGATGAGCGCACAGGGGTGGTCTCCAACCAAGCGGTTAACGATTGGTTAATCGATGTACCTCATGAGGTGCGAGGACTGTATGGAGTGGCGGGACCACGGTCAAGGGGGTGGCGCGGGGAGATTTCCGGTCCCGTGCCGGACGCGGGCTGCCTGGTCAGGCCGTCGCCGCGTCCTCCGCCGGGTCGTCCGTCGCGTCCTCCGCCGGGTCCTCCACGCGGAGGCCGAGCCGGTCCGCCACGGTGGTCAGGGCCGGTCCCAGCGGGAGCGCGATCCTGGTGGCGGCCAGCCGGTCGCCGCGGGTGGCGTCGCGGTTGACGATCAGGACCGGCTTGCCCGCCTCGGCCGCCTGGCGGACGAAGCGGAGCCCCGACATCACCGTCAGCGAGGAGCCGAGGACCAGCAGCGAGGACGCTCCGCGCACCAGCTCGCGGCAGTGCTCGACGCGGCGCGGCGGTACGTTCTCGCCGAAGAACACCACGTCCGGTTTGAGGATGCCGCCGCACACCGTGCACGGCACCACCCGGAAGTCCCCGACCTGCTCGTCGGTGAGGTCGGCGTCGCCGTCCGGGTTGATGCCCGCGGCCACCGGCGAGAAGCCCGCGTTGGCCTCCTCCAGGCGCCGGGCGAGTTCACGGCGCGGACTGAGGACACCGCACGACAGGCAGACGACCCGGTCCAGGCTGCCGTGCAGTTCCACGACGCCCTCGCTGCCCGCGGCCTGGTGCAGAGCGTCGACGTTCTGGGTGATCACGCCGGTGAGCAGACCGCGCCGCCCGAACGCCGCCACCGACCGGTGCCCCGCGTTGGGCCGGGCGCGGCCGAAGGTGCGCCAGCCGAGGTGACTGCGCGCCCAGTACCGGCGGCGGGCCTCGGGATGGGCGGTGAAGTCCTGGTAGGTCATCGGCGTGTGCCGGCTCAGGCTGCCGCCCTCGCCCCGGTAGTCGGGAATGCCCGACTCCGTGGAGATGCCCGCCCCGCTGAGCACCAGCACCCCGCCGGCCCGCAGCGCGTCGGCGACGGGCGCCAGGTCCGTGGTGCCCGGCGGCAGGTCCGCTCCCGGGGTCCAGCTCAGAGTGGGGCGCATGCGCATGCGGCAAGGGTACGGAACGCGCCGCCGTCCCCGGCGTGGCGGGGCGCACACCGCCACCGCCCGCTTCCGGGGGGCCGCAGCCACCCGCCCGTCACCGCCCGCCTTCGGGGGGCCGCAGCCACCCGCCCGTCACCGCCCCCGGACGGCGCCGGCATGACCTTTTCCGTCCCGGGTGACAGACTTGCACTGTCCAGGGGGCCGTGAGGTTCCTGCCGGGAGAGGCGGCCTGGCCGGGAGTGGTCGATGTTCCGCAAGCGTCCCGCACCTGACGGTGAAGAGCTGCTCGCCCGGCTGGCCTCACTGACCACACGGGCGAAGGAGCTCGCCGAGCTGCGACGGTCGCAGGTGGAGCTGGCGATCGCCCTGCAGCGCGACATGCTCCCCGCGGACCTGCCCGCCGTCCCCGGCATCCACCTGGCCGCGTGCTACTCGCCCGCGTACGCCGGGCTCAACGTGGGCGGCGACTGGTACGACGCCTTCACCCTCCCCGACGGGCGCATCGGGCTCTCCGTCGGTGACGTCCAGGGCCACGCCATCGACGCGGCCGCCTTCATGGGCCAGGTCCGGGTCGGCCTGCGGGCGCTGGCCTCCGTGACCAGCGAGCCCGGCGACCTGCTGGCCTGCACGAACGAACTGGTCCTGTCCCTCAACAAGGACCTGTTCGCCACCTGCACCTTCATGCGCTACGACCCGGCGACCGGACTCCTGGAGAGCGCCCGGGCCGGCCACATCCCCTGCGTGCGGGCCACGGCGGACGGCAGGGCGGAGGTCTGCCGGGACGAGGGCGGACCCCCGCTGGGCGTCCTGGAGGGCACCGAATACCCGGTGACCCGGTACCGGCTCGCCACGGGCGGAGTGTTCGTCCTGGTCACGGACGGTGTGGTGGAAGGACCCTCGCTGAGCGTCGACGAGGGCCTGGACCGGGTGGTGCGACTGGCGGGCCTCGCCGCCGTCGTCGGCATGGAGGCGGACGCGCTGGCGGCCGCCGTCCTGAAGAACGCCGAGCTGATCGGACACGAGGACGACGCGGCCGTGCTCGTCGTCGGCCATGACGGGCGTGGCGCCACGCGTGGCGTTACGCCGTAGGGCGCCACGGAGCGCCTCTCGCCTCGCCGACCCGGCGGCACCGGTGTCTGATGGCTGCTGTGGTGGGTATCCGTGCGTGGCCTCGACCGGTCGTCCTCGCCTGCGCGACGCTGCTGCTCGCCGGCTGCTACTACGCGGCGGGGCGGCTCGGGCTGTCGCAGCAGCTGAGCGCCGACGGTTCGGTCGTCACGCCCATCTGGCCGCCCACCGGCCTCGCCGTGGCCTGCCTGCTCCTGTTCGGCCCGTGGTGCGTGCCGGGCATCGCCCTCGGCGCGCTGCTGGTCATCGTCTCCCTGGGAGCACCCGGGCCCGAGGCCGCGGGCATCGTGGCGGGCAACACCGCCGCCCCCGTCTGCGCCTGGCTGATGCTGCGCGCGGTGGGCTTCCGGGTGAGCCTGAGCCGGTTGCGCGACGGACTGGCCCTCGTCTTCCTGGGCGCGCTGACCGCGATGCTGATCAGTTCGGGAACGGGCATCGGCATGCTCCTGCTGTCGGGCAAACTCCCCACCGACCACCTCGGGATCGTCTGGCTGGCCTGGTGGGTCGGTGATGCCATGGGCGTCGTCCTGGTCACCCCGCTGCTGCTCCTGCTGTACCGCGCCCGTCTGCCGCCCCCGTCCGTGCGCTGGACCGAGGCCGCCGGGCTCACCGTGGTCGTGTGCGTCCTGGTGCCGCTGATCATGTACAGCTCGGTCAGCGTGCTGTTCCTCGCCTACCCGATCCTGATCTGGTCGGCGCTGCGCTTCCAGCTGGCGGGCGGCATCCCGTGTGCACTGTTCGTGTCGGTGACGGCCACCGTCGTGGCCCGGCAGGAGGCCGGCTCCTTCGGGAAGCTGACCGACATCGAGACGATGATGAAGCTCCAGGCGTTCAACGGGACCCTGGGACTGACCGCGCTCCTGCTCTCCGCGGTGATCAGCGAACAGCTCAACACCAGACGGTCGGTGGAGCGCGCCTGCCACGAGCTGGTCGAGGCGCTGCAACACCTGAACGCCGGCGGCTCCGGGACTCCGGGCCCGCCCGGAGGAGACGGCCGGTGAGCGCGGTGCCGGGCTCCCCGCCACCCGCACCCACCCGGACGGCATCCGCCCGGGCAAGTGCGCGCGGGCGTCAGAAGTCGTAGTCGTCGATGTTCCCGGCGTCGAAGACCGTCGGATCGCCGAGGGTGATGACCCCGTTCCCGGTGAGCTGGAACCAGCCCATGTCCCCGGCCAGGAACATCTGTCCCTCCCGGCCGGTGATCTGCCCGGAGGCGAGGGCCACCGCCGCGTGACCGGCCAGCTCGCCGAGCTTGGCCGGGTCCCACAGCACGAACGCCTCCACCGTGCCGTCCTTGATGTAGGGACGCATGTCGTTGGGGGCGCCGAGCCCGGTGAGCTTCACCTCGCCCTTGTACTCCGACTGGGACAGGTACTTCGCGGCCGCCTTGATCCCGTTGGTGGTGGGGGAGATGATCCCCTTCAGCTTCCCGTGCTCCCGGAGCAGTTCCTCGGCCTTCTGGTACGACTTCTCGGCCTCGTCGTCGCCGTAGACGACGTCCACCAGCCGCATCTCCTTGTACCTCGGATCCTCCAGCTCCTTCTTGATGCTGCTGATCCAGGCGTTCTGGTTGGTCGCCGTCTGCGCGGCGGACAGGATCGCGACGTCGCCCTTGTAGCCGGTCTGCTCGCCGAGCAGTTCCAGCTGCCGTAGGGCGATGTCCTCGGCGCTCGCGGGGGAGACGAAGGCGGAGCGGCACTCGGGCTTCGTGTCGGAGTCGTACGTGACGACCTTGACGCCTTCTGCCATGGCCTGCTTGAGGGCGTCGCACAGCGCGTCGGGGTCCAGCGCCGAGACGGCGATCGCGTCGGCCTTCTGCTCGGTGAGGTCGTTGATGTGCGACACCTGCCCGGAGGCGTCGGCGCCCTGGTCCGTGCCCACCTCCTTGAAGGTCGAGCCCAGTGACTTGACGGCGCGCTCCCCGCCCCGGTCGGCGACCGAGAAGTACGGGGTGTTGACCTGCTTGGGAAGGAAGCCGACGGTCAGACCCGTCCTGGTGGGGGCGTTGGGGGAGGCCTCGGCGTTCTTGGCGTTCGTCGCCGTGTCGTCGTCCGCGGGGCCGTCGCCGTCGCCGCACCCGGCGGTGAGGAGACCGAGGGAGGACACGGCGGCGACGAGTACGGAGGCACGGCGTGCGGGGGTTCGGTGCATGTGCTTCTTTCGATGAGTCGACATGCGGCGACCGAAGACCGTTCACCAGGTGCGTTCAGCCATGGCGGTCTTGCGGGTGCGCGGCAGTCGCGTGGGGGCCGCCCGAGCGTGGGGCCAGGGCACTGAAAGGATTCAATCGAGCTTGACCGGGACGCTAGGCACAAACGCCGTTGTGGTCAATGGACTTGCGGGAAACAGTTCTTGAGCCCGCGGCCCCTCAGGCCTGCCCCTGCGAGGGTTGCTCAGACCGGTGCCCGCGTGCCCGTCCCCGGCGCTCGGCCGAGCGTGCGGTCGAAGAGGGTGAGCAGCAGGTAGAGCACGCCGGCGCCGAGCATCACCCAGGCGAGCCGGTGCAGGCCGCCGGTGTCGGCGCGTTGCCCGAAGGCGGCGGCGGTCGCGGAGGAGGCGACCATCGAGCCGACGTAGGCGAAGGTGCGCAGCAGACCGGCGGAGGAGGCGGTGCGCTCCGGATCGGCCTGGAAGTAGACGGAGTTCTGCAGGGCCAGGTTGTTCAGCCCCTGTGGGACGCCGAAGATCAGCGCGACCAGCAGCAGCATCCACAGCGGGCTGTCCCCGCCCAGCGTGAGGATCAGCAGGCATGCGGCGATCTGTCCGATCGCGCCGAGCAGCAGCTTCCCCCGCACGCCCGTGCTGCGTCCCGAGACGATCGAGACTCCTATCGCCAGCAGGAACATGGGGATCTGCGCCAGACCGGCGTGGAAGGGGCTCAGCCCGAAGCCCTCCTCGGTCCACTGGGTGAAGCCGTAGAGGAAGGAGTACGCGACGACGTAGGCGACGAGCGCCCGCCCGTAGGTGGCCAGGAGCGGGGTGTTGCCGCCGAGCACCCGCAGGTCTATGAAGGGCGTGGCGGCCCGCAGCTCCCGTGCCGCGAACGCCGCTCCCGCGGCGGCGGCGAGCGCGAGCAGGTACCAGTCGCGCAGGTGCAGGTTCATCAGGAAGAGCAGCAGCGCGACGAGCATCGCGGCGAACAGTCCCATGCCGGGCAGATCGAGCCGGGCGGCCAGGCTCCCGCGCGGCGTGGATCCGCCACTGGATCGGCCAGTGGACCCGCCCGTGGGCTCCTCCGCGGGCTCCGCCTTGGGCAGTCGCAGCAGCCCCAGCAGCACGGCCGCGAGGGCCAGGGGCACGTTCAGCGCGAAGGTGGCACGCCAGCCGCCCACCGCGATCAGCAGCCCGCCCAGCAGTGGCCCCACGACGGCGACGGTCTGGTTGGCCACGGCCAGCGCGGTGAGCACCCCGCCGGGGCTGTTCCGTCCGGTGCGCTCGGCCTCGCTGCGCACCAGGACCATCGCGGCGGGATAGCCCGCGCAGGTGCCGAACCCGAGCAGGACCCGCGCGCCGATCAGGACGCCCAGGCTGGGCGCGAGGGCACCCACGACACCGGCGACGCCGACAAGGCCGGTACTGAGGAGGAAGAGCCGGCGCGGGCCGAAGACGTCGATGAGCCGGCCGACGACCGGCTGCCCGAGCGACGTGGCCAGGTAGAGGGCGGAGACGAGCCAGGCGGTCTGCGAGGCCGGTGCGCCGAGCGCCCTGCCGATCGGGACGAGGGCGACCGCGATGATCGTCGAGTTGACCGGGTTGAGCACCGAACCCAGCAGCATCGGCGGCAGCAGTCGGCGGTCGAAGCCGGACGTGTCCGTGCCGGCCTCCGGGCCCGCCTTCGCCTCAGTCATGGTTCAGCCGCTCCAGCACGGCCATGGCCGCGATCACGGTCCGGCGCTCCTCCTCGGTGCACCTGTCCTGCAACCGGCCCGCGAGCCATTCCGTGCGGGCCTGCCGCCCCTGCGCCACACGACGGACGCCCTCCGCGGTCACCGTGATCAGCAGGCGTCGTCCGTCGTCCGGGTCGGGGTGCCGCTCCACCAGCCCCATGGAGGCGAGCGCGGTGACCGTCGCCGTCATCGACTGGTGCCTGACCCCTTCGGTCGCGGCGAGTTCGCTGGCCGTGACGCCCCCCTGGTCGGACAGTCGGGCCAGCACCGAGGCCTGGCCCAGGGTGAGGTCCTCGACCTCGGAGGCCTTGAGGATGCGCCGGCGCAGCCGGCTGATGACCGCTCGGACCTCCCGCGAGGCCTGGACCGCCGACGGTGAGGGACGCTCGTTCTCGCTCATGCCTCCAGGCTAATGTCCACAGGACGGGCTGTACAGCCTTGGCTGTATATAAGGCTCGTGCGGAGGCCGCGAAGTCTTTCGCTCAGGCTGCAATGACTTGCTCACGTCAAGTTCGGCGATCCATCATGCGACGACCGGTGCGCGGACAACTCCCGCCTTCGACGGGCGGCTTCGTCCCGCGCGCCCGGTCGGCCGCGCCCCCCGGTGCCCGCGAGGCCGCCATCCCCCACCCCATGGGCACCGGAGAGAGCGGAGCGCCCCCACATGTCCTCCGGACTCCCCGTCAGACGCGCGCGAACCGCACTGTGCGCCACGGCCGTCGCGGCGGCCCTGGTCCTGACCGGCCAGCCGTCCCCGGCCGCCGCCACGCCCACCACCCCGCCCGGTAC
The DNA here is from genome assembly GCF_055635195.1 of Streptomyces sp. NPDC111628. NCBI lineage: Bacteria > Bacillati > Actinomycetota > Actinomycetes > Kitasatosporales > Streptomycetaceae > Streptomyces > Streptomyces sp. NPDC111628. The sequence goes on along the minus strand of NZ_JBVKBZ010000003.1, from coordinate 346,731 downwards.
CTCCGTCAACGCGGCGTTCGCCCGCGCGGCCGACGCCTACGACGTCCCCCGGGACCTCCTGGTCGCCGTCGGCTACGGCGAGACCCGCCTCGACGGCCACGCCGGACTGCCCAGCCAGGACCACGGCTACGGCATGATGCACCTGGTCAGCAACCCCGAACGGCACACTCTGGAGCGCGCCGCACGACTCACCGGCGCAGGCCCCGCCGAGCTGAGGCGGGACACGGGCGCCAACATCCTGGGCGCCGCCGCCGTACTGCGCGCCCTGGCCGACGAGGCCGGACTCGACGCCGCCGACCGCGACCGGCTCGGCGCCTGGTACCCCGTCACCGCCCGCTACGGCGCCCCCGGTGGCAGGGCCGCGGCCCGCCTGTACGCGGACGCGGTCTACGGCATCCTCGCCGACGGCGTACGGACCCGTGCCGAGGGCGGCGAACAGGTCGTCCTCGCCCCGCGTGCCGTGCGGCCCGAACGCGGCCCGTACGCAGGGACCGACACCGGCGCGGGGCTCGCCGCGGCCGCCGAATACCCCTCCGCGCTGTGGAACCCGGCGTACTCCGGCAACTACGCCGCGGGCCGCAGCTCGGCGGTCACCACCGTGGTCGTGCACGTCACCCAGGGCTCGTACGCGGGCTCCATCAGCTGGTTCCAGAACCCGTCCGCGCAGGTCAGCGCCCACTACGTGGTGCGGTCCTCCGACGGACAGATCACCCAGGCGGTCCGCGAGGGCGACACCGCCTGGCACGCCCGCTCGGCCAACCCCTACTCCGTCGGCGTGGAGCACGAGGGCTACGTCGACGACCCCGCGTGGTTCACCGACGCCCTGTACCGCTCGTCGGCGGCGCTGACCCGCTACCTCACAGACAAGTACGGCATCCCCAAGGACCGCGCGCACATCGTCGGGCACAGCGAGGTGCCCGGCAACGACCACACCGACCCCGGCCCGAACTGGGACTGGGCCTACTACATGAGCCTGGTCCGGGGCGACGACGGCGCCACCGGCACCCCGTTCCCCACCTGGGGCACGGACGTGAGCGCCCGTCAGCAGCCGACGACCGACTCCGCTCGGGTGGCGAGTCTGCCCGGACCGACGTCCGTCCGCGTGGCCTGCCAGGTGCACGGCGGCCTCGTCGAGTACGACGGCTACAGCAACGACGCCTGGTCGTACCTGCCCGACCACGGCGGCTACGTCTCCAACATCTTCGTCGACGTCGACGACGCCTGGCTCCCAGGAGTGCCCACATGCTGACCCCTTCCCCCCGGCGCCGCGGATCCGCCCCACGTCGCAGACCCCGCACCACCCGCGCCCTGACCGGCACGGTGTGCCTGCTCGCCCTCGCCGGGACGGCCCTCGGCGCCGCGCCCGCACCGGCCGCCGACGCCGCCGTCCCGCCCGCTCCGGTGTCCTGGCGCGCGGACCTGTCCAGGACCGGCACCGACGACGTCAACGTCCGGTACGACGCGGGCGCCCTGCGGGTGCGGGACGGCTCGCTCAGCCCCGCCTCCCTCGGCCGGGACCGCGGCTACGCCTCCGCCGTACTGGACCCGCACCACGTCGACCGGCCCGTCGACCGGGTCGCCGTGGCCCTCGACGCGACCGTGCCCGACGCGGCAGGCGTCGAGGTCGACGTGCGCGGACGCGCGGCCGACGGCACCTGGACCGAGTGGCGGCGGGCGGCGGCCGGCGCCCCGGCCGAACTGCCCCGTGACGTGGTCGACGTCCAGGCCCGGCTCACCCTGTGGAACGCCAGGGGCGGGCCCACCGCGGCCGTGCGCGCGGTGACCCTGACGGCGGACGACGCGGGTACCGCCCCCGCCGAGCCCGCACCGGAGACCCGGGCCGCCGCCTTCTCCGCCCGCGTCTACGCCACCCGCGAGGGCCTCGTCGGACACACCACCGCCAACGGTCACGTCATCCAGGCCGACGACCACTTCGTGGCGCTCCCCTCCCGCCGGGCCCTGTCACCGAACGGCAGCGGCCAGTACTCGGTACAGGTGTGCGGACCCGTCCGCTGCGAGACGGCGCCCGTGTGGGACGTCGGCCCGTGGAACACGCACGACGACCACTGGAACCCCTCGGCCCAGCGCGAGCAGTGGAAGGACCTGCCGCAGGGGCTGCCCGAGGCGCAGGCCGCCTACGAGGACGGCTACAACGGCGGACGCGACGAGTTCGGCCGCCAGGTCGCCAACCCGGCCGGCATCGACCTGGCCGACGGCACCTTCTACAACGTCGGCCTGAACGACAACGGCTGGGTGACCGTCACCTACCTGTGGACCGAGGGCGGCGGCGACACCACGGCCTTCCCGACCTGGGGCACCGACGTGAGCGTGCGGCAGCAGGCGACGACCGACTCCACCCGCGTGGCGAGCCTGCCCGGGCCCACGACCGTACGGGTGCGGTGCCAGGTCCACGGCCAGCTCGTGAACTACGACGGCTACAGCAACGACGCCTGGTCCTACCTGCCGGACTACGGCGGCTACGTCTCCAACATCTTCATCGACGTGGCCGACTCCTGGCTCCCGGGCGTCCCCACCTGCTGACCGTCGAGCAGCGCGGACCCCAACGCCGTGCGGCGGTGCAGCACCCGGTTGCCCTCCCGGCGGGTCGCCACCAGCCCCGCCCCACGCAGCACGGCGGCGTGCCGGCTCGTCGTGGAGGGCGCCAGGCGCAGCGCGGTGGCCAGGGCCGTCGTCGTCAGCGGCGCCTCCAGCGCCGCCAGCACCCGGGCCCGGGACGTGCCGATCAGCTGCGCGACGGACGGCCCGGCCGCCCCGGCCCGCAACCGCGGCAGCCAGCCGGGCTCCGGCCCCAGCGGATGCACCAGTACGTGCGGCAGCGACTCGTCCACCAGGGCCAGCGGGGTCCGTACGCAGAAGAAGGCGGGCACCAGCGTCAACGGACGCCCGCCCAGCCGCAGGAACCGGGGCTCGGGGTAGGGCGCGGCGAGCCGAGTGCCGTCCGGCCGCCGCCAGCCCGGCAGTTCCGCATAGCTCGCCAGCAGCGCCTCCGCCCCGCCGGCAAGCGCCGCCTCGGCCCGACGGGCACGGTCCTGACCGGCACGAGTGTGGATCACCGACAGATACGGTGCCACCGCGAGGGCGTGGTACCGCCGCAACGTACCGCCGAGCCAGCGCAGTGCCCCCGACTCCCCGGTGGCGACCCACCGCACACTTCGCGGCACCGGACCGCGGGACTGGCCGCACAGCAGGTCCAGTTCGGCGACGAGCCTGCGCCGGGGCGTCGACTGCACCCGGTCCACGGCGTCCTCGAGGCCGAGGTCGCCGAGACCCGGCGTCAGGAAGTCCGGGAAGTACCCCGCGGCCGGGCACAGCGCCATCAACGCCCTGACGTCGCCGACCAGTCCGGCCCGGTGCAGCGCCGCACGCACCTCGCGCCGCCAGGGGTCGTACGCCAGGGGCTCCTGGCCGTTCTGGAGCAGGTGGAGGCTCAGCACCGTCTCCCACAGGGCGTCGGTGCCGCGCGCCACCCGTAACCGGGTCAACGCGCCCTGGTCGAACTCGACGTGAAGCACTGACCCCACTCCGTTCGCGTCCCGGCGGGTGATGGCGGAAGGTGACCACGCGGTCGTGCGGTGCGAGACGATGGTGCCCGAGGTCTACGCGCGTCCGCCACCTGCCGTGGCGAATCGGCGGCGGAACCGACCGCACAATGGGCGCATGGTTTCCTCTTCTCCGGCCCGCGGCACCGTGCGGCACGATCCGAGGCGGACGCGGTCGGTGGCGGCGGTGTCCGCGGCGTTGATCGTCGGCGCCGGACTGGCGCTCAGGACCTTGGCGGCGGGCGAGGTGGCCAAGTACGGCGGAGACGCGCTGTACACCCTGCTGCTGTTCGCCCTCGTGTTCGTGGCGGCGCCGAGGACGGTACCGGCGAAGGCCGCCGCCCTGGCCCTGGCGGTGAGTTGGGGCGTGGAGTTCCTCCAGCTCAGCGGCGTGCCGGCGCACCTCGCCGAGCAGAGCACGGCGGCCCGTCTGGTGCTCGGTTCCACGTTCAACGCACCGGATCTGTTCTGGTACGCGGTCGGCGCGGCGGCCGGCCCACTGGTCGTCAGGCGAGCGTGAAGCGCACCGGGGTTCCGGCCACGGCCTGGGCCGCGGCGGCCAGAGCCTGCTCCGCGACGACCGCGACGACCGGGTAGCCCCCCGTCGTCGGGTGGTCGTGCAGGAAGATCACCGGGCGGCCGTCCGGCGGGACCTGCACGGCGCCCAGGACCATGCCCTCGCTGGGCAGTTCGCCCGTCGACACGCGCTGGAGCGGCGGGCCCTCGGTGCGCAGGCCGATGCGGTTGCTGTGCGGGGAGACATGGTAGGCGGCGGAGGTGAGCGTGCGCAGCGCGGCCGGGGTGAACCAGTCGGCGCGCGGGCCGGGGCGGACCGGCAGGACCAGTTCGGCCGGCGGTCCCGGCCAGCAAGCGGCGACCGGCGGCGGCGCGGGCCGCGCGGGGGCTCCCACCACCAGGACGTCCCCGTCCCGCAGGGGCTTCGGACCCAGCCCGGACAGCAGGTCCGTCGAACGGCTGCCCAGGACGGGTTCGGCGGCGATGCCGCCCGCGACGGCCACGTACGAGCGGACGCCCGCGGTCGCGGTCCCCACGTCCAGGACCGAGCCGGCCGGCACCCGCACCGGGGCGCCCCAGGCGGCCGGCCTGCCGTCGACCGTCACCGCGCAGGGCGCCCCGCCGACCACGGCGGCGACGTCCCGGTCGGGGCGCAGGGCGCAGCCGGTCAGGGTCGTCTCCAGGACGGCGGTGTCCGGGTCGTTGCCGAGGAGGCGGTTGGCGAGCCGCATCGCGGGCGCGTCCAGCGCGCCGGAGCGGGGCACGCCCAGGTGGGCGTGGCCGGGCCGGCCCGCGTCCTGCACCGTCGTGAGCGCCCCGGAGCGCACGGTGGTGAGTCTGCTGGTCATGCCCCGGCCTCCGGGCTCGTCCCGGCCGCCGGATCGTCACCGGTCGCGGTCGCGGTCGCGGTCGGGGTCCCGGTGCCGTACGCCGTGGCGCCGTCCGCCGTGACAAATCGCACACGTGTCCCCGGCGTGAGGAGCGCCGCCCGCTCCCGCGCCGGGTTCCACAGTGGCCGTGGGTCGGGCATGGTGCCGATCAGCTGCCAGCCGCCCGGCGTGGCGCGGGGGTAGACCGCGCTGTAGGGACCGGCGAGGGCCACCGAGCCGGCCGGGACGCGGGTCCTGGGCGTGGACCGGCGGGGGACGTGCAGCCGAGGGGGCAGGCCGGTGAGATAGCCGAACCCGGGGGCGAAGCCGCAGAACGCCACCCGGTAGGTGTGCGAGCGGTGGAGGGCGCCGACCTCGTCGGGGCCGACGCCCCACAGCGCCGCCACGTCGGCCAGGTCCGGCCCGTCGTAGCGCACGGGTATCTCCACCACGGCGCCCGTGTCGTCCGCGACCGGCGGCACTTCCCAGTCGGCGACCCGGCGGGCCAGCGCGTCCGGGTCCGGCACTCCGTCCAGCAGGACGGTCCGCGCCCCCGGCACGACCTCGGTGACCGGCGGCAGGGCCCCGGCGGCGCGACGGCGCAGCACTTCCGCGAGGAAGGCCGCGGTGTGCTCGGCGTCCCGCAACTCGACCAGGAGGGCGTGCCGGCCCGCCGGGCGCGCGGTGAGGGACCGTCCGTCCGTCATGCGAACGCCCCGATCCCCACCCCGGCCGTCTCCAGCGCCTCGCGCACCCGGGCCGCGATCCGGGCGGCGTTCGGGGTGTCGCCGTGCACGCACAGGGAACGGGCGGCGACCGCGACGGTCGTACCGTCCACGGCCTCGACGGCGCCCTCCACGGCGAACGCCAGCGCGCGGCGCACCACCGCGTCCTCGTCCGTCACCACCGAGCCCGCCTCGCTACGGGGGACCAGGGTGCCCCGTGGGGTGTAGGCACGGTCCGCGAAGGCCTCCGGGACGCCGGTGAGGCCCGCCTCCGCGGCGGCCGTGAGCAGCCGCGAGCCCGGGAGGCCGAGCACCGGCAGCGCGCCGCCCGCCAGCCGCACTCCGGCCACGACGGCGCGGGCCTGACCGTCGTCGTGGACGGTGCGGTTGTAGAGCGCGCCGTGCGGCTTCACGTAGGCGACCGGGGCGCCGGCGGCCTCGGCGAACACCCGGAGGGCGCCGATCTGGTACGCCACCTCGGCCGCCAGCTCGGCGGAGGGCACGTCCATGGCGCGCCGGCCGAAGCCCGCCAGGTCGCGGTAGGACACCTGCGCCCCGATCCGCACCCCGCGCTCCGCGGCGAGGTCGCAGACGCGGCGCATCACCGAGGGGTCGCCCGCGTGGAAGCCGCACGCGACGTTGGCGCTGGTGACGACGGAGAGCAGGGCGTCGTCGTCGGTGAGGGTCCAGCGGCCGAAGCCTTCACCGAGATCTGCGTTGAGGTCGATCACACCTTGAAAGTAGACGATCGTTGAACGATCCGACAAGGGACACTCGCTCGACCTCCCGCTCGACCGCTCCGGAGACGAAGAGGATTCACCTCTTGTTAGATCGTTCAACGATCGCTAGTGTCCGTGCATCTGCCACACATCTGGAGCTATGGTCCCCGGGACCCATGAGTCACGTTCCGAAGCTCCGGATCCGTGCCCTGCCCCCTCATGCCTGAAGAAGGCCACCGAATGATCGTTCTCCTCGGTGTGGTCGTGGTGATCCTCGGATTCGTCACGCGCCGCAACCCCGTCCTCGTGGTGGGCGTCGCCGGTATCGTCACCGGACTGCTCGGCAAGATGAACCCGCTGGAGGTCCTCGCGGCCTTCGGCCGGTCCTTCGCCGACAGCCGCTCGGTCACCGTCTACGCCATCGTGCTCCCGGTGATCGGGCTGCTCGAGCGCTACGGCCTGCGCGAGCAGGCCCGCAATCTCATCGGCCGGCTGGGCAAGCTCAGCGCCGGCCGGTTCCTCACCGTCTACCTGCTGGTCCGGCAGGTCACCGCGGCCTTCGGCCTCAACAGCATCGGCGGCCCCGCACAGACCGTGCGGCCCCTGGTGGCACCCATGGCCGAGGCCGCCGCCGAACGCTCCACCGGGGCCAAGCTGCCGGACAAGCTGCGCGAGAAGGTCCGTTCCTACTCGGCCTCGGCCGACACCGTGGGCGTCTTCTTCGGCGAGGACTGCTTCATCGCCATCGGCTCCATCCTGCTGATCACCGGCTTCGTGAACTCCACGTACCACCAGGACATCGAGCCGACCCAGCTCGCCCTGTGGGCGATCCCGCTGGCCGTCTGCGCCTTCCTCATCCACGGCGCCCGGCTGCTGCTCATGGACAAGCAGCTCGAACGCGAGATGGCGCAGGCCGCCGCCGAACACGACCTGCCGCTTCCCGAGGGGGCCGACAAGTGATCAAGGTCGAATGGCTGTACTGGCTGATAGGCCTCGTCTTCGTCGTCATGGCCGTGCAGATGGCCACCGACCGCAGCAACCCCAAGCGGTGGACGTCCGCCGCCTTCTGGGGCCTGCTCGGACTCACCTTCCCCTACGGCACCGGAGTCGCCAACGCCACCGCGGACAACGGTGGCTGGACCCTGCCCGCCGAGCCGCTCGGCGTCGCCGTCCTGGCCCTGATCGTGCTCGCCGGCTTCAACTTCCTCGGCAAGGGCGTCCCGGTCACCACCACCGGCGAGCAGCGCGAGGCCGCGGCCGCCCGGCTCGGCAACAAGATCTTCGTCCCCGCGCTGACCATCCCGCTGGTCGCCATCGTCTGCGCCTCCGTCCTCGACGAGTCCGGGCTCTTCGAGACCGGCAAGGCCACCCTGCTCGGGCTCGGCCTCGGCTGCATCGCCGCGCTCGTCGTCGGCATGCTCGTCACCGGCGAGAAGAAGGTCTCCGTTCCGATCCACTCCGGCCGCTCCATGCTGGAGGCGATGGGCTCCGCCCTGCTGCTGCCCCAGCTGCTTGCCGTGCTCGGCTCGATCTTCGCCGCCGCCGGGGTCGGCGACCAGGTCGGCGACATCATGAACAAGGTCCTCCCCGAGGACTCGAAGTACTTCGCCGTCGTCGCGTACTGCGTGGGCATGTTCCTGTTCACCGTCATCATGGGCAACGCGTTCGCCGCCTTCCCGGTGATGACGGCGGCGATCGGCTGGCCCGTACTCATCCAGCAGATGCACGGCAACGAGCCCGCCGTCCTCGCGATCGGCATGCTGGCCGGCTTCGCCGGCACCCTGTGCACGCCGATGGCCGCCAACTTCAACATCGTCCCGGCCACCCTGCTCGAACTGAAGGACCAGTACGGGCCGATCAAGGCACAGCTCCCGACGGGCATCGCGCTGCTCGGCTGCTGCACGGTGATCATGGCGCTCTTCGCCTTCTGACCCCGCCCTCCGCGCCCGCCATCCGACCCGCACGGCAAGGAACGCCCATGACCCGTGTCCTCATCACCGGCTTCGCCCCCTTCGGCGGAGAGCGGGTGAACCCCTCCTGGCAGGCGGCCTCCCTGGTGGCCGCCGAACCGCCCGCCGGTCTCGCGGTCACCGCCGCCGAACTGCCCTGTGTCTTCGGCGAGTCCCTCGCCGCCCTGCGCGACGCCGTCCGGGCGGACAACCCTGACCTGGTGCTCTGCCTGGGGCAGGCGGGCGGGCGCCCGGGGGTCACCGTCGAGCGCGTCGGCATCAACGTCGACGACGCCCGCATCCCCGACAACGCCGGCGGGCAGCCCATCGACGAACCCGTGGTCCCGGACGGCCCCGCCGCCTACTTCTCCACCCTCCCCGTCAAGGCCTGCGTCGCCGCGATGCGCGAGGCGGGGGTCCCGGCCGCCGTCTCCAACACGGCCGGCACCTTCGTCTGCAACCACGTGGCCTACGGCCTCGGCCACCTCATCGCCACCGAGTTCCCGCACATACGAGGCGGCTTCGCGCACGTGCCCTGGGCGCCGGAACAGGTACCCGACGGCACCGCGCCCGCCCTCCCGCCCGCCACCGTCGCCCACGGCCTGCGCGCCCTGCTGGCCACCGCCGCCCGCACCCCCGCCGAGCAGGACCTGAAGGTCACCGAAGGAGCCACCCACTGATGCCGCTCAGCACCCACGCGGCCCCCTTCGTCCAGCTCGCCCTGGCGAACATCACCCGCGAGTACCCCAACTTCCCGGCCCACCTGATCGCTTCCGCCGACGAGCGGCTCGAACCCCGCTCGCTGCACCCCGCCTTCTACGGCGCCTACGACTGGCACTCCTCGGTGCACATGCACTGGCTGCTGGTCCGCCTGCTGCGCCGCCACGGCGGCACCCCCGCGCTGCCCGGCACCGAGCAGGCCGTCGCCACGCTCGACCGGCACCTCACCCCCGAGAACCTCGCCACCGAGGCCGCCTACCTGCGCGAGCGCCCCTCCTTCGAGCGCCCGTACGGCTGGGCGTGGCTGCTCGCGCTCGCCGCCGAATGCCGGGCGCACGGGGGCGCGGAGGGCCAACGGTGGGCCGGAGCGCTGGATCCGGCCGTGGACGCCGTCGACGCACTGCTGGCCGACTGGCTGCCCAAGGCCACCTATCCCGTCCGCCACGGCAACCACCCCAACAGCGCCTTCGCGCTGGGCCTCGCCCTCGACTCGGGCGAACTGTCCGCCGGGACCGACCGGGCCGTACGGGAACGCCTGCTGAGCTGGTTCGCCGACGACCACGACGCGCCCGCGCACTGGGAACCGTCGGGGCAGGACTTCCTGTCCCCGGCGCTCACCGAGGCCGACGCGATGCGCCGGGTCCTCGCGCCGGAACGGCTCGCGCGGTGGCTCGACCGCTTCCTGCCCGGGCTCGGGACCGGCGCCCGCTGCGCACTGCTGGAGGTGCCGGTCGTCTCCGACCACGCCGACCCGCAGATCGGCCATCTGCTCGGTCTGACGCTCAGCAGGGCCGCCGCGCTGCGCGCCCTGGCCGACGCCCTGCCCGACGGCCCGGTCCGCGCCCGCCTGGACGAGGCGGCCGGGGCACATCTCACGGCCGGCCTGCCGGCGGTGGAACGCGGTGACTTCACCACCGACCACTGGCTGGCCACCTTCGCCGCACTGGCGCTCGACCCGGTGGCTCCGCCGGCCCCGCGTCACTGACGCGGGGGAGGAGAGTCAGTCCTCCGGGCGCAGGAGGCCGCGGCGGTACGCGGGCACCAGGTGCCGCGGAACCCGCAGAGTCACCCCGTCCACCGTCACGGGCACCAGATTCGGCGTACTCGCCTTCCACTGGGCCCGGCGGTGGCGGGTGTTGCTGCGGGACATCTTGCGCTTGGGAACGGCCATGGTGAGGCTCCTTTCGGACGTGGAGCCCCGACCCTACATGAAAACGATGTTCATGTTGACCGTGTCGTGTTCCGCAGCGCCGATGCTCGTCGCCGCTCCGTGCGGGTGAGACGTCCCAGCGCCCGCACCAAGGCCTCGACGCCCGCCTCCGCCTTCGACCGGGGGCACCCGACGTTGAGCCGTACCCGTCCCGGCGAGCCGTAGGCGGCCCCGGGCATGACCGCCACCTTCTCGACCTCCACCAGCTCCCGTTGCAGCTCCTCGTCGTCGACGCCCAGCGGGCGCAGGTCGATCCACGCCAGGTAACCCGCCTGCGGGGGCCGCCAGTCGAGCCCGGGGAACGCCTCCCGGAGGCGGTCGGCGACCATCGCGAGGTTGCCCGCGAGATACGTCCGCAGCGCGTCCAGCCAGGGCGCCCCCTCGCGGTACGCGGCGATGTGGCCGACCAGCGACAGCACCGCGGGGGAGGAGAGCCCGTCCGCGTCCTTGAGCTGCCGCAGGTAGGCCTCGCGCGAGGCCGGATCGTTGATGATGCCGTAACTGCCGGTCAGTGCGGGAATGTTGAAGGACTTGGACGCCGAGGTGACCACCGCCCAGCGGCCGTCGCCGCCGTGGCGGACCCAGGGGCGGTGGACATGCGGAGCGTGGGCCAGGTCGGAATGGATCTCGTCGCTGACGACCGCGACGCCGTGCCGTGCGCACAACCGGGCCATCCGGTCCAGCTCCGCGGCCGACCACACCCTGCCCGTCGGGTTGTGCGGCGAACACAGCAGCAGCACCGCCGTGTCGGGGAGCGCCAGCAGCCGCTCCAGTTCCGGCCAGTCGTCCAGGGGACACTCCAGGAGCCGCCGACCGCTCGCCGCGACCGTCTTGGGGAACGCGTCGTACATCGGGGTGTGGGCGACCACCCCGTCACCCGGCCGCGACCACAGGTGCAGCAACCGCGAGACCTGGTAGACGACCGAGGGCGCGTAGACGACCGACCCGGGGTCCACGTCCGTTCCGTGCCGTGCCGCGTACCAGTGCACGATCGCGGACAGGAAGTCGTCCTGGCGCCAGCGGGAGTAGCCGAGGACCCCGTGGTCCAGACGTCCGCGCAGCGCCGCCAGCACCTCGGGGGCGGTCTCGAAGTCCATGTCGGAGATCGTGAACGGCAGCAGGTCCGGCACGCCGAACCGGTCCTGCACATAGTCCCACTGCGTGCACCAGGTGCCGCGCCGGTCCACCGGCGTGCCGAAGTCGTACGGCGCGGGCGGGGGCGCGGTCATCGCCGGCCCGCCGGGACCATCGTCGCGATGGCGTCCTTCACGGACTGGACCTGCGGACCGATGACGACCTGGACGTTGTGCGCGTCGAGCTTGATGACGCCCACGGCCCCCAGCTTCTTCAGCCGTGCCTCGTCCACCTCATCGGCGTCCGCCACCGTCATGCGCAGGCGGGTGATGCAGTTGTCCAGGGACCGGATGTTGCCCGCGCCGCCGATCGCGTCGAGCATGGCGGCCGCGTCGTACTTCCCCGCGACCAGCTCGCGGGCCGGTTCAGCAGCCACTCCGTGCCGGTCCTCCGCGTGTTCCGCGTCCTGCGCCCCTTCGTGCTCGTCCTGCTCGTCACGCTCGTCGTCCGCCGGCGGGTCCTCCCGGCCCGGCGTCCTGAGGTCGAAGCGGGTGATGGCCCAGCGGAACAGGAAGTAGTACGCGGCGAACCACACCGCCGCGATCACCGGCACCAGATACCACTTGGTCGTCGAGCCCTGGAGCACACCGAAGACGAGCCAGTCGATGACGTTGCCGTCCGTGTTGCCGATGAACACGCCGAGCACGGCCGCCGTGAGGAAGCCCAGTCCCACCAGGACGGCGTGGATGAGGTACAGCCACGGGGCGACGAACAGGAACAGGAACTCCAGCGGCTCCGTGATGCCGCCGACCACGCAGGCCACCACGCCGGACACGAGCAGGGCCTTGATCTCCGGACGCATCTGGCGCCTGGCGCAGTGGTACATCGCGAGCGCGGCGCCCGGCAGACCGCCCAGGTAGGCCGCCATCTTGCCCTGGGAGAGGAAGTGCGTGGCGTCGGTGACGGCCGCGTCGGGTGCCGCCGAGCAGTCCAACTGGGCGTAGAACAGGTTGAGTGCGCCGGAGACGTGGTCGCCGCACACGGTTCCCGAGCCGCCGACGTCCGTGAAGCGGAACATGGCGACGAGGATGTGGTGCAGGCCGATCGGGCGCAGCAGCACCTCGCCCATGCCGAAGAAGAACGGTCCGAAGACGCCCGTGTGCCCGATGCCCCGGCCGACCGCGCTGATCCAGCCGTTGAAGGTCGGCCACACCAGCGGGATGAGCAGACCGAGCACGCTCAGGACCAGGGCCGAGACGATCGGGACGAAGCGCAGCCCGCCGAAGAAGGCCAGCGCGTCCGGCAGCCGCTGGGTGCGGAAGCGCCGGTGGAGCAGGCTGACAACGATGCCAACGGCCACCGCGCCGAGCAGTCCCGTGTCGATGGACTGCACACCCAGCACGTCGGCTATGCCGTAGTGCTCGATCGCCTTCTCGTCCTCGAAGTCGACGCCCTTGGCGGTGAGGTAGAAGTTCACCGCGAGGTTCATGGCGACGAAGCCGACGAAACCGGAGAACGCGGCCACGCCCTTGTCCTCGCGGGCGAGGCCGAGCGGGATCGCCATGGCGAAGAGGACGGGCAGGAAGGTGAAGGCGACCAGGCCCGTGTTGGCCATCCAGGTGAAGACGAGGTGGAAGCCCTCGCCCTTCAGGAAGGCAACGTTGTCAGTGACCGCGTCACTCGACAGCGAGGAGCCGATGCCCAGCATGATGCCGCAGAACGCGAGCAGGGCCACCGGGAGCATGAACGTCTTGCCGAGGCCCTGGAGGAATTCCCAGAGCGCGGCCTTGGTCTTCTGCATGTGTACGGAACTTTCGGGCCTGGGGGACGGACCCGTCCGCTCGTCGTGACGACGCGGCGCGGGCCGGCGGGCGGAACCGGCGGCTGGGGGGAGACGCCGCCGCAGGGATCACATCACAGCGGGTCGGTGACTGTCCACGGTGTCCCGTGCCCGGTGCCCCTGCCCGTCACAACCAGCCCCGCCGCGCCGCCTGCCAGGCGAGCTGCATGCGGGTCGCGGCGTTGGCGCGTTCCATCATGCCCTGGATACGGCGCTGGACCGTGCGGCGGCTGAGCTGCATCTGGGAGGCGATCGCCTTGTCGGCCACTCCCGCCACCAGCAGCGACAGCAGCCTGCGGTCGGTGGGGGCCAGCGCGTCGGGCGCCGCCGGTCCGTCGGTCCCGGAGAGTTCGCCCGAGTCGTCGACGTCCAGCGGGACGGCGTCCTCCCAGTACCGTTCGAACAGCGCGATCAGGGCCGCCAGCAGATTGCTGTCCCTGACCAGCGCCGTCGTGGGTTCCTCCGGACTGCCGTGCGGTCCGCCGGCGACGAGGGGGAAGACGGCCACCGCGCGGTCCGCGATCGCCAGGCGCAGCGGCAGCTGCGGCACGGCACGGGCGACCTCACCGGCCCGCACGCCCGCCACGACGTTGTCGACCGCGCCCTCGTCGTCGAAGAACGCCTTCTCGTACAGCACCCGGTAGCGCACGCCGCGGGCCAGCGCCTCGAACTCCTCGGTGTTGCTGCCCGAGGGCATGGCCACGTACTGGGCCTTGCAGAACCAGAGCATCTCCTCGCGCACGCTGGTCTGGATCTGCCGCAGGTGCTGGCGCAGCGCCTCGGCACCGGTGATGACCTCCAGGAGCTGCCCCGCGTCCCGCCTGCGCATGGTGTCCCGGTAGGACTCGATCAGCCGGGCCGCCTCGTGCTGGGCGAGATCCAGCGCCTCGGCACTGCGCTTGAGCCGGGGCAGCAGGGCGACGTCGGGCGGAGCCGCCTGGTAGAGCCGGGGCACGCCGTCGGTGGGGCTGGCGAGTCCCTTCGCGGTGAGCGACTCCAGGACGTGGTCCATCCGCTCGACCGGAATGCCGTCACGCTCCGCCAGGTCGGCGGCGCCGGCCCGGCCGAAGGTGACGAGCAGTGCGTACACCGACTCCTCGTCGGGCGACAGCCCAGCGATCTCCAGCACCACGAACGCCCTCCCCGGATCCTGGGCCGTGACGGTTGAACACCGTACTGCACAGGCGGGGAGGGCGCGGCGGGGGTGTACGGCGTCACCTGCCGCACACCCCTCGTGCCGGACGGGCCGCTATCGGCGTACCGCGTAGGCGCGTTGCACCGTCTGCCGTACCGAGTCGCCCGCCGAGTCGCGCGCCGTGACGCGGAGCGTGACCCACGACTCCCCGTGGGCGGGCGGCGTGAGCGAGGCCCGGAAGGCGTTGTGGCCGTGGGCGTGGGTGCGCGCCGCCGACCAGGTGCGCCCGTCGTCGTAGGACGCCTCGACCCGCACGCTCACGCCCCGTGGCACGGGCAGTCCTTCCTGGGCACGCACCCGGACGTCGACGTGGTGCGAACGGGTGCCGCGCACGGAATTGCGCACGTCGACCGGTACGTCGTAGTCGAGTTGGAGCAGCGACAGCGGGGCGGCGGCGTCCGTGCGGCCCGACTCGAAGGACCAGGACGTACTGGTGGCCACACCCCTCGTCCAGGCCTCGGAGTCGCGCGAGGTCTCCATGTCCAGCCGGTAGCGCGCCCGTTCGGCCGGAACGGCCACGTTCTGCCAGGCGCTGTCGACCCCGTCGACAAGCTCGCCGTCCCGGTACAGCACGGCGCTCGCGGTGTCACCGCCGGAGGTGGGCGACCAGTGCCCGGCCTGCGAGTCGGTGAACTCCGGGACCCTCAGCCGCAGCACGTTGCCGTCCCGCACGGTCGGCGTGGCGGTGCCGGCGGGGATCGACGGGCGGACGACCGCGCCCTGCCAGGTCTCCCGGGGCCGCACGCCGGCCCGGTAGGTGCGCGGATCGTCCCGCATCCCGGCGATGAGCGGCTGGTCCACGTCGAACGTCGTGGTGTGGTGCACCCGGTGCTGCCAGGCGGTGTCGCCCGCGCTCACGTACTCGGTGCGCTCGAAGCCGAGCGGCACGAACCGGGTGTACTGGAGCCAGGCGGTGTTCTGGTACGGCCGCCAGCCGAAGCGCTGCTCGCTCGCCCACCCCGTGACACCGTTGTCGGCGTAAGTGCTGCGGACGACGGCGCTGTTGCGCGCGGACACCGTGTGCACGACCCTGCGGGGCACCTGCTGCTCGGACACCTGCATCACGTCGTACAGGTACGGGCTGCGCGCGGTGCCGGAGAACTTCACCGAGGTCGAGCCGCGGGCGATGCGGGCGAGCAGTTCGGCGCCCGTGTCCTTGCCGATGCGCAGCGTGGGCAGGGCGTTGCGGTCGCCCGTCGGCCGCCAGCGCGTCCAGCCGGTGTCGTTGAAGTGGATGAGGATCACCGCGCGGACCCCGGCGGCGGCCGCCCGTTCGACCAGGGCCCGCTCACCGGCTCCCGTCGGGTTGTCCACCACCGCGACCCTGCCGCGGGCGCGACTGAAGTCGGCGTCGGCCGCGTCGCCGGCGTCGACCGCGGTCAGGGTCGCGCCGCGCTCGGGGAAGAGCGGCGACGCGGGCATGTAGTAGGCGCCCAGGTCGAACCGCGTGCGGGACACCTTCGCCTGGATGAGCGGGGCGACGAGCTGCCAGCGGGAGGCGAACTCGAAGGTGCCTTCGGTGACCTTGGCCGTCGGGCTGATGTACAGCCGCTTGGCGATGTCGAAGTACATCGTGCCCTGGGTCAGGCTGCGGCCCCCGATCTCGCGGTAGGTCTGGTAGCTCATGATCCCGCGCTGCTCCGCCGGCCGGGGCGTGCGGATCTCCACGGGGACCGTCTTGCGGGCGTCCAGGGTGACGGTCATGTCCTTGGTGACCTCGACCTCGGGCAGCACCACGTGGCGCAGCTCCTCGCCGTCCTCGGCCGACGTGGTCCAGCTGGTGTTGAGCTGGTAGACGCCCTCCTCGACCTCGGCGACGGCGGCCGCGGGGTCGCTGTAGCCGACGAAGCCCTCGGCACCCCAGATGGTGGGCAGGTCGTCGACCTGCTTGCCGTCCTTGTCGATCGTCTTCACGGTGATCCGGTGCGTCGGCCCGTGCACCACCAGGCTCAGCGTGGTGTGCGCGGCCACCGAGCCGTCGGCGGTCGTCGCGGTGACGTAGCCGTAGAACTTGCCCTGTCCGGCGCGGGCGGGATCGACGGTCAGCGGCACTTCGGCCGAGCTGCCGGCGGGCACGCGTAGGGAGTCGGAGCCGAGCCGCGCCGATCCCTCGGCGGGCGCCTTGCCCCCTTCCGTGGCCAGCTCGACGGCGAGCGAGAGCGTGACGTCCTCGTCCGAGGAGTTGGTGTACCGGACCCCCGACGTCACGGGCTCGGTGTCCTGCGAGGTGAACGGTCCCATGACGAGGGTGCCGGTGGCGGTCACGGCGCCCAGTCCCGCGGCGCGCACGTCGATCCGCCCGCCGCCCTGTTCGGTGACCTTCTGGCCGTCCACCGTGACCGCCGTGCTGATCAGCGCGTCCTTCAACTGCGCGCCGGTCCAGTCCGGATGACGCTGGGCGAGGAGCGCGGCCGCGCCCGCCACGTGCGGGGTGGCCATCGAGGTGCCCGAGGCGGCGGTGTAGTGCTCGTCGACCGGGTCGCCCATCGCCGACCCGGCCGCGCGTGCCGCCACGATGCCCACACCGGGAGCCGTGACGTCCGGCTTCACCGCGTCGTCACCGAGGCGCGGGCCGCGGCTGGAGAACGGGGCGAGTGAATCGTCCCGGTCGACGGCCCCGACGGTGAGTGCGGCGTCCGCGGCCCCGGGCGAGCCGACCGTGCGGGGACCCTGCTCGCCCTCGTTGCCGGCCGCGACCACGAACAGCGTGCCGGTGCGCCGGCTGAGGTCGTTGAGCGCCTGGCTCATGGGGTCGGTGCCGTCGGTGGCCCCGGAGGAGCCGAGGCTCATGTTGACGACGTCGGCGCCCTGGTCCGCCGCCCACTCCATGCCCGCGATCACCTGCGACTCGCTGCCGAAGCCGTCGTCGCCGAGCACCTTGCCGACCAGCAACCGAGCGGCGGGCGCGACACCTTGGCGGCTCCCGCCGGAGGCGGCGCCGCTGCCGCCGACGATGGAGGCGACGTGGGTGCCGTGCCCGAAGACGTCGTTGGTGCCGGAGCTGCCCGAGAAGTCCTTGGCCGCCGCGACCCGGCCGGCGAGGTCGGGATGGCTCTGGTCCGCCCCGGTGTCCAGGACGGCGACCTTGACGCCGTCTCCCCGGTAACCGGCCGACCACACGTCCGGGGCGCCGATCTGGGCCGTGCTGCGGTCCAGGGACGCGCCCACCCGGCCGTCCAGCCACACGCGCGGCGTGGTGGCCGCGGCCTTCGCGCGCTGCCCGCCGGCCGGGACGAGCCGCTTCCAGAACCGGCCGAGGTCCGCGTCGTCGACCCGCACGGCATGCGCGTCGATGCTGTCGAGTTCGCGGACCGACGCGTCCCGCGCGAGGTCGGTCAACGCGTTCACGGAGGAGGCCGCCACTCCCTCGGCCTGCTCCACGATGAGCGGCAGCGCGTCGGTGTGCGCGGTGTCGTACCGCTGCGCGAGGAGCGCCGTCACGTCGAACAGGTCCCGGTCCAGGCGTCCGGCGGCGACCAGGGCGTCGGCGTCGGACGGGAGGACCGTCACATGGCCGTCCTGCTCGAGAGTACGGAAGAGCACGCCCCGTCTGCCGGGCCCCGGTGTGACGGACGCCGCCTGGCGTCCGTCCGCGGTGCGGGTGACGGTCACACTGTCACCGGTGATCAGCTTGACCGTCGCCGTGCCGTGGTCCGTCGCGGTGGCGTGGTCCGTCGCAGGCGCGACGGCGTCTTGACGCGGGGTGCCCGCGAGCGCGGGTACGGGGGCCACGGCGCCGGCGGCCAGCGCCAGACCGGCCGATATTGCAGCCAACAGGCGGATCCGTCTCATCAGTGCGCTGCCTTCCCATGCGTTCGATGCAAGTTCGTGCGTTGGCCAGGATGAGCTTGCCGAAGACGGGGTGTCATTCGATTCGGGTGGCACAGGTGGGACATGTCGCAAGGGCGACACCGGGGCGCCCCCAGGGTGTACGGCGGATGCAACCCGGTGTCGGGGGTGCGGGGTTGGCGTGTCGTGCGATGCGCGAGGCGCCGCAGGGCCGCGAGTGGCGTGAGCCGGGGGACGGCCGGGGAGGATCCAGCCCTGCACCTCGTCCCGTCCCGTCCGTCACCTCAGCCCACCTCACCCCACCTCATGGCACGTCACGTAACGTCGGAAAGGCTGGCACCGATGCGCCGTCTCCTTGCCCGAGTTCTCGACCCCGCCCGCGCACCCCTGGCCAGAGGAGTAGCGGCCGCCCTGGCCCTCACCCTGGCGTCCTCCGTCCTGGCCGCGTCCACGAGCACCGCCGCCGCTCCCGCCGGCACCGGGCCGGACCGTCGGCCGGGGGACAACGCCTGGTTCACGTCCTGGGCCGCCTCACAGCAGAACGCCGCGCCCACACCGCTGCGCGACCAGTCGATGCGCATGATCACCCACCTGAGCCAGGGAGGTGACGCGGTCCGGATACGCGTCCAGAACACCTTCGGCGAGACACCGCTCACCGTCGACGCGGCGACGGTGGCCCACAGCGACGGCAAGGACGCCGCGACGGAGGGACGCCCGCGCCCCGTGACGTTCGACGGCCGGCGCCGGGTCGTCGTCCCACCCGGCGGTGAGGTGTGGAGCGACAGCACCGGACTCCGCACCGCCGCCCAGGACGACATCGCGGTGTCGCTCTCCGTCTCCGGCACCGTGGCTCCGGGGCGCCACGACAGCGCCTTCCGCACCAACTACCTGACCCCGCCCGGCTCGGGCGACCACACCGCCGACCCGGACGGCACCGCGTTCACCGGGACGACCGGCTCCACGCTCCTGGTCAGCGCGGTCGACGTACGCAATCCGCGGCTGCGGGGGAGCCTGGTCGCCTACGGCAGTTCGGTCGTCGACGGGACCGGGTCGACGAACTGCGGACCGGACTGCAGCCGCCCGGGCGCCAATCTGAGGTGGACCGACGACCTCGCCCGGCGGATCACCTCGGAACTGCCTCCCACCCGGCAGTTCGCCGTCGCCAACGCGGGCATCGGCGGCACCACGAGCGCCGCGACCTGCCCGGGCATCGGTGAGGCCGTCCGCGGTCTGGACGCCGCCGCCCGGCTGGAGCGCGACGTACTGTCCCTGCACGGCGTCACGGGAGTCCTCTACTACTACGGGACCAACGACCTCCCGGCCGGCTGCGACGCCGCCCGGATCCAGGCGAGTTACCGCGAGGTCTTCCAGCGACTGCGCGCCGCGGGCATCAAGGTGTACGTCACGCCCATCACCCCTCGCCCCGGCTACACCGACCAGCACAACCGCGACCGGCACGCCGTCGGCACGTTCGTCGCGAAGTGGAACAGCTGTGGCGGCACCTGCGACGGGATCCTCCCCTTCGACCAGGTACTCGAAGACCCGGTACGGCCGAACAGCATCAACCCGCCGTACGACACCGGCGACGGGGTCCACGCGAACATCGCCGGCCAGCAGGCCCTCGCCGACATCGTCTCGCTCCCGATGCTGGCGGCCTCGGCCCGCCGGTGACCGGTGACCCGCCGGCGCGGGTCATGAACTCCCCGGCGGCCTGAGGGCGTCGACGACGAGATCGAGCAGGCGCTCCGTGCGCTCCGGCTCGTCGTCGACCGTCGAGAGGAACACGCCGAGCAGCATCGCGGTGACGTCGTCGGGTGCCACGTCCCCGCGCAGCGAGCCCGCCCGTGCCCCCTGCGCGAGCATGGTGCCGATCGCGGCCGTGATGCGCTCGCGGGTGGCGGGCGTCGCGAGGCGTCCCGAGGCCCAGCCGCTGTGAAGGGTGTTGAGCATGGAGCGTTTCGTCGCGACGAACGCCGCGTAGCGCTCCATCCACGCGCGCAGCGCCAACTCGGGCGGCAGCTCGTCCAGCAGCGCGGAGGCACTGGCCGTGACGTCGTCCAGTTCGGCGGCGTAGACGGCCTCGACCAGCGCCTCGCGGGTGGGGAAGTGACGGTAGAGCGTGCCGATGCCGACCCCCGCCTCGCGGGCGATGCCGTCCAGGGGGACGGTGTCGTCCGCGGCCGTGAACGCCGCCCGCGCGGCGGCGACGAGCTTCTCGCGGTTGCGCCGCGCGTGCGCGCGCAGCGGGCGTTCGGCGCCGGCCGGCCGGTCGGACCGGGCGGGGACAGCGTTCGGTTCCTGGTCCGGACTCAAAGCGGAGGATCCTCCGGTAGTGCTACAGTCGTAGAAGCGGAGGGTCCTCCGCTTCTGCCATCATCGCACGAGGACGGACTACCCATGACGTCAACCGGCACCCCCTCCTCTTCCCGTGTCACGCACGCCGGCACCCCCCGCCCCGGCGGGGCCGGACTGCTCGCCGGCCGCACCGTCTCCCGGATCGGCTACGGCGCGATGCAGCTCGAACGCCTGCACGCCGACCGGGCCGCCGCCGTCGCCCTCGTGCGCCGAGCGGTCGAACGCGGCGTCGACCACCTCGACACCGCCCAGTTCTACGGCGACGGATTCGTCAACGAGGTCGTCCGCGAGGCGCTCCGCCCCGCGGACGACGTCGTCGTGGTGAGCAAGGTCGGCGCCGACCCCGACCCCGGCGGCCCCCTCCCGCTGCGCCCCGCACAACGGCCGGAGGAACTGCGGGCGAGCGTCGAGGACAACCTCAGGAGCCTCGGCACCGACCGGATCCCGGTCGTGAACCTGCGCCGCCTCGACACCGGCCCCGGCCTGCGCGCGGAGGGCGACCAGGCGGTCGACCTCGACGACCAGCTCGCCGTGATGACCGCACTGCGCGACGAGGGCAAGATCGGTGCGATCGGTCTGAGCAGCGTGACCCCGGACGGACTGCGCCGGGCCCTCCCGGCGGGCATCGTCTGCGTGCAGAACGCCTACAGCGTCGTGAGCCGGGACGACGAGGACATGCTCGCGCTGTGCTCCGCCGGGGGCGTCGCCTGGGTGCCGTACTTCCCGCTCGGCGGCGCGTTCCCCGCCATGCCCAAGGTCGCCGACGAGCCCGCGGTGCAGACCGTGGCCAAGAAGCTCGGCGTGACGCCGGCCGAGGTGGGGCTCGCCTGGCTGCTCCACCACGCCCCGAACGTGCTGCTCATCCCCGGCACCGCCGACGCCGGCCATCTGGACGCGAACCTCGCCGTGGGCGACATCGCCCTGGACGCGTCGTCCCTCGCCGCACTCGACGCCGTGCGCAGCCGCTCCGCGGACGTGCGGCTCGGCTGACGCCCGCCCCGAGTGCCACTGCCCCGGCCGGGGCGCCCGGCACGCTTGCGCGATGCCGGTGTCTCACAGGGTGCGCAGGCCCCGGTCGGCGAAGGCGATGAGCCACTCGAAGCTGTCGTCGACGTCGGTGCTCCACTGGAAGCCGTCCGACGCCTGCAGCGTGGCGAAGCCGTGGAAGAGGCTGCGCAGCAGGCGCAGCGCGTGGTTCACGTCGCCCTCCTTGAGGTCGTAGCCGCGCAGGACCGCGGTGAACGCGCCGAGCAACCGCTGCCCGGCGGCGGCCAGCGGATCGTCCGGCCCCGAGGGTTCCTGGCCGATCGTCGCGGCGTACCGGCCGGGGTGCTCCAGGACGAAGGCGCGGAACGCGCGCGCGGCGGCCGCCAGGGCGTCCCGCCCCGCGTATCCCTGGACCGCGCCGCCGACGGCGTCCGCGGCCTCGTTCAGGGCGCGGACCGCGATCCGCCGGGTGAGGTCGTCCTGGCCGCCCACATGCTTGTACAGGGACGGGGTGCGTACGCCGACCCGCTCGGCCAGCAGGCCCATCGTCAGGTTGGCGAAGCCCACTTCGTCGGCCAGGGCGGCACCGGCCGCGACCACGGCCGCCGGATCCAGGCCCGCCCTAGGCACGGGCGGCGTCCGAGCGGAGGAAGGCGAGCACGAGCGCGACCACCTCGTCGGGGAACTGGTCGTGCGGGTAGTGACCGGCGCCCTCGATCATCTCCAGGCGGCCGAGCCCGGACGGCAGGGCCGCGACGACCGCCGAGCCCTCCGCGTGCGGGTCGGCCCAGTCCGGGTCGAGGGTGCCCATCACCACCAGGACCGGGCAGCGGACGTTGCCGAGCTGGGCGCCGGCGTCCGTCGGCGCGCTGCGGCCCATGGCCTGCATGGCCTTCATCCGGCCCGGCTCGCGCAGCCGGGACTCGATGCGGCCGAGCCGCTCGCTCCAGTGGGCCGGCTTCACACCCGGGTACGCGACGTCGAGGTACGAGCGCCACAGGGGCAGGCTGCCGAACGCGCCCGCGCCGAGCAGGCGGAGCATGCCCCGCCGGAACCGCTTCACCCGCAGGTCGCCCAGTCGCATCGACTGTTTGCGGGTGAACGGCGCCAGCTCGACGACCGCCGTGATCAGGGCGGGCTCCCGGGCCGCGGCGATGGTGGCGGCGCCGCCCGAGACCGAGTGGCCGACCAGTACGGCCGGGCCGCCCAGGTGACGGATCAGGGCGATCAGGTCACCGGCGATGGCGGTGCGGCTCCACTCCGGCCAGTCGACGCTCGACTCGCCGCAGCCGCGCAGGTCCACCGCGGCGACCCGGTGACCGGCCGCCACCAGCTGGGGGACGACGGCGCGGTACGCGGCGCGGCTGTCCCCCATGCCGTGCGCGAGCACGATCAGCGGGCCGGATCCGGTCACTTCGTACGCGATCGTGCCGCCGTCGACGGCAAGGTGCTCGGTCATGTCACTCCCCGGTATGGCTAACAGCTTTAACTAAAAGCTACTACCATTAGCCAATGCTGTCAACGGCCCACCGGGAGGGTTCGCTACGAGGGGGTGTGTCGTCCCGTCGCGCGTTGTACGGCCAGCTCCACCTCGCGATGCGGCACGCCGGTCTCGTCGGCGTAGGCGGCGATGCCCCGGGCGAGCGCGGCGGTGGCATCGGACCAGACCGCCAGGGCGACCGTGGCGTTCTCGCCCCTGTTGCTGCGGTAACGGTTGTCCGCCGCCTCGACGGCACGCCGGAGTTCAATGAGGTGTCTCGGGATTTCCATGGTCAAAAAGCCTAGGGCGGCCCGGCGCGCGGCCCAGTGTCTCGCCGAGCGAGGGTGCTCTCGACGAGGGCACTCGTCCTTGCCCCCGCCGATGCCCAAGTGGCCCGACGATGCGGCGAGCCGCCTTGTGGCAAGCGCTTGCTATCGTGTGGCCCGACGGTGCCGCGGCATACGTCCGCGAGGACCAGGGAGGAAGAGGACCAGATGACGCTCTCACTCACCCACGTCCACGGCGACCGCGTCACCGTGACCCACGGGCCGGCCGGGACCGAGCTGTTCTCCTACGTGTACCGTCCCGAGGCCGCATGGGAGGCGCCCAAGCCGTACCTCCACCCGGTCCGGACCCTGTCCGGCGGACTCGTCACGGACTACCGCCCCAACGACCACCGCTGGCACAAGGGGCTCCAGCTGACCGCCTCCCACCTGTCCGGGCAGAACCTGTGGGGCGGCAACACCTATGTGCACGGCGAGGGTTACCGCGCGCTGCCGGAGCGGGTCGGCTCGATGGCCCACGTGTCCTTCGAGGAGGTCGGCGCCGAGGCGGACCGCGCCGTCATCGCCGAGCGGCTGACCTGGCACCCGCACGGCGGCGAGCTGTGGGCCGAGGAGGAACGCCGCATCGAGGTCCGCGACGTCGACCCGGAGACCGGCAGCTGGACGCTCATCTGGACGTCGGCGGTGACCAACCGGCGCGGCGAACCACTGCGGTTCGGCAGCCCCACCACCCACGGGCGCCCCGCCGCCGGTTACACCGGGCTGTTCTGGCGCGGGCCGCGCGCCTTCCGCGGCGGCCGGGTCTTCACGGCGGAGTCCGCCGGTTCCGCGGAGTCCGGCGAGACCGACCCGATGGGCTCCCGGGCACGCTGGCTGGCCTACGTCGGCGAGCACGACGGACGGGACGGCCACGCCACGCTCGTCTTCGAACACGCCCCCTCCAACGACCACTCGGGCGAGAAGGGCAGCCACCCGGCCCACTGGTTCGTGCGCAACGACCCCTTCGCCGCGGTCGCACCCTCCTGGGCCTTCCACGAGGAACTGGTCCTCCCGCCCGGCGAGACCCTCGCCCGGGCCTACCGCGTGGTCGTCGCCGACGGCGCCTGGGACCGCGGGCGGGTCGCCGCGCACCTGGACGGACTCGCGTGGTGAGTCCGACGTACGACGGCCCTGAGTCCGACGTACGACGGCCCTGAGCCCGACGTACGACGGCCCTGAGCCCGACGTACGACGGCCCTGAGCCCGACGTACGGCGGCCCGGGCCCAACTCGACGCACCGCGCGGCCGGGACGGCGGCACCTGAGAGCCGCCCGGGTCTGCGCGACCGGTCCCGCGGCCCGCCAACGCCTCGGCAGGTGAGGCGGACCGGCCGTCCACCCGGGTGTCCGACCTCTGCCGCGGTACTCGAAAGTGAGTACACGCGACGGTCGGTGCGGACGACGACGGGGCGGTGGCCGTCCCGTGAGTCTGGAGAGGTTCCCCAGATCAGATGCGGAGACCTCTCCATGGCAACTTTGCTGTACCGGCTGGGCCGTGGCGCCTTCCGACGGCGCCGGTGGGTGACCCTGGCGTGGGCGGCCGTCGTCCTCGGCGTCGTGCTGGGCGCCATGAGCGCCGGCGAGACGGCCGACGACTCGGACTCGATGCCGGGAATCGAGTCCCAGCACGCCTTCGACCTCATCAACGAGCGGTTCCCGGGCACCGAGGCGGAGGGTTCCAGCGCCCGGATCGTCCTCGTCGCACCGGACGGTGGCAAGGTCACGGCGACCGAGTACCGGGCGGCGATCGACGCCCTGGTGGCCGAGGTGGCCGACGGGCCGCAGGTCGCCGCGGTGTCGGACCCCCTCGACGCGACGACGGTCAGCGAGGACGCGTCCACGGCGTACGCCACCGTCACCTACAAGGTGACCGACGACAACGTCACCGACGCCAGCAGGGAAGATCTCACGGAAGCGGTGGAGGAGGCCCGGCACGCGGGGCTGACCGTCGAGGCCGGCGGCGACGCCCTGGTGAGCGAGCCGTCCACCGGGATCGGTGAGTTCCTGGGCATCGGCGTCGCCGCGGTGGTTCTCCTGATCACCTTCGGATCGCTCGCCGCCGCCGGGTTGCCGCTGATCACCGCCGTCGTCGGCGTGGCCCTCACCCTCGCCTCGATCATCGCGCTGGGCGGCGCCCTGGGCCTGTCCGCGACCGACAGCGACCTCGCGACGATGATCGGCATCGCGGTGGGTGTCGACTACGCCCTGCTCGTTGTCTCCCGCTACCGCGAGGAGCGGGCGAAGGGGCACCACGCCCAGGAGGCGGCGGGGCTGGCCGTGGGCACGGCCGGATCCGCGGTGGTCTTCGCGGGACTCACCGTGGTCATCGCGCTGGCCGGCCTGTCGGTGATCGGAGTCCCGTCCCTGACGAGGATGGGCCTGGCCGCCGCCGGCGCGGTCGTCTGCGCGGTGCTGATCACACTGACCCTGGTGCCCGCGCTGTTCGGCTTCTGGCCCGACGCCCTGCTGGCCCGCCGCGTCCGCAAGGGGGCGAAGCCCGGTGCCGCCCGGCCGGTTCGGGAGACCGGGGAGTGGGCCGCCCGGTGGGCCCGGTTCGTCCGGCGCCGCCCGGTGCCCGTGCTGCTCGGCTCGGTGGCCGTGCTGGGCGCTCTCGCCGTACCGGCGCTGGACCTGCGGCTCGGCATGCCCGGTGACGAGGCCAAGCCCACGTCCACCACCGAACGCCGGGCGTACGACGCCCTCGCGGACGGCTTCGGTCCCGGGTTCAACGGCCCGCTGACCATCGTCGTGGACGCCAGGCAGGCCGACGACCCGCGCTCCGCCGTCGCGGCGGTCTCCGAGAAGATCGCCGGCACCGGGGGAGTGGTCTCCGTGTCGCCGCCCCGGTTCAACGCCGCGAAGGACACCGCGGTGATCCAGGCCGTCCCGTCCACCGCGCCCACCAGCGAGCGAACGAAGGAACTCGTCCACACCATCCGCGACGAGCGCCTCGCGACCGAGTCCGACACCGGCACGACCTTCGAGGTGACCGGCACCACCGCGCTCAACATCGACGTCGCCCAGAAGATGACGGACGCCCTGATCCCGTACCTGCTGGTCGTCGTCGGTCTGGCCTTCCTCCTGCTGCTGGTGGTCTTCCGGTCCGTACTGGTACCGCTCAAGGCCGCCCTCGGCTTCCTGCTGTCCGTCGTGGCGTCCTTCGGCGTACTCGTCACGGTCTTCCAGAACGGCCACGGCGCCGGACTCCTGGGCATCGAGGAGACCGGACCGATCATGAGCACGATGCCGCTCATGCTGGTGGGCATCGTTTTCGGCCTCGCCATGGACTACCAGGTGTTCCTCGTGTCGCGGATGCGGGAGGCCGTCATCCACGGGGAGCGGCCCGCGGAGGCCGTCGCCACCGGGTTCCGCCACAGCGGCCGGGTCGTGACCGCCGCCGCGGTCATCATGATGGCCGTCTTCGCGGGCTTCATGACCGGCGGTGAGACCCTGCTCAAGATGGTCGGCTTCGGCCTGGCCGCCGCCGTCCTCTTCGACGCCTTCGTCGTCCGCATGGCCTTCGTGCCCGCCGTCCTCGTCCTGCTCGGCGAGCGGGCGTGGTGGCTGCCACGCCGGCTGGACCGGCTGCTCCCGCGGGTCGACGTGGAGGGCGAGGCCCTCGGCCGCAGGGCCCTGACCCCGGCGCTCGCCGCCGATCCCGGCGTCGAGGAGCAGGACCCGGTGCGCCTCTGAACCGCGCCCGGGGAGGGCCGCCCGTGTGTGCCACGGGCGGCCCTCCTGACGTGCGCGGGCCGCATCGGCGATCCTGGTCCGAGGAGGAACTCATGCTCAGCAGCTGGCGACGGTACGCCGACGGCCACCCACACCTCGTCGAGGCGGCCTTCCTGCTGCTGGTGCTCGTTGCCACGAGCCGGCAGTACGTGGAGGGAGACCCGGGCTGGTGGGCGGGCCAGCCCCTGGCACTCGTGGCCGCCGCCGGCCTGGTCCGGCGCCGCGACCACCCGCGAGCCGCGGTCCTGACGGCCGCCGCCTGCGCCGCCGTGTCCGTGGCGGTGGGCTATCCGGTCCTGCCGCTGTTGCTGACGCCGGTGCTGGTGGCGCTGTACGAAGCGGCGGCCCGGACCCCCCAGCGAGCGGCCTACGTCTCCTACCTCGGAGCCGTCGCGCTGATCATTCCGGCCGCGCTGCTCTCCGGGCGCAACGGTCAGCCGTGGGCCACCGAGAGCTTCGGCCCGGCCGCCTGGATGCTGTTTCCCGTTCTGGCCGGCACGTCGGTCAGAAGCCGACGCGCGTACGTCCACGCCGTCCACACCCGGGCCGAGCACGCCGAACGCACCCGCGAGGAGGAGGCCCGCCGGCGCGTCGCCGAGGAGCGCGTCCGGATCGCCCGCGAACTGCACGACGTCGTCGCCCACCACATGGCGCTGGCCAACGCCCAGGCCAATACCGCCGCCCACCTCGCCCACACCCACCCGGACCAGGCCCACGAGATCCTCACGCACCTCACCGGCACCACCGCGTCGGCGTTGCGCGAACTGAAGGCCACCGTGGGTCTCCTGCGCCGCTCCGACGAGCCCGAGGACCCGCTGCAACCCCCGCCCGGACTCGGCCGACTCCCCGAACTGGTCTCCGCGTTCGGCTCCGCCGGACTCCTGGTCACCGTCACCACCGAGGGCGTGCCGCGCCCCCTGCCGGCCGGCGTGGACCTGACCGCCTACCGGATCGTGCAGGAGGCGCTCACCAACGTCACCAAACACACCGACGCCGGCTCGGCGGACGTGCAACTCGCCTACACCCACGACCGGCTGACCCTCACCGTCGCGGACGACGGAGGCGCAACCCCGCGCCCACCGGGCCCCGACGGCGGCTTCGGCCTGGTCGGCATGCGGGAACGCGCCCAGACCTCCGGGGGCCACCTGCGGGCGGGTGCCCTGCCGGAAGGCGGTTTCGCCGTCACCGCCGAACTGCCCGCCCCTCCTCCACCAAGGGAACTGCCCCAATGACCATCCGCGTGCTCCTCGCCGACGACCAGGCTCTGCTGCGGGCGACGTTCCGGATCCTCATCGACTCGAGCGAGGACCTGGAAGTCGTCGCCGAAGCCGCCGACGGTCAGGACGCCGTCGCACTGACCCGCACCCACCGACCCGACATCGTCCTCATGGACATCCGCATGCCCGGCACGGACGGCCTCGCCGCCACCGCAGCCATCTGCGCCGATCCCGACCTCAGGGGCTCCCGGGTCCTCGTCCTCACCACCTTCGAGACCGACGAACACGTCGCCCGGGCCCTGCGCATCGGCGCGAGCGGATTCCTCGGCAAGGACGTCACGGCCGAGGAACTCCTCGACGGCATCCGCACGGTGGCCGCCGGCGACGCCCTCCTGTCCGCCGCGGCCACCCGCAGCCTCATCACCCGGTTCCTCGATTCCCCCGACCCCGGGACGTCCCCCGTGGCGCCCGAGGACCTGGCCGCCCTCACCGCCCGCGAGCGGGAGGTGACCGCCCTGGTCGCGGACGGCAAGTCCGACAAGGAGATCGCGGCCGAACTGTTCCTCAGTCCGCTGACCGTACGCACCCACGTCCAGCGCGCCAAGACCAAGCTCGGCGCCCGGGACCGGGCTCAACTGGTCGCCCACGCCTACCGCTCCGGGCTCGCGCGGCCGCCCCGCTGACGGGCCTTCTCACGGCCGGGGTGTGAGAGGATCCCGGATCCATGAGTGAAGTGACCGGAGCGACCGGAGCGACTGAAACTGCCGGAGCGATCGGAGCGACTGCGACCGATGTGGTCCTCGCCGGGTACGGCCCGGTCGGCCAGGCCTTCGTCGACCGGCTGGCCCGGGACGGAGACGCGCTCGCACGCCGCTACGGCGTCCGGCCCCGGGTGGCCGCCGTACGCGCGAGCGCGGCCCAGTGCCTGCCGGGCGCGGACGGGTCGGTGCCGCCGCGGTCGCAGTGGGGTCCCGCGAGGCCGCTGGGCGAGACCTTCGACCGCACCGGCGCGCGGGTGTTCGTCCAGGCCGTCCCGTCCTCGCCCGGACTGCGGGAGCGTGCCGCCGAGGAGGCCGTGGCCGCACTGCGCCGGGGCATCCACGTGGTGACGGCCACCAAGAGCCATCTGCTCACGCACTGGGGGGACCTCGACGCGGCCGCCAGGGCGGGCGGCAGCATGATCAGGATCTCCGGGGCCACCGGGGCGGCGCTCCCGGCGGGCGACCTGTCGCGCACGTCCCTGCGCGGCCTGGACTGCCGGACGCTCCGCGCCTGCCCCAACGGCACCGCCACCTTCGTGCTCGACCGCCTGGCCGAGGGCGACACGCTGAGCGACGCGATCCGCGCCGCGAGGCTGCGGGGCATCGCGGAGGCGGACCCCTCGGCGGACCTGTCGGGCGAGGACGCCGCCACCAAGGTGCGGCTGCTGGCCGCGCTGGCCTGGGGCTGGGACCCGGCCGAGGTGCGGGTGCGGGCGGAGCCGGTGGACGGGACCACGGCGAGGCGGGCCCTGGCCGCGGCCTCCCGGTCCCGTCGGCTGCGGGCGGTCGCCGGCGCGTCGGTGGCCGAGCCCGGCGTCGTGCAGGTACGGCTCGAGGAGACGGAACCGGGGGACCCGCTGCACGCACTGACCGGGCCCGAGAAGGCCGTGGTGTTCGGTTGTCCGGACGCGGGCGACGTGACGGTGAGCGGCGGGCGGTCGAGCCCGGTGGGAGCGGCACTGGCCCTGGTGAAGGACACCGTCGAGGTCACGGCCGCGCGCACCGGCTTCCACTGACGCAGGGGTTACGGCGACTCGGCCCGTGGGCGCTCACACCACGGTGACGACGGTCTTGCCGCGCGCGTGGCCCTCCTCGACGTGCCGCACCGCCTGCGCGGTGTCGGCCAGGGCGAAGGTCCGGCCGACCAGGGGGGTGAGCTGTCCGGCGTCGACGAGCGCGGTGACGGCGAGCAGGTCCTCGTGGACTGGCCCGTCCGGGGTCGCCGGGAGGATCGGACGCAGCCTCTGCCGTGTGCCGGCGTTGGCCGCCGCCAGTTTCAGCATGGCGCCGATCGCCCCGAACACCCGGCCGGGGGAGCCGCCGCCGTTGGCCACCAGGACGCCCGCCGGGGCGAGCGCCCGGCGCAGGCGGCCCAGCGGGTGGTTGCCCACGTTGTCCAGGACGACGTCGTAGCGCTCGCGTCCGTCGGTGAAGTCCTCCCGGGCGTAGTCCAGGACGTGGGCGGCCCCCAGGGAACGCACCAGGTCGGTGTTGGTGGCGCTGCACACGCCGGTGACCTCCGCGTCCAGGACCGCCGCGATCTGCACCGCGAAGGTACCCACTCCGCCGCCCGCTCCGTTGACCAGTACCCGCTGCCCGGACCGCACGCGACCGACGGTCCGGATGCCGCGCAGGGCGGTCACCGCTGCCATCGGCAGTGCCGCGGCCTGCGCGAAGGCCATGCCCTCGGGCACGGGCACCAGCATCGGTGCGGTGCTGCACGCGTACTCGGCGAAGGCTCCCGGGCAGAACCCCAGGACCCGGTCGCCGGGGCCGAGCCCCCGCACGTCGGCGCCGACGCTCTCCACCACCCCCGCCGCGTCGATGCCGGCCACCCGGCGCTTCGGCCGGGTCAGCCCCATGCCGCCCAGCATCCGCGCCGCGTACGGGTCGCCGCGCAGCATGTGCCAGTCGTAGGGGTTCACCGCGGCGGCGTGCACGCGCACCAGTACCTGGCCGGCACCGGCGCCAGGCCGGTCGACGTCCCGCAGCCGCAGGCTGTCCGGGGGACCGAACCGCTCCTGGACCACTGCCTTCATCGCCCTGCCACCATCCCCTCGGGGACCCCCGGCACCGATCGCGGGTCGCGCGGTGAGGGCACCGTAGGGGCAGGGCCCGTCCCCGTCAACAGGCCCTCCTCCGGGGGCGCGTTCGTTCCGGAACGCGTCACAGGAGTTCGTAGAGCAGGTGTGTGGCGTTCGGCGTGGGGTTGGCGCTCCGCCGAACGAGGGTGTGCGGTGTTCCGCCGG
The DNA here is from genome assembly GCF_055635195.1 of Streptomyces sp. NPDC111628. NCBI lineage: Bacteria > Bacillati > Actinomycetota > Actinomycetes > Kitasatosporales > Streptomycetaceae > Streptomyces > Streptomyces sp. NPDC111628. The sequence continues at coordinate 315,462 of NZ_JBVKBZ010000003.1, read as the reverse complement.
TGAACAGCGGCGTTCCGGAGCCCAGTACGACGGGAGCCAGGTGCAGGGACAGCACCTCGACCAGCCCGGCGTCGAGCGCGGAGCCGATGAGGGCCCCGCCGCCCATCAGGACGACGTCCAGGTCCCGGCCGCGGTCCGCCGAGGCCGCCTCGGCACGCTCGCGCGCCGCGGTGACGGCGTCGGGCAGACCGGTCGTGACGAACGTCCAGTCGAGGTTGGTGAGCCGGACCGACTCCGGTGGCGAGGCCGTCACGACGACGAACGGCGGTCTGCCGACCTCCGCGGCGCCGTAGCCGACGGTGTCGTCCCAGCCGCCCGGTCCGTCCACCAGGTCGAAGAGCCGGCGGCCGAGGACGACGGCGCCCGACCGGGCGGTCGTCTCGCGCACGATCCGGCGCTCCTCGGGATCGTCGGAGAACGCCCAGGTGTGCAGGGCCTCGCCGCCGGTGCCCAGACCGTTGCCCGGGCCGGGATCGGGCCCGGTGACACAGCCGTCGAGGGAGATCGAGATGTCCGCGATGATGCGAGTCATACAGGGGGGACCCGATCCGCCGCCCGAATTCATCGCTGCTCGCGACTTCCGGCCGATTCCGGGGCGGGTCGCCCCGATTCCCGGCCGGCGGGGGCGGCGGTCGCGCAGAGTACGTCCCATGACGACACCCGCGCAGTCGCTCCGCTCCCTCGCCCGCACCCGGGCCTCCCTCGACGGCGAAGAGGTCACGTACTGGTGGTCCGGAAGTGTGTTCGCCTGGGCTCCCGACGAGCCCTACGCGCGCCTCTTCGGCTTCGAGGGGGTCAACGTCGCCCGCCTGGTCCGCGACGCCGAGGACGGTCCCGACGCCTACCGGCTGCTCACCCGCGAGGCCGCGTTCTACCTGGACCCCGCGACCGGCGAGATCCTGGAGACCTGGCGGGACCTGCCGGTGGTGCACATCTGGAACGACCCGGCGAACCAGAAGTGGCGCCCCTTCCCGGTCCCGACGACCGACCTCGGCGACCAGGTCTGCTTCAGCCTGGAGATCCCGCTCGCCTACCCCTCGCCCCTGCCGGCGGCCCAGTACCCCCTCCATTCGGCCGGTGACACGTACCGGGCCCTGGAGCTCTTCCAGTTCTTCGCCCACCGCGCGGACCTGGCCGGTGCCGCCCCCGGCGTCCCGGCGACCATGTCGTGGACCCGGATGTCCCCGTGGGTTCCGTGGATGGCCCCCGGTGGGCGGCCCGGCGGCCTCACCTACCACTGCCGGGGCCGCAAGCTCGGCTCGTACACCGAGGTGCCCGAGCGCACCCGTGCCTACATCGCCGACCATCACCCGCGGTTCGCGCGGGCCCCGGAGAAGTGGAGCGAGCCGAACGAGACCAGCTGGACGTACTTCCGCGCACTCAACCCGCCCGTATGAGGTCCAGCGGCACGGCGGTGCAGGCGGTGCGCCGCATGGTGGCCCGCTTTATGGTGGCCCGATGCGATTTGTTCCCAGGTGGGTCCTGCTCTCGTCGGGATGTGCACCCGTACTGCTGATCGCAGGCTGGACCGGCGCCGCGTACGCCGAAGGGGCTTCCTACGATCCCGTCACGCAGACCATCAGCGTCCTCGGGTCCTACGGAGCCGCCGGATTCTGGGTGATGACGGCGGCGTTCCTGGCCCTGGGCGTCTGCCACCTGCTGACCGCCTGGGGGCTGCGGGCCGCCGCCACCGCCGGACGCGTCGCGCTGGGCGGTGGCGGACTCGCCGCGCTGGTCCTGGTGGCGCTCCCCGCGCCGAGCAGCGGGGGCTCCCTGCGGCACGGCGCGGTGGTGGTGGTCGGGTTCACGCTCCTGGCGGTCTGGCCGGTGCTGGCCGTCGACGGAGGTCCGGCCGCTCCCTGGGCGCTGCGTCTCGCGCCCTCGATCGTCGTGACGACCCTGATGGCCGCCGGTGGAGTGTGGTTCCTGATCGAGATGCGGCGACACGGTGACGCCGGCGTCGCCGAACGCGTCGTGACGTCCCTCCAGTCGCTGTGGCCCTTCGTGGTGGCCGCCTCCTGCCTCCGCCACGCCCGGCGTTTCAGGGGGTGAACCCGGCAGCGTGAGAGTGCTCAACGCCGCGCCAGCGCCAGCACGCTCAGTCCGAACATCAGGACTCCCAGGGGCAGATGGACCGACGGAACGCGCGCGATGCCGAGCACGACCTGGACCGAGGCGAGGACGAGGAAGCCGCAGGCCTGCCAGACGGGCCGCAGCGGGCCGCCGCCCGGCTTCCACGCCAGCACCGCCGCGAGCACGTACAGCATCGACGCCCCGTACATCACCCGGGCTCCGGCGCTGTGCAGCGTCTCCCCGTAGGACGCGGTCAGCAGCAGTCCGGCGGAGACCGCCTGCAGGAAGATGGTCAGTGTCTGCAGGGCGATCGCGATCTGCAGGAACGAGAGTCGGCGCTGCGCCGTCGCCTGGGTTGCCATGCCGCGGTCCCCATTTCCGCCCCGGGGGGCAGTGGATCGGTAAGGTCTCACCAGCACGACGACGCGGGCCGGTGAAAGGTAAGGCGAGGGGGCGCTCGGGCATGGGGACGGCTGGGGCGAGTACCGACGCGACGGTCGGTGAACGGCGTCAACTGATCAATGTCGCCTACCGGTTGCTCGGTTCGCTGGCCGAGGCCGAGGACGCCGTGCAGGAGGCCTACGCACGCTGGTACGCGCTGCCCCGGAGCCGGCAGGACGAGATCGTGTCCCCGGGTGCCTGGCTGACGACCGTGACCGGCCGCGTCTGCCTGGACGCGCTCGGCTCGGCGCGGGCCCGGCGCGAACGCTACGTCGGCGCGTGGCTGCCGGATCCGCTCCCCGCCCACGCCGAGCGGGGCCACGGTCACGGTGCCGACCCCGCCGATCCCGCCGATCAGATGGTCCTGGACGAGTCGGTGACCATGGCCTTCCTCGTCGTCCTGGAGTCGATGACCCCGGCCGAGCGGGTCGCCTTCGTCCTCCACGACGTCTTCCGCTACCCCTTCGCCGACATCGCCGGCGTCCTCGGCCGGACGCCCGCGGCCTGCAAGCAGCTCGCGGCCTCGGCCCGGCGCCGGGTGCGCGGCGCGCGGGCTCCGCAGACGACGGCCGCGGTGCGGGCCGACGTGGTGCGGCAGGTCAAGGAGGCGTGGCAGACCAAGGACATCGCGGCCCTCGTCGACCTCCTCGACCCGGCCGCGGTCATGACCGCCGACGGCGGCGGCATGGTCGGTACCGCACTGCGCCCGATCGAGGGCGGTGCCCGCATCGCCCAGTACATGGCCGCCATCGCCGACAAGGCCCCGGGGCTCGAACTCCTGGAGCGCTCGGTCAACGGGGTACCGGGCCTGGTGGCCCGGCGCGACGGCGCCGTCATGACCGTCGCGGCCTTCGACGTCGCCGACGGCCGCGTCACCCGCATCTGGGCGGTCCGCAACCCCGAGAAGCTGGGGCCGTGGGTAGGCTGAACGGATCGCGGCCGGTGTGTCGCAGCAGATCTGACAGATGTGGAGATCCGCATGACCACGGCGCACGACCTGACGATCGTCTCTCTCGAGGTCCCCTCCGACTATCCGGTCGAGCGCGGCGACCTGTCGCTGGCCCTGGCCGGAGCGGAACTGATCGACCTGATGGAGGCGGGGACGGTCGCGCTGGACGGTGTCCTGCTGCGGCCGGTGTCGCAGGCCGGGTCCGGTGACCGGCTCCTCGACGCGGCGGCGTCCCTGCTCGGCGCGGACCCGGCCGAGTCCGTGACGGACTGGCTGTGGCGCCGGGGCGACGGCCTGGCGGCGCAGTACCTCGCGGCCGCGGGAGCGGACGAGGGCGGCCGAAAGCGCCCGCGACGGATCGCGCGCGGCGGTGCCGACCGTCCGGCCCCGGCCGATCCGTCGGCCCGTCGGCGCGCCACCGACCGCTGGTCCGGTGCAGACCCCGTGCTGACGGGTCTCGCGGCCGCGGTGGGCGTCCGGCACGAGTCGGCCGACCAGGTGGCGGATCCCGAGGACGACGGGGTCGCCACGGTGCTCGCCGCGGTGAACGACGCCGTGGTGGAACTGGCCGCGATCCGGCAGCGCCGCAGCATCGAGGATGCGGCGTTCGACAACATCTGGCGCGGGATGTGACGGCTTCGGCCGCCGGGGACCCGGCGGTCAGATGCGCCAGGAACGGAGCACGTCGGCGATGTCGTAGATGCTCAGCCGGGTCTCGCGGACCTTTCTGATCAGGTCGGACAGGGCCCCGTAGGGCGGGTCGATCCCCTCCCCGGACTGGTCCATGTACTGACCGGTGACGAAGGCCGCGAAGAGGCTGTTGCGGTGGGGGAGCGGTTCGAGCCGCACCACCGTGTGCAGGAGCGCGGCGGCGCGCCAGGCGCTGTCGGGGTTGGACGCGGCCAGGGTCGGCATCCGGGTCTTGTGGCGGGCCACCGCCGCGACCAGGGCCGAGTAGTCCGTGACCGACACGTCCTCGTTGTCCAGAGCGGCGTCCTGAACGTCAAGGAGCCAGGGGACATCGATGTACAGGGGCTCGCTCATCAGGCGGCAGTGACTCCCTCGCCGCGCTGGGACGGGGGGATCTCGTCGGGGAAGGCCTCGTCGAACTCGGCGCGCAGCCGGTCCGCCCACGAGACCGCTCCGGCGACGAACCGCTTGCGCTGCATCTCGCGGACACCGAGGTCGTGCATGTACTGCTTGAGGCTCTTGCCCTCGGCTGCGGCGGCAGCGCGGACGCCTTCCATCTCTTCCTCGGTGAAGGTCACGTTCAGTGATGGCATACCCGGCATGGTACCTACTCGGTACCTGATGCGCGACTCGCCGGACGGGAGAGGGTGCCCCGGCATGTCGCGGCCCGCCCCGCCACGAGGGTCGGCGAGGATTCCGTCGATCGCGGTTCCAGGAACACGCCCCGGTGGCAGGAGGCAGTGGTGACGATCGAGCGGGTCGGACTCGTGGTCCACGGAGGTCGCGAGGGCGCCGCCGAAGCGGCACGGGAAGTCCGGGAGTGGTGCGACGAGAACGCCGTCGCCTGCACGGACATCGACGTGTGGAGCGATGCGGGGCGGCACAGCGCCCGGGAGGAGGTGGACGCGGCCGGCGACCCGGACCTCGTGGTGACCCTGGGCGGTGACGGCACCTTCCTGCGCGGCGCACGGCTGGCGGCGGAGAACGACGCCCTGATCCTGGGCGTGGATCTGGGACGAGTGGGGTTCCTGACCGAGGTGCCCGCACCGGCGGTGCGCTCCGCCCTCGACGCCGTCCGGGACGGCGGGCTGGAGCCGGAGAGCCGCATGCTGCTCACTCTGCGTGCCTCCCGGCTCCTGGAGATCCCCTCGGAGATGGAGGCGCTCCTGCGGTACGGGCGCGGCCCCCTGCTGCCGCCCCCGAGGGTGCGGACCGACTGCGAGAGCGGCGACGAGTGGGGCATCGCCCTGAACGTCACGGCCCTCAACGACGTCGTGCTCGAGAAGCTGTCGAGGGACCGGCAGATCTCCGTCGGCGTCTACATCGCGGGCCGGCTGCTCGCCTCGTACTCCGCCGACGCGCTGCTCGTCGCGACCCCTACGGGATCCACCGCCTACAGCTTCGCCGCGGGCGGCCCGGTCGTGTCGCCCCGCGCCGAAGCGCTCGTCTTCACCGCGGTGGCCCCGCACATGACGTTCGACCGCTCCGTGGTCACCGCACCGGACGAGCCCGTCGGGCTGCGGATCCTCGAACGGTCGGGCCGGGCCGCCGTGAGCATCGACGGGCAGTTGCGAGGCGTACTCGATCCCGGTGACTGGCTCGGCGTCTACGCCGCTCCCCGCCGGCTGCGGGCGGTGCGGCTGGGGCCCATGGACTTCTACGGCCGCCTGCGCGACCGCATGCGGCTCACCGACGCCCCGGCCGCGGTCGCCGACGGCACGCCCGCCCCGCTGTGGCCGGTGAGCACGCCACCCCCCGGAGACCTCGCCCATCTGGCGCTGCCGGTGCCGGGCACCGAGGGGGCCCTGCGGTGATCTTCTCCGCGAACAGTCGTAAACATCTGCCAACGGCGTACAACCCCCGAAGGGGTGCAAAGGTCTCAACTGGTGGCTTCAGCAACACCAAAGGGAGGCCAGTCGATTCACGGATCGAGGTGCCATGAAGCGTTCCATGCAAGCCGTAGGGGCGACGTTGACCGCAGTCGGGGCCATCGGGGCGGGGCTGTTGGTGACGGCCCCCGCCGCCGGCGCGGCGACCGCGGGCGCGACCGCGTCGTACAACGGGGTCTGCGGCTCCGGCTACAAGGTGGTGAACTCCATGCCGATCGGCTCCACCGGCACGGTGTACCTCACCTACAACTCGGCCACGGGCAAGAACTGCACGGTGACCATCCGCAACACGACGGGCTCGCCGACGTACATGGTGGCCTACGTGCGCAACATCGAAAGCGGCGCGGAGCAGTACGACGAGGGTGACTACCGGTCGTACGCCGGGCCGGTGTACGTCGCCGCGCGCGGCGCCTGCGTCGAGTGGGGCGGCGTCATCGACAACCTGCAGGCCTGGAACTACGGCTCCAACTGCGGAGCCCTCGCGGCCAAGGCCCCGCAGAAGGACTGGTTCGCCGGCGAACGCTGACGCGGCGCCGGACCGGCCGGGGGCTCCACCGTACGGCGGAGCCCCCTTTCGCCCGATCGGGAGGGAACATCGGCTTCCTCCCGAAACGCGTCACACATCGGCTCGCGGCTCGGTCTCATGGGTGAAAGGTCCCCGCACCCCACCACCCCAAGGAGCATGTCGTGAGCGACATCGTCCTCGAACCCGCCGCGCAGGAATTCGCCGACGCGACCGCCAAGCCGCCGCTGCTCTACGAACTCGGCGTCGACGGCGCCCGCAGGCTGCTCGACGACGTACAGGCGCAGCCCGTCGAGAAGCCCGAGGTGGACGAGGAGTGGACCACCGTCCCGGCCCGCGTCGGCGACGTACGGGTACGCATCATCAGGCCCGCCGGCCGCACCGGCACCCTGCCCGTGATCCTCTACGTGCACGGCGGCGGCTGGATCCTCGGCAACGCCGGCACCCACGACCGCCTGGTGCGCGAACTGGCCGTGGGCGCCGAGGCGGCCCTGGTCTTCGTCGAGTACGACCGCTCCCCGGAGGCGAAGTACCCCGTAGCGGTCGAGCAGGCCTACGCCACCGCCCGGTGGATCACCGCACAGGGCGCCGGAAAGGGCCTCGACGCCTCCCGCATGGTGGTCGCCGGCGACTCGGTCGGCGGCAACATGAGCGCCGCGCTCACCCACCTGGCCAAGCAGCGGGGCGACGTGACCTTCCTGCACCAGTCGCTGTACTACCCCGTCACCGACGCGGCCCAGGACACCGAGAGCTACCGGACCTTCGCCGACGGACCGCACCTGACGGCCAAGGCCATGGAGTGGTTCTGGGACGCCTACACCACCGACCCCGCCGAGCGCGCCGAGATCACCGTCTCGCCCCTGCGCGCGACCGAGGAGCAACTCCGGGGCCTGCCGCCGGCGTTCGTCGTCGTCGACGAGAACGACGTGCTGCGCGACGAGGGCGAGGCCTACGCGCGCAAGCTGGTCCGGGCCGGCGTGCCGACCACGAGCGTGCGCTACAACGCCGTCCTGCACGACTTCATGATGCTGAACCCGGTACGTGGCACCCAGGCGGCCGGCGCGGCCGTGGAACAGGCCGTCCACGTACTGCGCAAGGCGCTGGGAACCGACTGAGCCCACGGATCCGGACCGGAAAGGCAGATCAGATGACAACGCGGAAGCCCACCATTGTCCTCGTCCACGGCGCGTTCGCGGACTCCTCCAGCTGGAACGGCGTCGTCGACAGGCTCCGGAGCCACGGCTACCCGGTGGTGGCGGCGAGCAACCCGCTGCGCGGGCTGGCCGGCGACGCCGCGTACGTGAGGCAGCTCGTCGCCTCCATCGACGGCCCGGTGGTCCTCGCCGGCCACTCCTACGGCGGCGCGGTCATCAGCAACGCCGCGAAGGGGCTGGACCACGTCAAGGCACTTGTCTTCGTCGCGGCCTTCCTGCCCGACGCGGGCGAGAGCGCGCTCGCGCTCGCGGGCAAGTTCCCCGGCAGCACGCTCGGCGAGGCGCTGCGCCCGGTGCCGGTCACCCTGCCGGACGGCAGCCAGGTCGCGGACCTCTACATCGAGCAGGGCAAGTTCCACCAGCAGTTCGCCGCCGACGCCCCCGAGGAGACCACGGCGGTCATGGCCGCGACCCAACGGCCCGTGACCGATGCGGCGTTGGCGGAGGGTGCCGCCGCCCCCGCCTGGGCGGACATCCCGTCCTGGGTGCTCGTGGCCACCGAGGACCGGAACATCCCGCCGCAGGCGCAGACCTTCATGGCCGAACGCGCGAGGGCCACGGTCGTGAGCATCCCCGCCTCCCACGCGGTCAGCGTCTCGCGCCCCGCCGACGTCGCCCGCCTGATCAACGAGGCGGCCCAGGCGACCGCCTGAGCAGAGGCGGTCCCCACCGAGCACCGCCGGGCGGCCGGCCCAAGGACGATCGGCCGCCCGGCGGCCTCAGACCGGCTTGCGCCATACGGAGATGTGCTTCGCCGAGTCCCCGGTGAACACGGACCCGTCCCAGTCCGCGACGCGTCGCTCCAGCTCGAGCCCGGCGATCCGGGCCATCAGGTCGAGCTCCGCCGGCCAGGCGTACCGGTGCCGGGAGTCGTCCCGGCGGTAGGAGCCGTCGCCGGGGTCGCGCGTGAAGTGGTTGGAGACGAGGATCTGCTCGACCAGGTCGAAGGTGTCGAAGCCGAGATGCCGCTCGGAGACGTCGAACGGCACCGCGACCTGCCCGGGCGGCAGGTACCGCAGGGGTGGCACGCCCAGCTCGATGACGAAGCGCCCGCCGGGGCCCAGATGGCGCGCCGCGTTGCGGAAGCACTCGACCTGCTCGTCCTGCGTGAGCAGGTTGGTGATGGTGTTGTACACGAGATAGACCAGGGTGAACTCGCCGGGCACCACGGTCGTGGCCATGTCCCCGAGGGTCACCGGCAGCGACTCCTCGTCGGCCTTGCGCCGCAGGACCGTTGCCATGTGTTCGGAAAGCTCGATGCCCGCCACCGGCACGCCGCGTTCGCGCAGCGGGACGCCCACGCGTCCGGTCCCGATGGCGAACTCCAGTGCCCGGCCGTCCCCGGCGAGCTCGGCGAGGAAGTCGAGGGTCGGTCCGAGAACGGCGGCGGAGCCCATCCCCGTCTCCGCCTCCTCGGCGTCGTAGCGGTCGGCGGTCTCACGGGTCCACAGTTCGCTGCTCGTCACGGGCGGCCATGTTGCCCGGCGCGAGGCGCACTGTCGAAGCATTTACGGTTCCTCGCGCAGCCGCAGCAGATAGGTCGCGGTGAGCGCGACGGCGCGGTCCTCGTCCCCGGACAGCTCGGCCAGGACACTGGACGCCCGCGGGCCCGGAATGCCCGCAAGCGCCTGCGTCAGCCGGCCGCGCGCGGCCGCGTCGGTGCTGTCGTCGGCGAGACGGCCGACGAGCCCGGCGGCGATCCGGTCCGCCGTCGCGGTGTCGCCCGCCAGCACGCTCAGCGCGTCGGCCGCGTCGGTGTCGTTCCGTCCCGCCACGATCATGTCGATGAGCGTCGGCACCGCCTCGCCCACCCCGCGCGACCCGAGCGCCAGTGCCGCGTACCCGCGGACCACGGCGTCCGGGCCGGTGAGGGCGTGCCGCAGATGCGCGGTGGCCTCGGCGCCGGACAGTTCGGCCAGCGCCCGCACGGCACGCGCCCGCACCTCGGCCACCGGTGAGTCCAGGCCCCGGGCCAGCAGTGCCGCGGCGTCGCCGCCCGATCGCGCCAGCGCCCAGCGAAGGGCTCCGGCGACATTGGTGTCCGTCTCGCTCAGCGCCGCGTCGACGAGGGCCTCCACCGGCACCGAGGCATCCTGGACCGAGGAGAGGGCCGCGCGCTGGCGTGCGTCCGCGCTCTTCGAGCCCAGTGCCTGGAGGAGCGCGACGGCCTGGAGGACGTCCTCCCAGCCGGCCGGGCCCGCCGCGTCGATCCGGCGCAGCCGGGTGAGCAACTCCCTCTCCGCCGCGATCCGTTCACGCGTGCGGTGGATGAGGTCGGCCACGAGTGCCGCGGGCGCGAACCCGGGTTCGTCCAGCGCGCGCCCGATCTCGCGCAGCGACAGGCCCAGCGACCGCAGGCTCTCGATGTGGAAGATCCGCCGGATGTCCGCACGGGAGTACTCCCGGTAGCCGGATCCCGTGCGGCCCGAGGGCCGTACCAGGCCGAGCGACTCGTAGTGCCTGAGCATGCGGGCACTGACCCCGGACCGTCGCGCCACCTCACCGATCAACACGTTCTATCGTCCCTCGTGACCGGACCCGCCGAGGGCCACGACGCGCTTCGCCTCCTCGATCGCCGCCTCGAACCCGGAGTCCGGGTCGCGCAGCAGCCGCCGCGTGGCCAGGGCGTGCGCACGCACGTGCGGGGCAGGGGCGGTCGTCGCGGCCTCCAGAACCGCCGCGGCCAACTCGCCCAGCGCGACCAGCGCCCGGCTGAGACTCAGCTGCGTCTCCCGGTCACCGCGCCCCAACTGCGTGGCCAGCGCCCCGGCCAGGGCTTCCTCCTCGCCCTCGGGGACGAGGACGACCGCGGCCCGCCAGGCGCTGCGCGCCACCTCGTCGTCGGCGTCGGACAGCACCGCCCCGCTGACCACCGGCCAGGCCTGCCGGTCCCCGATCTTGGACAGCGTGTGCAGCGCCTGGCTGCGTGCCTGCGGGAGCTCCGAGCCCACCTCACGGACCAGCGGGGGAAGCGTCACGGCCACCGGATGACGGGTGAGCGCCCAGGTCAGCATGTCGCGGACGAAGAACTCCGGCTCGACCGCGGACCGCTCGACGAGCCCGTCCACGAAGCGCGGGTCCGGTGCCGTACCGACCGCGAGGGCCGCCCGCAGTCGCACGGACGCACGGGGGTCGGCCAGGCTCTCGAACGCTCGCTGGGCATCCGTGCCCTGTCTCGTCATGGTCATCGGGACCACCTCCTTGGCAGCCAGTGAAGACCTTGTCACGGTGTCAAGGTCAAAGAAGTGGTGGTCGGGGTGGCCTCGCGCGGGAGAGGATGGATGCCATGACGGGAGAGAGTTCCTCCATCGACAGCACCAGGCCGAGCATCGCCCGGGTCTACGACTACCTGCTCGGCGGCAAGGACAACTACGCGGCGGACCGCGAGATCGGCGACGTGTTCAAACGCGACCTCCCGGGTTCGGTGGCGATCGCCTTCGCCAACCGCGCGGCGCTGACGCGGGCGGTGGAGGAGATCGTGACGAGGACCGGGGTGCGCCAGTTCATCGACCTCGGCAGCGGTCTGCCCACTGCCGACAACGTGCACCAGGTGGCGCAGCGGCGGGCACCGGACACCCGGGTGGTGTACGTCGACACCGACCCCCAGGTCCTCGTCCACGGGCGGGCGCTGCTGGAGGAGAACGACCGGACCCGGTTCGTACCCGTCGACGTGCGCGACCCCGAGGGGATCCGCAGCCACCCGGACACCCGGGAGCTGATCGACTTCGACCGCCCCGTCGCCGTCATGTTCAGCGCCATCCTCCACCACGTCAACGACGACGAGGACCCCGCCGCGATCGTCCGCTACTGGCGCGGCCAAGTGCCGTCCGGGAGCCTCTTCTTCGTCAGCCACTTCCGCTCCGGGAACAACCCGGAGACGGCGGAGGCCGAGAAGGTCCTCCAGGGGACGTTCGGCCGCGGCAGGTGGCGGACGGACGCGGAGATCGAGGCCCTGCTGGACGGACTGGAGATCCTGGAACCGGGAATAGTACCGGCGTCCCTGTGGCGTCCCGAGGCGAGCGCCGGTACGCACGACGACGGCGGTGAACGGGACTTGACCGTCTGGGAGCGCCTCATCGCCGCCGGGATGGCCCGCAGGCCGTAGGGCCGGACCACCCGCTTCCCACGGTCACGTGCTCAAAGGCGGAGCGCGTCGGCCAGTTCGTCCAGTGCCCCGAAGTGTCCGTCGAAGTCGTCGGAGCCCGTCGGCGGATCCCCGCCGGGGCGGTGGACGTACGCGGTCCGCATGCCTCCCGCCCGGGCGCCGCGGAGGTCCCAGGCGTGGGCGGCCACCATGAGAACCCGGTCCGCCGGGCACCCCGCGGTGTCGACGGCGAGCCGGTAGACCTCCGGCGCCGGCTTGTAGGCCCGGACACTCTCGCCCGACAGGGCCCCGTGCCAGCGCAGCCCGGCGTGCGCGGCGATCCGCGGCACAGCGGTGTGACTGGCGTTGGAGAGCCCCAGCACCACGAGGCGCCGCGCCAGCCGCTCCAGTCCGGCGGCGGAGTCGCTCCAGGGGAGCAGGCGCCGACCCGACCCGGCCAGCCGGTCGACGGCCGCCGGATCGCCGACTCCCGCACGGTCGGCCACCAGCCGAGCGGCCTCCGCGTCGATGGTCCCGCTGTCGGCGTACGGGCGCTGCCCCCGGACGATGCGCCGCTGCTCCCGCTCCACGTGCCCCTGCCACAGGGCGAGCATCTCGTCGACGGACGCGTCGTCGGCCGCGGGCACCGCCTCCCGGATCCCCGCGCGAAGCCCGCCGGGCTCGTCGACCAGTGTGCCGAGGACGTCGAAGACGACGACCTCGATACCGCGGATCCCACCAGCCATGCCCGCCCTCACCCTCACTCGTGCTCCCTGCGCTCTCTCGCTTCTGAGTCACCACCTCAACAGGTGACGGAATCCACCTTGCCGACCGCGTCGTCACCGGTCAAGATGGTGACGTGGACTTCGCCTTCGTGAGTGGCAACCCGGCCCTCGACCTGGCCGGCACCGTGCTGTCCCGCCGGGACGAACCGGTCGACCTGCTGGCCGTGCCCGCGGATCTCGAGCGGTGGGTGGCCGCCTGCGACGACCTTCCCGACCGCGTCACCGCCACCCCTTCGGCCTTCGACGCGGCACTGAACCTGCGGGAAGCCGTCTACCGTCTCGCGCTCGACCGCGTGCTCGACCGCCGTTTCGACACCCCCAGCCTCGAGGTCGTCAACGACGCGGCCGCGGGGCCGCTGCCCACCGTCAGACTCGGCGACGCGGGGGCGCGCATGTCCGGGGACCTCCCCGCCGTACTGACCCACCTGGCCAGGAGTGGTATCGCCGTGCTCGCCGACCCCGGCGCCCGCCTCAAGGAATGCGGCCGCACCGACTGCACCCGCCTCTATCTCGATCGTTCGCGCGGCGCCCGGCGTGCCTGGTGCGGGATGGAGGAGTGCGGCAACCGCGTCAAGGCCGCGGCCTACAGAGCCCGCAGACGCACGTCGGGGGAGCGTGCGTGAGCGGGCCGGAGTCGATCACCTGGCACTTCGAGCATCACAGGCCCTACCTCAGGGCGGTGGCGTACCGGATGCTCGGCTCCCTGGGCGGGGCCGAGGACGCGCTGCAGGACGCGTGGCTGCGGATCCGCGACGTGGACCCCGCCACGATCGACACCATGCGGGCGTGGCTGACCACGGTCGTGGGCCGGGTCTGCCTCAACGCGCTGCGCTCCGCACGGGCACGACGCGAACAGCCCGCGGACTTCCACGTGCCCGACCCGGTCGTGGTGCTCCCCGGCGACGACGACCCCGAACAGCGTGCCCTGGAGGCCGACTCGGTGGGGCTGGCGATGCTCGTCGTACTCGACACGCTCGGTCCCGCGGAGCGTTTCGCGTTCGTCCTGCACGACGTGTTCGGCGTGCCCTTCGCCCAGCTCGCCGACGCCCTCGACCGTTCCGAGGCCGCCGTCCAGCAGCTCGCCGGCCGGGCGCGGCGCAGGGTGGCCGGGTGCGCCGAGCCGGACCGCGACCTCCCCCGTCAGCGGGAGGCCGTCGACGCGTTCTTCGCGGCGGCCCACCGCGGAGACTTCGAGGCCCTGGTCGCCGTCCTCGCTCCCGACGCCGAGCTCCGGATCGACGGCGGCGCGCTGCGCGCGGACGCTTCCCGGGCCCTGCGCGGGGCTCGCGGCGTGGCCGAGCACACGGCCACCTACTCCGCACTCCGGCCGCACGTGAGGCCTGCGCTCGTCAACGGCGCCGCGGGCGCCGTCGTGGTCCCCCGGGGACGGCTCTTTGCCGTGATGGGCTTCACCGTGGTGGACGGCAGGATCGCCCGGGTCGACGCCCTCGTCGACCCGGCCCGCCTCGCCCGCCTGCGGCGGTGATGTCAGTTCTGCCGCCCGAGCGGTGTCGTAGGGGTATGGATGCCTTCTACCTCGCGATCACGATCGTGGCGGCGCTGATGAACGGCTGGGCCGCCGCCCTGAACTTCACCGGCGCGGAATCCGTCATGGCCGTCGCCGACCGCGTCCGCGTGCGGCGGGAGTGGATGATCCCGCTCGGCACGCTGCTGGGGCTCGGTGCGGCCGGTCTCGTGGCGGGCCTCGCGGTGCCGGTGCTCGGTACGGCCGCGGCCGCGGGCCTCACGCTGTACTTCGTCGGCGCCGTCTGCGCACACATCAGGGCCGGGGACCCCGGTGTGGGCGGCGCGGTCCTCTTCCTCCTCGTGGCCGCCGGTGTGCTGGCCGCGGGCCTCGTCCACCACGGGCCGTGGTGAGCGGGGCGGGGAGCGCCGGGACAGCTCCGAACGATTCACGGCACCCTTTGCGCAATGGCGCGAATCGGCTGTTATCCGGCCCGCGGGAGCGACTACGGTGGCTTCGACCCGGGGCTGATCGGCGCGACCGCCGGAGAGCCGGGCGAGGCGGGGGAGTGGACGAGGACGTGGGACAGTACCGCAGGCCGCCCCGGGGCGGCGGGCGGGTGACCGGCCGGCCGGGGCCCGCGGTGCTGCCGTCGACGCTGCGCCTGTGGTCCGGGCTGATCGCCTGCATCGCCGCGCTGGGAGTCCTCGTCCTCGGCGTCGCGTACGCCGACGAGAGCGAGCCGCGAGAGTCGGACGCGCGGATCTTCGCGGCCGTGGACGGGGTGGGGCCGCCGTGGCGGCACGTCGCCGTGGTCACGGACTTCCTGGGGGAGCCCGTGGGGGCGGTGCTGCTGGTCACGGCCGTCGTGACCGGCTGCCTGCTGCTCCGGCACCCCCGCGCGGCGGTGTTCGTCGTGACCGGCGCCGGGCTGACCGTGGGGACGACGACGCTGCTCAAACCCGTGGTGGGGCGCACCATCCACGGCGACAACCTGTCCTACCCGAGCGGGCACACCGCCTTCCTCACCGCCATCGCCCTCATGGTGTCGCTGCTCGCGGCCGGCCGCCTCCGTCTCGGCGGGGCGGCCGGCACGGCCTTCGTGTTCGCGGCGGGGCTGGTGGCCGGCGCGACCATGGGCTGGGCACAGGTCGCCCTGGGCTCCCACTACGCGACCGACACCCTCGGCGGCTGGTGCACCGCGCTGGCGGTGCTCCCGGTGACCGCGTGGCTGGTCGACCGGACGGCCGACCGGGTGACCGGCCGGTGGGCCGGCCTCCCGGCCCACCCGCCGGACGAGTGGACGACCGACCGGCCCTCCGACCGGCGGACCGAGCGGAGGGCCGACGCCGGCCGGCAGCAGTAGCGCTGACAGCGCGTCAGGTCGCCTCGCCCCTCCACCGTCCGCCCGGCCTCACGCCTGGCGGCGGAACACCGGCTTCACCGGCCGCCCGGCCATCCAGGGCGTGGGATCGGCGGCGTCCAGCGCCTTGCGGTACACCGCACACGCCTCGGCCACCACGTCCACGGTGTGGTCGAGGTCGGCGTCGCCGAGCGCGCTGCTCACCACGAAGGACGGGGCCAGCACCCCGCCCGCGAGGAGTTGGCGCAGGAACAGGGTGCGGTACCGCTGCGACGGCTGCCCGTCCTCGTCGAGGGTGGCGAAGACCAGGTTGCTGGCCCGGCCCCGGACGACCACGTGGTCGCCGACGCCCATGCTCGCCGCGGCCGCCCGGACCCCCGCGGCCAGCCGGTCACCCAGAGCGTGCAGCCGCGCGGTCACGCCCTCCTCGACGTAGGTGCTCTGTACGGCCATCGCGGCGGCCAGCGCGTGCGTCTCCGCCCCGTGGGTGGTGGACAGCAGGAAGACCCGGTCGCCGGGGTGCCGCAGTCCGCCGAGCTCCATCAGCTCCCGGCGCCCGGCCAGCGCGGCGACGGCGAACCCATTGCCCAGCGCCTTGCCGAACGTGGAGAGGTCGGGGACGACGCCGTACAGGCCCTGGGCGCCCGCCTCCGACCACCGGAACCCGGTGATCATCTCGTCGAAGACCAGGACGCACCCGTGCCGGTCGGCCAGCTCGCGCAGGCCGGCGAGGTAGCCGGGCGGCGGCTCGGTGTGGGTGGCGGGCTCCAGGATCAGACAGGCGACCTCGCCCTCGTGCCGGGCGAGCAGTTCCTCCGTGGCGGCCAGGTCGCCGTAGGGGAACGCCACGGTCAGCTCGTTGGTCGCCGCCGGAATCCCGGCGGACATCGGCGTGGCGCCGATGAACCAGTCGTCGACCGAGAAGAACGGATGGTCGGCGCAGACGGCCACCCGGGGCCGTCCAGTGGCGGCGCGGGCCAGGCGCACCGCCGCCGTGGTGGCGTCGGAGCCGTTCTTCGCGAACTTCACCATCTCCGCGGTCGGCACCGTGGCCAGGAAGCGTTCCGCGGCCTCGACCTCCACGATGGACGGCCGGACGAAGTTGCTGCCCCGGTCGAGCTCCCGTCGTACGGCCTCCGTCACGCGGGGGTGGGCGTGACCGAGGCTGACCGACCGCAGGCCGGAGCCGTACTCGACGTAGCGGTTGCCGTCGACGTCCCACACGTGGGCACCCCGGCCGTGGCTGATCACCGGGGCCAGGTTCTGCGGGTACTGGTCGTCGCCCTTGGCGTAGGTGTGCGCGCCGCCGGGGACCATGGCGTGCAACCGCTCGTTGGCCTGCCGCGACCGGGGCAGGGCGAGTTCTTCGGCGTTCACTTCGGACTCATCGCTCCCTGTGCTTGAGGACCTCGGCGAGACTCGGCGCCTCCCGGTCCCGGGCGGACACCGAGGTGACCGGCAGCGGCCAGTCGATGGCGAGGTCCGGGTCGTCGAAGGCGATCGTCACGTCCTCGGCCGGGTCGTGCGGGCGGTCGATCCGGTACGAGACGTCGGAGGTCTCCGTCAGCGACTGGAAGCCGTGCGCGCACCCCGCCGGGATGTACAGGGTCGTCTGCGTCTCGCCGGACAGCTCGAAGTACGCCCGGCCCAGGTAGGTCGGCGAGTCCGGCCGCAGGTCCACGACGACGTCGAAGATCCGCCCGTTCGAGCACCGCACCAGCTTGGCCTCACCGGCGCCGGCGCGCAGGTGCAGGCCGCGCAGCACGCCCCGGACCGAGCGCGACACGCTGTCCTGGACGAAGGCGGCCGGGTCGAGACCCACCGAGCGGACGACGTCGGCGTCGAAGGTGCGGCAGAAGAAGCCGCGTGCGTCCGCGTGCGGCGTGGGCCGGAACAGGTATGCGCCGGAGATCTCCGGCACTTCGGTCGCCTTCATGGTGCCTCCCGCAGGGCGTGGGCGTGGTCGGTCGCAGGGAACAGCGCCGTGGTCAGCGCGGCGAACTGGTCCTCGACGCGCCGGGCGACGACCAGGTTCCGCTCGACGAGGGTCCGCCGCACCGTGGCCGACCGCCGTTCCAGGTCGCGGAACTGTTCGAGCAGCCGGTCGGCGTCGGCCTCGCGGGCCGGATGGCAGTAGGCACCCATCCCCATCTCGGCCATCAGCGCGTCGCTCTTGCCCGAGTAGCTGAGAGCGAGGGTCGGGGTGCCGACCTTCAGCGCGCAGACCAGGTTGTGGTAGCGGGTCGCCACCACGGTGTCGGCACAGGCCGTCTCCTTCATCAGGTCGGCCAGCGAGGCCGCCTCGGCGACGGTGACCAGCGGCGAGCCCACCGCGTCGACGATCGCGGCGGCCACCGGCCGGTCGAGCTCGTCGCCGGTGAGCAGCCGGACCGGCCTGCCCTCCTCGACCAGCGCACGGACGAACCGTGTCGCCCCGTCGAGGTAGCGCCGGTGGATCTCCTCGGCCACGTCCCGCTCGTCGTTGCTGCCGTGGAAGTCCATCACGCCGACGCAGACCGGACCCCGCGTCTCCGCGGACTCGCTCGCGGACGGCCCCGGCAGGGCGAACACGAGGTCCGCGTAGACCTCGTCCCGCGCGGTGTCGACGCCCATCGCCCGCATCGCCTCGCGCGACTGGGTGTCCCGGTACGACCGGTACGCGGCCAGCCGCGTCGACCAGCGCGTCAGGACCCGGGTCGACCGGTTGCCGATCGGACCGGCGCCGACGCTGACCAGCGCGACCCGGGCGCCGGACAACCGGCCCGTCAGGCACAGCAGGAACAGCGAGTACGGGAAACCCCAGGGCCGGAGCGGCAGCGTGGTCTCCAGGACTCCCGTCCCCGGCACGATCACCGCGTCGTGCCTGCGCACCCAGGCGGCGGTGCGCCAGACGTCGACGAGTTTGCCCAGGGCCTTGGCCGCGATCGCGCCGGCACGCGACGCGGTCCGGTACTCCCCGCGGTACCAGTTCAGCCGCGTCGCCGGAACCCCGTACCGGGTCGCGACGACCTCGGGTCCGCCGCACATCGCGTCCACGACCGCGTCGGGATGCGCGGCCCGCAGGTGGTCGAGCACCGCCTCGAGCGATCCGTCGTTGCCGCTGTTCCCGGCACCGAACAGACCGAACACGCCGATGCGTAAAGGCTTTTCGCGCATGGAGGTCATGCCTGCCTTCCCTCGCGCCCGGCGACCAGGTCGTCGACGGAGACGGTGAGCCGGTCCGGGTCCACGGGGGCACGGTCCTCGACCCGCTCGCCGGCGCCCGGCCGGACGCGGCTGGTCAGCCACGCGGCCAGATGGCGGTGGCAGGCACGCCGGTCGGCCGAGGACAGCGGCGCCCGCCCGATCGCCGAGGCGAAGCCCCAGACGTACTCGGCGAGCAGCCGGGGGGTCGGGTGCAGCGGGCCCGCCCGGCGCGGGTCCAGGTTGACGCACCGGGAGCGTTTGGAGGGGTTCGCCCGCTCGGCGCGGGTGGGGTGGTCGCGGCGGAAGTACAGCAGCTCCGGCACCTGGTGGAAGGGTCCGTGCAGGGTGATCTCGGCGACGAACGTGCGGTCCGCGTGGTGGTAGCTGTCGTGCGGCTTCACCCGGCGCAGCATCGCGGACCGCATCACTCCGTAGAAGTCGTCGCCGCCGGGCTCGAAGAGCAGGCTGCGGAAGCGCTCCGGAGCGCGCGGGGAGTCGGTGGCGAGCCCGTACTCGTAGGGGACCTTCACCCTGCCGTCGCCGTCGATGACCGCCTGGCCGCTGTGCGCGAGGACCAGCTCCGGCCGCTCGTCCAGCGCCGCCACGCAGCTGCGCAGCAGGTCCCGGGCGTAGAGGTCGTCGTGCGAGGCCCACTTGAACAGCTCGCCGCGGCACTCGGTGAACACGTAGTTGTGGTTCGGCGCGGCGCCGATGTTGCGGGGCAGCCGGATGTACCGGATGCGCGCGTCCTGCGCGGTGTACCGGCGGCAGATGTCCTGGGTGCCGTCGGTCGACGCGTTGTCGGAGATCACCAGTTCGAAGTCCTCGTAGGTCTGCCCCAGGAGGGCGTCCAGCGACTCGGCCAGATACTCCTCGCCGTTGTAGACGGGAAGGCCGATGCTCAGCCGGGGGTGGGGGGTCATGTGGTCCTCACTTCGGGAATGGGATGGTGGTCGCGCTCGCGCAGGGCGGCCCGCAGTTGCAGCCACCACACGACCGAACCGCAGACGGACGCGGCGGCGGCGCCCCAGGCCGAACCGACCGTGCCGCCCGCGACCGCACCGCCGAGCCCGCCCGCGACGTAGCAGGCGGAGGCGAACAACTGGCAGCGCAGACTGCGCCGGGCCGCGGCCAGCGCGCGCAGTCCGGCCGCCGCGCCGGTGCCCAGCCCGGCGCCCGCGACGCTGAGGGTGACCGGCACGATGAGCTCCGAGGCACCGCTCCAGACGTCACCGAGAACCAGCTCGCCGAGCCGGTCCGGCACCAGCAGCAGGGCCGCGCCCCACAGCAGCGCGGCGACGGTCTGCCCGGCGCCCAGCAGGAAGCAGAACTTCCCGAGCCGCCGCGGGGCCCGCCTGAGCACCCGTGCCGCCTCCGCCACGGTGACCAGCGACAGCCCCATCAGCACGGCGAGGAACGGGCCGAGCAGCAGTTCGGCGCCCCGGACCACACCCACGGCGCCGACCCCGACGATCGCGCCGAGCCCGTAGGCCCGTATCTGGCCGGCGCCGCTGACGCCGACGTTCTCGACCAGGTACCGGTAGCCGAGGTCGCGGTGGTCGCGATGCCACTCGCGTGCCCCGGCCGGCCTCGGCCTGATGCCGGACTGGAACCAGCCGTACGCCCCGGCCACCGCGGCGGATCCGCCCCAGGCGAGGAGGAAGGCGGGCACGCTGCCCACGTGGGCCGCCATCACCATGGCCGGGACGAGCGCGAGGGCCCACACGACGTCGTTGACGAACGCCTTGCGGCCGACGCCGGCGGCGAAGAACGAGTACCGCCAGGCGTCCTGGAGTAGCAGCCCCGGCAGCACGACGCCGAGCGCGGCGAACGCGGCTCCCACCTGGCCGCCGATGGCCAGCCCGGCGACCAGGGACACCGTGCCGATCCCGGCGCCGACCAGCAGCGCGGCACCCGACGCCCGGGCCACCGCGCCGCGCCAGGACGACTCCGGCACGCCGCTGAAGCGCACCACCAGCGGGTCGGTGGCCAGCCCGCGGGAGACGTTGAGGACCACGCCGTAGGTCACCCAGGCCAGGCTGAACACACCGAACGCGGTCAGCCCCAGCGAGCGTGCCACGTAGATGCCCACCACGAAGTTGGACAGGCTGGAGGCCGCCTGGTCGGCCAGCCCCCAGGACAGCCTGCCGACGACGCCCCGCCGGGCGGGTTCCGCCGGTGTCGTCGTCTTCTCCCCTTCGACGGTCATCGGCGTCATGCCTTGACGAGTCCGGCGCCGTGCAGGGCGTCGGCCGCTTCGGCGACGGTCTCGAACGGCAGCCCGGACTTCTCGGCGACGTCGAGCAGGCTGTGCCCGCCGTCGGAGAGGTTGAGCACCCACAGCATGGCCATCTGGGCCTGCTTGGCGTCGCTGCGGCCGCCGAGCGAGTCGTACAGCCCGCGCCTTCCCAACTGCGGCTCCCCGTAAGGACTGAGGTTGACGTAGCGCCGGTTGCGGTCCAGGACGGAGAACGCCTCCCGGCAGACGGCGAGCGTGTCCGCCATCGCCGCCGGGGAGACGAAGTCCAGGTTGTCCGCGGACGTGTGGTACTCCGGATAACCCGCGTACGGGGTCCGGGTGAGCGAGCCCACGCCGAGGTCGAAGCCGGGCGAGCAGTACTGCCGCTCGTCGTAGCCGTAGGGCGTGAACTCGCTGACCCGGTGCGGTCGTCCGGAGGCGGTCAGCACATGCCGCAGCACCCGGTCGATCTCCGCGTCGCCACGCCGGCTCTGCTTGTACGTCACCTGCCCGGGGTCGCCCGCGCAGGCCAGCACCAGGCCGTGCTTGACCCGCTCCACCCGCTCCCGGTTGCGGGCCAGCCAGGTGATCGCCCCGATGGTGCCGGGCGCGAAGACGAACCGGTAGGTGTAGTACGGGTTCCGCTCCGCCAGCTCCCGGGCCAGGAACGTGGCCACCGCGATGCCGGCCAGGTTGTCGTTGGCCAGCGACGGGTGGCACGTGTGGCAGGAGACGAGCACCTCGTCGGGCACCTGGCCGGGTACCACGTGCTCGGCGTAGGTGAGGTGGCCGTCCGCCAGGGTGGAGTCGATGCGGACCTCGTAGTCGCCCTCCGGCATCGCGTCGAGGGTCTCCTGGGCCAGGCAGAAACCCCACTCGGGCCGGTAGTAGCTGGTGCGGTACGGCACCAGGGAGGGCTGGTCCGGCAGGGTGTGCAGGTGCGGACGCAGCTCGGCCAGCGGCATCGTCGCCGACACCGGCACGCTGTAGCCGAGCACATGGAGGCTGGACGCGGCGAAGTCGACGACCCGGCGGCCGGTGGCGTCGGCGACGTACGCGTCCCGGATGTTCCACTCCTGCGGCACCGTCCAGTCCAGCACCTGTGTCCCGGTCGGCACCTCGTGCATGTGCAGGGGGAGGTACTCGTCGACGATGCCCAGGGTCGCGCGCACACCGTCGCCCGTGATGCTCCGGCACAGCGGGTACAACCGCTCCACCAGGGCGTACATCTCCCCTCCGGCCTGGGTCATCGGCGCCACCGCAGGGTGTCGTCGACGGCGCCGGTCTCAGCGGCCGCGCGCAGCACGGCCAGGCGGGTGAAGCGCTGCTCGAAGTCCTCCCGGGTCAGCCCGTGCTTCCGGTAGGCCTCGGCGAGTTCGAGCGCGCCCTGCTTCACCGTCCACTCGCAGTCGAAGCCCGGGATCGCGGCACGGAAGCGGGAGAAGTCCACCCGGTAGGAGCGCGGATCGGCACCCGTCTCCCCGGTGATGACCACCTTCGAGCCGGACACCGCCGCGGCCACCTCCTCGGCGATCTCGGCGACCGTGACGTTGTTGACCTCGCTGCCGATGTTGAACGCCCGGTCGTGCACCGCCTCCCGGGGCGCCACCAGCGCGGCGGCGAAGGCCCGGGCGATGTCGGCGGCGTGCACCAGCGGGCGCCACGGGGTGCCGTCGGAGAGCACCAGCACCTCGCCGGACAGCAGCGCATGGCCCACCAGGTTGTTCAGCACGATGTCCGCGCGCAGCCGGGACGAGAAGCCGAAGGCGGTGGCGTTGCGCATGTACACCGGGCTGAAGTCGCCGTCGGACAGCGCGTGCAGGTCGTCCTCCACCCGCACCTTGGACTCCGCGTACGGCGTCACCGGACGCAGCGGAGCGTCCTCGCCCACCAGCTCGCCGCCGCCCGCGGCGCCGTAGACCGAGCAGGTGGACGCGTACAGGAAACGCTGCACCCCGGCGTCGCGGGCCAGCCGGGCCAGCCGCACCGACGCGTGGTGGTTGATGTCGTAGGTCAGCTCCGGCGCCAGCGAGCCCAGCGGGTCGTTGGAGAGCGCGGCCAGGTGGATCACCGCGTCCACCCCCGCCACGTGCTCGGCCGTGAGGTCGCGCAGGTCGACCCGCTGCCCCGGCGGGTCGTCGGGCGCCGGGCCCAGGACGCAGTCGGCGAACAGGCCGGCGTCGAGGCCGACGACCTCGTGTCCGGCGGCCGTGAGGACCGGGGCCATCACGGTGCCCAGGTAGCCCTGGTGTCCGGTGAGCAGTACGCGCAAGGTTCAACCCCCCAGGTTGAGAGTGAGTTTGGCGACGTCGAACGCCTCGGCGTAGCGGGCGTGGCATTCGATGCCGCGGATCCGGGCGAGGCCCAGGAAGGCCTCCCGGTCGTACCAGGGGCGGTGCCGCTGCGAGGGGTAGTGCTCCTGCAGCAGCCGCACCTTCTCTTCGGCGACGTCCTCCGACAGCGGCTGGTACGCCGTCGGGCGGCCCAGGTCGCCGTCCCACTTGACGATCTCGTAGCGCAGCACCAGGTGGTCGCGGAACGCCGTGGTCATCAGCTTCGCCAGACCGCGGTGATCCTGGTGCGCGTCGTCGGTGCGCGGGGACAGCACCAGCTCCGGCTCGGTCCGCCCGCGCAGCTCCTCGACCGCGGCCTTGGCCTCCTCCCAGTGCGCCGGCATCCGGCCGTCCGGCAGCTTGAGCACCGTCGGCCGCAGGTCGGCGCCCGGACAGAAGGCGGCGAGGGCGGCCCGCTCCTCCTGCTCCCGCTCGCCGCCACCGCCGGAGAGCACCAACGCGTCGACGCGCACCCCCGGCCGCGCCAGGCACACCGTCAGCAGCGTGCCGCCGGCGCCGATGGCGATGTCGTCGCAGTGCGCGCCCACCGCGACGATCCGGTCCGGGCTCCCGGCCCCTAGCCGTATCACGCGGACCCCACCCCGGCGGCCGACGTCGCGCCGTCCCGCTCCCACACGGCCCACGGGCGCTCCCCCCGGGCGTAGGCGGCGTCGAGCGCGGCGCGCTCCTTCACCGTGTCGGTCGGCTTCCAGAAGCCCCGGTGCTGGTGTGCCACCAGCCGTCCGCGCTTGGCCAGTTGGGTGCATCCGTCGGCCACCAGGTCCCCGTTCTCCGGGATGTGGTCGAAGACCTCCTGGCGGAGTACGAAGTAGCCGCCGTTCTCCCACAGCGGCAGGTCGCTCACCGCGGTGATGCCACCGACCAGACCGTCCTCGCCGAGGTCCACGCAGTGGAACGAGGACTGCGGCGGCACCACCATCATGGAGGCGCCGGCGTCCCGCCGGGCGAAGGAGTCGATCATCTCGGGCAGCGGCGCGTCGGTGAGCACGTCCGCGTAGTTGGCGAGGAACATCTCGTCGCCGTCCAGGTGGTGCCGTACCCGGCGCAGGCGCTCCCCGATGGGCGACTCGATGCCGGTCTGCGCGAACGTGATCGTCCAGTCGGCGATGTCGGTGGAGAGCAGCTCGGTCCGCCCGCCCCGCAGCACGAAGTCGTTGGAGGTCGTCTCCTCGTAGTGGAGGAAGAAGTCCTTGATGTGGTGGGCCCCGTAGCCCAGGCACAGGATGAACTCCTTGTGCCCGAAGTGCGCGTAGTAGCGCATGACGTGCCAGATCAGCGGCCGCGGGCCGACCATCGCCATGGGTTTGGGCACGTCGTCCAAGGCGCCCTCGCGCATCCGCATCCCGTAGCCGCCGCAGAACAGTACGACCTTCATGCTGTGCCCTTCTCGGACGCGGGCTCGACAACGCTCAGTTCCGGTATGGGGAAGACCAGGCGGCCGCCCCACTCGTGCACGAAGGAGAGCTGCTCGACCAGCTCGTCCCGCAGGTTCCACGGCAGGACGAGGACGTAGTCCGGCCGGTCGGCGGCGATCCGCTCGGGCGACAGGACAGGAATGCGGGTGCCCGGGGTGAACCTGCCGTGCTTGTAGGGATTGCGGTCGACCGTGTACGCGAGCAGGTCGGGCCGGATGCCGCAGTGGTTGAGCAGCGTGTTGCCCTTGCCCGGGGCGCCGTAGCCGACCACCGTGTCGCCGCGCTCGGCCGCCTCGATCAGGAACCGCAGCAGGTCCCGGCGCACCTTGGCCACCCGGGCCGAGAACTCGGTGTACCCGGACAGCTCCCGCAGCCCGGCCGCCTTCTCCCGGTCCAGCACGTCACTCACCCGCCGGCCCGGCTCACCCGCCGCCTCGGCGGGCCGCGCCCACAGCCGGACGGAACCCCCGTGCGTGGGCAGCAGCTCGACGTCCACCAGCGTGAGGCCGCCGCTCGCCAGCGCCCGGACCGCGGACGCGACCGTGTAGTACTGGAAGTGCTCGTGGTAGATCGTGTCGTACTGGTTCTCCTCGATCAGCGTCAGCAGGTGCTGCACCTCGATCGAGACCCAGCCGTCGTCGGCGACCAGCGCGCGCAGCCCCTGGGTGAAGCCGACCACGTCCGGGATGTGCGCGTACACGTTGTTGGCCACCACCAGGTCCGCCGGGCCGTGCTCGGCACGCACGGCCGCACCGGTGTCCGGGCTCAGGAACTCCGTGAGCGTGGGCACCCCCGCCTCCCGCGCCGCCGCCCCGACGTTCACCGACGGCTCCACGCCCAGGCAGCGGATCCCGCGGTCCACCATGTGCCTGAGGAGATACCCGTCGTTGCTCGCCACCTCGACCACGAACGAGTCGGGCCCGAGGCCCAGCCGCTCCACGGCGCCGGTGACGAACGTCCGCGCGTGCTCCACCCAGGAGGTCGAGTACGAGGAGAAGTACGCGTACTGAGTGAACGTCTCCTCCGGCGTGATCAGCGCCGGGATCTGCGCGAGCCAGCAGTCGGTGCACACCCGCAGGTGCAGCGGGTACGCCGGCTCCGGCCGGTCCAGTTGGTCCGCGGCGAGGAAACTCTCGCACGGCGGAGTCGCTCCGAGATCGACGACGCTCTCCATCGCCGCCGAACCGCAGAGTCGGCATCGTGTCATCTACTGCCCCCATCCCCCCTGCCCGCGCGGACGTCCCCGCCGCGAGCCAGTGCCGACCGCCCCGCGATCGCGGTGCGGTACCCCTCCAGCAGGCGCTCCAGGCCGACGGCCGGGCTGAAGCCCTGCTCGTACCGGCGCCGGGCCGCCCGGCCCATCTCCTGGTTGCGCTCCGGCTCCGCCGCGATCCGGCGGATGCGGGACGCGAGCGAGGCGGCCTCGCCCGGCCGGTGCAGCAGCCCGGTCACCCCGTCGTCGACGAGTTCGGCGAAGGCGCCGTGCCCGGCGGCGACGGCCGGTACCCCCGCCGCCATCGCCTCCACGACCACCAGGCCGAACGCCTCCAGCCACGTCGAGGGAGCCACCACGGCCACCGAGCGGGCCAGGGCCCGCCTGCACTGCTCCGGGTCGTACAGGCCGACGTAGCGCACGTCGTCCCGGCCCGCCGCCCAGGCGGTCACCTCGCGTTCCAGCGGCCCCGTGCCCGCGACGACCAGCGGGACGCCCACCCCGCCGTCCGCGGCCAGCTCGTCCCACGCCGTCATGAGCAGCCGTACGCCCTTGGCCTCCGCGAGACGGCCGAGGTACAGCAGGTGCTCGCCGGGGCGCGCACGGCGCGCCTCGGGGTCGGGCACGAAGTTGTGCTTCACCGCCAGCCGTTCGGCCGGCAGCCCCGCCCCCACCAGGACCTCACGCTGCGCCGCCGAGATGCAGAAGAACCGCTCCACACCGGACCACCAGCGCCGCCGGTTCACCGACAGGCCGACCGCGAGCGGCACCGTCGCCAGCCGCGAGTTCCGGTAGCAGCCGTGCCGCACGGCGGGCAGCGGCGCCGCCCCGACGCACTCGGTGCACGGGCGGCCGTCGCGCTGGAGTGTGCCGGGCGGGCAGACCTGCGTGTAGTTGTGCAGCGTGGCGACGGCCGGGACCCCGGCATCGGCGCAGGCCGCCAGCACCGCCGGGGACAGGAGCGGAAAGACGTTGTGCACGTGCACCACGTCCGGCCGCTCGGTGCGCAGCCGGTCGGCCAGCTCCCTGCGGACCGCCGGGTTCCACGGCACGAGGAGCGGCACGGCGACCTTGCCGAGCAGGGACCGCGCGGCGATGTCGTCACTGCGCCGCTCGAACACGCCGACCCGGTGGCCGGCCGCGCGCAGCAGCTCCACCTCCTGGTCGACGACGTTGTTCTCGCCGCTCGGCTGGGCCGAGTTGTAGCGGTTGTGCACCACGAGGACGTGCATGCTCAGGTCACCTCCGGGGTGCGGGCCCAGCGCGGGACGCGTCGGCGAGGGGGTGCGGGCGCCGCGAGGGGCGTGGCCGCGGCGGGCGAGGCCAGCAGCGAGGCGGCCACGGCGAGATGCAGCAGGTACGGCGAGGCGTCGCCCAGCCCCGCCTCGGTGTACGAGGCGAGCGCGCAGTAGCTGATCAGGAAGATCGCGCAGGCCCGCGCCGGTGACGGCGGCCGCAGCAACGCGACGCCGCCCAGCACGAGGAGGACCGCCGCCACCAGACCGACGCCGACCAGACCCTGCTCGTGGTAGACGGCCAGCCAGCTGTTGTCGATCGGCAGCCCGTCGAACGACTTGTCGCCCAGACCGATGCCGAACACCTTCTCGCCGGCCGACCTGGGCGCCGCCAGCAGAGCGTCCCAGACCTTGGCCCGGCCGGTGAGATTGCTGAAGTTCTCCTCGCTCTGACCGCGCAGGAACCACGCGTGCAGCGCCGAGGCGAACGCCACCGCGGCCACCGCCGCGCACAGCACCGCCCAGGAGAAGAACCGGCGGGCGGCGGCGCTGGTGAGGGCGAGCGAGCCGATCGCGAGCGTCAGGCCGACGAGCAGACCGAGAGTGGCCGTGCGGGTATGGGTCAGCACCAGCAGCAGCAGGGACGGAACGATCACCAGGGCCGCGCTGCGCCGGTCGGTCTGGCGGCTCAGCACGAGCAGCAGGGCGAGGCCGATGATCACCGCGGCGTACTGGCCGATCTGGGGCGGGGTGAGCGGCCACAGGGCGCCGACCAGCCGCCCGCCGTACAGGTCGGGCATGGCCGCACCCGGTGAGACGAGCGCGCCCGCGGCCACCGTGCAGAGCACCACGAAGTACATCCGGATGTGGAGCCGGACGAACGTCGGGCCGCCGTCCCACCAGCGACTGAGCAGCCACAGGGTGCCCACGAAGAGGGCCAGCCGGGCACAGCGGAACAGCGCGCCGAAGCCGGACTCCAGGTCCGCGCTGGAGATCACGCTCGGCACCAGCAGCAGGGTGAGCAGGAGCAGGAAGGCGCTCGCGCGCACGCGCAGCCCGAGATTGAGCGCGAGTGCCAGCGAGAACGCGACGGCCAGCGCGCCCATGGTGACCATCTGGATGAGCGAGCGGGGCAGCGGGACGACGGTCTCCGCCCCCGTGGAGCCGAGCGTGTTGAGGACCAGCAGCCCCCAGACCGTCCCGACCAGCTTCGGCGTGCGCTCGGTCGCCATCTCAACCCCCGTCCCGGGCACGCAGGGTGCTGTCCGCGTCCTGCCGGTAGGGCGCGCCCTGCCACTGCCCGAAGTCGAGCACCCCGCTCGGGTCGTGGGCGACGAACTTCCACGGTCCGACGTAGACGTTGTCGTGCCAGCGGTTGTGCTGCCGGAGCGTGACGGCCTCGGCCACCCGCTCGCCCTGGTACGGCGACCAGTCCGGATAGGTGCCGTAGTTGGCCAGCAGCGCCATCCGGTCGCACTTGTCCGTGCACTCGACGACCGTCTTGTCCAGGGTGAAGCGGTTGTCGTGGATGTCCACCCGCTGGGTCTTCCACCGGCAGTCCGCGTACAGCGGTGCGGTCGCGATCGCCGGGCGCGCACAGCGGTCCACGTCCTCCACCAGCAACGTGCAGTCGCCCGAGGAGGTGTTGGCCGGGCTGTTGCAGAACCGGTCCGCGTTCTCCCACAGGGTGATGCCGGACCAGTTGTCCTCGAGCACGTTCCGGTAGATCTCGATCTTGTCCGTGCGCGCCTCGACCCGGGGTTCGCCGCCCGACTCGGAGATGTAGACGGTGGCGTACGGGAAGTCGTCGCCGCCGTCGGAGTTCTCGCGGCCCTCGACCCAGTTGTTGCGCCGGATGGTGTTGTCGCGGACGATCGCGTTGTAGCTGGTCTCGTAGATCAGCGCGGCACCGTCGTTGCCCTCCAGCACGTTGTCCTCGATGAGGAAGTCGTTGTTGTTGGTGTCCGCCCACAGGCCGGTCCCGCGGTTGTGGTGCACCCAGTTGCCGCGTACGTCGGCGCCCTGGACGGCCCAGAACTTGACGCCCCCCGTGCAGCCGCAGCCCGGCCGCTTGCGCTCCCAGTCGCCGGTGTTGTTGCCCGTGATCTCGTTGCCCTCGAGCACGAGGTCGTTGATGATGCCGTCGCCCTTGTACGCGTTGAGGCCGTACTGGCCGTTGTCGCGCAGACAACTGGCCCGGACCTCCTGACGGTCACCGGCCATCAGCCCGGCGCCGGAGTTCCGCTGGATCGTGGCGTGCTCGATCACCCAGCCGTCGGCCGAGTCGTGGTTGACCACACCCTCGTCGTGCGGCGCGTCGAAATCCTGCACGGTGAGATGGCTGATCGTGACGTCCGACGCCGTGCCGCCGAACGCGTACTGGTTGGTCTTCCCGCCGTCGAGCACCGCGCCCGGCGCGCCGAGGTAGCGGTTCCCCTCCTTGGGGACGACCTGGGAGTAGCGGTCGGACGCGAGCCGGTGCTTGCCCGGCCGGAGCCAGAAGGTCGTGTGGGCGGGGCTGTTGCGGGTCTTGTCGGCCAAGTCGCCGACGACCGCCGGATCGACGGTCACCGCACCCGCCGGCGCCTTCGCCGGTCCGGCGGCGGGCTTCTCGCACACCCGGGCCACGTCCCGCGCCCCGGAGGCGGAGGACGGAGCGGTCGGCTCCGGCGCCTCGGTGTCGTCGTCCGGCGTGCCGACACAGCCGGCCGCCAGCAGCGCCAGCGCCAGCGACGCCGCGGCCGACACGGCCCCGCTCCGCCACCTGATCCCCATGCGTCCTCCCTCCTTCCCCGCCTAGCCGCGAAAGCCGAGTACGGTCGTGAACTCCTGTGCGCCGTCCGTGAAACCGGTGCCGACCAGGGTGGTGGCCGGTTCCTTGCGCCCGAAGCCGGGGGAGTACCAGCCCAGCGGCGGTTCGGTCTCCCCGCGATACGCCCGCCAGGACAGCCCGCCGGGCAGGTCGAGCACCGCGGAGCGTTCCTCGCCGTCCCGGGTCCAGGTGAGAGCGGCGCGGCTGCCCACCAGGTCCGCGGCGATCGCCGGGCCGAGGTGGAACGCCAGACGCACGGACCGGCGCGGGCCGCGCACCTCGTCCACCACCCGCAGCTCCCGGCTCGCGGCCGTCAGCTCCACCCGGCGGCGGTGTACGGAGTCCCCGTACCCGTCGTGCTCGGCGCACCAGCGGGACACCCTCTCGTCGGACGTGTCCACGGCCAGGAGCCGGGTGCGGGCCTGCCGGGTCCACAGGAACGGGCCGCCGGAGACGGACTGGTCGGTGCCGTCCAGCTCCAGGGTGTTGTGGCCGAGCGTCGAGCGGAAGTACCCGCGCCACACGGGCTGTCCGTGGTAGCAGTACGTCCCCGGGTCGGCGAGCACGTCGACCCCGTCGTGCCGGACCTCCACCGACAGCGCGTCCGCGTGGGCGTGCGCGGCGATGGACAGGAAGCCGTGTGGACCGCCGTCGCAGCGGCACCAGATCCCGCCGGGGCCGCGCAGCACCGTGAGCCCCGCGTCCGCGAAGTGGGCCGGCCTGCGCGCCGGGCGGGCCGCGGCCCGGCCCGCTCCGTCCCTGCCGTACGGCCGGACCAGCGCCGCCAGCAGCGGGGTGCGCACATCCGTGCCAATCACCTTCGGCCACCAGGGAAGCGACCCGAACACGGCTTCCCCGGTGGCGAGCAGCGAGCCCCAGCGGTCGGTGCCCGCGCCGTCCACCACCAGGCCGTAGCCGTCGTCGGCGTCCCCCTGCCGTGGCGGCCGCAGGCGGTCGTCCACGACGGCGGCGAGCGCGTCGGTCATCCGCAGCAGCACCAGCCGGACCGTCGTGGGAACCGGCACACCCGCGGCGTCCGCCTCCGCCACCGCGGCCAGGCCGAGTTCCAGCACGAGCCCGTGGTACTCGGTGGCCAGCTCCCGGTTGAGGCCGGAGAGGAACGTGTTGCCGCGCAGGTGCCGCTCCAGCGACCGCAGCGCGTCCTCCCGCCACCGTGCCGACTCGGGGAACCACCCGAAGGAGCAGGCCGCGGCCAACTGCCCGGCGGCTTCCGCCACGACGTGGTTGTTCGCCGACGAACCCCGGCTGGGGAAGGCGGCCAGCCAGCGCTGGTGGTGCCAGATCTGCTCCAGCGCCGCCGGGTTGTCCTCGAAGAGCGCGGCCGCGCCCGGCCAGCCGTCGAGCAGCCGGCGGATCCACACCCAGGACAGCAGCCGGATCCCCAGCTCGATGGCGCTGACCCAGTGCACCCCGCGCAGCGGCGCGTTGGACGCCCACCACGACCGCAGGTGCCCGGCCACGCGCTCGGCGTACCGCTCGTCGCCGGTGACCGCGTAGGCGGCGGCGAGCACGGTGAGGTACTGGTGCCGGGACGGCTCCCAGATCTGCTTGATGTCCCCGACCGCGTCCTCGTCGCGGTACGGCACGTCGAAGGCGTAGCCCGACGGCGCCCGGCGCCCGGTCTTCGGGTCGAACCACCAGTCCGGATCGACCAGGTCGTCGCGGAGCACACCGAAGTACTCGACGTGCCCGGCCAGCAGGCGGTCCGCCTCGGCGACGAGGCGCTTCGCGGCGTCCGGCGGCACCGCGGCGACCGTCCCGGGGGGCAGGACCGCGGTGAACCGGGCCCCCGTCACGCTCGGGGCCTGTGGCCGCGCCGACCGCCACCGTCGCCTGCGCACCGTGTCGCCCACCCGGCCGCCCACCTCGCGCGGCCCCATCCGGGACAGCCGCCGCAGGTACCAGCCCGCACTCCCCGGGGTCACCGTCATCGCGCCTCCGCCAGGGTCACCGGAGCGCCGCCGGCCAGAGCGGCCCGCACGGCGAGGGTGGCCGCCGTGGTGGCGACCAGCGACTCCAGCGGCACCGGCATCGGCCCGCCGGTCCGCACCGCCCGGACGAACGCGGCCAGTTCGGCCGACTGACCCTTGTCCCGGGCCTTGGGCAGCCGCGAACTGACCCACCGCTTGCGGCCGTCGTAGACCGAACTGCGGACGAAGTCGTCGAGCTGCAGCACCTTGCCGTCCGCGACCAGGTCCAGCGTCTCCTTGGGGAAACCGGCCGCGCCGGTGGTGACGTAGCTGAGGGTGGCGGTGGACCCGTCCGGGTAGCCCAGCACGACCTGCAGATCCTCGTTGCCGGACGGGGCGAGCGCGTACACCGAGACCGGGTCGGCCCCGAGCAGCCAGCTCGCCGTGTCGACGAAGTGCCCGCCCTCACCGGCGAACCGCGAGCCCTCGGTGCCCTGCTGGAGGTACCAGCTGCCGTGGTCGAGGCGCCCCGCGTTGACGAGGTAGCGCAGGCTCGCCGGCCCGCTGCGGGCGCCGAACCGCTTCCTGGCCTCCTGGAGCAGGGGCGCGAACCGGCGGTTGAAGCCCACCTGCACCCGGTCGTTGCCGGACTCCTCCACCGCCGCGAGCACTCCGGTCAGCTCCTCCCCGGTCAGCGCCAGCGGCTTCTCCACGAACACGGCCTTGCCGGCCAGCAGCGCCTTGCGGGTCAGTTCGGCGTGCGAGCTGTGCCGGGTGACCACGAACACCGCGTCGACGGACGCGTCGCCGAGCACGGCGTCCAGATCGGTGGTCGCCTCCCTGAACCCGAACTTGCGCTGCGCGTTGGCCGCGGACAGCGCCGTCGTGGTGACGACCGTCGACAGCTCGACGCCCTCGCGCCGTGCCAGATGCGGCAGCAGCATCGACGTCGCGTAGTTCCCCGCGCCGACGAACGCCAGCCGCACCGGTGTCCGGGCGGCCCGTGCCGGGGCGGACGCTCTGCCGCCGCGCCGCACCGCGGGCACCGTCACCGCCGGTGCCTCGGCCGGTGCCTCCCCGTCGGGCTGCCCGGGGTACCGGAACAGCACGGCGACGGCCTTGAGGGCGCCGTCCTCCAGGCTCCGGTACGTCTCGACCGCGTCGTCGAAGTCGGCGGTACGGGTGATCAGCGGCGCCACGTCGACCCGGCCCCGGGCGACGAGGTCGAGGAAGCACGCAAGATTGCGCCGCTCGGTCCAGCGCACGTAGCCGATCGGGTAGTCCCGCCCCTCCAGCTCGTACTCCGGGTCGTAGCGACCCGGGCCGTAGGAGCGGGAGAACCGGACGTCGAGCTCCTTCTCGTAGTACGCGTTCCACGGCAGGTCCAGGCGGCACTTGCCGATGTCGACGACCCGGCCGCGGTCCCGGCACAGCCGCGCGGCCAGCTCGACGGGCTGGTTGCTGCCGCCGCCGGCGGCCAGGTACACCTGGTCCACGCCGTGGCCGTCGGTGAGTTCGGCGACGGCACTCTCCACGGCCGGGGACGCGGGATCGCCGCAGGCGGCGGCACCCAGCCGCTCGGCCAGCTCGCAGCGTTCCGCGTCGGGGTCGGCCCCGACCACCCGGACACCCGAGGCGACGAGCAGCTGCACCACCAGCTGGCCGATCAGCCCGAGCCCGATGACCAGAGCCGTTTCGCCGAGCCGCGACTCGCCCTGGCGGACGCCCTGCAACGCGATCGAACCGACGGTGCCGAAGGCCGCGTCCCGCGGCGCGACACCGTCCGGCACCGGGGCGTACAGGTTCCTCGGCACCCAGTTCAGCTCGGCGTGCAGGGCGTGCTCGTTGCCGGCGCAGGCCACGAGGTCGCCGGCCTTCACGTCGTCGATCCCCTCGCCGACCTGCTCGACCACCCCGCACAGCGAGTAGCCGAGCGGCGTGTAGGAGTCCAGCTTGCCCATCACCTTGCGATAGGTGGCGGGCACCCCGTTGGTGGCCACGCTCTGCACGACCTTGGCCACCTGGTCCGGCCTGGACCTCGCCTTGCCCAGCATCGACATGCCGGCCTCGGACACCTTCATCAGCTCGGTGCCGGTGGAGATCAGGGAGTAGGCGGTCCGCACCAGCACGCCGCCCGGCTTGCAGCCCGGCACCGGCACGTCGAGCAGCGCCAGCTCGCCGCTCTTGTAGTTCTGCACAACCTGTTTCACCGAAGGTCCTCTTGTCTCTCTGCCGGTCGTGGTGCGGGGGAGGTGCTGAGGGGTGGGGGAGGTGCTGAGGCGCTACGCCGTCGACGAGGAGTGGTGGCCGGACCCGGAGGTCGCGCCCCGGTACCAGTACTCGAGGGTCAGCACGTGCCACAGGTGTTTGGAGAAGTCCCGCTGCCCGGCGGCGTCCTCGGCGACGAGCCGCCGCAGCGCGTCCCGGCGCAGGAACCCGGACCGGACCAGTTCGCCGTCGTTCACCACCTCGCGCACCAGCGGCGCCAGGTCGCGGCTCATCCAGGCCCGCAGCGGGGCGCTGAACAGGCCCTTGGGCCGGTACACGATCTCCCGGGGCAGGACCGAGGTGGCCGCCTCCTTCAGGACTGCCTTGCCCTGCCGCCCGACGATCTTGCGCTCACCGGGCACGGCGAACGCCGCCTTCACCACCTCGACGTCCACGTACGGCACCCGCACCTCGGTCGACGCGGCCATGCTGGAGCGGTCCGTGTAGGCGAGGTTCAGGCCCGGCAGGAACATCCGAGCGTCGGCCAGGCACATGCGGTTCACGAAGTCGTCGAGGTCGTTGTCCTCGTAGACGTCCGCATGCTCGGTCAGCACGTCCTCGACCGTGCCCGCCAGATCCGGATCGATCAGGCCGAGCAGCTCCTGACGGTCGTACATCGTGTAGCTGCGGCGGAAGGCGGTCTCCTGCGGCAGATCGGCGAAGGACAGGAACCGCTTCGCGAAGCGCACCGACCGGTACCCCCGGCGGCTGGACGCGACCGGCAGCCGGCCCACGGCCGCGGACACCCCGCGCCGCAGCGGCCGCGGGACGCGCTGGTAGCGCAGCGCCAGCACGTTGGCCAGGTGCTTGCGGTAGCCGGCGAACAGCTCGTCGGCGCCCATTCCCGAGAGCATCACCTTGACCCCGGCCTCCCGGGCGGCCGAGCAGATCAGGAACGTGTTGATCGCGGCGGGGTCGCCGATCGGCTCGTCCAGGTGGTACGTCATGCGCGGCAGCAGGTCGAGCACGTCCGGGGCGATCTCGATCTCGTGCAGGTCGACGCCGAACCGCTCGGCCACCTGCCGGGCGTAGCGCAGGTCGTCGGGCATCGCCTCGAACCTGGCGTCCTCGGCGCGGAACCCGATCGTGTAGGCGGAGATACCGGGCCGGTCGCGGGCCGCCAGCGCGGTCAGATAGCTGGAGTCCAGCCCGCCGGAGAGGAACGTCGCCACCGGCACGTCGGAGAGCAGGTGGCGCCGGGTCGACTCCTCGACGACGGTGGCCAGGTCCGGCCGCTCGCCGCTCAGGGCACGCTCGCGGCCCTCGGCGGCGACGTCCCGCAGGTTCCAGAACCGGCCGCGCTCCACCCGGCCGTCGGGCCGGCAGCGCAGCCAGCTGCCCGGCGGCAGCTTCTCCGCCTCGCGGAACGCGCAGCGCGAGTCCGGCACCCAGTAGTACAGCAGCGAGGCCACCAGCGCCGCGTGGTCCACCTCCAGCTTCCCGCCGGTCGCGGCGGCGAGCGCCTTGAGCTCGGAGGCGAACACCAGGCCCGCGCCGCGCCGGAGCAGGAACAGCGGCTTGATGCCGAGCTGGTCGCGGGCGAGCACCAGTTCACCGGTGCGCTCGTCGAAGACCGCGAACGCGAACATGCCGCGCAGCCGGGGCAGACAGTCCGTGCCCCAGCGCCGCCAGGCCTCCAGGACCACCTCCGTGTCGGAGGTGCCGCGGAAGCGGACCCCGGCCGACTCCAGCTCGGTGCGCAGCTCGGGCGCGTTGTACAGCTCGCCGTTGTACGTCAGGGCGAGTCCGTCCGAGACCATCGGCTGGGCGCCGGTGGTGGACAGGTCGATGATGGCCAGCCGGCGGTGCCCGAGATGCACCTCGCCCACGCCGGCGGGGTGGCTGTAGCGGCCCGCCCCGTCCGGACCGCGGTGGGCGAGGATCTCGGTGAGCCGGTCGGTCACGGCCTTGCCGTCCGGCCAGTGGTACGTGCCTGCGATGCCGCACATGTGCTACCGCGCCTCCTGATCGCTGTCCGGGACCGTCGCGGCCGGCATCGGCGGCCGTTCCGCCCGGAGCCTCCCGGCCCCGTTGTGTCGCCTCGGCCCTTCGTCATGGCCGCGCGGCGCGATGTGCGTGCCGTCCCACAGGGTGCCGTCGGTCCGGTCACGCGGATCGGGGTCGATCAGGACCACGCCGATCACCGTGATGCGCTGGTCCGCGAGCTGCCGCGCCACGGTGTGCAGCCACGCGGTGCTGCCGTGCCCGGCCCGCACGACGAGCACCGTCCGGCTGCCGAGGTACCGCAGGTCGGTCCACGCCGTGCCGGGCGCCACCGAGCCGACGCCGAGTCTGCGCCCCTGGTGCCCTTCGGCCGTGGCCCGTTCGCCGCTCAGCACGGTCGGGCCCCCGGACTTCCGGTGGGCGCCCGCGAGCCGCGTGCCGGGCAGACCGTCGACGACGACCACGGGCCCGTCCGCCTCCAGCGCTCCGGCGACGTCCAGGGCGATCAGGCCGGTGCCGCGCGCACAGCCCAGTTCCAGCAGGGACACCGGTTCCGCGGAGCCGCGCACGACGCGGGTCAGCGTGGTGGTGAGCCGCTCACGTGCCGCCCGGCTCCGCCGGCGCCGCCACGACCGGGCCGACCGGCGCGGCCCGCGGCGCAGCTCCGCGAGGACGGAGGCGCCCAGGTTCGCCGCGATCTCCCGGCGCAGCACGGGGCGGTCCGCGACCACGGCGCCCACCGCGGAGAGCGCGAGCCCCAGGACGAGTCCGAGGGCGAGCCCGATGGCGGCGTCGGTGGCCACGGCCCTGGGCAGCGAGTGCTCCACCGCGTGCGGCGCGTCCACGATCTGCGTGCCGGCGACGACCTCGGGCGTGCCGGTGAGCGCTTCCGCGGCCCGCTGGTCGAATTCGGCGATCCGCGAGTCGAGCTCGGCCCGGCGGGCGAAGAGCGACTCGATGCTCGCCGACGCCTTCGGTTCGTCGTCCGGTGAGCGGTCCCCGATCGCGCTGTTGACCTCGGCGAGCTCCTTGCGCATACGGTCCCGCTGGTCCAGCAGGGACTTGGACTCGGCCTCGGCGGCCTCCCGCATCCGCCGCACGTGGTCCGCGACGAACGTGTCGGCCAGCGCCTTGGCCCGGGCGACCGCTTCCGCGTCGCTGTCGGCCGTCACGTCGATCTGCAGCAGGTTGTTGGTCAGTCCGGTGCCCCGGTAGTCCCGCATGAAGTCTTCCGGGTTCTCCCGGGAGTTGAGGGAGCGCAGGGCGGCGGCGGCGATCCGCGTGGTGTCCAGCAGTTCGACATCCGTGCGGATCAGTGTTCCGGTGTCGTTCGGCTGGTCGTCCTTGTGCGCGACCAGCACCTTGGTGACCGCGGTCGGCCGGGGCGGCAGCAGGACCGCCACCGCCGCGCCGAGCAGCAGGCCCAGCAGGGCCAGCGAGCCCCACAGGCGCCGTCGCCTGCGCACCGCCACGACCAGTGCCTGCAGGTCCAGCAGGGGAGCGGAGGCCGACGGCTGTGCAGCCGTGCCCGTCGTCATGTGACACCTCCCGTCGCGTGGTCGTGCACCGCAGCCCCTGCGGCGGCGTTCTCCCGGGACTCGTCGGCCGCCCCCGTCGGACGGGCCCGGACCGCGCCGGCGACGACGACGCCGACGACCTCGTGCCCGCCGTCCGCGCACGCCTCGGCGACACCGGCGAGTTCCTCGGCGGTCCGGGCGCCCGCGCTGAGCACGACCAGGGCCCCGGACTCGGTGTCGCGGTCGGGCACCATCGGGCGGGCCACCGAGACCTCCACCACCCGCAGCCGCGGATCGTCCTCGGCCCCGGCGGCGAGCTGTCCGGCCGCCCGGCGGGCCACGTCGTCGTCGTCCGGCACGACGACCAGCAGCCGCCGGGCCGTGGGCACCCGTTCCCGCAGGCGGGCCCGGACCCGCCGGTAGCGCAGCCGCCGGCCGGCCTCGTCGCCGGAGGACTGCGGGGTCGGCAGGTCCCACCGGACGTCGACGCCCAGCAGCCGCCGGAACCGGGCCCGCGCGCCGCGCGCCTTCGGCCGGTGGGCGCGCCGGTCACCGGGTACGTCCACGGTCCCCAGCAGCGCCGTTCCCAGCGCCGCGGCGATCTCGGGTTCGGAGCGCAGCCGCCGGTTCACCCGCGCCGCGGTGAGATGACCGATGACGGCGAGCACGAAGAACAGCAGCGCGCCGCCGCCGATCAGCTGGAGCCGCGTCGGCGGAGC
Organism: Streptomyces sp. NPDC111628; assembly: GCF_055635195.1. Taxonomy (NCBI): domain Bacteria; kingdom Bacillati; phylum Actinomycetota; class Actinomycetes; order Kitasatosporales; family Streptomycetaceae; genus Streptomyces; species Streptomyces sp. NPDC111628. Next base: position 277,153 of record NZ_JBVKBZ010000003.1, on the reverse strand, counting down.
CTCGCCGGTCGGCCGGGCCGCCGGACCCATGACGACCATGCCGGCCCGGTTGTTCGACGGGTCGGCCTCCTCCAGTTTCTGCATGGCGTCCTGCAGCGCGCTGCGCAGCTTCTCCAGCTCGGTGCGGGCCTGGACGCTCTCCACGGTCTGCCCGGGATCGGCCGCGTTGGCCAGATCGGTGATGCGGCGGTTGGTCCGCGTCACCTGCTCCCGCAGTGCCTCCGGCCCCGCTGCCTCGTCGGGTCCGGCGGTGCCGCTCGCGATCCGTGCCGCGTACGTCACGAACTGCTGGGCCACCTCGTCGGAGAGCCGCTGCGCACGCTCCGGGGTTTCGGCCGTCCCAGAGATCTTGACGATGTTCCCGTCGGCGGTCTCGGCGCTCACCCGGTCGCGCAGCTCGCTGTCGCTCACCCCGTTCCAGCGCAGCTCGTCGGCCGCCCGGGCGACCACCGCCGAACTGGTCGCGATCTCCACCTGGGTGATCAGCTCGCGCTGTTCCCACGGCCCCGGCAGCAGGACCGAAGCCGACGCCGTGTAGCGCGGCGGGAACAGTACCGACACGCCGTAGCCGACCAGCGCGCCCAGCACGACGAGGACGGCGAGCAGCCGCCGGCGCCGCCGGAGAATTCGCCCGACCGTGACCAGGCGTATCGTGTCATCGCTCAACTGCGCGGCCTTCTCCCTGCTTTGAGCCCTGATCGGACCGGGGTGCCCGCCGACACCGGAGTGTGGTCACGGCAGGCGGCGGCGTACGCGGCGAGCAGCGCCGCCTGCGAGTTGCGCCAGGAGAGCCGTCCGGTGACCCGTTCCTGGCCGATCTTGCCCATCCGGGCGCGCTCGTCCGGATCGTCCAGTAACCGCGCGACGAGCCGGGCGAACTCCGCCTCGTCGTTGGCGGGTGCGTAGAGGGCGGCCTCCCCGGCGGAGACCCGCGCCTCCCGGAGGTCGAAGGAGACGATCGGCCGGCCCATCGCCATGTACTCCAGGACCTTGTTCATCGTCGACACGTCGTTGAGAGGGTTGCGGGGGTCGGGGGAGAGGCACACGTCCGCGGTGGAGAGGTGGCGCACCAGGTCGGCGTCCGGAATGCGTCCGGTGAACCGCACCTGCTCGTCGAGTCCCAGCGACCGGGACAGCGCCACCATCTGGTCGAAGGCGTCGCCGGAGCCGATGAACACCGCGTGCCAGTCCGTCCGCCCGACATCGTCGCGCAGTTTCGCCAGGGCCCGCAGGGCGTAGTCGACGCCGTCCTGGGGTCCCATGACGCCGAGGTAGCACAGCAGATGGGGCTTGCCCCGCTTCAACTCCGGTTCGGGCGGCACCGGCTGGAAGCGGTCGGTCGCCGGTGCGCTGCGCACCACGAAGACGTCGTCGGGGCGGCGGCCGCCACGGCGTATCGCGACGTCCTTGTAGCTCTCGTTCGTGGCGAGCACGACGTCCGCCGCCCGGTAGGTCCACCGTTCCAGTGCGCACACGGCGCGGTAGAGCAGGTCCTTGCCGCGTCCGAAGCGGGACAGGTACAGCTCGGGTATCAGGTCGTGCTGGTCGAAGACGAACCGCGCGCCGCGCCTCTTCAGCCACAGCGCCGGCAGGAACAGCAGATCCGGCGGGTTGCAGGCGTGGACCACGTCGACCGGGCCGACCCGGCGGGCCAGCCGGGCAGTGTGCCAGAGCGCCGCCCCGTACTCCCGCAGGTAGCCGGCCGGTCCTCCGGTGGCGGCGCGCAACGGATAACGGTGGATGCGCACCCCGTCGAGGACCGCTTCCGCCTCCGTGTCCCGCTTGCTGCCCCGGGGACAGATGACGTGCACCTCCCATCCCGCGTCGCGCAGGGTCGTCGCCTCCTGCCACACCCGCCGGTCGAAGGGCACCGACAGGTTCTCCACCAGGATCAGGGCGCGCCGCCCCGGCCGGTCGCCGGCTGTGCCACCGAACGGCGTTTCACCAGACGTCGTGTCACCAAGCAAGGCCCATGTACCCCGGTTCGGTCCGGCGCGTGTCGGCGTCGGGAAGGTGGATGAGGTCGATCAGCAGCGGACCGCCGCCATGGGGCAGCGCCGACAGCACGGCCGGGTCCCTGGTCCCCACCAGGCACACCTCGGCGTGGTCGAGGACCTCGTCGACGGAGTCCGCGAGCAGCTGGGCGAGGTGCGGCAGCCGGGTCTCGACGTACTCGCGGTTCGCGCCGAGCAGTCGGGACAGGCTCACGTTGGCGTCGTGGATCCTGAGGTCGTAGCCCTTGCCGAAGAGCCGCTCCGCCAGCTCGACGAGCGGACTCTCGCGAAGGTCGTCGGTGCCGGGTTTGAAGGACAGTCCGAACATCCCCACCCGGCGCTTGCCGGAGCGCTCCACCAGCTCGACCGCGCGCTCCAGGTGCGCGGAGTTGGAGGGCAGCACATGGGAGAGGATGGGCACCGACACATCGGCCCGCTGTGCCGCGTGGACCAGGCTCCGCAGGTCCTTGGGCAGGCAGGAGCCGCCGAAGGCGAAACCGGGCCGCAGGTAGGCGGGGCTGATGTTCAGCTTGCGGTCGGCCAGGAACACGTCCATCACCTGGTGCGAGTCCACCCCGAGCGCCTGGCACACCGCGCCCAGCTCGTTCGCGAAGCCGATCTTGAGGCCGTGGAAGGCGTTGTCGGCGTACTTGATCGCCTCGGCCGTCGGGACCGGCACCCGGAACACCTCGCCGGGCAAGCTGTCGTACAGTGCCAGCACCGCGTCGCCACTGGCCGGGTCGAGTTCGCCGATGACGGTCTTGGGCGGGTCGAAGAAGTCCCGCACGCTCGTGCCCTCGCGCAGGAACTCCGGGTTGACCGCGACCCCGAAGTCCACCCCGGCGGTGCCGCCGACGTACTTCTCCAGGATCGGCACCAGCAGATTCGTGCAGGTGCCCGGGAGCATGGTGCTGCGGAACACCACCGTGTGCCGCCCGCCCTGCCTCCCACGGTCCGCCAGCGCGGCGCCGATCTCCTCCGTGACCCGTTCCAAGTACGTGGTGCACAGGCTGCCGTTGGGCTCCGACGGGGTGCCCACGCAGACCAGGGATATCTCGCTCTCCATGATCGCCTCGCGGACGTCACCGGTGGCGCGCAACGCCCCGCTGCCCACGACCTCGGCGATCAGCTCGCCGATCCGCTCCTCGACCACCGGGGCCTTGCCGTCGTTGACCAGGTCGACCTTCACCTGGTTCACGTCCACCCCGACGACCTCGTGCCCCATGCCGGCCAGGCACGCGGCCGACACGCAGCCCACGTAGCCGAGGCCGAAAACGCTGACCCTCATGACCCGTTCCTCCCCCCAGGCAGACCCCGACGGCCTGCGCCTCGCGCGTCGGCCCGGCGGCCGCCGTGCATCAGTACGCCCCCTGCCCGTGGACCACCGCGCGCAGCGTCTTCCACAAGATCACTGTGTCCAGCGCGAGCGACCAGTCCTCCACGTACCGCAGGTCCAGCCGGACGGCCTCCTCCCACGGCAGGTCGCTGCGTCCGCTGATCTGCCACAGGCCGGTGAGTCCTGGCTTGACCAGCAGCCGTCTTCGGATGTCCGGACCGTACGCGGCGGACTCCTCGGGCAGCGGCGGCCGCGGTCCCACGAGCGACATCGATCCGGTGAGCACGTTGAAGAGCTGCGGCAGCTCGTCGACCGAGTACCGGCGCAGCACCGCACCGACCCGGGTGACCCGCGGGTCCCGGCGGAGCTTGAACAGCAGGCCCGCGCCCTCGTTGCGGTCGGCCAGCGCGGCACGTGCCCCGTCGGCACCCACGACCATGGTGCGGAACTTGAGAATGGTGAACTCGCGGCCGTCCTTGCCGACCCGGCGCTGGCGGTAGAACGCCCCGCCCCGGCTGTCCATCAGGACGAGCAGCGCGACGAACAGCATCAGGGGTGCGAACAGTGTCAGCAGGATCGCCGCGCCCAGCCGGTCGACGACCGCCTTGACCGCGCGGCGGCCCCCGGTGAAGGTCGGCATGCTGACCCGCAGCAGCGGGATCCCGAGCACCGCGTCGACGTGCAGCCGCGGGCCGGCCACCTCCATCAGGACGGGAGCGACGACCATCTCGGCGTCGCTGCCCTCCAGGTTCCAGGCGAGCCGCTGCAGGCGGTGCGGTGACCAGTGCGGGTCCGGGGTGACCGCCACCACCCGGTAGCCGTCGCGGCGGACATGGTGGGCGACGTGCTCCAGTGGGCCGACGACCGGCACTCCGTCCAGTTGGTCACCCTCGAGCCCGTCGTCCGTCGTGCACACCGCGTCCACGCGCCAGCCGAGGTGCGGGAACCGCCGGGTCCGGGCGATCAGATCGCGCACCGTGGCCGGACTCCCGGCGGCCAGCACGGGTCTGAGGCAGCGCCCCTGCTTGCGCTGTCTGTGCAGCCGGACGCGCAGCGCGTAGCGCGCGACCATGGTGCAGATGGCGATCGCGGGGACGGCGACGAAGATCCAGAGTTTGATGTTGCGCGAGGTGAGGGCTATTCCGCCGAGCGCCAGCACGACGGTCGCCATGAACAGTGAGCGACCGAGCCGACGGAATTCCTCGGCGCCCTGGCCGAGCACGGCCGGTGCCCACGACCGGCTCACCGCGAGGGCGCCCAGGACCAGCAGCCAGGTGCCGAACGCGAGAATTCCCCATTTCTCGTGCCAGTTGGCCGCGTCCCGGACTCCGAAGAAATTGCCGATGCCCGCCACCACGAAAGCGGTGGTCGCGGTGTCGCTGGTGATCACGGTACGGCGGTACCGCTGCTCCCAGTCGCTCGCGAGCCGGCTGGTTGCCCCGTCCGCCAACTGCCCGCGCGCAGACGGAAACGGGCTGACCACTCCCCCTTGCCGCACAGAACCCCCCAGGTTCCCAGTGGTTCGACGTGTTCGCCTAGCACTGTTCCTCCCCCTCGGGAGGCCCCCGCCTCCCGCGCCGCGCTGTTCCTCCCCACGGGCGGCCCCCCGGCCTGCCCGCGCACAACGTTCCGGCTATGTCACATCAATACGAGCAATGCACAGTGACAACAGCAGACCCCCCTGCTCCGGACCTAAAGATCATTACCGGTCGCCTCGTGCCTGAACAGCTGAAGCACGGTCAATCTAGACCATCGGGGCCACTGTGTAGAGAGGATGTGTGTAATTCGTGCTCACGCTTTGGGAGTTGATCAAGCAAGCTGTGAATGTCCGCCGATGTCTTCACGCCACCACGTAAGGCCGGGTGCCGAGTTCGACGGCCATTCTCCCGCCTCCGGTGCACGCCCGCACCGATGGTTCACGCCATGTGGGGGTCGAGTGACTACGAGATTGCGTCACTGCGGCGGGAGCAGGGCCGGATCAGCTCGCGAGCAAGTGGGTCCGGCCGAACATGGCCGCGGCGGCCCGCGCGGTCGGCGTTCCGGAGTCCAGGTCCGCGCCGGCCCGACGCAGTACCGCCACGACGTCGTCGGCACCCTTGAACAGGGCGCCGGCGATGGGGGACTGGTCGCGGTCGTTGCGGAGGTCCGGGTCGGCGCCGTGCCGGATCAGGGTCCGCACGGTGTCCGCGTGACCGTGGTAGGCGGCGAGCATGAGGAGGGAGTTGCCCGCGGGGTCCCGTACGTCGACCGGCAGCCCGTGCTGCACGAACTCCACCAGCTGCTCGGTGCTGCCCTCGCGGGCCAGATCCATGGCGATGGCGAGCACGCGCTCCGTCTGCTCGGGAGTCAGTCCACCGCTGTTGTGCATGTCCATGAAATAGGTCTCCGTGGCGGTACGCCCGCACCGGCGCGGGCACCTCGGGGGTGCCCGCGCCGGTGCGGTGCGGGTGTACCGCGTGTGTTGCTGACCGGCAGGATCAGAGGTTGCCGGCGGCCAGGGCCTCGATCGCCTTGCGGACGCCCGCGCCGTAGGCCGGGTCGGCCTGGGTGCAGTTGCCGATGTGGCGCTCGATGGTCTGCTGCGAGGCGCCGTCGATGGCGCGCGCCGTGTTCTCGAACAGAACCTGCTGCTGCTCCGGGCTCATCTGCCGGAAGAGGTTGCCGGGCTGCTCGAAGTAGTTGTCGTCGTCCTCGCGGTAGTTGAACCGGTCGGCGACGGCGCCCACGGCCTGGGCCGGGTCGCGGTAGGCCGGCTGCTCCTGCCAGCGCCCGTAGGAGTTGGGCTCGATGCCCGGGGTGGCTCCCTGGTTGCCGTCGACGCGCATGGCGCCGTCGCGGTGGTAGGAGTTCACCGGGTTCTTCGGGGCGTTGACCGGGATCTGGTGGTGGTTGACGCCGAGGCGGTAGCGCTGGGCGTCGCCGTAGGAGAAGAGGCGGCCCTGCAGCATCCGGTCGGGGGAGAAGCTGATGCCCGGGACCACGTTGGCCGGGCTGAAGGCGGCCTGCTCCACGTCCGCGAAGTAGTTCTCGGGGTTGCGGTTGAGCTCCCACTCGCCGACCTCGATCAGCGGGTAGTCCTTCTTCGACCAGACCTTGGTGAGGTCGAAGGGGTGGAAGCGGTAGTTCTCGGCGTCGGCCTCCGGCATGACCTGGATGAACAGCTTCCACTTCGGGAAGTCGCCGTCCTCGATCGCGTCGAAGAGGTCGCGCTGGTGGGACTCGCGGTCCTTGCCGACCAGGGCCCCGGCCTCGGCGTCGGTGAGGTTCTTGATGCCCTGCTGGGTGCGGTGGTGGAACTTGACCCAGAACCGCTCGCCCTCGGCGTTGATCAGGCTGTACGTGTGCGAGCCGAACCCGTGCATGTGCCGGTAGGAGGCCGGGATGCCGCGCTCCGACATCACGATCGTGACCTGGTGCAGGGCCTCGGGGAGGTTGGTCCAGAAGTCCCAGTTGTTCTCGGCGTTGCGCAGGTTGGTGCGCGGGTCGCGCTTCACCGCGTGGTTGAGGTCCGGGAACTTCAGCGGGTCGCGGAAGAAGAAGACCGGGGTGTTGTTCCCGACCAGGTCCCAGTTGCCCTCGTCCGTGTAGAACTTCACGGCGAAGCCGCGGATGTCGCGCTCCGCGTCGGCGGCACCGCGCTCACCGGCGACGGTGGAGAACCGGGTGAACAGCGGGGTCTTCTTGCCGATCTCGGAGAAGATCTTCGCGTTGGTGTACCGGGTGATGTCGTGGGTGACCGTGAAGGTGCCGAAGGCGCCCGAGCCCTTGGCGTGCATCCGGCGCTCCGGGATGACCTCCCGGCCGAAGTGCGCGAGCTTCTCCAGGAACCACACGTCCTGCAGGAGCATCGGACCGCGCGGGCCGGAGGTCAGTGAGTTCTGGTTGTCGGGAACCGGTGCACCGGCAACCGTGGTCAGCGGCTTCTGGTTGTTCTCAGGCAAGGCTTGCTCCTCGGTGTGGTTCTTCGCAACCACCACCCTACCTTGGACAGGTTCTAAGGCAAGGCGGCATCTAGAGCAATATTCGCTCTTGAATTGATGCCGAAGCCTGCTAGGGTGCCGCGCGCCCTGCCTACGGGGCGGGAGCCGACAGATTCGGCCGGGCGGGCGGCGGGTGCGGCAGGGTGCGGGTGCCGGGGGCGCGCAGCCCGTCGAGGGTCAGATCGAGATAGCGCCGCCAGATCTGCGGATGCGTGTCCAGCAGCGGGAGTGCCGTCTGGTGGATTCCGCCCAGCAGCAGCACGACGTCCGTCCCCGTGACGTCGTCGCGGACGTGCCCCTGCTCCTTCGCCCGGTCCGTGAGGAACTCCACGGTCGCGCAGAGCCCGCCGATCGCGTCCCGCACCTGGGCGTGTTGCAGCGAGGGCCGCCCGATCACCTCGCAGAACGCCCGGTCGCCGGCGAGTGCCTCGACGCCCGTGGTCATGAACTCCCGCAGCGCCTGGCCCGCGTCGTCGGCCTGCTGGAGGCGGGTCGCCGAGGCGGTGAGCCGCTCGAGAAGTTGCAGCATGATCGCCGCGAGCAGGTCGTCCTTCGTGGCGAAGTGCCGGAACACGGTGCCCTTGGCGAGACCGGCCCGCTGCGCGATCTCGCTCATCGACACGTCCACCCCGCACTCGGCGAACGCCTCGGTCGCCGCCGTGAGGAGGTGACGCCTGTTGCGCATCATGTCCGCCCGGGGGCCGGGAGCCGTCGTTCGGTCCGTCATGCCACCTCCGCTTTCGCCCGCAGCCTAACACCGAAGATGACCGCACGGTCATCTTCGGTGTTAGGCTGCACAACATGACCGGCTGGTCACTTTCTGTCCGGCCGGCGATCGATGGATCTCGGAGGAGACATGAGCACCACGCTCGTCGACAAGGTCGCCCTGGTCACCGGCGCTTCCTCGGGCATAGGCCGGGCCACCGCGCTCGCGCTGTCCAAGGCGGGAGCCAGGGTGGCCGTCGGCGCCCGCAGGGCCGACCGGCTGGCGGCCCTGGTCCAGGACGCCCCCGGCGAGATGCTCGCCCTCGACATGGACGTCACCGACCCGCGATCGGTGCGGGACGCGACGGCGGCGGCCGTCGAGCGGTTCGGCGCGCTCGACGTCGTGGTGAACAACGCGGGCGTCATGCTCAGCGGCGCCGTCCTGGGCGCGGACACCACGGAGTGGACCCGCATGATCGAGACCAATCTGCTCGGGTCGATGTACACGATCCACGCGGCGCTGCCCCACCTGCTCGAGTCCAAGGGCGCCGTGGTGCAGATCTCCTCCACCTCGGGGCGTACGGCCTCGGCGGCGAGCGGGGCCTATGCGGCCACCAAGTTCGGGATCACCGCCTTCGCCGAGGCGCTTCGGCAGGAGGTCACCCAGCAGGGAGTGCGTGTGGTCGTCGTCGAACCCGGGTTCGTCTCGACGGAGCTGACCAGCCACATCACCGACCCGGCCATCCAGGCCATGGCCCAGGGCATGGCTGAGTCCATGCGGACGCTGGACCCCGACGACATCGCCGCCGCCGTCCTCTACGCCGTCACCCAGCCCGATCACGTCGCCGTCAACGAGATCCTGATCCGTCCCACCGACCAGGCCGTCTGACCCCGGCGTCCCGGCGCCCCGGCACTCCGGACCCGGTCCGGTCTCATCCCTTCGGGGCGTCCAGGGCGCCGTCCTCCGCGCACACCGACACAGTGGTTCCTGAGCCACCCGGCTCCGGAAGGAAGAGAGGCGTGCGTATGAAGATCGCGGTCATCGGCGGGACGGGGCTGATCGGTTCGCAGGTCGTCAAGGACCTGAACGCGGCCGGGCACCAGGCGGTGCCCCACTCCCAGTCGACCGGCGTCGACGTCGTCAGCGGCAAGGGGGTGGCCGAGGCGGTCCAGGGAGCCGAGGTCGTCGTCAACCTGACGAACTCCCCGACCTTCGACGACGCCTCACCGGCCTTCTTCCGGGCGTCGATGGACAACCTCCTGGCCGCCGCGCAGCGGGCCGGGACGGGGCACTTCGTGATCCTCTCCATCGTCGGCGCCGACCGGGTGCCGGGGCTGGACTACTACCGCGCCAAGGTGCTCCAGGAGGAGATCCTCAGGGACGGCCCCGTCCCGTACTCGATCGTGCGCGCCACCCAGTTCATGGAGTTCATGGAGGCGGTGCTGTCCTGGACCGCCTCCGACGACTCCGTCCGGCTGCCCGCCACGCCGATCCAGCCGATCGCCGCGAAGGACGTGGCGGCCGCGGTCGCGGACGTCGCCGTGGGCCCCCCGCTGAACGGCATCCGCAACATCGGCGGACCGGAAGTGTTCCCCCTGGACGAGCTGGGCCGCCTGACCCTGGCCCACAAGGGCGACGCGCGAACGGTCGTCACCGACCCGGGCGCCGGCATGTTCGCGGCGGTCGAGGGCGACGTCCTGACCGACTTGGACGCCCATCTTGCCCCCACCCGGTACGCCGACTGGCTCTCCTGAGTGCCCGAGCGCGCCGACCACGACCCCGCCGCCGGCGTCGCGCCGAGGGGAATCCTGCGGCGCCGGTCGGAGCGGTGGCTGTTCAAGGGAATCTACGGCCTCGTACTGGCCAGCGCGCTGGTGGCGGCGCTGGACGTGCCGGGCGAAGAGGCCAACCCCGGCCAGGACGCGCTGTGGGTACTGCTCACGGCGCTGACCTCGGGCGCCGCCCACGGGTACGCGCATGTCATCGCCCGGCGTGCGGCCGGCGGCGGGACGGCCAGACCGAGCAGACTGCGCGCGGTGCTCGCCGAGTGGCCGCTGGCCGCCGCCGTGCTGCCGACCGTGGTGCTGCTGCTCGCCGCCGAGGCCGGGTGGTGGGCGGAGGAGACGGCCGCGGACACGGCCCTGGTGCTCAACACCGTCCTGCTCTTCGCCCTGGGCACCTCGGCGGCCCGCACCGCCGGGCTCGGCCGGCTGTCCTCCTGCCGGGCCGGCACCCTGGACATGCTGATCGGCCTGGTGATCATCGCAGCGGACGCCCTGATCGAGTAGCAGGCGGATGCCCGGTGGACACACCGGGGCGGATCCGGCCGGAGCCACCCTCGAAGGCACGCCGACCCGCGACGGCGTTCCACCGCGGGAGCGGATCCTCGGGGTGTCCGGCCTGCCCGCGCCCGACGGGACACCGGTGCGCGGGTGCCGTTCGTCGCGCGAGCCGCGGCGAAGACCCTCCTCGCGCACGTCCGTCCCGCCGGGCCCCGGCCTCCCTCGCCGTCACTCGGCCGTGTCCCGGGTGTCGGGGTCGCCGCCCTCGCGCTGGTGGCCGCGGCGGGCGTCGCGGTCGAAGATGCCCAGGATCTCGCAGGGGCCGCCGGCGGTGCCGATCGCGTGCGGCATCATCGTGGGGAACTCGGCTGCCTGGTGGGTCTCGACGCGGAAACGGCGGTGGCCGAGCATGAGGACCGCCGTGCCGGACAGGACCACGAGCCATTCGCGCCCCGGGTGGGCACGCATGCGGGCCGGATTCTCGGGCGGCGGCTGGGTCATGCGCTGACGCACCACCGTCATGCCGGGATCGCCCTTCACCGGCCAGCGCATCAGACCGTGGGCGCTGTCGATCATCGGACTGGTGATGACGTCGTCGTCGGCCGTCTCCACGAGCTGGTCCAACGTGGTGTCCAGGGCGCGGGCGAGGATGACCAGCTGATCCAGGGCCAGGCGGCGCCGGCCGTTCTCGATGCGGCTCAGCGAGGACTGGCTGAGACTGGCACGCCCGGCCAGTTCCTCCAGGGACCAGCCCTGCGCGACCCGCAGGGCGCGGATGCGCTTGCGTACGAGGCTGTCCAGGTCTCCATTGTCTTGCGTCATGGGCAACATCGTATGCCTTGAACGCAAAGCGGGCTTAACTTCGGACGCAGTCGAGCCGCACTTCCCCGACACTCCCCACGCCCCGTCGGGCCGCGGCATGCCCTGCGAAAGGAACCCATGAGCACCAGCCCACCCGTACGGGCCTCCGAAGCCGGCGGCGGGAACACCCCCGACGCGCGTCAGCTGCGCACGATCCTCATCGCCGTCTCCGTCGCCCTGATGGCCGTCGTCGCCTCGGTGTCCGGTCTGAACGTCGCGCAGACCCACATGGCCGTCGAGTTCGGCGCCTCCCAGAACACGGTCCTGTGGATCATCAACATCTACACGCTCGCCCTGGCCGCGTTGCTGCTCCCGCTCGGGGCCGTCGGCGACCGCCTGGGCCGCAAGCCCATGCTCGTCGCCGGTCTGGGTGTCTTCGGCGCGGCGAGCGTCCTCGCCGGACTGGCGCCCTCGGCCGAGGTCATGCTCGCCGCCCGCGTGGCCGGCGGTCTCGGCGCCGCGATGATCATGCCCGTCACCCTTGCCGTCATCACCTCCACCTTCCCCGAGGAGCAGCGCGGCAAGGCGATCGGCGTGTGGACCGGTGTCGCCGGAGGCGGCGGCATCCTGGGCATGTTCCTCTCCGCCCTCCTCGTCGACGTCGCCGACTGGCGTCTGCTGTTCGTCCTCCCGGTGGTCCTGGTCCTCGTGGCCCTGGCCATGGCGCTGAAGGCGGTCCCCAACTCCCGCGAGACCCCGGCCCACCGGTTCGACACGGCCGGGGCGCTGATCTCCACGGTCGCCGTGACCGGCCTGATCTTCGTCCTCCAGGAAGGCCCCGAACGCGGCTGGACCGCCCCGGTGACGCTGACCGGCCTCGCCGTCGGCATCACCGCCGCCGTCGGCTTCGTCGCCTGGGAACTGCACCGCCGCGACGCCGCGCTGCTGGACCTGCGACTGTTCCGTGAGCGCGGCCTTGCGGGCGGCTCGATCACGCTCCTGGTGGTCTTCGGCGTCCAGGCGGGCATCGCCGTGGTCCTTTTCCCGTACTTCCAGGCCGTGCTCGGCTGGTCGGGCCTGCTCGCCACGGTGGCGCTGATGCCCATGGCCGTCATGATGATGGCGACCTCCGGCCTGGCCCCCGGACTCGCCGCACGGGTCGGCCCCCGTGCGACCATGGCCGCGGGCATCGCCCTGGCCGGCGTCGGCCTCGCGCTCATGGCCCTGTTCGTCTCCGTGGACGACGGATACCTGACCATCCTGCCCGGCATGCTGGCCATGGGCATCGGCATGGGCCTGTCGATGACCCCGTCCACCGAGGCCATCACCGGCTCCCTGCCGCGCGGGAAGCAGGGCGTCGCCTCCGCACTCAACGACGTCACCCGCGAGTTCGGCACCGCACTCGGTGTCGCCCTGCTCGGCGCGCTGCTGGCCGGCGGCTACCGGAGCGCCATCGACGGACGGCTGGACGGCGTCCCCCAAGGACCGGCGGACACCGCCAGGGAGGGCGTCGCCAACGCCGTCGAGGCCGCGGAGAGCGCCGGCCCGCACGGGGGTGAGCTGTTGCACGCCGCCCAGCAGTCCTTCGTCGAGGGCTGGCAGCAGGCGATGTGGGCGGGCGTCGCCGTCATGGGCGTGCTGTTCGTGTGCATCGTGTTCCGCGGGCCGGGAGGAACGGCCCCCGCGGACGCGGAGGAACGGGAGACCACGGAGGCCCTCACCGCCCCGTAACCACAGGCGAGTCAGCCGTCCTGGGGGAGTGCGAGGAGTTCGGCGGCGTACACGTTCTTCACGCCACGCCCTCCGCGACGGTCACCTTGGCAGCGGTCCTCGCGATGATCTCCTCGACATCGACACCCGGCGCACACTCGACCAGGACCAGGCCTTGGTCAGTGATGTCGAGGACGCCGAGGTCGGTGATGATCCGGTTCACGCAACGTTTCCCGGTCAGCGGCAGCCCGCACTCGGTGCGGATCTTCGGCGAGCCGTCCTTGGCGGTGTGCGTCATCACGACGATGACCGTCTTGGCGCCGTGCACCAGGTCCATCGCCCCGCCGATCCCGGTGATCAGCTTGCCGGGGACCGCCCAGTTCGCCAGGTCCCCCTGTTCGGAGACCTGCATCGCGCCCAGCACCGCCACGTCGATGTGGCCCCCGCGGATCATCGAGAACGACAGCGCCGAGTCGAAGAAGGAGGCGCCCGGCAGCACCGTCACCGTCTCCTTGCCCGCGTTGATCAGATCCGGGTCGACTTGCTCCTCGGCGGGGTAGGGACCGGTCCCCAGGATGCCGTTCTCCGACTCCAGGACCACCTCCACACCCTCGGGCAGGTGGTCGGGGATCAGCGTGGGCAGCCCGATGCCGAGATTGACGTACTGGCCGCCGAGCAACTCCCGCGCCGCCCGGGCGGCCATCTCCTCACGGCTCCAGGCCATCAGCCGCCCACCGACCCTCGCGTCGCGGGCACAGGCCTGGCCATGGGTTCGGACACCGTGCGCTGCTCGATCCTCTTGTCCGCAGCCTGCTCCGGGGTGAGGGCCACTACCCGCTGCACGAAGATCCCCGGCAGATGCACGGCATCCGGATCGATCCGGCCGGGCTCCACCAACTCCTCCACCTCCGCGACGGTCACCCGTCCCGCCATCGCGGCCAGCGGGTTGAAGTTGCGGGCCGACTTGCGGAACACCAGGTTGCCGTGCCGGTCCCCCCGCGCCGCACGTACCAGTGCGAAGTCGGTCCGGATCGCATGCTCCAGCACATGTGCGACGCCGTTGAACGAACGCACCTCCTTGGCCGGCGAGGGCAGCGCCACCCCGCCCGAGCCGTCATACCGCCAGGGCAGCCCGCCCTCGGCGACCTGCGTGCCCACCCCCGCCGGGGTGTAGAAGGCCGGGATGCCCGCACCGCCGGCCCGCAGCCGCTCGGCCAGCGTGCCCTGCGGGATCATCTCCACCTCCAGCTCCCCGGCCAGATACTGGCGCGCGAACTCCTTGTTCGCCCCTATGTACGAGCCGGTCACTCGCCCGATCCGGCCCGCCCTCAGCAGGACCGCCAGGCCGGACTCCAACGCCCCGCAGTTGTTCGAGACGACCGACAGACCGCCGACGCCCCGCTCGAACAGCGCCTGGATCAAAGCGTTCGGCACCCCACTCAGACCGAACCCACCCACCGCCAACGACGCACCTTCCAGTACGTCCGCCACCGCCTCCGGAGCCGTGGCGACCACCTTGTCCATGCCCGTTGCCTCGCCTCTCGTGAACGGGTCCATCGGCCCCTTTTTCGTAAGGCAATATCAAGCGCGCCTCGCGTGACCGAAACCTGTATCGACGATGCACGTCCTGGCGCCCGGGGGCATCGCGCAGATGAGTGATACGGACCGAGATGTCGAGGTCAGGGCGGTGCCGCCGGTCGCCTGAACAGGGTATTTCCTCGCCTGTTCATGTCATTGGACGCAGATTCCATTGACGCGCATCACCCGGGCCTCGACGCTTTCTTCGGTAAACAGCGACGGCCTTGAGGAATCTCATGAAGACATTCGTCCATCAGGGACAGGTCACCAAGGTGGTCTTCGGCAGCGGTACACGCAGCCGCATCCCTGAAGAAGCCGATGCCCTCGGATGCCGTCGGCTGCTCATTCTGTGCACACCCGGCCAAGCGGGTCAGACAGCGGAGATACGGGATCTGCTGGGTGCCGTCGCCGTGGGGACGTTCGCCGAAGCGGCCGCGCACACGCCGGTCGAGGTCACGGAGAAGGCGGTGGCGTACGCCAAGACTGTGGGAGCGGACGCCGTGCTCGCCGTCGGCGGTGGGTCGACCGTCGGCCTCGGCAAGGCGATCGCGGTGCGGACCGGGCTTCCGCAGCTGGCGCTGCCCACCACGTATGCCGGTTCGGAGATGACGCCCATCCTCGGAGAGACGGACGGCCGGAGGAAGACGACGCGGCGGCTTCCGGAAGCGCTGCTCAAAACGGTGGTGTACGACGTCGACCTGACCGTCACGCTTCCCACGGCGACCGCGGTGGTCAGCGGCATCAATGCCATGGCACACGCCGTGGAGGCCCTGTACTCGCGGGACCAGGATCCGGTCGCCTTCCTGCTGGCCGGTGAGGCGTTCGACTCCCTCACTCGATCCCTGCCGGTCGTCGCGCGGACTCCGGACGACGGCGAGGCGCGGGCGGAAGCGTTGTACGGGGCGTGGCTGGCGGGTACGTGCCTCGGCATGGTGGGCATGGCACTGCATCACAAGGTGTGCCATGTGCTGGGCGGCACCTTCGGGCTTCCGCACGCCGAGACCCACGCGGTGGTCCTGCCCCACGCGGTCGCCTACAACCGGCCGGCGGCCCCCGACGCCATGGCTCGTATCGCGAGGACGCTGCCCGGGGACGACGCGGCCAGGGGGCTCTTCGACTTCGCCGGGCGACTCGGCGCCCCCCGTGCACTCCGGGACCTCGGCATGCCGGAGTCGGGGATCGTGCAGGCGGCCGAACTCATCGTGCGGGACGGCTACTGGAACCCCCGGCCCGTGGATCGCACTGCCGTCCGCGCCCTCCTGACCCGCGCCTGGGCCGGACAGACGCCGTAGACGCCGCCCGGCCGGAGACATCCGACCGAGTATCCCCGGCCCCGACTCCATGCCCGGACTCTCAACCATCACAGGAGCACACCATGCGTGATCTGACCAGTGACACCATCACCGAAGCAGTGATCTCGACCATGGGGGACACCAAGGACGCACGTGTCGCCGAGATCCTGGATTCGCTGGTACGGCACGTCCACTCCTTCGTCCGCGAGGTGGAACTGACCGAGGACGAGTGGGCCCGGGGAATCGACTTCCTGACCCGCACCGGGCAGCAGTGCACGCCCACGCGCCAGGAGTTCATCCTGCTGTCCGACGTGCTGGGCGTCACGATGCTGGTCGACGCCCTGAGCAATCGACGGCCCGCCGAAGCCACCCAGAACAGCGTCCTCGGCCCCTTCTTCAGGGACGACAGGCCGGAGCTCCCCCACACCGCCGACATCTCCGGAGGTCTGCCCGGCACCCCGCTGTTCTTCGAGGGCCGGGTCGTCAACCGTGAGGAAGCGCCGCTCGCCGGTGCCGCGGTGGATGTCTGGCACAGTGACGCGGACGGCCACTACGACGTGGATGTGCCCGGGCTGGCAGACGCCTCGGCCATGCGCGCACTGTTCCGGACCGATGAGAAGGGACAGTTCGGGTTCCGTTCCATCCGCCCGGCCAGCTACCCGATCCCCGGTGACGGCCCGGTCGGCGAACTCATGAGCGCGACCGGCAGGTCGCTCATGCGTCCCGCCCATGTGCACCTGCTGGTCGAGGCCCCGGGGTTCCAGCGGGTGACCACCATGCTGTTCCCCTCGGACGACCCGTACCTGGACGCGGATCCGGTGTTCGGGGTCAAGGAGTCGCTGGTCGAGTCCTTTGACACGTACGAGGCCGGCTCGGGGCCCTACCGCGAGGTGACCGACGAGCCGTACACCCTGGTGCGCCGTACCTTCGTCCTCGAACCGCGCCCCGCGGACTGAGTTCCCGGCTGCCTCGCACACCGTCGGGAGGCGGTCACCGATGACGAGCGGCGATCCTGGTGAAAGACATGGCGGTCCGCCCCGGTTGCCCGCCCATGTCGTACCGCGACCGAGGCTGGTCCGCAGAATCCATCAGCTGCTGGACCGGCACCCGGTGCTCGTCATGGCGGCTTCGGCGGGGTCGGGCAAG
Organism: Streptomyces sp. NPDC111628; assembly: GCF_055635195.1. Classification (NCBI taxonomy): domain Bacteria; kingdom Bacillati; phylum Actinomycetota; class Actinomycetes; order Kitasatosporales; family Streptomycetaceae; genus Streptomyces; species Streptomyces sp. NPDC111628. The sequence goes on along the minus strand of NZ_JBVKBZ010000003.1, from coordinate 260,328 downwards.
ACGACCGCCGCGGTCCAGGCCGCTCAGGAACTGGCCGGTCCTGTCGCCTGGGTGTCCTTCACGGGGACGGCCGTCGGCATGGAGCCCGGCGCCGGGGGTTCCGGAGCCCACTGGGCGACGATGACGCGCCTTCTCAAGGCGGCCGTCGAGCCCCATGTGCCCGGCGTGGCCACCGTGCTGACGGACCCACCGGCGCGCGGGCTCTCGGCGTCGGAGGCCGGGACCCTGCTCGCCGGGATGCTCGCCGGCGCGGAACTGGTACTGGTGCTCGACGGTGTGGAGACGATCGGTGCGGTCGCCGGTGCGGAGGAGTTCCTTTCCGCACTGGTCGGCAGACTGCCCGAGGGGCCACGGCTGGTCCTGATCTCCCGCGTGGATCTGCCCCGAGGCCTGCGAGGTCTTGGTGACGTTCACCGCGTCGCCTTCCTCGAGGACGGGGATCTGGCCTTCGACACGGCTGAGGCGACCGAAGCCCTGCGGGCAAGCGGCCGAGGCGACGACCCGGGCCGACCGGTCGAAGTGATGGCCGGCTGGGTCAGTGGAGTCCTGTACGACTGGTCGGGCGCCGACGCCTCCGCCTCCGTCGCACAGCACGACAGCCTCGCGGCCGAACTGCTGGCCCAGCTCACGCCCGTGGAGGCGGAACTGCTCGTCCGCACGAGCCTGCTGGACGACGGCGTGACGGCCGAGCAGGCGAACGCCCTCGGCCTGGCATCGCCGGACCGGACGATGGCCTCTCTCAGAGGCCGACGGCTGCCGCTCGCCTGGTCCCTCGACGGCAGCCGTATGGCCGCTCTGCCGCGGTTCCGTCACCATCTCCAACGCGAGTTCGCACGTCTGGAAGAAGGCACTCTGCGAGCATTGCGTGGGGCGTACGCCTCGCTGCTCCAGGACAAGGGGCGCCACGAGGACGCCGTCGCCGAGCTGCTCATGAGCGGCGACACGGATTCGGCCCGCGACGCCGCGGAACGCGCCCTGCCCGGCGTACTGGGCCGACTCGACCTGGCGACCGCCGAGAGCTGGCTCGACCGTATGCGGCCGGCGTCCCGGATGCTCACCCCGAGCCTCGCCGCAGCGGGGCTCCGCGTCGCCTTTGGGCTCGAACAGTGCTGGCGCGGCGTGCAGTTGGCCGACCACCACGGGCGGGCCTGGTGGAGCCGCCTCGCCGAACAGCCGGGCGGCTCGGAGGACCTGGTCCTGCTGGTGTGGTGCTTCTGGCACGCAGGGCGGATCGAGGGGGCGCGAGAGATCCTGCGTGTCATGCCTCCAGGGAACCCGCGCCACATCGCGGAGGCCCTGCTGGCCTTGGCGGACAACAGGGAACCCCGGCTCGCCCCGGACCTTCTCGACCATGTCGTGGGACCGCTCGAGGCCATGGTGATGCGCCTCTCCTACCGGGCTGGGCAGCTGCGGGACCTGCGCGACGGCTCGTCCGACGCCTGGCGGAGCGTGGCCGGAACGCCATGGGCGATCGCCGCCCTGCGCGCCGAGGGACGCATTTCCCAGGCGGAGGAGGCGTACACGGCGGTGGGAGACGGGCCGCGGCCCGTCTGGCTGGCGGCGATCGAGGCTCCGGAGCTGATGGCGGATCTCGGACGCCGGGACGAGGCGTGGACCGCGCTGTTGGCAGGGCGGGAGCGGATCGCGTCGACCGGATCCCACGTGTACGAGATCCTCAGCCTGCTCCTCGAGGCAAAACTGGCCCTGCGCCTGGACCGCGACGTGCCGCGGTCGGCCAGGGCGCTCGCCGAGGCGGAACGCAGAGGGTGTGCGCGCTACGCGTTCACCGCGGAACTGGCGGGCGTCTGGCGTGGCCTGGCGCTGCTGCTGGCCGGCCGTGACCACGAGGCAGTGCCCCACCTCACCGCCGCGGTGTGCGCCATGTACACGAGCGGCAGGCGTCTGGAACTTCCCACGGCGGCCGTCTACCTGAGCGAGGCATTGTGGCGAACCGGCGACGAGGACGGTGCGGATGCCGCTGCCGACCTGGCTCTGAAGGTGGCGACGGCCCAAGGTCCCCGCAATCTGCTGCTGCAGGCTCTTGACGACGTGCCCTCCGTCGCCGTGCGCCGGGCCGACGCCGAACCCGCGCACTCCTCACGCTGGCACGAACTCGTGTCCGCGCTCTCGGCCGCGAGACCGGTGGCCGGGTGCGCCGTACCCCGACTGACCCTGGAGGACATCGGCCCGGTGCGACTGGTCGCCGACGGGCGGGAGGTCCACCCACGGCTGGCCAAGAGCGTCGAGCTGCTCGCCTACCTGCTGTCCCGTCCCGCGGCGAGCGCCAGGCGGCAGGCGCTCTTGCAGGCCCTGTTCCCGGGGAAGGGCGACGCCACGGCGCGCAGCTACCTTCGGCAGGCCGTCTACCGGCTCCGTGAGGTGCTGCCCGAGGGACTGTCGCTCCTTCAGGAGGACGACGTCTACCGGCTGACACCGGCCTCCGCGGTGGTGAGCGCCTCGGGGACCGTCCGGCGACTGCTGGCGGAAGCCGCACGGCAGGACGGCGAGCACCGGTGGAACACACTCCAGCGGGCCCTGGCCATCGCCGAACCCGGTTCCTACTTCGACTCCCAGTCGACGGACTGGCTCGACACCAGGCGCGCCGAACTGGAGGCCGCACTCCTGCAGGCCCGCGTGGACGCGGCGGCCACGGCGCTGCGCCTCGGCCGGGTCGGGGAGGCCCGTCGACTCGCGCGTGCCGTGCTGGACCGGGACCCCTATCGGGAGAAGGCCTGGCGGCTCGCCCTGTACGCCGCGGAGGCGGCCGGCTCGGACGATGAACTGCTCGACCTGTACCGAGGCTATCTGCGCGTCATGAAGGAGCTCGGAGTGCCACCGTCCATGGACCTCAGACGCCTGGTCGACCGACTGCGCCGATAGGACGGGCCCGCCGTGCGGACGACCGGTCGACTGCGGGAGAAGCCGCGATTTCTCAGGTGTTAACAGCCGCCGTTGCACGCTTCATGACAGCCGACGGGGTCCAGCCCCACTGTCACGGAGGTCCTTCCATGATTGAAACCCCTGACACGACATTCGATTTCCGATCCACCATGAGCCGGCTCGCCACAGGAGTCAGCGTGATCACCACACGCTCCGGGAACAGTCCCATCGGAATGACCGCGAGCGCCGTGTCCGCGCTGTCCCTGGACCCGCTCCAGCTGCTCGTATGCATCGGCAACCACCTGTACACGCGGACCGCGATCGCGGAGCACGGGCGTTTCGCCGTCAATGTCCTCGGCGAGCACAGTGAGCCCCTGGCACGGAACTTCGCCGCGTCCAAACGGGACAAGTTCGCGGGAATCGACACCCTCGACGAGCACGGTGTGCCGGTGCTGAAGGACGCCATAGCCGCTGTCGTCTGCGATGTCGCCGAGGCGCTCCCGGGTGGCGATCACACCATTTTCGTGGGCGAAGTCCGCCATTGCGAACACAGGGTGGACGGTCGCCCCCTGCTCTACTTCGCGGGAGGGTTCGGCGCGCTCGGAGCCCCGCACTAGGACTCGCTGTGCGGGCCCCTCACCACACCCTGTGATCCTGTCGGACGGAAGGTGCCATGACCAGCTTCGTGCCGACCTTCAAACTGCACCCTCCGGCCCAGCCCCCGCATCTCCTGACCCGCCCGCGTCTGCTGCGTCGGCTCGACGCAGCAACCGAGCCCGTGGTGGTGCTCTCCGCCCCACCCGGCGCCGGGAAGACGGTGCTCCTGACCGAGTGGTCGCGCGGCCCGGCGGCTCGCGGAGAGCGAGCCTGGCTCAGCCTGGACGCGCACGACAACACCGCGGGTCGCCTCTGGACCGGAATCCTGTGGGCGTTGCACCAGGTACGACCGGAACTGCCCGCCCGGCTCGACAGCGACGGGTGGACGCTCGACGCCTGGCTGGAGAAGATCCTTCCGAGCCTGGTGACCGGACTCGGCGCACAGGGACCGCTCACGCTGATCCTCGACGGACTGGAATCGATCACGGACGCCGAGGCGGTCCGCAGCCTGGCCGACTTCCTGACCAGGCTGCCCCCGGGCTTCCGCACCGTCCTGTCGACCCGCCACCTGCCCGGACGGCCCGTCCCGGCCCTGCGCGCCCGGGGTCTGACCGCCGAACTCGACCAGTACGACCTGGCCTTCACCCCTGAGGAAGCACAGGCGGTTCTCACCGGTCTGCTCGGATCCTCCCCGACGACGGACACGTCGAGCGCGCTGTACGAGGCCACCGAGGGATGGGCGGCGGGGCTGTGCATCATGGGGCGCAGCCTCGCCCGCTCGGCGAACGAGGCTGACAGGGAGGGGAACCTGGCCCGCGGCCGGCAAGCGGTCACCGAGTATCTCGCCACCGAGGTGCTCCACCGGCTCACCACCGAACAGCGCGAGTTCCTGCTGCGTACCAGCGTCCTCGACGAACTGAGTGCCGGTCCGTGCCGGGCCCTCGCCGGAGACCGGGCCGGCGCACTGCTGCGCGAGCTCGCGCGGACCGTGCAACTGCTCGTGCCTGCCTGCGCCCCGTCGGCGTATCGGCACCATCGAGTGCTGTCTCCGCTGTTGTCCGACATCCTGAAGTCCGAAGGGCCGGACGCTCTCGCGAACCTGCACCGGTCGGCCGCTCGGTGGTACTCCCGGCAGGGGGAGACGACCGAGGCCGTACGGCACTGGGTCCTGGGCGGCGACGAGTGCGCCGCGGTCGCCTCGGTCCTCGGCGCATGGGAGCAGGCGATCTCGGCCGGCCGCAGTGCGCAGGTCGCGCACTGGCTGGACCTCTTGCCGCCCCGCACGGTCGCCGCCGACGCGGGGCTGTGTGTCGTGGCGGCCATGGCATCCCTCGCAGCGGGCGCCGCGGAAACGGCGTGGCGCTGGCTGGACGTGGCCCGGCTCAGGAAGACGGGATCGGAGACGGTCGGCGAAGGCGGCACGGTGTCCGACGCGTCGGTCGTCGCCAAGGCCGTGGCCTGCTGTCTGAAGGGGGAGGTACTCACCGCCGACCGCCTCGGCGAAACCGCCGTCGCCGACACCATGCCGCTGACCCCCTGGCATGCTCTGGCCTGTACGGCCCGCGGTGCCGCTCTGCTGTGGACCGGCCGATACGAGGAGGCGGAAACACTGCTCGGCGAGGCGACCCGTGACGCACATGCCGCCGGACACAGTCTGGCGCTCGTCCGCGCGCTGGGCCTGCGGGCGGTGTGCGCGCTGCTGGCAGGGCGGCACGAACAGGCGCGCATTCTCAGCGACGAGGCCCTCGATACGGCGGCGGCGGCCGACCTCGGCGGGCACTTCGTCGCCGTGTCCGCTTACATCGGCCGAGCCGCCCCGCTCCTGGAGGAGGGACAGGTCGAGGAGGCCGAACGGGCCCTGGCCGGCGCCGAAGCAGTATGGGCGGGCTCGCTCCGGACCGGAACCGAACCCCACGTGCACGCCCTGTGGCACCTCACGCGGGCACGACTCGAAAGCGCGCGGCACAACCCCCGGGCGGCGCGCGAGGCCCGCGAGGCGGCCGAGCGGGCGGCGAGCCGGTGCGAGTCACCAGGGGTGCTGTCGGATCTGCTCGGGCGCCTCGGCGAGGACACGGCCGTGACCCCTGTTGTCCATGGCCCGCAGAACCTGTCACTGGGGGAGCGCCGAGTGCTTCGCGCGCTGTGCGGACCGCTGACGCTGCGTGAGATCGCCGCCGAGCTCTACGTGTCCCACAACACCGTCAAGACACAGGTACGGGCGATCTTCCGCAAACTCGACGCGCACGACAGGGCCGGCGCGGTCGCAAGAGCCCGGGAGTGTGGGGTCCTCCGACCTGAGCCCCGGCACCCGCGTGGCTGAACACCGGCCGGGCACCCGGCCGGTGTTCAGCCACAGGAGGCTCTTCCACCCCGTTACGAGGCGTCCTGGCGTCGGGCGTACCCGGCCTGAGCCGTGTATGCGGTGTCCTTCTGCTCGTCGCCCGTGCTCTCGATGCCGCAGACCTTGCGCGCGAGGTCTGCGACGGGGCCGCTCGGGGAGAGTTCCGCACGTTTCATGGTGAGGGTGCGGATGGCCAGCAGGGGCGTGCCGTTGAAGTTCTCGAAAGTGCTGATGCGGTCGCCCCAGTCGGACAGGAACAGGTCGCGGATGACGCGGCTGATCTTCAGCCGGTCGTGCGGCCTGCCGACCGGCCCGGTCTGCAGCGCCTCCAGCCAGGGCCGCAGTTCGGGCCGCTGCCACTGTCCCTCGGTCGGGAAGATGAGCGAGGCGCGGCCCGCCAGGTCGATGACCTCGTTGACCATGCCGGCGACGTTCTCCAGGTAGTAGGCCCGCCCGAAGTCGAACATCAGGACGTTCGGCTTGTAGAGGCCGCCGGGCGTGGTGAACCCCTCGTCCTCCGAGGCGATCACATGCGCCTTGAGTGTCTGGTGGAAGCCCGCGAACCGGGCAATCCGGGTCTGGACCGGCGGCAGTGGGTAGGTACCGATGTGCTCGGTGATCAGCAGGGCCAGACCGAGCATCAGCTCCGCGCGGACCATCTGCCGGACCAGGGCCTGGTAGTGCAGCCAGTCGAAGACGCGTTGCGGGTACAGCGACGCATGCTGGGGGTTACCGATGTGGAACACCCGGTTCCAAGGGATGAACACGTCCTCGAAGACGATGACGCTGTCCAGCTCGTCACCCTGGGAGGCGAGCGGGTGCTCCACGTCCTCGCCGTCGCGGACGTTGCTCTCCCGGCAGATGATGGTGACACCGGGCGTGCTGGGCGCTACGGCGGCGAAGATGACCTGCTCCGGGAGAATGCCAGGGCGGTAGAAGACACCGATGTGGATCAAGTCCCCGAAAGCCGCGCCGGTGCCGATGGCCTTCACACCCCGCACGGTGATGCCCTCGTCCGAGGTGCCGACCACCCGCAGGGCGGGGGACTCTCCCTGTGCGGACTCGCGCGAGCGGTCGGTCTGCGGGTCGACGAACGCCGGTGTCGTGTTGAGATCGCCCTCCCGCACCACGTTCCAGAAGTCGGTGATCCCCTCGGTGAGGTCCCTCCCGCCGGTGCCGACGGACTGGCTGCTCCAGGGCTCGGGGTCGTCGACGTAGGTGAGCAGCACGTAGTTGTTGACATCCGGGGTGCGCGGGGTCGCGCCGCCCCCCAGTTCCCGCAGCACGGTCTCCATATAGCGCCGCTTGCGCCGCAGGTCCTCCTTGGTGCGGTGCTGGAACCACGTCATGGACCGCCTGACGCCCTCTTCGTCCACGAACGTCATGACGTCCTGGAGGTCAGGGCGGTGGTGCAGGTCGTAGAAGTCCGCGAGCCTGCGGGCATAGGCCCGGGTCGCCGGGTGCGTCGCCACGTTGTCGACGAGCTCGTCGCCCACCCACACCGTGCGGCCGTCGTTCAGCGCCGCGAGGTATTCCTTGCCTGTACGCACGTGATGCTCCTCTCCGGGGCAAGAGATCTGGACGACCGGAGCATGCGCGGCGGCGGGGTGAAAGGTCGGCGCCGAACCCACAATCACCCGGGTGAAAGCGTCGGTCACCGGGGTTCCGACCTTGAGGGCGATCGCGGCCCTCCGGCATGCTTGCCTCATGCGCAGCGCAGATCCCGCCGACGAGCAGACCCGTGGGCGCGGGACGCAGGCGGTGAACGGGCTGCACCTCAGAGGGCGGGCCCGCGAGATGACGGCTGCCCGTGAGGCCCTGGAAGTGGTGCGTGGGGGACGGGGCGCCTGCGTCGTCGTCGAAGGCACGCCCGGTGTCGGCAAGAGCCGGCTGCTCGCGGAGCTGGACGCGCTGGCGCGGCGGACCGGCTTCGATGTGGTGTCCGTACGGGCCGACGCACTCGACCGGTTCGCGGCAGGAGCCGCCCTGCGGTCCGCCGTGCGGTCCCTCGGTTCTCGCCGAGCCACCGGGGCCACGGACGACCAGCGGCTGCGGCCGCTGGACGACACCGCGGACGCCCTGGAGGAACAGGCCCAGCGGGCCCCCGTGGCCGTGCTCGTGGACGACGCGCAGTGGACGGATCCGGCCACGCTCCACGCGCTCCGTACCTTGCCCGCGCGACTGGCCGCCTCGCGGATCCTGTGGGTGCTGGCGGTCCGGTCGGAGACCGAGCGGCCGACCGTCGCCCGGCTGCGGGAGGACCTCGAACGCCTCGGAGCCCGATGGCTGACCCTCGGCCCCCTGTCGCAGCAGGAGCTGAGGCACCTCGCGGCCGACGTGCTCGGTGCGGGCCCGTCACCCGGCTTGGCCGGGCTGCTGCGAGGAGTCGCGGGCAATCCGTTCCTGGCGGTGGAACTGGTGCGGGCCTGTGCCGACACGGATGTCGCCGAGGAGGACTGCGGCGTCCCGCACCGGGCCGTCCCCGCCGGCTTCCGGCTGAGTCTCGCGGCGCGTCTGGACCGGCTCCCGGAGGACGCCGTGCGTCTGCTCCAGGTGGGGTCCGTCCTGGGCCGCGAATTCGACCTCGGCACGGCTGCACGCATGCTCGGCAGGCAGGTCGGAAGCCTGCTGTCGGGAGTCGAGGCCGCGCTGAACGTCGGCCTGCTCATCGCTGACGGCCCGCGACTCGCCTTCCGCCACGACCTCGTACGGCAGGCCGTCCACGAGAACCTGCCCCTGGCCGTACGGACCGCTCTGCATCGGGAGGCGGCCGACTGCCTGCGCGACACCGGGGCACGATCGGCGACGGTGGCCTGGCACATGGTCGTGTCGGGCGGTCCGCTCGGCGACGACGCGCTGACCACGCTGCACACCGCCGTACGGGAAGTGTCGTCGACGGCCCCCGACGCGGCCGCGGACTTCGCCCAGCGGATCGCCGGTCTGCTGCCCCCGCACGACCGGCGTCGCGTCACCCTGCTGACCGACGCCGCCGAGTACCTCGGCCGGACCCGCCGCGTTCAGGAGGCGCTCGACCTCGTCGACGCCACCCTGTCCGACGGTCCTGAGCCGTTGCAGGAGGCATGGCTGCGCCTGGTGGCCGCCGAGATCCACCAGACGGCGGGCGACGACAGCGCCGCGATGACACACCTCCGACATGCCTTGGACCTGCCCGCTCTGCCGCCCGGGGTGCGCACCCGGCTGCTGAAGACCAGAGCGACGGGCCATGTGTACCTCGGGAACATCACCGCTGCCGAACAGACCGACACCGGGCTGGTCGAGGCCGCCTACCGCAGTCACGATCCGGCCTTGGCCGTCAGCGCCAAGGTGTTCCGGTCACAGACGTCCTTCTACCGCGGGCACCTGGCCCGCGCCATCGGGCTTGCCGAGGAGGCCGTCGAAGGGGCCGGCCAGGAGCCCGCCGTGCTCTGTCTGCGGCCCCCGCGGATTCCGGCGCTCTGGCTGGCCACGGTTCTGACCTTCACCGACCGACTCGCGGAAACCGGCCTGATTCTGCGGGAGGGACGGCGCGCAGCGGAGGAGCCGGCCCTCGGCTGGTCACTTCCCCACTGGCACGCCGCCCGTGCCTGCGCACTTCTCGAACAAGGTGCGCTGGACGACGCGGCGGTGGAGGCCGAGGCCTGTCTGGCGGTGGCGGACGAACGCGAGATCGCTCAACTGCACCCGCAGGCCCGCGCCCTGCTGGCGTGGGTGGAGATCAGACGCGGTGACCTAGCCAAGGCCGGGAAGCATCTCAGCGCCGCCGAAGCCCGGTCCGGCACCCCCACCCACCGGTACGGGCTGTGGGTGGCCCTCGCCCGCGCCTGCCTGGAGGCCGCGGAGGACCGGGGTACCGCGGCGGCAGCGGCACTCACGCGCGGCCTCGGGGACCACGAACCGGGACGGCTGCTCGCCGTACCTCCCTCCCTGTGGCCCGAGATCGTGCGCATCGCTCTCCGCGGCGAGGATCTGTCGGTCGCCCGGGCCGTGTCCGATGCACTGCACCACCTGACTGCACAGGACGACAGCCAGCAGATCATCGTGATCGTCCGCGCCCACGTGGACGGTCTGCTCCGCGGCGACCCCCGTGCTCTGGCGTCCGCCGTCACCGGATACCGGAGCGCCGGCAGACCGCTGGCCCTGGCCGCGGCCTGCGAGGACCTCGGGGAGCTCCTGGCCGCATCGGCCGATACGGCGCCGGCGATCCGGTGCCTCGAAGAGGCGGGTCGGCTGACTTGGGCCTCGGGAGCCCTGGGCGATCACGCACGGATCAGGCGGCGCCTGCGGCAGCTCGGCGTGCGGACCGGCGCCGTCCCACAACGCAGGACCGGCTTCCCGGAGTGGGGGAGCCTGACCGAATCCGAGCGGAAGCTGATCCCGCTCGTCGTCGAGGGCCTCACCAACCGGGTGATTGCCGATCGCCTCTACGTGTCGGTGCACACCGTGAACACGCACATGAAGCACATCTTCACCAAGCTCGGCATCAACACGCGTGTCGAACTGACTCGGCTGGCGATCGCCCAGGGTGGTGCCGACGACGGGGCCGACGGAGCGGTTCAGGGCCCTGCTTGAGCGCCTTGATCTCGGCCACCTTGCGGTTGGTGCGGCCCTGCGGGCTACTGGTGCGTCACGTCGAGGCGGACGACCGCGCCGATCTCGACGAGCTGGTCGGGCAGCGCAAGGTCGGCTACCCCCATGACGGTGCTGGTGGGCCGGTGGTCACCGCAGTACGCGGCGTGCAGGCGGGCGACCGAGTCGAAGTGTTCCCGCAGGCCCTTGACGAGGACGGTGGTCTCGACGATCTGGCTGCGGACGGCGCCGAAGTGCTCCAGCACCCGGTCGAGGTTGTCGAGCGTCGTCCTCACCTGGAGCTCGAAGTCGCCCGCCCCGACGAAGGCCCCGTTGCTGTCGTGCGACACCTGCCCGGAGATGTACAGCGTGTCGCCGGCCTGCACGGCCTGGCTGTACCCGTAGAGAGATTCCCAGGGCATACCGAAGTTGAATTCCTTGGACTGGACAGTCATGGCTCTCTCCTCATGGTCGACCGAATCGTCCCCGCTCGGGCGGGGACGACAATGAAGACCGGCAAGGTGCCGATGCTGTGACACCGTTTACCAGTCCCACCTTTTGGTAGCGTGGGGTCTGCCTTGCCGGCCGGTTCGGTGCGCCCACTCGACCGGTCATCGAGCACACCGTACGCGAGCTGGTGGACTCCGGCATCACCGACATCACCATCGTCGTCTCGGGCGGCAAGAGCCTCATCCAGGGCCACTTCCGTCCCAACCCCGCCCTGATCGAACAACTGTGCACCGACGGGAGCGCATCACCGGTCTGGTCGAGCGGCCCGAGCCCTCCGCCGCTCCGTCGGCCGCTGGTACGACACCGGCAACCCGGCGGACTGCCTGGTCGCCCAGATGGCGTCCGCCCCGGCCCACCCGGAGTACGGGCCCGTCCTGCGCGGTCTGGTCGCCGGAGTCGACGCCGATCGAGCCGATGCACGGTGACCTTCCCGGCGCGGCGGGCGCGGTTGCATCCGCCACGGCGTAACAGACGGGACTGTCAGGGGCCGCACCGCGGGCATGGGATTGACGTGTCCGTGCATGCCGATGTGGCGGAACGCGATGGTAGTCACAGGTCGTCGCCCCGCAGGGAAGGAGTCGTGACGCCGCTCGGACCGGCGGACGTCGACACCTCGCACAGGTCACGCTCGATCTGATGGTGCAACAGCAGCACTCCCGCCCTGGCCGCGACCGCCCCGGCGCTCCGGCGCGGTTCGGTGGGCCGCGGCGGTCAGTCCGTGGGTCGCGGTGCGCGCAGGTGGGCCCGCTGCTTCAGCTCCTCGTCGTCGACCAGCGTGAGCATCGGCTTGCCCGGCGCGCAGAGCATGAACACGATGTACTTGGCCGACGCGTCCGACCGGGCGTTGCCGTTCTTGTAGTGGATCGTGTCACCACCCGGTTCCCAGAACGTGTCACCGGCCTTGAGCACACGCTCGGGCTCTCCCTCGAGCTCCCACTGGACCTCGCCTTCGGTGACGTAGCCGAAGCACGGCCCTGAGTGGCGGTGCGGAGGGGTTCCCGGGTGGCCGGGAGGCCACTCGACGGCAACGGTCATTCCCGAGGCTCCCTCGGGGATGAAGGGCGGCTTGACATCCGCCAGCATCTTGGGTCCGAGCCCGTCCATCGAGTCCATCTCATGCACTGTGACACACCTCCGTAGCTTCCCGGCACGGTCGACTTCACGTCGGCGGTCCGGGCTCTCACAACTTGCTTCACACTGAAGACCGGGCATCGCCGGAATCTGTGACGGCCTGGGCCCGGGGCGGTTCCAGGTGCGGAGTTTGTCGGGGTTGAGGGTGACCCAGACCTGGACCACCTGAGGGCCGGCGATATCGAGGCTGATGACCGCCACGACCCGGTCGTCGTAGCGGACGACCAGACCGCTGCGTCCGTTGACGGAGCGGGTGTGCAACGCGGTACGCGGGTGCCGCGCCAGCAGGGTCAACAAGGCGTGGGCGACCTGGGTGTTGCTGTGCACCGGTTTGACCAGTGCCCTGACCTTGCCGCCGCCGTCGAAGAACGCTGTCGCGTCCGGGGCGAGCAAGGACGCCAGGCGTTCCGCATCCTCCGCCGCGCAGGCGTGCCCCACCGCTCGGGCCACCGCGTCGTGTTGCCGCGGCGGCGTAGGACGTGTCCGCCCGGCCCGCAGACTACGCCGTGCACGGTCCGCCAGTTCCTCGCACTCCGGCTCGGAGCGACCTACTGTTCCGGCGACCGCTTCCGGCACCATCCCGAAGACATCGTTGAGCACGAACGCCGCCCGCTCGGCCGGGGAGAGCGCGTCGAGCGCATTCAGCAGCACCTCGCTGATCTCCTCCTCCAGCATCCGCTGCCGCTCCGCCGCCACACCGGCGGGTGCCACTTCGCCGGACCGCCCGTCGTCCGTGCCGGGTTCGCCTCGCTCCGGCAGGGCCAGGCGAGCCAGGCAGATCCTCCCGGCGACCTGCGCCAGCCAGGCACGCGGGGCAGTGATCCGAGCACGCGCGGGATCCGACTGCTCGTACCACCGCCGGTACGTCTCATCGACGACACCCTCGGCAGCACGGCTGCTGCCCAGCATCCAAGAGGCGAGCTCCAGCAGCTGCCGCCGCTCGTCGAGCAGCTCAGCGATCGGCACCGCGTCGTCGCCGACATCCATTGCAGCAACCTCCCTCACACCACGCACAAAGGCTCGAACGGGACGGCTGCGTCCTCGGCAGGACGCCTGCTCGTCCGCTCAGCACGGAGACCGGGCAACGGTGCGTCTTGTGACTGCGACCGCTGCCGTGTGTCACACAAACGTCGACCCTTCGGTCTCACCTGTGACAGACCGGCCGGAGCCTTCGGGAACCGGCCCAGACTTCGACAAGGAGGTCTTCTGTGGACTGGCGTGAAAGGGCCGTCTGCCTCGGCACGGACCCTGACCTCTTCTTCCCCATCGGGGACAGCACCAGCGGTCCGACACTGATGCAGATACATGAGGCGAAGGCTGTGTGCCGTCGTTGCCCCGTGCGGCAGCAGTGCCTGGACTGGGCCCTGGAGACCGATGCCGTCGAGGGCATATGGGGCGGCACCACGGAGCAGGAACGCCGCGCCTCGAGGCGACGTCTGGTACGCCGGTCCCGGAACGCGCCGGCGGCGGTGGCCTGACCGCCGGCTCAGGGCCTCAGGGCCTGTCCGCTTCGCGGCCGGTCACCACATGCGACGGGTCGGCCCGGCCCCACCGGGCCGGGCCCGCAGTGTGCTCGTCGAGTTTCGGGAGACTCCGGGTTGGTGTCAGGCAGCGGCCGCGGGGTCGGCGCGCAGGGCCGAGATGTCGAGGACCAGCGTCACCTTGTCGCTGACGAGGACGCCCCCGGTCTCCAGCGCCGCGTTCCAGGTGAGGCCCCAGTCGGAGCGCCGCAGGGTGGCTGTACCCGAGAAGCCGACCCGGTCCCGCCCGTCGGCGTCCCGACCGGCTCCACCGAACTCCAGATCGATGGCGAGGGGCAGTTCGACGTCCTTGATCTTCAAGGCTCCGGCCAGACGGAATGTGTCGCCGCCCGTGTCGACGACCCCCGTGGAGCGGAACGTCATCAGGGGGAACGTCGCGGAGTCGAAGAAGTCGGGGCCCGTGAGGTGCTCGTCCCGCTCCCGAATGCCGGTGTCCAGGCTCCCGGTCTGGACGCTCAGATGCGCCTCGGACCTGGACGGCTTGAACCCGTCGAGCTTGAGGAGTCCTTCGAAGGCGCTGAACTTCCCGCGCACTTGGGAGATCATGGCGTGCCGGACGGAGAAGCCGAGCACGCTGTGCACCGGGTCAATGGTGTAGATGCCGGTCAGTGCTTCGTATCGACCGGGGCCGGCAGCGGCCTTCTCATTGCTGCTTTTGAGCATGGTGAGTCACCTCTTCGTACTCGGGAAATCGGATGGGTGGGGAGCGTCGGCACCGACCGGCAGGGTGTTCTCCGCCAGTTCGGCACCCAGTAGGAAGACAAAGTGGTGACTGCGTTTGTGACAGGCGGCCGTGGGCCTCGGCGAGGCCTCACTGCGGAGTCTGCACGTAGGACAGGACGCGGGCCATTGTTGTGACACCGTTCGAGGGCGTCACGAATTCACAGGCCGCGCGGTCACCTCTGGGAGACGGCCATGGAGCCTCGGCACAGGGGCGTGGCGTTCGTCAAACGATGTGACCGTCCACGACGGCGGTGAATGCTCGGAATCGAAGAAGGGCGTGAGACGGCATGCCGGCTGCTGACGTCGTGAACTGCATGCTGACCGTGCTGTTCACGGCCGTTGCCGTCCGGACACTGCGGCACGGCGTCCTGTCAGGTGGCTCCGGATGGCGCGACGGCGTCGACCAACTCCTGCACCTCGCCATGGCCCTGGCCATGGCGGTGATGCCGTGGAGCTGGGGACGCCTGTTGCCACAGGCTCCGATGACAGCGCTCTTCGCGGCCGCCGCACTCTGGTTTCCTCTGACTGCGGTCGGCCGCCGCCGCGAGCCGTGGCCGACCGCGATCGGACGGAGCCTGCCGTACGCGGCAGGCATGGCCGCGATGGCCTGGATGACCTACTCCGCTGCGGACGCCTCGCACGCATCCCCGACCGAGGGCCTCCCGGCGATGCAGCAGGCCGGGCATGCGGGCCACGTCGGCGAGCACGCGCAGACCGGTGCCGCAGTCACCGGAGTACTGGCGCTCTGTCTCCTCGGGTGCGCTCTGCGGTCGCTGACCCGCGACATGCCCGCACTCGGCAGGGTCCCGCGCTCGGAGGACGGCTCCAGCACCGGAAGGCCGTACCGCCACTTCTGGGACGGATCGATGAGCCTGGGCACGGTCGTCATGCTGCTGATGCACCACTGACCGCCCACCCCCGGGCCGCAGAGCGCCGGCGCCTCGACCGGCGTCACACCGACGAACCCACCCGATGTGCACGACCCGGTGCGCCTGGAGGTCGATGGCGGCCGGGCCCGATGCGGATGAGGGTGTCGCCGTGCGCGTGCGGTGAGACCCGGGAAGCGGGCGCCGATCAATGCCGCCGCCGCGCTGTGGTCCAGCGCGGGTACCTCGTACTGGGGTGGCCGTCCGGCGCAACAGGGAGCGCACCGGATGGGAGGCGAGGAGTCCGTCGGGCACAGGATCACTGCCGAACCCCGGTGCACCGCGGAGAACCGTGTGGTGCGAGCTGCATCGAGCGATGGGGATCTGGTCACACTGTGCCTGGCGGAGCGAGCGCCGGCATCAGTCAGGTGACTGCATGGTCCTGTTCCGTACGGTCTTTGGGTGATCCTGGACGACGTCCAGTGGCTCGACCGGCCTCGCCTCGGTCATTCGGCCGGTGGACGCCGACGAACTGCTCGGCGTTGCGACGGGGGACGGCAGGGCGGCCGGGCGGACGGGCTTCTGGTCATTCGACTGATGACGACGCTTCCACACGCGGCCAGGATCGGTGTCGTCCCTGACTCGCAGAGCGGAACGCCACGTGGCTACCGGAGGGCAAGGTGTGCGTCGCACTGGGCCCGTGCCCGCTGGGGCCGAGGAACGCCGCCTGGAGGAGACGGACCTGCCGCAGAAGGAGAATCGCCGTGACTGCCACGTAGCGGTGTCCCTCGGAGCGTCGCGATGAACACCGTGTGTCACCTCAGGAAGCCTGACGTGGGACGGGCCTCGGCCGTCTCACTCGACACGAATCTGTCACACTTACGGAACTGCCTCGGTCTATGAGAGACACGGACCGGAGCAACGGAGGCCGATGGCTCATGCATATCGAACTGGACCCCGCGGCAAACGATCTCGACCAAGCTGTCTCTGTCTTCGTACAGCACCGCCGGCGCCTTTTCGGAATCGCCTACCGCATGCTCGGCAGCGCGGTCGAGGCCGAAGACGTCGTCCAGGAGGTGTGGCTGCGCTGGCAGCGGACCGATCGCTCGGTCGTGGTCAACCCGGTGGCCTTTCTGTCGCGCACCACGACCCGCCTGGCCATCAATGTCTCCCAGTCCGCGCGCGTGCGTCGGGAAACCTACGTTGGCCCGTGGCTGCCCGAGCCCGTCGACACGAGCTCCGACCCGGAGGTGGGCGCGCAGCGCGCGGAGGCCCTTGAGCTGGCGCTGCTGCTGGTGCTGGAGAGACTGACCCCCGCCGAGCGCGCCGCATACGTACTGCGCGAGGCGTTCGACTACCCGTACGCCGAGATCGCCGACATCCTTGACCTCAGCATCGTCAATGTGCGGAAGATCGTCAGCCGCGCTCGTCGGCACCTGTCGGACGAGCAGCGGGAGAGTGTGGACGCAGCCGAGCACCGGCGCCTGCTCGACGTATTCGTCTCAGCGGCACAAACGGGAGATGTGGCGGCACTGGAGGCCCTGCTCACCCCCGATGCCGTCAGCCTGTCCGACGGCAACGGAATGCGGGGGTGCGCCCGTGTGCCCGTGCTGGGGCGTGCTCGGGTGGCCATGCTGTCGACCTACCGGCGCCTCTGGGGGGAGGCGGAGGCGGAGTTGGTCGACGCCAACGGCTTTACGGGCGTCCTGGTCCGCCGGGAGGACCGGCCCGTCACCTTCATGACGGTGGCCGCGTCGAAGCAGGGCATCCACCAGGTGATGTGGCTGTTCAGCCCGGGCAAGATCTCCGCGTTCCTCGGTTCGCGCTCCCGTCTCGCGGTCGCCCCCGTGCCGGCGGCGAAGGGCGCGTGACTGTCGCGGGCGACTGCCCATGTCCGTCTGCTCACTGAGACCGGCACCGACTCCCGCCACCTTGCGCACGCCGAGGCCCGGCACGCCGTGCGGCCGACCGTACGCAGCGGTCGCCGCGCCCGGCATGTCGCGGCCCGTGCCCCACGTCGGTCGGCGAGGATTCCGTCCGGGGCCCGGACGAGGCGAGGAGAGGACCACGGAGGGCAATCGGCATCGGGATCTCCCACCGGGGTCGTGGCAGGGCGCGGACACCTGGGCCGGGCGGCTGCTGACCTTCTCCGCGGGCGCCGTCAACGCCTGGGGTTTCCTCTCCCTCGGCGGCGTCTTCACCAGCGTGGTCACCGCCAACTCGGCGTTGCTCGGGGTCGGTCTGGGCGGCGGGGACCCGACGCTCGGCGCCCTGGCCGCCGTCGCGGTGCTCTGCTACGTGCTCGGTGCGGCGGGAGCCGGCTGGGCGGCCGGCCGTGCCCAGCGGGGCGGACGCCTGCGCCCCGCCGACTTCCTGCTGCTCGAGCTCGTCCTGCTGTGGGCCGTCGTGGCGTGGTGGCTCGCCGTGGGCGGGGACCCGTCCGGCGGGGAGCGCGCGGCGATGCTGGGAACCCTGGCGGCCGCGATGGGCTGCCAGAACGCCGGTGTCCGTGTCGCGATGGGCGCGCAGGTGCCGACCGCGTACCTGACGGGACTGCTGACGGGGGCCGTCACCGACGCGGTGACGGCCCGGCGCGTCCAGTGGCGTGCCCTGGTGACGATGGCACTGCTGATCCTGGGCGCGGCCGCCGCCACGCTGCTGGAGCGTCTGCTGCCCGGCGCCGCACCGCTGCTCCCCGCGCTGCTGGTGACGGCGGCGTGGCTGACGGGGCGCGCGCGTACGGGAGCCCGGCGCGCCTCCTGACGCGTCGCGCCCCCGCGTCGCCCCGCACCGCGGTCCCGGTGGTCAGTCCAGGTGGCCCACCCGGAACGCGGTGGTGTACTCCCGCTCCTCACCGGGGGCCAGGAACGTCATCGACCCGTCCTCCCGGGCCGCGGCCTCGCCCTGCACATGGTGCGTGGACGGTTCGAATCCGACCGCGTAGGCGCCCTCGCGCAGGTGCAGCCACTGGAAGAAGGACGGGAACTGGGCCGTGTCGAACTCCAACTCGAAGTAGACGCCCAGGCGTTCGTTGACCAGTCGGGGCCGGACCAGGCCCGCCGCGTCCGGTTCCAGTTCGTGTTCGTAGACCTGCTCCACGAAGCCCGGCAGCGGGGCGGGCATCTCGGTGTGGGACACGCCCTGCTCGGCGACGCTGTCGCTGCGCCACAGGGTGCGGTGCGGCGGCAGCTCGTAGCGGGCGCCCTCGTCCAGGAAGGGCCAGCCGACGTTGACGTGGTACAGGTACATGTGCGGCGTCGGGTCGAAGCCGGCGTTGCGCACCCGGTCGATCAGGCGGATCTCGCTGCCGCCCAGATCGGCCTCGATGCGGCGGGTGAGCCGCAGGTGCTCCCCGAAGATCGCGGCCTGGCGCACCTCGCCCTGCGCCCAGAGCACGCAGCGGCCGTCGTCCTGCCACCGCTCGCCGTACCCGGTCAGCCGGGCCGGCAGGTTGGCGACCCGCCCGTGGAGAGCGTGCACGGCCGTGCGCCGCGGCGGATAGCGGTACTGCGAGGCGTCCACCTCGGCGCCGAAGAGCGTGTGGTCCAGGCCCGCGGTGAGCAGCAGCCCCGAGAAGCTGCGCATCATGGACAGGCCGTCGTCGTCGCGGTACTCGTGCAGTCCCGGGTGCCTGAAGCCCGTCGCCGAGCGCCAGCCGAAGCCCCGGCCCTCGAACTCGGCCCCGCCGAGGTCCATCGCCCGGTCCACCAGCACGTCGAACGACAGCCCGGCGCCGGTCCGGAACTCCAGCGTGCGGATGCCGCGTTCGGAGCCGTCGTCCAGGACGACGGAGCGCACCCCGCCCGCCGCGCTCAGGTCGCCCGCGTGCCGGGCGAGGGACTGCCGGTCGTGGGCACGTCCGTACAGCTTCACGCCATCACCCACCCTCCGTTGACCTCCACGCACTGACCGGTGACGAACGAGGCGTCCGGGCCGGTGAGGAAGGACACCACCGAGGCCAGCTCCTCGGGCCGTCCGCGCCGCTTCAGGGCCTGGTGGTCGAGCACGTGCCGCCGATAGGCGCCGGGGTCCTCGTGGATCTCCTCGGCCGCGGTCGGAAAAGCCCCGGGGGAGACGCAGTTGACGCGGATGTCGGCGGGACCCAGCTCCCGGGCGAGGGCGCGGGTCAGGGCGACGGCGGCGCCCTTGGTGGAGACGTAGGCGGCCAGGGAGTCCCAGCCGCCGTGCATCGTGATCGAGGCGACGTTGACGATCGCCCCGCCGCCCGTGCCCGTCATGTGCCGCGCGGCAGCCTGGGCGGCGACCCAGTAGGCACGCTGGTTGACCGCCACCACCTCCTCGTACTCGGCGAGCGGCACGTCCAGGAAGGCCCGGCTCGGGTACACGGCGGCGTTGTTGACCAGTACCCGCAGCGGGCCCAGTTCGGTGACGGTCCGCTCGACGGCCGCCGCCACGGCCGGGGCGTCGCGCAGGTCGGTGGTGAGGGCGAGCACGCGGGCGCCGGCCTTCTCGACCAGCGCGGCGGTGTTCTCCAGGGACTCGGCGTCGCGGTCGAGTACGGCGACCTCGTGTCCGTCGGCGGCCAGCCGGACCGCGGTGGCCCGGCCGAGGGCGCCGCCGGCACCGGTCACCAGTGCGGCTCGGGGTTGCTTCATGACGTTCCTCTCAGCGCTTGTGGAAGACGGGGGTGCGCTTCTCGGCGAACGCGCGCCGGCCCTCCGCCGCGTCCTCGGTGGCGAAGCAGACGGTCTGCAGGTCGCGCTCGTAGGCGAGGGCCTGGTCCTCCGGCAGGTTCCCGGCGGCCCGCAGGTTGATCTTCGCCGTCTCGGCCGCCACCGGGGCGCGGGAGGCGATCACGGCGGCGAGGGCGCGGGCACGGTCGAGCAGTCCGGCGCGGGGCACGACCTCGCTCACCAGATGCCAGGCCAACGCCCGGTCGGCGTCGATGCGTTCGCCGGTGAGCAGCATCAGTGCCGCATTGCTCGGCCCGGCCGCGCGGCTGAGGAAGGCGGCCATGCCGCCGCCCCCGATCCAGCCGAGCGTGATCTCCGGTGCGCCGAAGGACGCGGCGTCCGCGGCGAGCCGGATGTCGCAGGACAGGGCGGTCTCCAGCCCTCCGCCCAGGGCGTATCCGCCCACCGCGGCGACGGTCGGGGTGCGGGCGGCGCGGATGGCGTCGCAGTAGTCGACGCGGTTGCGGAAGTCCCACGGGGTGGCGTACTGGTCGAGTGCGCCGATGTCCGAGCCGACGCTGAAGGAGCGCTCGCCCGCCCCGGTGACGACGAGCGCCCGGACCTCGTCGGTCGTGTCGCACCACTCGATCGCCCGCACCAGGGCCCGGGACATGTCGGGGGTGACGGCGTTGAGCTTGGCGGGCCGGTTCAGGGTGAGGGTGGCGACCCGGTCCGCGACGTCCAGCAGGACGTGGTCGGTGCCGAGGTCGGGCGGCGGGAGGGTGCCGGTGTCGCTCATGGCTGGCGTTCCTTCGGTGTCCGGCTCGCCCGGTACAGGGCGCGCATCCGGTCGAGTGCTGCACGGTGGTCGGTCTCGCCCGCGAGCGCGGCGCGTACGGCGGCCGACGCGGAAGTCTGGAAGCCGATGCAGCCGGCGTGCCGGGGCCGCACCCAGGCCTGCTCGCAGGTGGCGGCGGTGCGTCGGTAGAAGTCGGCGGCGACGGTCCCGGGGGAGGTCCAGGCGGTGCGGGCGCTGGGCTGTCCGCCGTGCCGGGGCAGGAAGTCGCCCTGCGCCTCGGGGGACATCAGCCAGCGCACGTGGGCGAGGAGTTCCGGGGACGGCACGCAGCGGGCGCTGAGCGCGATGCCCGTGCCGCCGAGCGTGGAACCCGGTCGCCCGCCCGCGGTCACGGCGGGAGCGTCGGTGAAGGTCAGGCGGTCGGCGTAGGTGACGTAGCCGTACACCAGCGGGCAGTGTGCCAGTCGGTCCGTGGCGGCCATCAGTTCCAGCAGCCCGATCGGGTTGAGTGCGCGGGTCTCGGGCGGGGCGAGGGCGTCGAGGTCGGCCATCAGGTCCAGCACCGCGAGTCCCGTGTCGTCGCCGATCAGCTGGTCCGGGTCGGCGGCCGGTTCCTCGCCCACGGCGACCGCGACGGAGGCGAAGGTGAGGAAGGCGTGCGGTCCGGCGAGGGACAGGGCCACGGGGGCCCGGCGGGCCAGGCGGCGTACCTCGTCCCAGCTGCGGGGCGGCTCCCCGACGAGGTCGGACCGGGTGGCCGCGACCTGGGTGGCGGCGTCCAGCGGCAGCGCCCACTGGCGCCCGTCCATGGCGTACGACCGCATGGTGGGGCCGATGGAGTCGGCGCCCCAGCGGGCCAGTTCCGCCGGGGTGAACAGGTCGTCGAGCGGCCGCAGGCACCCGGTGTCCAGCGCCTCGCCGAGGTGCGGGTGGTCCAGGACGACCAGGTCGTAGCGGGCGCACAGCTCGTCGATCGGGTGGGACTCGAAGCCCTCCAGCGGCTGCACGTCCCAGTGGACGAGGCCGCCCGCGGACGCGGCCAGGGCGTCGTACCCGCGGGGGTGGTCCCAGGTCAGACCGCGGTAGGGCGGGCCGGCGTGCGTCATGAGGCCGTCTCCGTCACGGCGCCGGAGGCGAGGAGTTCCTCGATCTCCCCTTCCGCGAGGCCCGCTTCGCTCAGCACCTCGCGGGAGTGCTCCCCGACGAGCGGGGCGCCGCGGTCGATGCGGGGCGGGGTGGCGGAGAACTTGTAGGGGAAGCCGGGCACGGTCACACGGCCCTCGGTGGGATGGTCGTAGGTGACGAAGGTGCCGTTGTGGCGGATCTGGGGGTCCTGCACCAGGTCGGCGTAGCCGTAGACGGGGCCCGCCCAGATGCTGGCGGCGGCGAAGGCGTCGAGCCAGTGCCGCGAGGGCCGGGTCAGCAGCCGGGCGGCCGTGCGGGCGAAGATCTCGTCCCGGTGGGTCCAGCCGTGCTCCTCGTCCTCCATGGACAGGAAGGTGTCCTCGCCGAGGATCTCGCCGAGCTTCTTCAACGGCGGGAAGGCCAGGACCAGATAGCCGTCGGAGGTCTGGAAGGCGCCGTAGGGCGAGCGGATGTAGACGTGGGCGTGCGGTTCGGCGGAGCGGGTCTGGGGCAGCCCGCCGACGGTGTGGACCGACAGTTCCTGCATCTGGAGGGTGGTGACGGCGTCGAGCATGTTCACCGTCACCAGCTGGCCCTCGCCGGTGCGTTCGCGGTGCAGCAGTGCGGCGAGTACGCCCTCGAAGGCGGTGGAGGCCGTGACGGCGTCCACGAGGTACTGCCCCGCGGCCCGCGGCGCCTCGCCCGAGCGGCCGCTGGACAGCATGGCCCCCGACATCGCCTGCAACAGCAGGTCCTGGCCCGGGCGCTGGGCGTAGGGGCCGTCCTCGCCGTACCCGGAGATGGAGACGTAGACGAGGGAGGGATTGATCGCGGCCAGGGAGGCGTAGTCGACGCCCAGGCGGTCGGCGACGCCGGGGCGGTAGTTCTGGAGGAAGACGTCGGCGCCCGCGACGAGGCGGCGCAGGACCTCCTTGCCCGCAGGGTCCTTGAGGTCGACGGCGAGGGATCGCTTGTTGCGGTTCAGGGAGAGGAAGGAGACGTTGATCCGGTTGCCTTCCGCCCCGCCGGCCGCGGCGTGGCGCTGCCACTCCCCGGTGACCGGTTCGACCTTGACGACGTCGGCGCCGAGGTCGCCCAGGCGCTGGGCGGCGAACGGGCCGGCCATGGCGATGGAACAGTCGAGGACCCGGTACCCGCTGAGAACGCCGGGTTTGTCGCGCGAGGCCATGGGACTCCTTACCCTGTTGTTAGCGCTACCGATAGCGCTAACATGCACGCTAGGCGGGCGCCGCTCGCAGTGTCAACGTCCCTGCCCCGACCACCTCGCACCTGCCGGGACGGGACCGGGGCAACCACGAAAGGAATCCGATGAACCAGTGGCCCGACGCCGCGACCACCCTGCCCGCCGACGGAACCGGGGGCGCGCTCGTCGGCCGGGTCTGGCGTCCCGGCCTCGGGCCGTCCGTGGTGGCCGTCCGCGAGGACGGCCTGCACGACATCACCGCGGCCTTCCCGACCGTGCGCGACCTGTGCGAGACGCCGGACCCCGCCGCCCGGCTGCGGGCCGCCCGGGGCGAGCGGATCGCCGGGCTCGACGAGGTGCTGGCCAACACGCCCGTCGACACCCGGGACCCGCGACGGCCGTGGCTGCTCGCGCCGGTCGACCTGCAGGCCGTCAAGGCCGCCGGGGTCACCTTCGTCGTCTCGATGCTGGAGCGGGTGATCGAGGAACGCGTCCGCGGGGACGCCGCGGGTGCCGCCGAGGCCCGGGAGCAGATCCGCCGGCTCGTCGGCGACGACATCGCCGCCCTGCGGCCGGGCTCGGACGAGGCCGCCGCGCTCAAGGAGCTGTTGGTCGCGCAGGGGGCGTGGAGCCAGTACCTGGAGGTCGGCATCGGCCCCGACGCCGAGATCTTCACCAAGGCGCCCGTGCTGGCCGCCGTGGGCAGCGGCGCCGACGCCGGCGTGCACACCGCCTCGCGCTGGAACAACCCGGAGCCCGAAGTGGTGCTGGCCGTCTCCTCCACCGGGGCCGTGGTCGGCGCGACACTCGGCAACGACGTCAACCTCCGCGACGTCGAAGGCCGTTCCGCGCTGCTGCTGCCCCAGGCCAAGGACAACAACGCCTCGGCCGCCCTCGGCCCGTTCCTGCGCCTGTTCGAGTCGGGCTTCCGCATGGACGACGTACGCCGGGCCACGGTGACCCTGACCGTCGAGGGCGCCGACGGCTACCGGCTGGACGCCGAGTCCTCGATGGCCGCCATCAGCCGTGACCCGCTGGACCTCGTGGCGCAGCTGCTGGGCCCGCACCACCAGTACCCCGACGGCGCGGTGCTCTACCTCGGCACCATGTTCGCGCCCGTGGAGGACCGCGACGCGCCCGGCCAGGGGTTCACGCATCACGACGGCGACCTCGTCGCCGTCGCCACGCCGAAGCTCGGCACGCTCGCCAACCGGATCCGGCCGAGCGAAGCGTGTGTGCCGTGGACGTTCGGCATCGCGGATCTGATGCGGGCGCTGGTGGCGCGGGGAGCACTGTGACGCCCGATATCGTTTCCGGCGTGACCCAGCCGCCGCCCCGCCGTCCCCGTAAACGCTCCGCGACCCGTTCGGTGACCCTGTCGGACGTCGCGGCGGCCGCCGGGGTGTCGGCGCAGACGGTCTCCCGGGTCGTCCGCGACCCCCTGTCGGTGTCCGACGAGACGCGCGCGAAGGTCCAGGCGGCCCTCACGGCCACCGGCTACGTGCCCAACCTGGCCGCCAGCAACCTGGCCTCGAACCGCAGCCGTACGGTCGCCGCCCTGGTGCCGCAGATCAACGCGTCGGTCTTCGCCGACACGGTGCACGCCTTCTCCACGGCGCTGGCGGCCCACGGCTACCAGATCTTCGTCGGGACCACCGACTACCGGCCCGAGCACGAGGAGGAGGTGCTGCGCAGCTTCCTGGGCCGGCGGCCGGACGGACTGCTCATGGTGGGGACCCGTCACACCCCGGGCACGCTGACGCTGCTCGGGGCGGCCGGGGTGCCGGTCGTGGAGACCTGGGGCTGGTCCGAGGACCCGGTGGACCTGCTGGTCGGCTTCTCCAACGCGGCGGCGGCAGGGGCGATGGTGGGCCACCTCGTGGAGCGCGGCCGGCGGCGGATCACCTTCGCCGGGCGGCACACCTCCGGCGACCCCCGGGCCGCGGAGCGCCTCGACGGCTACACCGGCGCCGTCCGGGACCTGCTGGGCGGCGAGGCGCGCACCGTGGACGCCGGTCCCGAGCCGGTCACCATGGACACCGGTGTCGTCCTGCTGGACCTGGCGCTGGAGAGGTACCCGGACTCCGACGCGGTGATGTTCTCCAGCGACGTCTTCGCCGCCGGTGCCCTCCAGGCCTGCGTACGGCGCGGCATCGACGTGCCGGGCACGCTCGCCCTGGCCGGCTTCGGCGACTTCGAACTGGCCCGGCACCTGGTTCCGGCGCTGACCACGGTGGCCGTACCCAGCGCGCGGATCGGGGAGTTGGGCGCCGAGCTGCTGCTGGCGCGGATGCGCGGTGCCACGGTCGACGTCCCGCACCGGGACGTGGGACACCGGGTCGTCGCGCGCGAGAGCACCTGACACGCGCGGGGTGCCGGGCCGTCGCGGGCGGGAGCGCCGGGCGGCCCGGACGCCCCCCGGCATCACGCGCGCGCCGCCCACACGAGACCGCGGCCGACGATCGCCGCCGTCTGCGGCACCCTGAGGTCCGCGACGCGGTGCCCGAGGGTGCAGACGAAGACCCGCCCCGCTCCCCAACGGCGCGTCCACACCACGGGGAACTCGACGGGTTCGTCCCACGGATCGGCCGGGCCCGGGGCGAGCACGGACGTGGCCAGGACGGTGTTGAGGGAGTCCGTGAGCACCCAGTAGTGCTCGGTCTCCACGTCGTAGTCCGTGACCCCCTCGGTGATCCCGCCGTCCCGGTCGGGGGTGGCGGAGATCCGCACGGTGAACTCCTGGAAGCCGTCCGGGTGCCACAGGAAGCGGCCCCCGACCATCCGCAGGTAGCGGGGGTTGGCGACGTTCGTGGCGACCACGCCCCCGTGCCAGCCGGCGAAGCCGGTGCCCGCCTCCACCGCGTCGACCAGGTGCGCCTCCTGGGCCGCCGTCAGCCCGCCCGCCGACCAGGAGTGCACGACGAGGTCGGTGGCGGCGAGCAGCCCCGGGTCCTCGTACACCGCCAGGTCCTCGGCGACCTCGACCTCGAACCCCGCGCGCTCCAGTGCGGGCATGACCGACTCGGTGCAGCCGACCGGGTCGTGGCCCTCCCACCCGCCGCGGACCACCAGAGCCTTTCGCGTCCTCATGTCCTGCTCCCTCCTCAGCGCGTCCTCGTCACGTCCTCGTCACGTCCTCATCGCGCCTGCGGTGCGAGTCTGAGGCCGGCGTCGGCGGGGCGGACGTGCGGTCCTGACGGGAGCGACCACCCGCCCGCCGCGGCCCGCGCGACGATCCGCTCCTCGTCGACCTCGATGCCCAGTCCCGGGGCGTCGCCGAGCACGATCCCGCCGTCGGCGATCTCCTGGTCCACCCGCAGTCCGACCGGGAAGGCCAGGTCCTGCACCTCGGTCACCAGATGGTTGGGCACGGCTGCCGCCGCGTGCGCGACCGGGTTGGCGTTGTACCCGACGGGACTCACCGGCAGGCCGTGCCCGAAGGCGAGCGTCGAGACCCGCAGGAAGTGGGTGATGCCCCACACGGCGCCGGTCTGCACGACCCCCACCGCGTCCGCGGCCAGCAGCGGCCGGAAGTGCTCGAGGCCCGTCAGGTTCTCCCCGGTCGCGACGGCGGCGCGGATGCCCGTGGCGACCGCACGGTGTCCCGCCACGTCCCAGCGCCGGACCGGTTCCTCGATCCAGGTGAGTTCGACCCGCTCCTCGACCTGCCGGGCCAGACGCACCGCCTGGTGCCGTCCCCAGGACTCGTTGACGTCGTACATGAGCGCGGGACGGTCGCTGTTGACCCGGAACACGTCGCGGACCGCCGCCAGGCGCCGCACGTCCCGGTCCACGTCGAGACCGCCCTTGACCTTGGCGCCCGTGAAGCCGCGCCGCGCCCACCGCTCGTGGAACGCGACGAGTTCGTCGTCGGTCAGCGCGTAGTCCAGGCCGGAGGCGTAGCCCGGCACGAACCGGTCGGCGGCGCCCAGCGTCCGCCACAGCGGCTCCTGGGCGATCTTCGCCTTGAGGTCCCACAGCGCCATGTCGAGGGCGCCGATCGTGCCGAACACGTGCCCGCCGTGCCCGGACTTGAAGACATGGGCGAGCATCCTGTCGTAGAGCGAGGTGACCGCCCGGGGGTCCTGGCCCTCCAGCGCGGGGAAGACCCGCTCCACATCGGCGTGGCCGCCGAGGCCCACGCCGGTCAGGCCCTCGTCCGTCTCCAGCAGCAGGACCGGCACCTCGGTGACGCCGGCGGTGACGACGCCGTTCACGTCGCCCACCGGTCGTCCCCACTCGTGGACCGTGGCAAGGGACCGGTATCCGGTGATGCGCATCGCGTCTCCCACGGCTGAGTCGTAACTTGTGATACGAGTGATGACCTTAGCATGTTCGGCTAACCTGGGGTCATTGGACAGCGGGGGCCGGGTGAACCTGCACGAACTTGGGGAGTCTCTGACCAGATGATCAAGCCATCCGCGGACACCACCGCTGTGTCCCGCCCTCAACGACGCCGGCCGCCGCTCGCTGCGGCCGTCGTCCAGAGCCTCGCGACGGCCATCGTGCTCGGGGAGTACCCGCCGGGCACCGCGCTGCCGTCGGCGGGCGAGCTCTGCGAGGAGTACGAGGTGAGCCGGACCGTGATCCGGGAGGCGACGACGACGCTCGCCGAGAAGGGGCTGGTGGCGACCCGTCAGGGCTGGGGGACCGTCGTCCTGGGCCAGGACCAGTGGAGCCTGCTCGACCCGCTGGTCCTCGACGCGCTGTTCCAGCGCAAGGACCGCCTGGTCTATCTGGACAACCTGATCGAGATCAGGACCACCCTGGAGTGCGCGATGGCCACCCGTGCCGCCGGGCGCATCGACGAGGAACAGTCGGCGGCGCTCTCGGCCAAGCTCGACGAACTCGCGGGCCTGATCGACGATCCCGAGGCCTACTCGCGCGCGGACATCGAGTTCCACGAGATCATCCACCACGCCTCCCGGGACGCGTTCGGACGGGCCATCGTCTCCAGCATCCAGGGCAAGGCCGTGCGCTCCCCGCAGTACAGCGGGGACCCGACGCGCGAGGACATCGAGCTGACGCACGAGGCGCACGCCCGGGTCGCCGCCGCGGTGCTCGCCGGGGACGGCGACGCGGCCGCCGAGGCGATGCGCGAGCACATCACGTCGTCGTGGGCCCGCCGACGTCCGGCCGACGCGCCGGACGCGTAGGACGGCCACAACGAGGCGGCCGAGGGACCCGTCGCCGGACCGGTCCCTCGGCCGCCTCGCCCTGTTCAGCCGGTCACGGCCGGCCGATCCCCGCCGCGGTCACGTGCCGGTTCCACTCCGCGACCCACGCGGCCCCGTACGCCTCGGCCACCGCGCCGGAGCCGGAGAACTTCAGCGTGTCGAGGTCCAGACCCGTCTCCGTCACCGAAGCGGCCGCCACCGAACGGGTGTTGACCTTGTCGCTCCAGCGCGACAGGTTGTACTCCGCCGCGGGCTCCGTGAACGTCGCGGTCGTCTCCACGAACCCGGAGCCGCCGCCGACGACCACCGCGTGGTCGATCTCCACACCGGACGGCGCGTAGAGCGAGTCGGCGTCGTCCCACACCGTCGCCCGGCTGCATCCGTTGGTGCCCGCCGTCGCGTAGTCGGCCGCCGTGCAGTCCTTGCCCGTCGCGGTCACCCTCGGCACGTACCACCGCTCGACCTGCGGGTACGCGATCGGCTTCCCGTCGGAGTACGTCGCCTTGCCGCTCGTGTAGTGCTCGTGCCAGGCCGCCACGGTCTCGGGCGTCGCGCTGTACTTCTCGCCCTCACGGACGTCGAGGAACGCGTTGAACCTGCTCTGCAGCACCCAGCTGTTGTCCAGCGGCAGCCGTGTCTCGCCCTTCTTGTGGTAGATGCCGCCGTGGCCCACGTGCTTCACGCCGATGAACACGTTGTCGTTCGCGGTGTTGCTGTGCCCGGAGTTGAGGTTGACCCCGGAGTTCGAGCCGTTCACCACGTTGTGGTGGAAGCGCACACCGGACGCGCCGTCGTCCATGTACATCGCGTCGTTGGAGCCGCCGATCTTCTCGAAGTGGTTGTACGCGATCTCGTTGCCCAGATACGTGAAGTCCCGGCCCGCGTAGACCGCGCCCATGTCCCCGGCGTTCTTCACCACGTCGTGGAAGTGGTTGTGGTTGACGCGCATGTCGTTGCCCATGATCTGTACGGCCATGTGCGGTGCGTCGTGGACGTAGTTGTACTCGAAGGAGTTGCCGACTCCGTACAGGTAGCCCGCCGGCGTGTAGGTCGCCAGCTTCGAGAAGCGCGCGATCTCGTTGTGCCGCGCGACGTTGTCGCCCCGTTCCAGCGTGGCCCGGTCGCCGCCGCCGAGCAGGACCCCGCCGCCGCCCAGGTCGTGGAGGTAGGAGTTCTGCACGACGTTGTCGTGGCCGCCGCGCAGGCTCTGGTAGTCCGGCATGGCCGTGATGGTGTCGGTCGTCCGGCCGATGCGGACGGCGTCCATGCTCACGTTGGAGATGTCGACCGCGTCGATGAGCGTGCCGACGGCGTCCAGGAGCTGTACGCCGCTGACGAGCGACCCGGTCATGGTCAGACCGCGCAGGGTCACACCCTGTGTGCCGTCGAGCAGGAAGAAGTTCTTGTCGAAGGTCTGGAGCGTGGCGTCCCTGCCCTCGATCGTCCCGCCCTCCGGCCGGTAGTAGAGGACGTCGTTGTCGTCGTAGCGGTCGATGTAGTACTCACCGGCCGCGTCCATCTCCGACAGGACGTTGAGGACCTTGACCTTCGTCCACGCGTCCTGCGGAATGTACATCGACGGGTACTTGGTGTAGAGCCGGTCCTCGCTCCAGGACAGGATCCGCACCATGTCGTTGGCGTAGTTGTTGCCGAAGTACCCCGACAGCCAGCCCTCCGTCTCGGCCTTCGTGTTGTCGATGTCCTCGATCCACCGCGGGTCGAGCTGCACCGGGACGTCGGCGTAGTCGCCGAAGCCACGGGTGCCGAGGTCGTCCACCGTCGGCACCGCCTCGGGCGCCCAGCCCTTGTAGCGGTCCCCGGCCGCCGCACGGCCGCCCACCGTGAAGATCTGCGGGGTCATGCGCCGCATCTCCTCGGGCGACCAGGTGTCGCGCCCGTCCGCGTCGTCGAGCTGCTGCTTCTTGTCCTCGAACTGGGCCCGCGGGGTGGTGCCGGAGGAGTTCCAGTCGTCCTGGAGGCCGAAACGGGCGTCGAGGTCCACGTTCATGAGGTCCCGGGGGGCCTCGGCGTCCCACTTGTCGCCGGTGCCCCACAGGTGGCAGCCGGTCTCCTTCGTGGCGCAGGAGTTCCCGTTCGGGTACTCGGCCAGGACCTGGGTGGCGCCGCCGACGACGAGTTCGGGAGCGAAGGGGTCCTGCACCCAGTTGAAGCCGTTCTTGTACAGGGTGCCCGGATCGATGCCCTGGGCGCCGAGGTCGTAGACCCACACGCCCTCGCGCAACTCGGGTGTGTCCAGGCGCGTGTTGGAGGAGTACTGCGGCTGGGCGAGGGTCTCCGCGGAGAGGTCGGTGAGCTTCTTCCATCCCTCGGCGGGCAGTTCGTGCGACCCGGTGATCGTCACCTTCTCGTCGCGGTACGGGGCGTAGGTGACCCAGGAGTTCGCGGTGCCCTTCAGCGCGACGGTGTCGTCGAGGACGTAGGTGCCGCCCCGGATCAGCACCGTGCCGCGGGCCTTGGCCGACGTGTGGCCGGCCAGGGCGTCCCGGGCGGCGGCGATGGTCCGCAGCGGGTCCTTCCGGCTGCCGCTGTTGGCGTCGTCCCCGTCGGTGGCGGAGACGTAGACCGTCAGCTTCCCGGGAGCGGAACCGGCCGCGGCCGCGGCGGCCCCGGCTCCCGGTCCGACGGCGCCCGCCGTCAGGGCCAGGGCGACCGCGGCCAACAGGGTCCGGGCCGGTCGTCGCCGAGTTCTCAGCATGGGGTGCCCTTTCGTCGGTTCTCATGTCACTGACGTGGGGGGTGCGATGCGGGGGGTGGTCCGGTGTGCCGCGCTCCGGTCAGCTGCCGTCGGGCCGCAGCCGCAGACCCTGCATGCCACCGTCCACGGCGAGGGCCGTGCCGGTGACGGACGCCGCCGCCGGGGACGCCAGGTAGGCGATGGCCGCCGCGACCTCCTCGGCGCTCACCAGACGGCCGGTCGGCTGGCGGGCGTTGAGCGCGGTGCGCTCGGCCGCCGGGTCGTCGGCGCTCGACAGCAGGCGGTCTATCCACGGGGTGTCCGCCGTACCGGGGTTGACGCAGTTCACCCGGATGCCCTCACGGATGTGGTCGGCGGCCATGGCGAGGGTCAGGGACTGCACGGCGCCCTTGCTCGCGCTGTACAGCGCCCGCTGGGGCAGCCCCGCGGTCGCCGCGACCGAGCAGGTGTTGACCACCGCCGCGTGCCGGGAGGCGCGCAGGTGGGGCAGTGCGGCCCGGGTGGTCCGCACGATGCCGACGACGTTGACGTCCAGGACGCGGTGCCACTCGGCGTCGTCGTTGTCCGCGACCGTCCCCTGGGCGCCGATGCCCGCGTTGTTCACCAGGATGTCCAGGCCGCCCAGCAGATCCACCGCCCGGGCGACGCCGGCCCGCACGGAGTCGTCGTCGGTGACGTCGCACCGCACGGTGAGCAGAGCCTCGCGGTCGGTGGCCGGCAGGGCGTCCGGGGCGAGGTCGAGGACGGCGACCCGGGCGCCGCGGTGGGCCAGCAGCCTGGCCGTGGCGAGCCCGATCCCCGACGCGCCGCCCGTGACGACGGCCGCGAGAGCGTCGAGTTCGGGGGCCGGGGGAGTGGGGGTGTGCGGCATGACGGTGTTCCTTCGCATGGGGTGGCGGTCAGTCCAGGTGGAAGAGTTCCTCGCCGGTCACCCACCGCTCCCCGGGCTGCGCCGAGTCCAGGGGCTGCTGGCAGGGATCGGTGAGCGTCCACCACTGCTGGGTCTCGGGGTCGGCGGCGACGGCGGCCATGTCGGCCTCGTAGTCGTCGCCGGTGTACTCGAAGTAGGCGAACAGGATGTGGTCGCGCAGGAAGATGGAGTAGTTGGTGACGTGCGCGCGGGAGAGGGCGTCCAGCACCGGCCGGGGCACCGCACGGTGCAGCTCCCGGTACCTCTCGGCGTGTTCCGGGCGCAGCCGGATCACGGACGCCACCCGGCGGGGTGTGCGGGGTGCGGGCATGGCAGGTCACTCCTTCGCGAAACGGGTCGCTGCTGGTGTGTGACGGGCCCGGCGCGGGCAGACAGGGGCCGCCTAGGGGGTGTCGTTTGGATCAGGCCGGCTCCAGGCAACGGTGCCTAGTGGCCGACCCGAGCGGGGTCTGGTGCGTGCAGCTGCAAGGCGGAGGAGGGCGACAGGGCGGAGCCCTGGCAACCGACGACAACGCCGCAGATGTGCGTGCCAGGCCCCGCGCCCCGCGGCAAGATCCAAACGACACCCCCTAGCCCTTGACCGCCCCCGCCGCGAGCCCGCTCATGATGTGCCGCTGCATCACGACGAAGATCACCAGGATCGGGATCACCGCGAGCAGCAGGGTCGGGAACACCTTGGTGTAGTCGGTGGAGTACTGGCCGACGGCCGCGTACACCCCCGTGGTGACGGTGTAGACGCCGCTGCCGGGACCGAGGATCATCTGCGGGCTGGCGAAGTCGTTCCAGACGCTGAGCGAGTTGAGGATGAAGACCGTGGCGACGATCGGCCGCATCAACGGCAGGATGATCCGCCACAGCGTGCGGTACCGGCCGGCCCCGTCGATGGCCGCGGCCTCGTCCAGCGACCTGGGCAGCACCCGGATGTAGCCGAAGAACACGAACAGCGTGAACGGGATGGTGGTCGCCGTCATGAACAGGATGAGCCCCGGCAGCGTCCCCATCAGGCCGATCCCCCGCAGCACGAAGATGACCGGCACCAGGATCACCTGGGTGGGGATGAACATGCCCGCGATGAAGAAGAACAGCAGCAGCCGCGAGATCGGCTTCGACGTGCGGGCCAGCACGTACGCCGCGGGCGCGCACACCGCCATGGCGAGGGCGTTCACGCAGAGCACCAGCGCGATGGTGACGCCGTAGCCCTTGAGGATGCTGAAGTCGGGGTTGTTCCAGGCGTCGGCGAGGTACTGGAAGGTCGCCGTGCCGAAGCTCGGCGAGAACGGGTTGGCGAGGATCTCCTGCTGGCTCTTGAAGGCGTTGACCACCAGGAGGTACATCGGCACGAGCATGCCGAGGGACACCAGGGAGACGAACGCGACCCGGACGGTGGCGGCCGAGGTGAGTGTTTTCTTCATCCGATGGACTCCGCGTCGTCCTCGGCCCGCCTGCGCAGGACGAGGACCGTGATGGCCAGGACCGCGGCGGCGACGATCAGCAGCACGGCCTGGGCCGAGGCGACGCCGATGTCCCGCTGCGGGAAGGAGACTGCGAGGATCGAGTAGGCGAGCGTCTTGGTGGATCCCGCCGGGCCGCCCCCGGTCAGCGACACGACCACGTCGTACGTCTTGAGCAGGGAGATCCCCGAGGTGATGACGGCGACCGTCACGGTGGACGCCAGCGAGGGCCAGGTGACGGCACGGAAGGTCTGCCACCGGCTCGCGCCGTCGATCCGCGCCGCCTCCAGCAGATCCGCCGGCACCGCCTGCAGACCCGCCAGGTAGAGGATCAGCTGGACGCCGAAGAGCGACCAGACGATGACGAGGATCATCGACCACAGGGCCCAGTCGGGATCGCTGAGGAAGGGCAGGCTGTCGGTGCCGACCTTCTCCAGCATGGTGTTGACCACGCCCTGCGGGCCGAGGATGGCCTGCCACAGGAAGCCCACGACCAGCGCGCTGAGCACGTGCGGGTAGAACATGACCACCCGGCCGAAGGTATTGAACCGGTTGGTGCGCTGCAGCAGCAACGCGAGCCCCAGCGCGGCCAGATTGACCGCGACCGCGCCCACCACGGCCACCACGGCGGTGACCACCATGGTGCCGGTGATGTCGTCGGACTCGAACATGGTCCGGTAGTTGTCCAGACCGATGAACTCGGGGACCCGGTGGGGGAATCCGTTGTACTCGGTGAAGCTGTAGTAGATCGCGTAGATCACCGGTACGACCAGCAGGGCGACGTAGACGAGCACCGCGGGCACGACCATGCTGACGCGGGCGCCCAGGTCGCGCCACGCCCGCGGCTTCGAGACAGTTGTCCGTTCCATGGGTCAGCGGTTCTCGTCGACCCACTGGTCGATGCTCTTGGCGGCGTCCGCCGGGCCCGCCCCCGTGTACAGGCTCTGCGCGACCTCGGTGAACTTCGGGTTGAAGCCGGTGACGGGCAGCCGGACGTTGCCCTGCCCCTCGCCCACGGCGACCAGCGCGGGGGCGTCGTCGAGGATGCCCTGGATCTGCGCGTCGACCCCCGACTGCTTCGGCTCGGCGCCCTTGCGGAACACCCCGTCCGAACCGAGCTGCGCCTCGACGGCCTTGGCGTCGGTGACCAGGTACTCCACCAGCTGCTTGGCGCCGTCCTCGTCCCCGATGCCCTTGCGGATCATGTACGGGTTGGCCATGGTGGCGCCCTGCGGGCCCGGGTACGCCTGGCCCTCCGCGGCCGGCGGGGAGAACACGCCCACCTCGAAGGGCAGGTCCCCGGCCTTGTCCAGGCTCGCCGCGAACCAGCTGCCGTTGGTGTAGAGACCCACCTTGCCCGCGGTGAAGTTGCCGTCCGCCTGGGAGGGGCTGAGTCCGACGTCGCTCTTGTCGATGTAGCCGGCCTTGATCCAGTCGGCGTACATCTGGAACGCGGGCTCGTACGCGGCGCCGACCGAGAGCTTGTCGTCGGAGACGGCGGTCTGCCACTTCGGGTGCAGCTGGTTCAGCGTGGGATGGTAGATCTGCTGGAGCTGGAGGCCGGTCTGGAAGTCGCCGGCCGTCTGCATCGGCGTGTAGCCGGCCTTCTTGAGGTCGCCGAGGTCCTTGGTCAGCTCGTCCCAGGTGGTGGGCGGCTTGCTGATCCCGGCCTTCTCGAAGGCGGTCTTGTTGTAGTAGACCAGCGACTGCGTCTGGGTGCCGACGCCGACCGCGTAGTGCGCGTCGCCCATGGCGTACTCGTCGAACATCGGCGTGCCCTTGGCCCAGGCCTCGCCGCCGAGGTCGATCAGTTCGGGCGCCGTGTCGTCGTCGGGGAAGATCGACTGGATGACGTCGGGCGCCGTGCCGGCGGCCAGTTGCTGCGGGAAGGACTCGGCGACGGACTTGCCGGTCGGGCCCTCTATCTTCACCTTCAGGCCGGTCTTGTCCTCGAAGGGCTTGACCAGCTTCTCCCAGTAGGCCTGGTTGAGGTTGTCGGTGAGGTTCACCATCATCCGGATCTCGCCGTCCTCGCCCTCCGCCGAGCCGGAGCCCGACGAGCAGGCCGCGACGAGGAGCAGTGGAACCACGGCGGCAAGCGCGGCACCGCGCGCCTTGCTCCCTCTGTTGGTCGACGTCATTGTCATCTCTCTTTTCCTCGGTGGGGAAAGCCGGCGGTGTCGTTCGGTGGTCACAGCCGTCCCCGGTAGGGCAGGGGGCCGACGGCGGTGATGTCGGTGGGGGCCTCGCCGTGGTCGACGCGGTAGATGCCGTCGTCGGCGACGAAGAACTCGGGGACGTCCGGGTGACGCAGCTCCTCGGGAAGCGGCTCGCGGTCCGTCCAGGCGAAGAACTCCCGGGCGAAGACGGCCCGGTCCTTGCGCCCGTACAGGTGCAGGTCGCCCGCGGTGAGCGGGCTGCGCACCGACCAGTGGACGCCGGACTCGGCCCAGTACGCGCGATCGCTGACCAGCACCGACTGCCGTTCGCGCGGAGCGGTCACCCGGTCCCAGAAGTCCTCGTCCGGACCGGACCGGGCCATCAGGAACAGCAGGTCGTGCGCGTGCCAGGCGGTGCTCGGCGCGATGTCGGCCTCGTTGTGCCAGCCGCTCGCGGAGGCGAAGTACCCGGCCGGCGTCTGGTAACGGGCGTAGGTGGCGAGGCAGGCCTCGGTGAACGCCTCCAGTTCGGCGTCCGGGCCCTCGGCCAGCACCTCGTGGATGCCGTACAGGGTCAGTCCCATGCCCGCGATGAGCATCGGCGTGTCCGTCTTCAGGGCGCGCTCGCCCTGGACGTACCAGTAGCGGTGGTAGCGGACGGCGCCGGTCTCGTCCGTCCAGGCCGAGCGGGCCACGTGCCGGCACAACCGCCGTGCCTCGGCCAGCAGTTCAGGATCGCCCTGCGCCCGGTACCCCAGCACCAGCGGCACGATCATGAGCCCGTAGTACTCGGCGGGCTCCAGGATGCCGCCCTCGGCGCGGTCCCGCACGGTGCGGAACGTGCCGGTGCTCTCCGGGTCGGGCACCCCCCGGTGGTGGAAGAGCCGGATCAACTCCGCCAGATCCTCGGACAGGTCGTCGGCGTAGGTCTTGTCGTCGCTCAGCTCCGTGTAGAGCTGCTTGACCCAGACCCGGGCGTACTCCTGGTTGCAGGTGCCGTCCTCGCCGGGACGCCCGCCGCCGTAGACCTCGCAGGCGTCCAGGTTGCGCCGTACGGCGGCCAGTACGGCGGCCACCTCCTCGGCGGGCAGCAGGTGTCCGGCGTGGCGCACCGCGAGCAGCATGCCGAGGCTGCCGACGGCGTTGTGGATGAGGCCGCTGGTCGCCGACTCGCCGACCTGGAAGCCGATGTGCGCGTACTGTCCGTCGGGCTGCAGCTCCGTGGACTGGTAGCGCAGCAGCCGGCGCAGCAGGGCGACACCCCGCTCGTCCGGCCGCGCGGCCAGGGCCTGGGCCCAGGCGCCGACGGCCGGACCCGCGAACGCGGTGTGCCCGCTGGTGAAGTCCAGGAAGGTGGCCGGGTTGGTGCCCCACACACTGTGGTTGTGGAAGCCGTTGATCGCTCCTTCGTCCGTCACCCAGCTGTGCAGCCAGCCGGCCAGCGCGGCCGTGTCCGGCGTCGTGGTCTGGTGTTCCATGGCGTTGGCGTTCCTTCCGGAGCGGATCACACGGCCGCGTCGTGCGCGGCGTCCAGCAGGGCGGGGTCGAGGCGGTAGAAGCGGGTGGCGGTGCCGCCGAGGACGGCGGCGCGGTCGTCGGGGGAGAGCGGGGCGAGGAGTTCGCACATGGCCTCCCAGGTGCGCGCGTAGCCTCCCGCCAGCAGGGAGATCGGCCAGTCGCCGCCGTACATCAGCCGCTCGGGCCCGAACAGTTCCAGCGCGTCCTCGACGAAGGGCCGCACCTCGTCGGTGGACCAGGCGTCGAGTGCGCCCGAGGCCGAGTAGAGGCCGGAGAACTTCGCGTGGACGCCGGGGTGCTTCGCGGCGGCGGCGATCAGGCGGCGCCACTCGGCGCGGTCCTCGCGGCCGCCGCCGACGGGCGGCTTGCCGAGGTGGTCGACGACCAGGCGCAGGGCGGGGTGCCGGGCCGACAGTTCGGGGAGATGGCGCAGCGCGGCGGGCGACGTGGTCGAGTAGTCGAAGGGCAGACCGGCCTCGGCGAGCAGCGCGAGGCCCGCGTCTGCGTCGGGGCCGAGGACCCAGTCCGGGTCGGACCGCTCGTGGAGCAGGGTGCGTACGCCCACCACGTGCGGGTCGCGGCGCAGCACGGCGAGGCGGGCCCGGGCCCGGCCCGGGTCGTCCAGCGGGACCCAGGCGACGACGCCGACGACCTCCGGGTGCCTGGCGGCGGTCGCCAGCATGAGGTCGGTGTCCTCGTCGTTGTCGGCCGCCTGGACGAGGACGGCCGCGCCGACCCCGGCCGTGCGCAGGGCCGGAAGGGCGTCGTGGAACGGCATGGCGCGGTCGACGGGAGCCATCGCGGGCCCCAGCCACTCGTAGGCGGCCTGCTCGGGATCCCACACGTGCAGATGGGCGTCGACGACGGTCATGACAGCCCTCCGGGAGTGGACGGCGCGCCGGGGACGTCCGGGACCAGACCGAGCTCCGCCAGCTCCGTCCACAGCGCGTCCGGTACGCCGGCCGCGAGCCGCGCCGCGTTCGTGCGGGACTGCCCCGCGTCGCGGGCGCCGAGCACCACCGATACGACCGCGGGGTGCCGCAGCGGATAGGCGATCGCGGCCTCGGGCAGTGTGACGCCGTGCCGCTCGCAGACGTCCGCGAGTGCACCGGCCCGCGCCATCAGCTCGCGGGACGCGGGCAGGTAGTCGTAGGTGGCGTCGGCCGGCGGACGGTCGGCCGCGAGCAGGCCGGAGTTGTAGACGGCGGCGGCCACGACGCCGACCCCGCGCTCCAGGGCGAGCGGCAGCAGCTCGTCCCGCGCGGACTGGTCGAGCAGGGTGTGGCGCCCGGCCACCATGACCAGGTCGACGTCCGAGCGGCGGACGAACTCGGTGAGCATCGCGGCCTGGTTCATGCCCACGCCCACCGCCTTCACCACCCCCTGGTCGCGCAGTTCGACCAGGGTGTCGACGCCGGTGGTGGAGGCCTGCTGCCAGTGCTCGTCGGGGTCGTGCAGGTAGACGATGTCGACGTGGTCGAGCCCGAGCCGGGTCAGGCTGCCCTCCAAGGAGCGCAGGATGCCGTCCCGGGAGAAGTCCCAGTCGCGCCGGAAGGCGGCGGGCACGGCGAAGCCGCCGTCGTCCTGCCGGTGCGCGGTCTCGGGGCTGGGCACCAGCAGGCGGCCCACTTTGGTGGACACCGTGTACCCGGCCCGCGGGCGCCGGGCGAGGGCGGCGCCGAGGCGGCGTTCCGACAGCCCGAGTCCGTAGTGCGGTGCGGTGTCGAAGTAGCGGACGCCACTGTCCCAGGCCGCGTCGACGGCACCCTGGGCGTCCAGGTCGCTGGTCTCCCGGGCCAGGTTGCCCAACTGGGCGGCGCCCAAGCCGAGTTCGGTCAGCTCCGGGCCGCGGAGGAGAGTACGGGAACGCATCGCCCTCACCACACCCTCGTACGGGCGGAGGCCGCGAGGTCCTCCGGGTGGGCGAAGGGCCGGCCCGTCGCGAACCGCTCCACCTCGTCGGCGACGGCGTCACCGATGCGGTGCAGCTCCCCGCCGAGCGAACCCGCCAGGTGCGGGGTGAGCACGACGTTGTCGAGGGTCCACAGCTCGCTGCCCGGATCCGGCGGCTCGGGGTCGGTGACGTCGAGGACGGCGTCGATGCGGCCGGTGCGCAGTTCGGCCAGCAGGGCGTCCCGGTCGACGACGGCACCGCGCGCGGTGTTGACGAGCGTCGCGCCGTCCGGCATCAGCGCCAGCCGTCCCGCGTCGATCTGGCCGCGGGTCGTGGGAGTCAGGGGCTGGTGCAGGGACACCACCCGGCTGTGCGCCATCAGCTCGTCGAGCGGCACCAGCCGTGCGCCGAGGGCGGCCGCCCGCTCCGTCGTGAGCGTCGGGTCGTACAGCAGGACGTCCAGGTCGAAGGGGCGCAACAGGCCGAGCACCGCGCGGCCCACGGTGGAGGCGCCCACGATGCCCACCGTCTGCCGGTAGTTGCCGCACCCGGCGTACGCGCCGAAGTGGTCGGGCAGGGTCCGCGAGGCGCGGTAGCGGCGCTCCTCGGCGAGGACGCGCTTGTTGGCGAGCAGGATCATGGCGAGGGTGTACTCGGCCACGGGCCCGGAGTTGGCGGCCCGGGCGTTGGCCGCGACCACGCCGCGGGCGGCGAAGGCCGCCGGGTCCTCCAGACAGGTCGCGGCGACCCCGCCCGCGTAGACCACCGCCCGCAGCCGCTCGGTGCGGGGCAGGTGCTCGGCCCGTACGACGGGCGCGTCCCAGCCCGCGACGAGGATCTCGGCACCGGCCAGGGCGTCGCGGGAGCGGGCGGAGTCCAGCTCGGCGAGGACCAGGCCGGTGTCGATGTCGGCGGCGCGGCGCAGCCGGGCCAGGGCGGCCTCGTCGAAGACGGCGTGGACCAGCCGGGGGTTCATGGCGAGGACGGCGCGTGGTCGCGTCACGGCGTGTTCTCCCTCTCGGTGTGCTCGCTGCGCGCGGGACGGTGGGCCGGGCCGGGCACGCCCAGGGAGGCGGTGCCCGCCCGGGCACGGGTGACCGGACCCGGGGGGCCGGGCTCGGGCACCAGCCGCAGGCCGGCATCGCGGGGGCGTACGTGCGGCCCGTCGGGGCGTGCCCAGCCGGCGTTCCGCTGCGGGGCGGCGAGCGCGCTCTCGTCGACCGTGATGCCGAGCCCCGGCGCGTCGCCGAGGACGATGCCGCCGTCCTCGATCGCCTGGTCCACGGTCAGTCCGGCCGGTGTGCCGATGTCCTGCACCTCGGTGACCAGGTGGTTGGGGGCGGCCGCGGCCGCGTGCGCCAACGGGTTGGCGTGGTAGCCGACCGGGCTGACCGGGAGGTCGTGGCCGTGGGCGAGGGTCGCCACCCGCAGGAAGTGGGTGATGCCCCAGACGCCCGCGGTCTGCACGACCTGGAGTGCGTCGGCCGCCAGCAGGGGGCGGAACTGCTCCAGGCCCGTCAGGTTCTCGCCGCTGGCGACGGCGGTGCGCGCGGCCCGGCCCACGGCCCGGTGTCCCTTCGCGTCCCAGCGGCGCACCGGCTCCTCGATCCAGGCGAGTTCGACGCGGTCCTCGATCCGGGCGAGCAGCCGCACGGCCTGGTGCCTGCCCCAGGACTCGTTGACGTCGAGCATCAGGGCGGGGGAGCGGGTGTTGGCGCGCAGCACCTCGGCGACCGCGCGCAGCCTGCCGATGTCGCGTTCGGTGTCCAGGCCGCCCTTGAGCTTGGCGCCGGTGAAGCCGCGTGCGGCCCAGCCGGAGTACAGCGCGACCAACTCCTCCTCGTCCAGCGCGATGTCGAGGCCGGACGCGTAGCCGGGCACGAAGCGGTCCGCCGCGCCGAGGGTGCGCCACAGCGGCTCGCCGGCCATCTTCGCCTTGAGGTCCCACAGCGCCGTGTCGAAGGCGCCGATGGTGCCGAAGGCGGTGCCGGCGTGGCCGCTCTTGAAGGTGTGGGCCAGCATCCGGTCGTAGAGCGAGGAGACGGCCCGCGGGTCCTGACCGTCCAGGGCGGGGAAGACCCGCTCGGCGTCGCCGTGTGCGCCGAGGCCCACTCCGGTGAGGCCGCCGTCGGTCTCGACCAGCAGGACCGGGACCTCGGTGACGCCCTGTGCGACGAAGCCGTTGGCGTCTCCGACGGGACGCCCCCAGCGGTGCACGGTCGTCAGGCTCCGGTATCCGGTGATCTTCAACTGCTCCCCCTCTTGTGCTCTCCTCGCCGTCCCGCCCACCGGCCCACCCACCCCGCGCCAGGGAAAACCGAGGGGGCGCGGGAGGTGGGGGAGCGTGCCGTCGGGCCAGGGGAACGGGCGTTGTGCGGCCGTCGGGAATCAGTCCCGCAACCCTGCCCTCATCCAGTCGTAACGTATCATACAAGTGATGACTGAGAAGAGGTCTGCGCGGCGACAAGTGCCTGGCGCTGACGCCCCAGTCCCTCGATCTCGATCTCCATCACGTCGCCGGTCCGCAGGTAGGGGAAGCGCCCGGACAGGGCTACGCCCTCCGGGGTTCCGGTGTTGATGACGTCCCCCGGGTCCAGGACCAGGTACTGGCTCAGGTCGTACACGATCTGCGCGACGGAGAAGATCATGTCCGCGGTGCGCGAGT
This sequence comes from Streptomyces sp. NPDC111628, assembly GCF_055635195.1. NCBI lineage: Bacteria > Bacillati > Actinomycetota > Actinomycetes > Kitasatosporales > Streptomycetaceae > Streptomyces > Streptomyces sp. NPDC111628. The sequence goes on along the minus strand of NZ_JBVKBZ010000003.1, from coordinate 218,900 downwards.
CCTGCCGCGGTTCGCCGTTCACGAACGACCGCAGCCGCAGAGCCTGGACGTCGGGCACCTCGTCGGCCGGGACCAGGAAGGGACCGAGCGGGTTGAACGTGGCGCAGGACTTGCCCTTGGACCACTGGCCCCCGGAGTGCTCCAGCTGGAAGTCGCGCTCGGAGACGTCGTTGGAGACGGCGTAGCCGGCCACGTGCTCCAGGGCCTGCTCGGGGGAGTCCAGGTACTGCGCCGTGCGGCCGATGACGACGGCCAGTTCGACCTCCCAGTCCGTCCTGGCGGAGCCGCGCGGGATCTCCACCGCGTCGTTCGGGCCGACCACCGTGTTCGGGGGCTTGAAGAAAATCACCGGGCGGGTGGGCGGCACGCTGCCGGACTCCGCCGCGTGGGCCGCGTAGTTCTGGCCGACGCAGACCACCGCGCCGGGCCGCGCGACGGGCGGTCCGAGGCGCAGCCCCTCGGTCCGCAGCGGGGGCAGGGCGTCCTCGGCCAGGGCCCGACGGGTGCGGGCGATGCCGTCCGCCGCGAGGAAGGTGCCGTCGATGTCGGAGGTCAGGGAGGAGAGGTCCCGGGTGACGCCCCGGTCGTCGATGACGGCGGGGCGTTCCCGCCCGGGGTCTCCGAGCCGTACGAGTTTCATGGGTCGCTTTCCTTGGTCGGGAGCCGGGTCCGGCCGTGCCGCCGCTCGCGCCGGACACGTCTGTGCCGGCCGGCCGGGCGCGGAGACGGCGAAGGCGGTCGTCGCCGTGACGAGTGGGGTGCCGATTCCCGGTGCGCGCGGGCGTCCGCCGTGGTCGGCGCCGCGCCGGCGCCGCCGCTCCGGGGCTTGCGGGCCCAGTATCGGTGTACGGCACCGCTTGTTGTCAATGGATTGCTTTACTGTCAACAGGCTGACAACTAGGGTGTGGCGCCATGAGTACTCGGGACGGATCGGTATGGGCCAGTGCCGCACCGGCGCCGGCGGTGCTGCGGGCGGGCGCGATCCTCGACGCGCTGGCGGACGCCCGCGGCCGTGCGCTGACGCCCGCCCAACTGGCCGCCGCCGCGGGCGGCATACCGCGCGCGTCCGTCGTCAACATCTGCGCGGCCCTGCGCGAACAGGAGCTGGTCCACGCCGTGGACGGCGGCTTCGCCCTCGGTCCTGGCCTGCTCCGGCTCGCCCAGTCGTATCTCGACGCCTTCGATCCCGTGCGCAGCTTCCGGGAGCAGGTGAGTCGCCTGGGCGACCGGGAGGAGACGCTCCAACTGGCCACCATGGACGGCACGGACGTCGTCTATCTGGCGGTGCACGAGGGCACCGTCCTGATGCGCCTCACCAGTCGGGCGGGGGCGAGGCTGCCGGTCACCTGCACGGCGCTGGGCAAGGCCATGCTGGCCGGCCTGGACGACACCGGGGTGCGTGAACTGCTGGCGGCCCGGGAGCCGTTCGAGGCGCGCACACCGTGGTCCCTCACTACGCTCGACGCGCTGCTCGGGGACGTGCGCGACGTGCGCACGGCCGGTCACGCCGTCGACGACCAGGAGGCCGCCGAGGGCATCGTGTGCGTCGCAGCGGCCGTTCCCGGACCGACGGGGGGCGACCGGCCCTTCGCCGTCAGTTCCTCGCTGCTCAAGTCCCAGGCCACCCCCGAGCGGGTGGCGGAGCTCGCCGCGCTCATCAAGGGTGTCGTGCGGAGGATGGGCGGAGCGGTGTGAGGTGAGACCGGTGGCGGGCCCGGACCGGTCCGGCAGGTATCGGGCGGCCTAGCCCGCGGCGTGGTCGGCGAACACCGGCCCGGCGACCTCCGGATCGCCGGAGCGCGCGGATCAGCGCCGCGTTGCGGGCCGCTTCGCACATGGCGGTGAAATCACATGTCGGCGTCGCGGAAGACGCCGATGTCGTCCTTGGCCGCCGCCCGGCGCAGCCGGGTCACGTCCTCGGTGAGCGGCCGGGTGTGTTCGGCGTCCACCCGCCCGCCCCGGATGTGGGATGCGTGAACTTATGACTCACGAGCCGCTGAGCCCGTCGCTCCTCGGGTCATCAATTTCAGGTTCAGCCAAGCGTATTGACGGCACCACGGCACGAACATATTAACTATCGTTGCTCGATCAGTGACCCACTAGTCGAGCACACGATGCCGTGCGGGTGCTCCGCCGGAACGAGCATCCTCAGGGGCGGCCCCCGCACCCGGACGGACCACGAGCCCGCGCGGCTCCGACTTCCGTGCCGACGGCCCCGGCGTCCGCGTCGGCTCCGTCGTCCGTGACGGCACGGAAGACGCACCCCGTCCGGCGCACGCCGATCCGGACAACGGCATCACGCACCCTCACGCACCTCCACGCGGCAAGGAGACCTCGTGCCAACCACCCAGGTACGCCCCGTACGACGAAGGACCAGAAGACTTCCCCTGCTGCTCGCGGCCGGCGCCCTGCTGGTGGGCGGCGCCACCCTGGACACACCCGAAGCGAGCGCCCAGGCCGCAGGCTGCAGGGCCACCGAGCTGTTCGTGTCCCCCGACGGGAACGACAAGGCCAAGGGCACCGAGAGCAGGCCGTTCAAGACCATCGAGAAGGCCCGCGACCACATCCGCGACAAGGGCCTGAACCGGCCCGGCAAAATGCGCTGCGACATCCACGTCAACCTGCGCGCCGGGGACTACCCGGTGAACCGGACCGTCGAACTCGACGACCGCGACTCGGGCGCCGGCGGCCACCAGGTCGTCTACCGCTCCTACGACGGCCCCGGCAAGGCCCGGGTGATGGGCGCCGAGCCGGTGACCGGCTGGGAGGAGTACAAGGACGGCATCTACCGTGCCGACGTCGGCACCGACAACCCCTTCTACACCCTCTTCGAGGACGGCACCCGCGCCACCACCGCCCGCTATCCCAACCGCAAGTCCGACGACGAGTGGGCCCCGTACCTGACGTCCACCCTGCCGGAGCCCGAGAAGGAGGCCGTCCACCAGTGGCTGTACTCCAACCCCGGTGACTGGGAAGCGGACTGGGACCTCAGCAACGCCCAGGCGGTGGTCTGGTCCGGCGGCAGCTGGAGCTGGTTCACCGACACGGTCCCGATCCGGGACTGGAACCCCGCCAAGAACCAGATGACGCTCAAGTACTGGACCCGGTACGCGCTCAACAACTCCGGCGGCGGCTCGCGCTACTTCCTCCAGAACTCGCTCGACTTCCTGGACCAGGCCGGCGAGTACTACCTGGACTTCAAGAAGGGCCAGCTCTACTACAAGCCCCGCGGCGACATCGACGACGTCACCGTGCTGCGCCCCACGGTCAAGACCCTGTTCGACCTGGCCGGGACCGCACCGGACCGGCGGGCCGAGGACATCACGCTGGACGGACTCGCCCTGCAGTACACCGACTTCGTCGACTGGTACCGCAACGGCTGGATCAGTGACGGTGACTCCGGCGAGGTGCACACGTACCCGGAGTACGACCGGCAGATCGAGATGCCGCGCAACCGCTTCGGCGCCGTCTCCGTCACCAACAGCAAGGACATCACCCTGTCCCGGCTGAAGATCTCCGACACGGGCTACCACGCCGTCTACGCGCTCGCCGCCAACGACCACCTGACCGTCCGCGACAGCCTGCTGGAGAACATCGGCGCCGACGGAATCAAGGTGGAGGGCCCCTACCCGGGCGAGGGCAACACTTCCAACGGCCACCTGCTCACCAACAACTACATCACCCACTACGGTGAGCTGAACCCCGGCGACGCCTCCGGCATCGAGCTGATGAACACCGGGAACAACACGGTCAGCCACAGCCACGTCAAGCACAGCGCCCGCTACGGCATCAGCCTCGAGGTCCGGCCGGAAGTGGCCCTCAAGGACAACTACGCCCGCGGCAACACCTTCGAGTACCTGCGCATCGACGAAGCCGGCCTGGACAGCGGCGACATGGGCGCCTTCTACACCTACGGCGTCAACAACGTCGAGCCGTACCCGATGGACAACCACGTCCGCCAGATGGTCGTCGGCGACGTGATCCCGGACGAGTCGATGCCCGACAGCGGCACCCGGGGCATCCACATGGACGCCGGCGGCTGCGGCTTCACCTTCGAGGACATCGAGGTGGGCAAGACCACCGACCAGTCGTACCAGAGCTACCAGTGCAACGACGTCAAGAACGCCAACTGGGAGGACGGGTACGACGCCTCCAAGATGGAGTACGACAAGATCGGCGTCACCGCCGGCTTCCCCTACCCGCTGCCCGACGGGGACACCCAGTGAGCGGCCGCTGACCGGTCGCGCCCCGAAGAACGCCCCCGGGCAGTGTGCCGCACGAGCCGCTGCCCGGGGTGCGGTGGGCGCGCGCCCCGGAACGCGCCGACCGCGGTGTCGTGGCCGGAGGCGGACCGTGTTGGATGGGCGCATGAGCCAGACAGCTGCTGCCCTGCGCCTGCGGCGGGCGATCGCCCGGACCCGGCATGCGACGCGAGAACGGGCTCCCGTGGGGCGCCGCCCGGAGGAGGCCGACGACGTGCTGGGCACCTTCGCCACGGACGGGGCGCTCGGCTTCGACCCCTTCCCCTTCCTCCGGGCACTCCACGACGCCGGCTCCCACGCGGTGGTCATCGGCCAGGTCGCGGGCATCATGCACGGCTCCACCGAACTGACCGGGGACCTGGACCTGCTGTGGGACGGCACCCCCGCCGAGGCGCGCGCCCTGCGTGCCGCCCTCGCGGCGTGCGGCTGCGCCGAACCGCCGGACCTGGACCGCGAACAGGCGGCATACGAGGTCACCGGGGCCGGTGGGGACCTGTGCACCCCCGTGCTCCCCTGGGGAGACATGGATGTGTCGCCCTGCCTGGCCCGGGCCGAGACCACACAGGACCCGTCGGGATTCACCGTCCGCTACGCCGCACTCGACGATCTGATCCGCATGCGCCGTGCCCTCGGGCGGCCGAAGGACCACCGCCGCGCGGACGAACTCACCCGCCTGCGCTCCTGACCGGGAGCGGGCCCGCTCACGCGCCTTCCGCGCGGTGGGAGCCGGCGGCCGGTTCGTTGACGGGGTACCGCGCGGGTTCCCCGGTCAGGACCCGTACGGCCTCTTCCGCCGCGATGGTGCGTACCGTGCCGATGGCTTCCTCGGAGTAGTAGGCGGCGTGCGGGGTGACGACGACGTTGGGCAGATCGAAGAGGGGGTTGCTCGGCCGCCAGTCGCGTTGCTTGGCGGGCTCCTCCTCGATGTCGTCCAGCGCCGCACCGGCGATCCACCCTCCGGTCAGCGCCTCGTACAGCGCCGCGTCCTCCACGATCGGCCCGCGTGCGGTGTTGACGAGGACGGCGGTGGGCTTCATCCGGCGGAGCGTCGCGCGGTCGAAGGTGTGGTGCGTCTGCGGAGTGAGCGGCGCCTGGACCACCAGATGGTCCGCACCCTCCACCAGGTCGTCGAAGGAGACCGGCCGGACCCGGGCGGCACGGATCTCGGACTCGTCGACGAACGGGTCGTGCGCCCACACCTCGACGCCGAACGCCCGGGCCCGCTCGGCGACGAGCCGCGCGATGGCGCCGAAGGACAGCAGCCCCAGCACCTGCCCCCTGAGCCGGTGGACGGGCCTGCCCGTCTTCCAGTGCCATTCGCCCCGTCGCGTGGCCCCGTCGTAGCGGCAGATCTTGCGGGCCGCCGCGAGCCAGAGCGCGACGGCGTGATCGGCGACCTCGTCCGCGCACCAGTCGTTGGGTGCGTTCGTGACCTGGATGCCGTGCCGGGTCGCGGCGTCGACGTCGACGATGTCCACGCCGGTGCCGTAGCGGGCGATCACCCGGCAGTGGGGCATCGCGTCGACGGCGCGGGGTCCGACGCGCGCGTACTGGGTCAGGACGCCGGCGGCCTCCCTGCCCGCCTCGATCACCTCGTCCTCGCTCTTGCACTGCGCGGCGACGAGCCGGAGTCCGGCGCCCTCGACGATCGAGCGTTCGATGTCCACGTCGCCGAAGTCGGAGTCGGCGATCAGAACCGTTCGGCCGGGGTCAGTGCGAGTCACGCGGAATCCCCTTGGTGTGGACGAGATCCTGGTAGGACACGGCGAGTTCGAGGCAGCCGCCGCTGTCCAACTGGCCCACCGTGGCACGGTAGATCTCCTGCCACGGTGTCTGGTTCTCCAGTGCCGGAGGCTCGTGCCGGGCCAGCCGCTCGGTGATCTCCTCGTCCGGCAGGAGGACGTCGACGCGTGCCCGGTCCAGGTCCACGCGGATCCGGTCACCGGTGCGCAGGATGGCGAGGTTGCCTCCCACCGCCGCCTCGGGACTGGCGTTGAGGATGGACGGAGCGTCCGACGTGCCGCTCTGGCGGCCGTCACCGAGTGCGGGCAGCGCGGTGAGACCCCGTCGGCTCAGCGAGGCGGGAAGCTCCATGTTCACGACCTCGGCGGAGCCCGGGTACCCGACCGGCCCCGTGTAGCGGATGACGAGGATGCAGTCCTGGTCGATGTCCAGCGCGGGGTCCTCGATGCGGGCGTGGTAGTCCTCGGGACCGTCGAAGACGATCGCGCGGAACTCGAAGACGGACGAGCCTTCGGGGCCCGGCAGCCGACGGGACCGGAAGCCGTCGGTGATCACCGATGTCTTCATGATCGCGGAGTCGAAGAGGTTCCCGCTCATCACGAGGAGTCCGCCCCGCGCGCTCACGGGGTCGTCGAGGGGGCGGATGACCGCCGGGTCGGCGGACGGGACGCCCTCCAGATTCTCGGCCACGGTGGTGCCCGAGACCGTCATCGTGTCACCGTGCAGGTGCCCCGCCGCCAGCAACGACCGCATGACCGCCGGAACGCCGCCGGCGCGGTGGAAGTCCTCGCCGAGGTACTCGCCGGCCGGGGCGAGGTTCACCAGCACCGGGATGTCCCGTCCCACCCGCTGCCAGTCCTGGTTGGACAGGTCCACCCCCACGTGGCGCGCGATGGCGTTGACGTGGATGGGGGCGTTGGTCGACGCCGCGATGGCCGAGGCGACGACGATCGCGTTCTCGAACGCCTCCCGGGTCATGACCTTGCGCGGGGTCAGGTCCTCACGCACCACGGCCACCGCCCGGCGGCCCGTGTCGTAGGCCATCTGCGCCCGCTCCGCCAGGGGAGCCGGGATCGCGGCACAGCCGGGTAGGGACATGCCCAGGGCCTCGGCCAGGCTGTTCATCGACAGCGCGGTGCCCATGGTGTTGCAGTGCCCGATGCTGGGCGCGGAGGCGGTCACGCGCGCCATGTACTCGTCGTAGTCGATCTCCCCGCCGGCGAGCAGGCGCTTCGACTGCCAGATCACCAGTCCCGAGCCCGTCCGCATCCCGTTGTGATAACCGTTGAGCATCGGACCGCCGGACAGGACGATCGCCGGGAGGTTCACCGTCGCCGCCGCCATCAGGCACGCGGGGGTGGTCTTGTCACAGCCCGTCGTCAGCACCACGCCGTCGAGCGGATATCCGTGGAGGACCTCGACCAGTCCGAGATAGGCGAGGTTGCGGTCCAGTGCCGCGGTGGGGCGCTTACCCGTCTCCTGCAACGGATGGACCGGAAACTCGAACGGGATGCCGCCACCGTCCCGGACGCCGTCCTTGACGCGGTCGGCGAGAGCGAGGTGGTGCCGATTGCAGGGGACCAGGTCGTTGCCCGTCTGGGCGATGCCGATGATCGGCCGTCCCGACTGGAGCTCCGCCGCCGTGAGGCCGTAGTTCAGGAACCGCTCGAGATACAGAGCGGTCATCTCCGGGTTGGCCGAGTTGTCCCACCAGGCCCGGCTGCGCAGCCCGGCCGGTGCTGACTCCGTCTGTGACATGCGGGCTCCTCAGCCGTCCTCGCCGCGCACCACGAGGACCGGACACGGTGCGTGCTGGACGCAGTGCTGCGCCACCGATCCCAGCAGCAGCCCGGCGAAGCCTCCGCGGCCCCGGCTCCCGACCACGAGCAGGGACGCTCCCCGGGCCGCCTTCAGCAGCACCCCGGCCGGGGTGCCGTAGTGCACCTCTGCACGCACCTCCACCGGGGGCCGCGGACCCACCGCCTCGTCGACGGTCTGGGTGAGTTCCTGCCGGGCCCGGGCCTCCAGGGCGGCTTCGTCACTGCTCGACGGGGGCAGCCAGCCGAGCGCGCCGTGGAACTGCGGGAACTCCCACGCGGTCACCGCATCGACCGCGCCACCCGTGGCCTCAGCCTGGCGGACGGCCCAGCGGACGGCCTCTTTCGACGAGTCCGAACCGTCCACTCCGACCACGATGCGGCCCGTTTCCTCGCGCTGGTCAACCATGAACGCTGCTCCGCTCGACGGTGGAGGACGGCCTGCGGGCACCCGCGGTCCCCGGCCGGAGGATCACTCCCAGTATTCCCCGACCGCGATGTACGCGCAGTTCGGCGATCGGGCTCGGACGACGTATCGGGCCCGGACGGGGCATCAGGCCGGTCCGACGCCCCGGATGCGCCGCCGACCCGGTGACCTGGTTTGCGGGCAGCGCCGGCTTGGCCGACTCTGGATCATGAGCACCAGGCGCAGGTGGGCTGCTGAGGAGCGAACGGTATGTACGATCCCGACCCGCCGTTCCGGCCGATTCGCCGGCCGGACGGCTACCTGCCCCTCGAGGACCTCGGTCTGATCGGAGACGGCACCACGGCGGCGCTGGTCGGCCTGGACGGCACCATCCCGTGGATGTGCCTGCCCCGCTTCGACTCCGATCCCGTCTTCTGCGCGCTGCTGGACCACGCCCGTGGCGGACACTTCACCGTGACGCCCGAGAACCTGCGCGAGGCCCGGCAACGGTACGAACCCGACACCGGCGTACTGCACACGGAGTTGCGCAGCGACACGGGGCTGGTGCGCGTCACGGACGCGCTGGTCCTGCGCTCCGGCGCCGATCTGTCCGACGACGCGCCGTCCGGCCGCCGGGAACTCGTCCGCTCGGTGCTGGTCCTGGAGGGACGGGTACGCCTCAGGGTGGAGGTGGAGCCGCGCGGCGGGGCCCAGGCCCACCACCTGTACAGCGGCCTGGAGGTACGGCCCGCCCGCAACGAGCGGCTGCGCCTCCACCTGCGCTCCAACCGCCCCCTGGACGGCCTGCGGACCGTGCAGGAGCTGGAGCGGGGCGACCGGCTCGATCTGGTGCTGTCCTGGGGGCGTTTCCACCGCCACCACCGCTTCGACCCCGACGCCATGCTCCACCAGACGGCCGACGCCTGGCGGCGGTGGATGCGCTCGTGCGACTACGCCGGCCCGCAGGAAGCCCTCGTGCGGCGTGCCGCGATCACGTTGAAGCTCTGCGACGACTGGGCGAACGGGTCACTCGTCGCCGCACCCACCTCGTCGTTGCCCGCGCCCATCGGCGGTGTCCGCAACTGGGACTACCGCTACGCCTGGATCCGGGACGCCGCCTTCGCGGTCTTCGCGCTGCGCCGCATCGGCTTCGGCGGCGAGGCCGACGCGTTCCTCGGCTGGGTCCTCGACGCGTTCGAGCGCAGCCGCCGGCCCCGCATCATGTACACCCTGGACGGCGACCGGGTGCCGGAGGAGATCGAGGACGCCGGCCTGGAGGGCTACCGCGGCTCCGCACCCGTCCGCTGGGGCAACGGCGCCGCCGACCAACGCCAGCACGACGTGTACGGCGAGATCCTGGACTGCGCCGACCAGTGGCTGCGCCGGGGAGGAGAGATCCAGCCCGCCATGTGGGCCAGCCTGGCCGGGCTCGCCGACGCGGCCGTCCACACCTGGCGCCGGCCGGACCAGGGTCTGTGGGAGATCCGCGGCGAGGGGCGGCCGTTCACCTACTCCGTCGGCCTGTGCCAGGTGGCGCTGGACCGGGCGGCCCAGATCGCGGAGCGCTACGGCCTGCCCGGCAACGTCGGCCAATGGCGCCGTGAGGCGGGCCGGTTGCGGGAACTCATCCTGGAGCGGTCCTGGGACGAGGACGCGCAGACGCTCAGCGTGTACATGGACGGCGGCGGCGTCCTCGACGCGAGCCTGCTGAACCTGCCGCTGCGCCAGGTCGTACCGGTCGACCACCCCCGCATGGTGGCGACCACCCGGGCCGTCGCGGAGCGCCTCTCGGCCGGTGAGGGGCTGCTCTACCGCTATCTGCACGACGACCACCCCGACGGCCTCCCCGGCTCCGAGGGCGCCTTCGTCCTGTGCAGCTTCTGGATGGTGGACAACCTGACCGGTCAGGGCCGGCTCGACGAGGCCGAGGAACTGTACGCGTCACTGTGCTCGCGGGCCAGCCCCCTGGGGCTCCTGTCGGAGCAGGTCGACCCCACCACAGGAGCATTCATGGGCAACGCACCCCAGGCCTTCAGCCACATCGGGACGATCGCCAGCGGAGTCAATCTCGAACGGGCGAGGGGCGCTTCCCGATGACCATCCGACGCCTCGTCGTCTTCGGGGGCACGGGCGACCTCACCGGCCGATACCTCCTTCCGGCCCTGGCCGCCCTCTACGCGGCGGGACACCTCGACGACCGGTTCAGCCTGCGGGCCGCCAGCCGGGAGGACTGGGACGACGCCCGGTACCGCGAGTGGGCCGACGGCCAACTCGACCGGCACGGCACCGATTTCCCCGCGACCGCCCGGTCCGCCGTCACGGCGTCGGCGGACTACCGCAGGGCGGACGTCACCGACCCCGCGGACGTCGCCGCCGCCGTCGCCGGGGACGACCCCGTGGCCGTCTACCTCGCCCTGCCGCCCGCGCTCTTCCCGGCGACGGTGACCGCGCTCCACCGGGCGGGACTTCCCCGGGGCAGCCGCATCGTGTTGGAGAAGCCGTTCGGGGAGAACCTCTCCGACGCACGGGAACTCAACCGGCTGCTGTCCGAACTCGTGCCCGAGCGCGCCGTGTTCCGGGTCGACCACTTCCTGGCCATGACGACCGTCCAGAACGTGCTCGGCAGCCGGCTCGCCAACCGGATGCTCGAACCGATCTGGAACAGCACCCACATCGCCGAGATCGAGATCGTCTGGGACGAGACCCTCGCCCTGGAAGGACGGGCCGGCTACTACGACCACGTGGGCGCGCTGAAGGACATGGTGCAGAACCACCTGTTGCAGCTGCTGTGCCTGGTGGCCATGGAGCCACCGCTCACCCTCGGGGAGCGGGACCTGCGCGACCGCAAGGTCGACGTGCTGCGATCGGTGCGGCCGCTGACCGACTACGACGTCGTACAGCGCACCCGTCGCGCCCGCTACTCGGGCGGCCGGGGCGCCGGCCGCGACGTGCCCGCCTACGTCGACGAAGCGGGTGTCGACGCGGGGCGCCGCACCGAGACCTTCGCCGAGATCGTGCTGGAACTCGACAGCTGGCGCTGGGCGGGCACCCGGTTCCGGCTGCGCAGCGGCAAGGCCCTCGGCACGGACCGCAAGGAGGTCGCCGTGCGCTTCCGCTCCGTCCCCCACCTGCCCTTCGGGCAGGACCAGGACGTCCGTCCCAACGTGCTGCGCTTCGGACTGGAGCCGGAGAGCCTGAGCGTGGACCTGACCGCGACCGGCTCCCGTCCCGAAACCCTCACCCAGCTCTCGCTGACCGCCCGCATGGACACCCCCGACCTGCCGGCCTACGGGCGGCTGCTGCTGGACGTCCTGCGCGGCGACCCCGCCCTGTCCATCCGGGGCGACGAGGCCGAGGAGGCGTGGCGGGTCGTCGAGCCGGTCCTGTCCGCCTGGGAGCGAGGACTGGTGCCGCTGGAGGAGTACCCGGTCGGCTCGGACGGGCCGCCGCCGCGCCACGCCACGCCCGAGCGGCGGGACGACCTGCTGCACGAGGAGTCGGTCATGCGGGCCGAGTGAACGCCCGCACACGACGACGCCGGCGTGTCGTCCCGGGCGGTTGAAGGATCGTCACGTTCCGGCGAGGGCGGCCCGCAGCCGGTCGGTCACCGTGTCCAGGCAGCTGTCGAAACCGATGCGTCCCCCGGCGTCGATCCAGCGTCGGAAGGCGTTGCCGAAGGCCACCGTGGCGAGCTGTGCGACGAGTTCGGCCGTGTCGGTCTCCACCTGCCGCTGGACGAGGGCGTCGCGGACCGCCCGGGTGATCGCGGCCGCCTTGGTCCGTTCGCGCTCCTGCAACTCGGGGCTGGCGTCGATGACCGCCCGCCGCTCCGCCGAGTCGTGCACCTGCGCCACCAGTTCGGTGCCGACACGGGACATCGCCCCAAGGGCGGCGGTGAGGGGAGCCGCGTCGGGGTCCGCCGCCAGGACGGCCTCCGCCAGTGCCGGGGGCAGGAGCTCCGAGCCGCCGAACAGGACCTCCCGCTTGTCCGGGAAGTAGCGGAAGTACGAGCGCCGGGTGAGTCCGGCCCGCTCGGCGATGTCGGTCACGGTCACGTCGTCGTAGCCGCGCTCCAGGTAGAGCTCCAGAGCCGCCCGCTTCAGGCGCTGCTCCGCACCCGGGTCCCACCTTGCCATGGGCCGACTCTAACAGGTGATGTCTCGCTGTGTCGTCAGTGCTAGCCTGAAGTCATGGCACGGTGTGTCATCACTGGGGCGTGCGTCCCGGTGCCGCCCGGAGCAGACAGGACAGGGCCATGACCGAGACCAGCGGGACCAGCGGGACGACCAGCGAGAACAGGACGGACGACGAGGTGTGGATCGTCGGGGCCACCGGCCGTGTGGGCCGGGGCGTGGCCGGGCGACTGGCCGCGCGGGGCCTGACGGTCGTGCCGGTCGGGCGCAGCCGGGAGCGGATGGCCGCAGCAGGCGCCGAAGCCGGCCTCCCCGCCGGCACGAAGGTCGTCGTCGCCGACTCGGCAGAGCGGATCGCGCAGGAGGTGTCGCGACAGCGCCCCCGGGTCGTGGTGAACACGATGGGCGCCTACGCCACCACGGCGCCGGTGATCGCCCGTGCCTGCATGTCCGGCGGCGGCCACTACGTCGACCAGGCCAACGACGTGGTCGCCGTGGCGGGACTCCTCGCCCTGCACGAGGAGGCGACGCGGGCGGGCAGCACCCTGGTCACCGGCGCCGGATTCGGGGTGCTGGCGACGGAGGCGGTCGTGCGGAAGCTGTGCGAGGGGCGGCCCGCGCCGCACCGGGTGCGCGTCGACTCCGTGGCCTCGGTGGCCGTCGAGGCCGGTGCCCTCGGCTCCGCCCTGGCGGCCAGCATCGTGGACGCCCTCACAGCCGGCGGGCGCCGCTACGCCGACGGTCGGCTGGTGGTCTCGCGCCTCGGTGCCGACCCGCAGCGGCTCTCTTTCCCCGACGGGACGTCGGCCCGGTCGGCGGGTGTCGCCTCCGGCGAGCTCGTCGCGGCCCGGGAGGCCAGCGGGGCACCGTTCGTCACCGCGACGTCCTCCCTCGCACCGAGCACGCCGCTGCTGCGTGCCGTGGTCCCGCCGCTGGGCCGCCTGCTGTCCGTCCCGGCACTGCGGCGCCTCGCCGTCGACCGGCTCGGCCGGGTCACCGTCAAGGCCACGCCCCGTCCACGCGAGCACTCCTGGGGTCACGCCGTCGTGGAGTGGGCCGACGGCACCCGGCGCGAGGGCTGGCTCCGTGCCGGCGAGGGCATGGACTTCACGACCGACGTCACCGCCACCGTCACCGAACTGCTGACCCGCGGCGCCGGCCGGCCCGGGGCCTGGACGCCGGCCGCCGCCCTGGGTCCGGATCTGGCGACCGGCGCCGGGGGCACCTTCGTACTGGACTGACGCCCACCGGGCCCCCGTCGCAGGCCGGCCCGGCGGACACCTGAGGGACTGCCTCAGCCCACGGAGAGCCGGACCAGCCCGTCGTGTGCGTGCGGTGCACCCTGCACCGTCACCGCGACGTACCGGACCGAGCCCGCCCGGGTGAGCCGGCGTACGCGTCCACGGCCGTCCAGGGCGCCGACCTGCTGATAGCGCACCCCGTCGGTGCTGAACTCCACGCGGGCCGCCGGTGCCGCGCCGGTCCTCCACTGCGCCTCCACCCACCGCACCCCGGTGCGCGTCCCCAGGTCGACCACCATGCGGCCGTCGCGACCGGGGCGCCAGGCCGTGTCCGGGTCGCCGTCCACGGCGGCGTCGGGACTGGACATCCCCGACGGCACAGGACTGGTCGGGAAGGTGTTCCGGCCCAGGGCCTGGTCCTGGTGCGGGAAGGCCTGTGCCCCGCGCAGCGTCACCCGCGTCTCGCGTCCGCCCCGCACGGTCGCGTCGGTGCCCCGCCCCTGAGCCTCGATCCGCAGCCGGCAGTGGGCGCCGGACAGGATCAGGGTCGCCCCGTCGGCCACCCGGACCCGCAGCCCGGACGGCAGGGAACGGCCGGACAGCGCGGTGAGGGTGAAGCGTGGCGCGAGCAGCGAGGCCGACGCCGCGTCCAGCCGCGCACCGTAGTCGATGCCCTCCCGGGTCACCGTCTGCTCACCCTCGTAGACCTGCCGGCGCCCGCCCTGCTGCGGCACCGCGACCCGGGTCTCCACCTCGTCCGCCGACAGGTTGAACAGGCTCAGGTACCCGTCCACCCGCGCCGCGCGGACCCGGCCGTCCCCGGCGGTGGGCGCGGCACGACGGGCCAGCACGCCCAGGTCCCCGGCGGACACGCCGCAGTGCCCCTCGATCACCAGCGGCTCCCGGGCCCCTTCGGCCGGGACGATCGTGTCGCCGTACACGGCCAGCGTGTGCTCGCCGCCGCCGCGGACGACGAGCCCGGCACGGCCGTCGACGTCGAGCCAGCCGCCGCCGCTGCGCAGCGAGGGGGCCGGGCCGGTCGCCAGGTCGGTCCACCGCTCGCCGTCCGGCGAACCCTGCAACCGGTAGGAGCGGCCGGCGGCCGCCTCCCAGCGCAGCGTGACCCGGTCCAGCGTGCGCTCGGCGCCGAGATCGACGGCCCACCAGCTGTCCGCCCGCTTGCGGTCCTCGCGGGAGACCGCCCAGCGGCTTGCGCCGTTGCCGTCCACGGCCAGCTCCGGCCCCATGCCGGCCGACTGCGAGGAGGCCGACGCCGTGCCGCCGCGGGCGAGGTCGGGCCCCTCGGCCCCGTCCCGCGCCTCGATCGCGTACAGCGAGTACCCGTACGTCGGGTCGGGCCGGACGCCCAGCATGCGCAGGTGCCGCACCGTCGTGCGGAGGAAGGTCAGTTCGTCGACGCGCCCCGCGGCCGAGGGCGTGGCGTCCTGCGCGCGGACCGTGGCCGAGCCCTCCGCGAACCGGTAGGTGCGGCTGCCGTCGAGGCCCGCCACCCCGGGCATGGTCAGGTTGTGCACCTCCAGCCGCGAAGCGGCCGCGCCCGGCCCCTCGCAGGCGTAGACCACGGCGCCCGTGGGGAGCGTGGCGTACCCGGCGAAGCCCTCGCCGAGGCGCAGCAGCGTGGCGCTGCCGTCGAAGCCGTCCCGCAGCGCCGTGTGCACGCGCACCGTCCTGCCGGTGACCTCCGCGGCGGTCGAGGGCAGGAACATCGGGGTGGCGCCGCCGAGCCGGAACAGCCAGTCGTCGTGCGCCGGCTGCCAGGCGAACTTCACGAACCCGGGCTTCGTCACCGCACCCGCCCAGGCCGCGGGAGACTGGTGGGACACCAGACCGGGGCCGCTCCCGAAGTCCGTGACCCCCGACGCGTACGCGAACAACTCCTCGCGCGACAGGGGACGCACCCGCGGCCCCGCCTGCGGCCACACGTGCAGCAGATAGCTGATGGCCAGTTCCGCGCGCGCCTCGGGCTCGTACTTCGGTTCGCCCGAGAACTTCGCCAGCCGGTACTCGGGCGGGTACGCCTGGTACGCCTCCAGGCGTGCGGCCAGCTCCGTCTCCGCGCGGGCCGCCGCCCGGTCACCCGCGACCCGGGACAGGAAGGCCAGCGGTATGACGTCCCTGCCGTACAGGTGCTCGCGGTCGTCCACCATCGGCATCAGTGGCTCGCCCGCGTCCGACATGACGCCCAGCAGGGTCCGCCACAGCGGCTCCGCGTTGGGCTGTCTGGTCAGCACCTCGGGCAGCGGCTGCCCCGCGGCGAGGAAGTGCGCCGCGTTGCGCCCGGAGGTCCGCCACATCTCCTCCTGGTAGTGCGGGCCGAAGGAGCCGTGGTTCTCGACGATGAAGGTGTCGTACGTGTTGTGCGCGGTGTTGTGCGAGACCGGCACCCCGTCCACCCGTGCGGGGTTGGCCAGGTCGGCGGGCGGCAGGCCGCCCTCGTTGCGCGACCAGGTGCCGTAGTCGGCCGCCCACTCGGAGCGGCGCCGGTCGTCCGGCGCCCAGGCCAGCGCCGGAGCGAGGGTCTGCGCGTAGAGCCCCATCTCCTCCAGCTTGGTGTCGCCGACGTATCCGCCCGCGAGCCCGTTCGGGGTCCAGGAGCCGGAGTACGGGTCGTCGCCCGTTCCCAACGAGTGCGTGTACGCCGCCTGTTCGCGGGTGATGGTGTCGACGGCGGAGCGGGTGGCGGCGTCGAGCTCGTCCCACAGCAGGTGCGCGGCGAGGACGAAGTACGACTGGAAGGTGGTGTCGAAGAACAGGGTGCGGCCCCACTGGGTGCCGCCGGTCAGCCGGTTGGAGGCGGCGTAGTGGCGCAGGGTCGCCAGGGTGCGGCGCCTGAGCGTCTCCCGGTCGATGCCGGCCGCTTCCTCGTCGAAGGTCCCGTGCGTCAGCAGCACGGCATGTCCGAGGACGACGGCGAACCCGAAGTTCCGGTCGCTGTACGCCCCCTTGGCCTCGTCCCACTGCGTCTCGGACCAGCGGGTGTGCCGCAGCAGCACGCGGTGGTACGTGGCAGCGACGTCGTCCGGCGGGTCGACGCTCCGGGCGGCTCCGGAAGCGGCTCCGGAAGCGGCCACGGCGGCCGAAGGGGACCCCAGCGCCGGCTGGAGGGCGGCCGCGGCGCCGGTCGCGCCGAGGAGTTGCAGGAGGAGCCTGCGGCCTACAGGGAGGGAAACGGGGCCCATGATGGTCCTCTTCGGCAGACGACAACGTTGTCAACGAAGGTCATCCTTGAACGACCCCGAGGCGCCTGTCAATGGCCGTTCAGCGCAGGATCCGCCAGCGGTTGTCGGCCGTACCGTCGTCCGCGTCCTGCACGACGAAGGCGCCGACTCCGGGGGAGTCGTTCTGGACGGCGAGCAGCTTCCCGCTGTGGGCGTTGCGGATCGTGCAGGTTCCGTCGCTCTGGTCGAGGAGCGTCCAACGGTGGTCCGCGGTGCCGTTGTCGGCCCACTGCAGCACGGTCGCCCCGTCGGCCGTCGACATGTCGAGCACGCCGAGCACCTTGCCACTGTGAAGGTTGCGCAGGCGGTGGGTGCCGCCCGCGTCGGGTACCAACTGCCAGTCGTGGTCCGCGGTCCCGGAGTCGGTCCAGAGCAGGGCGCGGCCGCCGTCGGCGGTGGACATGTCCTGGATGCCCAGCACCAGGGCGCCGTCGGCGTTGGCGATGCGGACGGAGTCGAGGCCGCTGGTGTTCCAGTAGACGGTGTAGTTGTGCCCGTGGGCGTCGTGGAACGGGCCGAGGTCCACGGTGGCACCGTTCGAGGTCGCGGTGAAGGCGAGCGAGGTGGGACCGGTCCGCCTGATCGACGCGACGTCCAGGGACGGGAGGGAGGACAGGGCGGTGTCCCCGTAGTTCCCGGAGAGGGTGACCGGCCCGTGGGTGACGGCACCGACGGCCGGGTTGTCGTTGGCGGGCCGTACGACGGTGCGCATCGGCAGGCGGACGGTGACGGTGTCCCCGGAGGTCCAGGCACGCTGCACGGTCGCGTAGGTGCCCGGCTCGGTGGTGATGTCCTGCGGGACGCCGTTGACCTGGACGGTGGCACCGGTGGTCCAGCCGGGGATGCGGACGCGCAGGGCCCAGGTGCCGCCGGCGTCGCCGGTGACCCGCAGCGTCGTGGTGTCGCTCGCCGGGTACGAGGTGGTCTGCGTGACGGTGATGCCGCGCTCGGCCCAGGTGAGGACCGAGGGGACGAACAGGTTCACGGTCAGTGTGGTGCCGCCGTCGTGGAAGTAGACGGACTCCATCAGCCGTGTGTGCATCTCCAGGCCGGTGCCCTGGCAGCACCAGAAGGTGGTGTAGTCGGTGCTCCAGGTGCCGCCGCCCCACGCCGGGCCCACACCGCGTCGGCCGCCGGGCCGCAGCGGGGTGAAGTAGGTGACGTGGCCGTGCGGATCGGCCGGGTTCTGCTGGCCGATCATGTGGTTGAGCCACGCCCGCTCGTAGTAGTCGAACAACTCGGCCCGGTCCGGAGTCAGCGTGAACAACTCACGGGTGAGAGTAAGCATGTTGACCGTGTTGCAGCTCTCGCAGGTGTCGTTCGCCAGGTGCGCGGCGATCGCGTTCGGGGCGCGGAAGTGCTCCGCCTGGCTGTTGCCGCCGATGGCGTAGGTGTGGGTGGTGACGCACATGTTCCAGGCGTTGGTGGCGATGTCCCGGTAGCGCGTCGTGCCGGTGGCCTTGTACTCGCGCACGGCCCCGATCCACTTCGGCACCTGCGTGTTGGCGTGCAGCCCGGCCAGCCGGTCCTGGTCCGCCGCCAGCGGGTCGAACACCGCGGCGTGATCGAACCGCTGGGCGACGGCGAGCCATCGGGTGTCGCCGGTCTGCTGGCAGAGGTCGGTCAGGACGGCGTTCATGCCGCCGAACTCGGTGCCCAGGACGGCCTGCATCCGCGTGCTGCTCAGCCGGGCGGTGCGCCGGTCGACCCAGCCGGCCAGGGCGAGCAGTACGTCGCGGGCCTGGACGCTGCCGAGATGCCGCCACACGTCCAGCAGGCCGGTGAGGGTCTTGTGGATCGTGTAGTACGGCACATTGCCGTTGGTCAGCGTTCCGGACTCCAGGGCGGCGAAGTCCGACTCGGGGTAGCCGGAGAGATACCCGGCGCCGAAGCCCGCGGCGCCGTTGTTGGCCTGGCACTTGGCCAGCTCGGCCACCATGTGGCGGGCCTTGTCCCGGCAGACGGCGTCCCCGGTCACGGCGTACACCTGCGCCCACGCGGTGAGGAAGTGGCCCTGCACATGGCTGCGGAAGGGGAAGTCGGGCGCCTCCCAGCCGCCGGTGGCGGCCGCGCCGTTCGTGGACAGGCGGTGGTTGGCGCGGAAGTTGTACAGCAGCCGGTCGACGTCGACGAACCGCAGATAGCTCCGGGTGCGGTTCTGGTTGTCCAGCCACCTGCTCGCGGTCGGCCTGACCCGGCCGAGGCCGAAGGGGAACGCCAGCGCTCCGATGTCGGCCCGGGCCGGCGGGAGGACCGCTCCGTGGGCGGGGGAGCCGCCGACGAGAGGACCGGCGGCGGCCGCCGCGGCCGTCGTTCCGGCGATCTGGAGCATGCGCCTTCTGCTGAGGGGCGTGGGCATGGAACCACCTTTGCGTTCGCCGTGACGGGACAGGGTGGACGGAGGAGCGTGGCGCGTGGTTCGCGAGACATTTGTTCGACATATCGAACGGCGTTCGGGAAATCGTCGAGACCCTAGTTCCGGGGCCGGTTGGCAGTCAACGGGTCCGACCGTTTCCGTGGCGGAGGGTGACGGTGTTGACGCGTCCCCGACACGGCTCTACGGTCTGACCGGTCTTCCGAACCAGGTTCGAAATCTCGTACGCCGCGAAGCCGCAGGCCTGCCGCACGCCCCGGGCCGGTCTCGTCCACGTCCCGTCCGCCCCCGCACGAACCCGGAGAGCCGATGACCCCTGTTCCGCACCCGCCCATGCCGTCCCGCAGGTACTTCCTCGGTGCCGCCGCGGCCACCTCCCTGGCCCTGGCCACCGACCTGACCCTGGGTTCCGGTCCCGCCCAGGCAGCCGACTCCGCCTACGTCATGGGCTACTTCACCGAATCGCCGAGCGGCCTCGGCACCGACTACGGCCTGCACCTCGCCGTCAGCACGGACTCGCTGAACTGGACGCCCCTGAACCAGAACAACCCCGTCGTCACCCCCACCGCGGGCGCCGGTGGTCTGCGCGACCCGTTCATCATGCGCAAGCGCGACGGCACCTTCGTCGTGCTGGCCACCGACCTCAAGGGCACCGACTGGGGCTACAACAGCCAGACCATCCACGTCTGGGACTCCCCGGACCTGCGCACCTTCTCCCACTACCGCCGTCCCCACCTGCACGACATGGTCACCCACAGCTGGGCCCCCGAGGCATTCTGGGACGCCGCGCGCGGCCAGTACGCGATCATCTACTCCTCGGTGAACGAGAGCGGTCACAGCGTCCTGATGGTCAACCACACCAGCGACTTCAGCACGGTCTCCGCACCGCAGGTGTTCTTCGACCCGGGCTACGACATCATCGACGGCGACATGGCCGTCGGGGTGAGCGGCGTCAACTACCTCTACTTCAAGAGCAGCCGCACCGGCGGGCTGGTCGGTGCGCGCTCCACCTCCCTCAACCCCGGCAGCTTCGTGCCCTTCAGCACGTCCGTCGCCCACGGCGGCACCGAGGCACCCACCCTGGTGAAGTCACCGACCTCGGACGACTGGTACCTGTGGGGCGACACCTACACGCCCAACGGTGTCTTATACGCCTGGCGGACCATCGACCTCGCCGCCGGCACCTGGACCCCGGTCGACCAGCGGCTCTACACCCACCCCGGCAACGCCAAGCACTGCACGATCGCCCCCGTCACCGCCACCGAGTACACCAACCTGCTGGCCCGGTGGGGAGCTCCCGCCTGGAACCGGCTCAAGTCCTTCAACTATCCGGCCCGCTACCTCCGCCACGCCGATTTCACGGCACGGATCGACACCTATCCCTTCGACCCGTACACCGACTCCCAGTGGAAGCTGGTCCCCGGTCTGGCCGACCCTTCCGGCGTATCCTTCCAGTCGGTCAACCACCCCGCCCGCCACCTGCGGCACTACGACTTCCAGGTCCGGCTCGACGCCGATGACGGCAGCACCGCCTTCGCCGAGGACGCCACATTCCACCGCGTGCCCGGCCTCGCCGACGCCACATGGGCGTCCTTCCGCTCGCACAACTACCCGACCCGCCACCTCAGGCACGCCGACTACCTGATGCGCGTCGACCCGATCAGCTCCCCGACGGACCGCGCCGACGCCACCTTCTCCGTCGGTTTCTGACGCGAGGACCGGCACCCGGGACAGGGGGTGGTGCCAGCACCCCGCACGATCCGGAGCCTGGGCCACCTGCCTCGCCGGCCGCCGCGGAGGAAGGTTGATCCCGTCACCACGCATCCGGCCCGCGCGGCCGGACACCGACGAGGGAACGAGGGATCACGACGGGCAGTCACTCACGGCGGAGAATCCTCAAGGGCGCCGCGGTCGCGGCGGCGGGCAGCGTGGTCGGCAGCGGCCTCGGACCCGGCTTCCACTCGGCCGCGGCGCAGGCGATTCCCGCAGCGCCGAAGGGCGGCGGAGCGCCCGCGACCCCGTTCCTGGAAGGCGCCTTCGCGCCGGTCACCGAGGAGCTGACCGCCTTCGACCTCAACGTCGTCGGCCGCATCCCGGCCGATCTGGACGGCCGCTACCTGCGCAACGGCCCGAACGCGCTGGGCATCGAGGACGTCCGGGCCCACCACTGGATGATCGGCGACGGAATGGTGCACGGGGTACGGCTGCGGGGCGGACGCGCGGGTACCGCAACCGCTGGGTGCGCTCCTCGCAGGTGACGGCGAAACTGGGCGAGACCTGCCCCGGCCAGGCGCCGCCGGACGACTTCCCGTGCAACACGCACGTGATCCCCTACCACGGCCGCATCCTCGCCATGCAGGAAGGCGGCCCCCTGCCGTACGAACTGGACGGCGAACTCAACACCCTGCGCCCGTAGGACTTCCGCGCGACGCAGAGGGGAGCGTTTGCCGCCCACACCAAGTACGACGCGGTGGCCGACGAGCTGCACGCGATCGCGTACTACCCCACCTGGGACCACGTGCGGCACATCGTCGTCGAAGTACGTGGTGATCGTGGACGTACCGATCACCTTCGACGGCGCCGCGGCGGAGGCCGGGGCGATCGTCCCCTACGTGTGGAACGACCGGCACCCCATGCGCCTCGGGCTGCTGCCGTGCGCCGGCGGCACCCCCCCGCTGGTTCGAGATCGACCCCGTGTACTACTCGCACACGCTCAACGCCTACGACCAGGGCGACACGGTCGTGCTGGAGTACATCGGCTTCCCCGCGCCGTTCTACGCCGCGCGGCGCGGGCGGGCCCTCCGCCACCGGGTCACCGACGCTCGACCGGTGGACCGTCGACCTCGGCGCGGCCCGGGTCCGCAGCACTCGTCTGGACGACCGCCCGCAGGAGTTCCCCCGCATCAACGAGTCCCTGTCGCCCGGCGGCACCGCTACGCCTACACCGCGTGCGCGGCCGAGATGTGGCGTGCCTACGAGACCGTCGACGGAGCGTGCCCGGACGAGAAGTTCACCAACTACCTGGTGAAGCACGACATGCTGCGGGGCAGCAGGCAGCCCCACCGCTTCCCCCGGGGCGCGGCGGTCAGCGAACCGGTTTTCGTCCCGCGGCGCGGGGCCCGGGACGAGGACGACGGTTACGTCCTGTCGTACGTGAACGACCCCGACCGCGGCGCGACCGACCTGGTGATCCTTTCCGCCCAGGACTTCGGCGGCCGTCCGCGGGCCCGCGTCCGGCTGCCCGGCCGGGTACCCCTGGGACTCCACGGCAGCTGGGTCCCGGACGCCTGAGACCGGTGCCCGCGGTCCGGCCGGCCGGCGGTGTTCCGGCCGGTGGTGTGGGGGCGCCCGGCCCGCCTCGTTCAGACGGGCCGGGGGCACACCCCGTCCAGGAGGTTGGTGACGAGGGCGGTGACGAAGGCGTCGTCGACGGGTTCGTCGGGGATCAGGAGCCGGTGGTAGACCGCGCCCCAGAGTTGGTCGACGAGGACCTGCACGTCGACCTCGGGGCGGATCTGGCCGAGTTCCCGGGCGCGGCGCAGCCGTTCGGCGGCCAGGGCGCGACGCTGTGCGGAGTACAGCTGCCGGTAGGCGGCGGCCAGGTCGGCGTCGGTCTGTGCGGCGCCGATCAGCTCGGTGAGGATGCGTCCGCCCGGGGTCCGGGTCATCAGGTGGGTGAAGGCGCGCAGCTGGGCGAGCAGGTCGGCGCGGACGTCCCCGGTGTCGGGGAAGGCGAGCGTGTCCTCGACGGCGTGGAAGTAGCCGTCCAGGGCCAGGGCCCCCTTCGAGGGCCACCACTTGTACAGAGTGGTCTTGCTGACCCCCGAAACCCTGGCGACCCGTTCGAAGGTGAGCTGTGCCGTCCCCTCGGCCAGCAGCAGCTCGCCCGCCGCGTGCAGGACCTCGGCCCGTACCTCCTCGGCGGGGCGTCGTCCGCGGCCCCTGCTCCCCGGGTCCGGCCGGCCGTTCGCGTCGTTCGCCACGTTGTACTCCTGATCGATGGGGCGGGTCGGGTGACAGTCTCGCCGTGGGCGCCGGGCACGGTCCAACCGCCGGAGTCCGCGACGGCGCGCGGTGTCACGGTGTGATCGACAGAGCGGCGATCAGCCCGTCGCGCAGGCGGAAGGTCATGGGGCCGGTGCCGTTGTGACCGTTGCCGGACACGGTCAGCGTCGCGACCCAGGTGTCCGGGCCGGGACCGCGCTCGACCGCGTCCAGCTCGAAGTGGGCCTGGACGCCGATGTTGTCGGTGCGGTCCCAGGCGCGCACCCCGTCGCGGCCGTGGAACTCCCGGCCCCAGTCGTACAGGCGGGCGTCCTCGGTGAACGCCGCGGCGAACGCCTCGGAGTCACCCCGGTTGGTGGCGTCGACGAACGCGCGGACGGCGGAGGGGGTTTCGACGGTGGTCACGGTGATCTCCTCGGTGGGTGTCAGCGCTCGACGCCGAGCAGGTCGGCGAGTCCGATGCGGTCGAGGAAGGCGCTGCGGACGCGGTCGGCCGTGTCCGAGACCTCCTGGGAACCGTCGTCGGCGGGGTCGATGTGGACGCGGAAGGGTCGCCGGCCGGCGGGCAGGGCGACGATGCGGGCGATCTCGTCGGAGACCAGCGTCGCGCTCGCCCCCTCGGGCGCGAGCGCGGCGAGCTTGTCCGCCACCTGCTCCATCAGCCCGGCGTACCGGGTCTCGTACTCGGCCTCGACGGCGGTGTCGTCAGGGTGGCCGGAGTGGGCGAAGTGGTTGGTGCCGCTGGTGAACGAGCCGGGCACGACGATCGATGTCTCCACGCCCCAGCGGGCGAGTTCGGCGGCGTAGGACACCGCGAGCGAGTCCATCGCGGCCTTCGCGGCGAAGTACGGGGCCAGGTAGGGCGGGGTGCCGCCCTTGACGCTGCTGCTGGACACCCAGAGCACCAGCCCCTGCTCGCGCCGGCGCATACCGGGCAGGGCGGCGCGGTTGACGCGCTGCGTGGACAGCACGTTCACGTCGTAGAGCGCGGCGAGCTGGTCGGGCGTGAACGCCTCCGCGGGGCCGGTCGACATGTGCCCGGCATTGTGGACGAGGACGTCGATGCGGCCGTGCTCCGCCTCGATGCCCGCGATGGCGGCGTCGACGGAGGCCTGTGAGTTCACGTCGAGTTCGACCGGACGCAGGTCGACACCGTGCTCGCGCGAGTAGTCGACGGCCGCCCGCACCTGCGGCGCGTTGCGGCCGGCGGTGTGGCGCATCCCGGCGTGGACGGTGTGGCCGGCGTCGGCCAGCGCCCGGGCGGTGAGGGCGCCGAAGCCACTGGAGGCGCCGGTGATGACGACGACGGTGCCGGTGGGGGACATGAGCGGGTCCTTTCGGTGGGGAGGAGAAGAAGGGGGAGGG
Organism: Streptomyces sp. NPDC111628; assembly: GCF_055635195.1. Taxonomy (NCBI): domain Bacteria; kingdom Bacillati; phylum Actinomycetota; class Actinomycetes; order Kitasatosporales; family Streptomycetaceae; genus Streptomyces; species Streptomyces sp. NPDC111628. The sequence continues at coordinate 194,315 of NZ_JBVKBZ010000003.1, read as the reverse complement.
GTTCTGCCGCGGGACGCGGTTACGCGAGGCCGCCGTTGGCGTAGAGGACCTGGCCGTTGATCCAGCGGGCGGGTCCGGCGAGGAAGGCGACGGTCTCGGCGATGTCCTCGGGGCGGCCGAGGCGCTCCAGGGGAGTCGCCCTGGCGAACCTGTCGACGGTCTCCTCGTCCTTGCCCTGGAGGAAGAGGGGAGTGGCCGTGGGGCCGGGGGCGACGGCGTTGACCGTGATGTCCCGGCCGCGCAGTTCCCGGGCGAGGACGAGGGTCATGGCCTCGACCGCTGCCTTGCTGGCGACGTAGGCGCCGTAGGTGGGCAGCTGGGTGCGGACCACTGACGTGGAGAAGTTGACGATGGCCCCGCCGGGCCGCACGGTGCGGGCGGCCTGCTGGTTGACGACGAAGGTGCCGCGGATGTTGGTGCGGTGCATCCGGTCCAGGTCGGCGAGGTCCAGGGTCTCGACGGGCGCGAGGATCATGATGCCGGCGGTGTTGACGACCACGTCGATGCCGCCGAAGGCCGACCGTACGGTGTCGAAGGCGGTGCCCATCGCGTCCTCGTCGGCGACGTCGCCGCCGACCGCGAGTGCCCGGCCGCCGGCGGCGTTGATCGCGGCGACCGTCTCCTCGGCCTTCGCCCGGTTGCCGGCGTACTGGACGGCGACGGCGAACCCGTCCCGGGCCAGGCGCTCGGCCACCACTCGGCCGATGCCGCCGGAACCGCCGGTGACCAGGGCGACGCGGTTGCTCTCGGTGGTGCTCATGGGGATCTCCTGGAAGTCGGTGCGGGCGCTCTAATGAACGGTACGTTCATATAACCATGAAATGAACGAGCTGTCCATATATTCCGTCGACCGGGGCCCGCAGAGGGCTGTGGCGGTGTGTACGAGGACCGGGCCGTCGTTCAGGCCGGCGGGCCGAGCTCGGCCGTGATCAGATCCGTGAGGCGTCGAGCGGTGTCGAAATGGGGTGTGAGGAGGGTCTTGGTCACGGCAAGGGCGATGCCGGCCGCCGTGTCGGCACAGACGTAGCTGCCACCCCCACCGATCCAGCCGAACGTGGTGAGCGCCTCGCCCGTCCGGGTCCCGACACCGCCCAGCGGATAGCCCAGGCCCAGCCGGACGTGGTGGCCGAAGACCTGGTCGGTGCCCTCGAAGGCCACCGCCGTCACCTCTGCGAGCTGCCCCGGGGCGATGAGCCGGCCGTCGAGGAGCGCGGCGTTCATGGCGGCGACTCCCCGTGCGGTGAAGGTGCCGACCGACGGGACGTCGGCCCGGAGGACCTCGGCGTTGTTGCCCAGCTCCGCGGTCGGCCGCAGCTCCCACGGAGCGAGGACGGCTCCGTCGTCTGTCGCGGCGACCGCGGGCGGCCGGGCATCCTCGAGGTGGGCCAGCCGGGCCAGGTCGGTCCGGGGCACCGAGAAGTAGAGGCTCCCTTCGAGGCCCAGCGGCTCGGTGACCCACTCCCGCAGGAGCTGCCGCATCGGCCTGCCCGTCGCCCGGCGGGCGATCTCGCCGACGAGGAAGCCGTAGGTGAACGAGTGGTATCCCGTCCTGGTCCCGGGGCGCCACCGCGGTGCGGCGTCGGCGAGCGCCGTGCACACCCGCGACCAGTCGGCCAGGTCGCCGGGACCGACGTCACGGGGCATGGCCGGCACGCCGGCCGAGTGGGTGAGCACGTGCCGCAGAGTCACGGTCCCCTTGCCGTGGGCGCCGAACCGCGGCCACAGCTCGGCCACCGGCGTGTCGTACCCGACCCGACCGCTCTTGACGAGCAGGTGGGCGACGAGCGACGTCATGACCTTGCCGGCGGAGAAACCGAAGAACGGGGTCCCAGGAGTCACCCTGCGCCCGGTCCGGCTGTCGGCGACACCGGCCACGGCGTCGACGACGAGAGCACCGTGGTGGTACACGGCGACCTGCAAGCCCGTTTCGGCCCCCGTGCCGACGAGTTCGTCGAGCACACCCTGGATCTTCTGCTGCAGCGAGGTTCCCGACACGGCATCCGGTTCACTGTCCAACGTGTCACATCCTCCGTCTGCGCCCGCACCGGTGACGGTCTCTAGAAGTGCTGCTCCGTGTAGTGCCCGCGGAGCAGGTCGGCTCCCCAGTCGTGGCGGACGTGCCGCCAGACCGAGTGGGCGTGGTTGCCGTCGTCCTGCGTGTTGTCGTACTCGATCAGGAAATCCGGGGCGCGGACGCAGTAGTAGTGCCGCTCTCCCGGGGCGAGGCCGCCGGCCCAGGCGAAGGACAGGGAACCCAGCCCACGGTGTACGGCGTCGGACCAGCACTCGCGCGCGTACGCCTCGGGCGCACGGTCGAGATAGCGGCGCACCAGACGCTCCAGAAGGCGCTGTTGCCCCGGCGCCAGGCGGTCGTACGACAGGCCCTCGGGAAGGAGACCCGGATCGGCGAACGGGTCGGCCCGGGTCAGGATGTCGTCCGGCGGCGTGGCGGCGAAGAGTGCCGACGCCCGCGCGGTGCCGCGCAGGCTCGTGATCAGCTCTCTGGCCAGGTCCTCCTCCGGGCCCAGCGGCCGGAGGCCGGCCCGCGGGCCGTTTCCGGTGCGAGCCGGTTCCGCGCCGACGAAGTGCGGGGTCACCCGGATCCCGGCCCCCGTGACCACTACGTGGACGGCCAGGTGGTGGCCGTTCAGCCGCCAGCCCCACGGTTCGTCACCCTCCGGGTCGCCGAGCAGCCGCACCCAGTAGCGGTCCGGACCCGGGCGCCCCACCCGGGCGCGACGGTGCCGTTCCACCTCGATCGCCGCGCGCACCAGCTCCGCGCCCGCCGCGCTGTGCGCCGTGGTCAGCAACGCGTCGAGCACCTCGCGCTGCCGGCCGTCGAGCCCTTCGGTGGAGAGTCCGCGGCGCGGGCCCGGCAGATACGTCCACTCGCGCAACTCGGGCGCGTCCAACCGGTCGGGCACGGCGCGCAGCTCACGTACCTGCTCCGGCTCCAGGACGGCGAGCAGGGCACGCGCCGCCTCCCGCATCCCGGAGACGACGCCCTTCGAAGGAATTCCGCCCACGCTTCTCCTTCCGCCGACGGCCACTGTGCCGGCTACGGAGTCCATTGTGCGCGGTGGGCGGAGCGCTGTCAGTGCGGTGCCGGTGCCGGGTCCAGGGCGTTGGCGACGGTACAGCCGCCCTCTCCGGGCATCCGCTGGATGCGGGGCGGCACCCAGACCTCGGTCGCGCCGGGGACCACGCGGGCGAGCAGACAGTCCTGCGGGTCGAAGTGGTCGCCCTGCACCGAGAGGAGGACGCCGACCCGGCCGCCGTCCGTCTTCACCTCGGTCCGGATCGCCGGATCGAGGTCGAGCGCGGCGAGCGTACGGCGAACCTCGGTCTCGTCCACCCGGCCGCCCGCCGGGACCCGGGGGAGTCCCGCCCGAAGCTCCTCGGCGGGCAGCCGGGGCGGCTCTGGTGGCGGGGCGAAGGTCAGCACGGGGCCTTCCGGGCAGTCCACGTCGTGAGGGTCCTCGCGCCACCGCGACCTGGGGGACACCCGTACCGTGAAACAGCTGCGCACGGTGATCTCCTCGAGATCGACCCACGAGTTGTACGCCGAGCCGGACGTGCGGACGACCACGTCGATGCCGTCCCCCTCGTGTGTGGAGGTACCCGTCACCCGCATCACCTCCACCCCGTCCAGCCGCGAGGCGGCCCGCCCGACCTCCTCCGCCGTGCGGGGGCGCTGGTCGTACAGCCGTTCATCCACCGTCCTGGCTGCCTCCCGTGCGGCATCGGTCGCCTCGCTCCGGGAGGACTGGGCCAGTCCGCAGCCGGAGGCGAGCAGCAACAACGGGGCGAGCAGCAGTATTCGGCGCACGCGTGCGTCCTTCCTTGGCCGCACGCCCACCGCGTCGACGAGCGGGACCGGGTGACCGCGGCACTCGTCCGCTCCGTCGAGACGAGCACCCCGCCGTCCGAAGAGAGGCGCTCCGTACGGCACGGTAGCTCCTGGGCACCCACCACGGAGCCGTCGGTGGCGAGTTGGTCCCGACCGAGGCTCGTCTCGCGGCATGCCGTACGAGCCGGAGCCGCGGCCTCCCGGACTTCTCCCGCCGTTCACCCGCCGTCCCCGTGGCACTCGCCCTCGGCTGAAAACGTCCGGTGACGGAGTGGACCGGACCGGAGGAAAGATGTCCCCCAAGAGCAAGAGAACCCGCGCGGCGCTGGCCGCCCTGGTCGTGGTCGCCGGCAGCCTGGCGACCGCGGGAGCCGCGTGGGCGGAGCAGCCGCACCACGGGCAGCAGCATCGCGGGCAGCAGGCCAAGCAGCATCAGCAGGGGCGGCCGAGCCTGTTCGAGCGCACCGCCACCTACCCGGTCTTCCACAACCGTCCGGCCGGCGAGGACGCGGCGGCCGGGACCGTCGCGGAGATCTCCTCGGTCAGCGAGGACGGCCGCACCCTCGTGCACACCGACGCGGTGGCCCGGCGGATCGGCTTCCTGGACATCTCCGACCCCGGCCACCCGCGCGGCCTCGGCACCCTGTCGCTGGCCCGGCTCGGCGACGCCGAGGACGAGCCGACCTCGGTGACCGTGGTCGGCCAGTACGTCCTGGTGGTCGTCAACACCAGTGCGAGCCACGCACGGCCCTCCGGACGGCTCGACGTCGTTTCGCTGCGCGACCGCAAGCGGGTGGCGAGCTTCGACCTCGGTGGGCAGCCCGACTCCGTCGCCCTCAGCAAGGACAAGCGGTACGCCGCCATCGCGGTCGAGAACGAACGCGACGAGGAGGCGACACCGCCCGGCCGCGACGAGGGCGACCTGCCGCAGGCACCGGCCGGCTTCGTGCAGATCGTCGACCTGGGCCGGGGCGCCGCCCCCGCGCACTGGCGGACCCGGGCGGTTCCGCTGACCCGGGCCGACGGCCGGGCGCTGCCCGTGCTGGCCGAGGCCAAAATCGCCGAACCGACGGACCCGGAGCCGGAGTACGTCTCGATCAACAGCCGCAACCAGCTCGCGGTGACCCTCCAGGAGAACAACGGTGTCGTCCTGATCGACCTGCCGACCGGCCGGATCGCCAAGGCGTTCAGCGCCGGCACGGCCTCGGTGCGCGGCATCGACACCGCATCCGACGGCAGGATCGACCAGACCGGGTCCATCGAGGACCTCCCGCGCGAGCCCGACGCCGTCGGCTGGATCGACGACCGCTACCTCGCCACCGCCAACGAGGGCGACTGGCGCGGCGGTACCCGCGGCTGGTCCGTGTTCGACAGCCGCACCGGCAGAACGGTCTGGGACGCGGGCAACGGCTTCGAGCGGCTCGCCGTACGCCACGGCCTGCACAACGAGGGCCGGTCGGGGAAGAAGGGCGCCGAGCCGGAAGGCATCGCGATCGCCGAGTACGACGGCGTGCCCTACGCCTTCGTCGGCTCGGAGCGCGACAACTTCGTCGCGGTCTACGACGTCAGCCGCCCCACCCGGCCGGTCTTTTGCCAGGTGCTGCCCGCCACCAACGGCCCCGAGGGCCTGCTGCCGATCCCGTCGCGCGGACTGCTCGCGGTCTCCAGCGAGGAGGACGACGCCGAGGCGGGGGTGCGCGCGTCCGTGAGCCTGTTCCGGCTGGGGCGGGGCACCGGGCACGCCCCCTCGTTCCCGGACATCGTCTCGGCCGACGACGACCGCGGCGCCCCGATCGGCTGGGGAGCGCTGGGCGCGCTGTCCGCGGCACCGGGCACGCCGCACCGGCTCTACACGGTCACCGACGCGGCGTACTCCACCACCCGCATCCTCACCGTCGACACGGCCCGCCGCCCCGCCGTCATCACCCGGGAGCTGACCGTCAAGGACGCCGAGGGGCGGCCGGTGGGTTATGACGCCGAGGGCATCCACGCCCGGCCGCAGGGCGGCTTCTGGCTCGCCGTCGAGGGCGGGACGGGCGCGGGCAACAAGCTCGTCCGGCTCGACGCGCGGGGCGTGACCCGGCAGGTCGTCCCGCTGCCGGCCGATGTCGCCGCGGGCCTCGGCAAGCAGGGCTTCGAGGGTGTCACCGCCACCACGGACCGGCACGGTCACGAGGTCGTGTGGGCCGCGCTCCAGCGCGAGGCCGCGGGCGACCCGGCGGGTGTCGTGCGGCTGGGACGCTACGACGTGGCGTCCGGCAGCTGGAGCTGGTACGGCTACCGGCTCGAATCCACCGGCACGGCCGGTGACTGGATGGGGCTGTCCGAGGTCACCGTGGTCGGAGACCGGCTCGCGGTGATCGAGCGCGACAAACTCAACGGCCCTGCCGCCAGGGTCAAGCGGATCTACACGGTGGATCTGCCGAAGTCGGCGGCGCCCCCGGGAGCCCTGCGGGTCCTGCCGAAGAGGCTCGCGATCGACGTGCTGCCGGACCTGCAGGCCACCAACGGCTGGACGCAGGAGAAGCTCGAAGGTCTGACGGTCGGCGGTGACGGCCACGTCTACGCCGTCACCGACAACGACGGTCTGGACGACGCCACCGGGGAGACCGTCTTCCTGGATCTCGGCACGGCCCGACAGGTCTTCGGCCGCCGGGGCTGACGTACCAGACGTCAGCCCCGGCCGGGGACACAGAACTCCTGAGCCGAGAGACTGGGCCTCGGAGGTGGCGATACGACCTGGTTCGAGGTGCAGCCGGCCGTCCCCGCTGCTGGGTTCAGCAGGTGCGGCCGGTGTACCAGGCGCCGTCGATGTCCGAGCTGGAGCCGATCCAGGTCACTCCGGGTACCACACACCGTTCGCTGTTGGGCCCCCAGTCGTCGATCTCGATGACGATGTGTGAGCCGTCCGAGGTGCAGTGGTTGTAGTAGGCGTCGGAGGCGGTCTCGTAGAAGCCACAGGGATTCGCTGCGGCCGGACCGGCGCTCAGGGTGAGGGCGCCGGCGGAGGCGAGTGCCAGAGCGAGGGAGGCGAGGGCGCTGGTCACGATACGACGAAGCGGCAAGGAAAGCTCCAAACGGTGGGGGATCGCCAGACGGGACTGCCGGTGCCTGCCGATCCGTTGTTTCGATACGACGCCCAGATTCACAGCATCGGGGCAGCCGCTCTGATCCATGGCGGCACCGTTCACCCGGCGTAACGATTCACTGTTGCGCCGATCAGTTGATCTTCACCGGTTCCTGGTGCGCCTGGCGCCCCGGTTCAGGGGCGTAGGACCGGAAAGTCGGCCCTGGCCCAGAGAGCTCGGACGGCGGTGGCCCGGTCGCCGGTGTCGGCGGCGTGATGGCCGGCAGTCCACACCTTGACCTCGGTCGTGGAGTCACGGACAGGCGGCCAGCCCGGGTTTCCGGTGGCGGCGAAGTCGGCCCAGGCGCGCACCATTCGGCGTGCCAGTTCCTGGTCCGCGGCGGTGGGTGCGCCGCCGATGAGGAAGGCCAGACGCTCGTCGTCCAGGTTTCCGAAGGCGAAGGGAACGTCCGCACAGTGCCAGGCGCGTACCACCGCGCGCGGATCGGTACGGCGCCGGTCGAAGCGGGAGCGGAACGTCCGGCCGCCCGCCCGGGCGTGGAGTTCGGCGAGGCGGTTGGCGTACTCACCGAACAGCAGGTCGCCGAAGACGGCGAGGTAGACGTCCAGCACCGGGGCCTGCGGCAGCGTGGCGCGGTATCCGGCCACCAGGCCGTCGGGGAGGCCGAAGTCCGCCGCGAAGCGCGCGAGTTGCCCGTCGGTGGTGACCTTCGCGCTGCTGCCGACGGCGTCGAGCAGCCAGTACTCCTCCGTGGTGTGGCACACCAGCAGGTCCACGTCCCTGGCCGCACCGGCCGCCATCCCCGTGAGGGGGTCGGTGGGCAGGACGTCGCCGTCGAGGACGGGGGCGTACAGCGAGGGGTCGTAGTGGCGGGACCCGGAGGCGGGGTCGTGCCGGTAGTGGTCGACCACCTGGTCGGCGGCGGCGACCAGGGCCTGCGGAGTCGCGGAGACCAGGCCCGCCGACGTGGCCGGGCAGCCCGCCGCGGCGGCGACCTCGCGCGTGGTCGCCGCCGCGATGTCGCGTGTGTAACAGGGGCTGGCGGGGCTGTGTGCGATGGCGCGGTGGAACAGGCCGCGGGCGCGGTCCATCACCATGAGGCAGGCGACCGAGGCGGCGCCGGAGGACTGGCCGGCGACGGTGACGTTGCCGGGATCGCCACCGAAGGCGGCGATGTTCTCGCGCACCCACCGCAGGGCGGCGACCTGGTCGAGCAGCCCCCGGTTGTCGGGGTGGACGATCGGCCCGTCCGCCGGGACGTGGCCGAAGCCCTCGAAACCGATGCGGTAGTTGAGAGTCACCACGACCAGCCCGGCACGGGCCAGTACCGTGCCGTCGAAGTCGGGCTGGGCCGAGGATCCGAAGGTGTAGGCACCGCCGTGGATCCAGACGAGCACCGGCAGGGGGCCACCGTCCGGGACCGGCGTCCACAGGTTGACGGTGAGGATGTCCTCGTCACCGGGAGACCACACGGGCGCCCCGGGCAGTCGCGCGGACTGCGGGGCGACCGGACCGAATCTCCTGCCCTCCCGCACCCCGGCCCAGGCCGGAGCCGGGGCCGGCTCCCGGAACCGGTGGACGCCGAACGGCGCGGCGGCATACGGAACACCGAGGACGGCGACGACGTCGCCGGAGGCCCGAAAGCCCCGGACCGAACCGTGCCGGGTCTTGAACACGTCCACTGGGACCGCCTCTCGCTGCATGCCGATGGGGCGCCTCAGCATGGCATCGCCCCGCCGGTCGGGACCAACACCAAGATCGCCAGGATTGACGCTCCGGCGTTGTCAATCTCTTGGTGCCGCCCGTGCCGCCCGTGCCGCCCGTGCCGCCCGTGCCGCCCGTGCCGCCCGTGCCGCCCGTGCCGCCCGTGCCGCCCGTGCCGCCCGTGCCGCCCGTGCGCGCCGTCCTACTCGCCGTCCTGCTCGCCGCCCATCAGAAGCAGTGACTTGCCCACCGTCGTACGCGCGGCCAGAGCGCGGTGGGCGTCCGCGGCCCGCGCCAGCGGGTAGGTGGCGCCGACGGCCGGGCGCAGGCGCCCCTCGGCGGCGCTGTCCAGGGCCAGGCCCAGCAGTTCTCGGACGGTCTCCCGGTCCGGAGGGCCGTCCATGAGCGGCATGAGCAGCCGGATGCCTCGGCGCGCGGCGGATTCCCGGTCCGGGGCGGCGAATCCGTCGGCGGTCCCGTAGGTGACGAAGCGTCCACCGTCCGCGAGCGCGTCGACGCCGGCCGCACCGAGCGCCCCGCCCGCGCCGTCGTAGACGAGCCCGGCGCCGCCGCCGGTCGCCTCGCGCACCCGCTCGACCCAGTCCGCCCGCGTGTAGTCGACGACGGCCTCGGCGCCCAGGTCACGGGCCAGGGCCAGCTTCGCGTCGCTGGACGCGGCGGCCACCACCCGGGCCCCGGCGTCGACCGCCAACTGCACCAGCAGTGTGCCCGCCCCGCCGGCCGCCGCCGAGACCAGTACCCATTCCCCTTTCTGCGGCGCCCCGAGCCGGTGGAAGCCGAGGGCGGTCACGCCGTCGTGCACCAGTGCGGCCGCCGTCACGGCGGCCAGCCCGTCGGGGACCGGCATGATCTCCGCCTCACCCGCGACGACCTGTTCGGCGTATCCGGTGCCGGTTCGTACGACCACGCTCCGGCCGACCCAGGCGGGGTCCACCCCGTCACCTACTGCCAGCACCTCGCCCGCTCCGCCACCGCCCGGCACGTACGGCAGGGTTCGCGGGAAGAGGTCCTGACCCCAGCCGTCGCGCAACAGCGTGTCCAGGAAGATGACGTCCGCCGCGACCATGCCGACGACGACCTGGCCGGGGCCGGGCACGGGATCGGGCAGGTCGATCAGGGTCAGCACGTCCGGAGCACCGAACGAGGCCACTTGGATCGCGTGCATGAGCAGCACCCTTCGCTGTAGGCAACGTCCCGCTCACCCTCCAACCTCAAGTCCGGTCGAGGTCAAGGCTCGTCCTCAACATCGGCATCGCCGACGACGACACCACCGTGGGAGCCGAAGCGATCGAGGAACCCTGTACCGATGCCGCCGACCAGTGCTTCCTCGTCCGGACAGGGTGAAGGCGTGGGCGGGGGCATGGGCGCGGATGTGTCGGTCGTCTGTCGGCGGTAGGTGTGATCTGTCGGCGATCTGTCGGCCGGGGGAGCGACCTTGGGCGAGTCGGTGCTCTTCACGAGCACGCTGCCCGAGCACAAGGAGTCTGTCATCGTGTCTTCCGCATCCCAGAACCGACCGTGGGACGTACACCGGCTGCCGTCTGCCGAGGGACGGAACTTCCTCGTCACCGGGGGGAACGCCGGGATCGGCTACTTCGTCGCGGAGCAGCTCGCCGCCACCGGCGCCCTCGTCGTCATCGGCAGCAGGAACCCCGCGAAGGTCGACGCCGCCCTTGCCTCGATCAGCTCACGCGTCCCGGGCGCGCGGGTGCGGCACCTGCACCTGGACCTCGCCGACCTGTCCACCCTGAAATCCGCCGCGGACGGTCTGGCGCTGGACCTCGGTCGTCTCGACGCGGTGGTCCACAACGCGGGGGTCGCGCTCGACGACCCGCCCCGTCGGCAGACCGAGGACGGCCACGAGCTGATGTTCGGCACCAACCACCTCGGCCACTACGCGCTGACGCGATGGCTGGCGCCCCTTCTGTCCGCGGCGCCGGCGGGCCGCATCGTGACGCTGGGAAGCTTCGCGGCGCGATCCGAGCGGCTGGACCTCGACGACCTGCAGTCGACCCGGGACTACCGGCCCAAGCGCACCTACGGCCGGTCGAAGCTCGCGCAGATGTGCTTCGGCTTCGAACTCGACCGCCGGCTGCGTGCCGTCGGCAGCACGGTGCTCAGCGTGGTGGCCCACCCCGGTGGCGCACTGGACGCCCTCACCCCGCCCCGCCCGCCGGTCAGCGTGCCGACCCCCGGCGAGCGGCTGCGCGGCCTGCCCGCGGCGCTCATGGTGCAGGGCAAGGACGCCGGAGCATGGCCCGTCGTCCGTGCCGTCCTCGACCCCGACGTACAAGGAGGGCAGCTGTGGGGGCCGAGGGTCTTCGGCCTGCGTGGCCAACCGCGACGTGAGCCGGTCCCCGCACACATGGCGGACCCGGAGGTCGCCGCACGCCTGTGGGCGGCCAGCGCGGAACTGACCGGTACCACCGATCCGCACCTCGGCTTCCGGTAGGCGGAACCGCCGTCAGCCACAGGCCCACCAGCAGCGAAGACGTGACCCTTACTCTCACTGTCATTGGAACGACTGCTCGGAGATCAAGGACAATCGAAAATCATGTCTGAACGAGCGACGGAATCCGTCCTGCGGTCCCCGGGCATACCCCACCTGCTGACGGTGGGAGCCTTCTGCTTCGCGGGACTGGCCCTGCTGCTCCCCGTCTCACCGGCGTGGGCCGTGGCCGGGGGCGCCGACGAGTTCGGCGCCGGACTCGTCACGGCCGTCCTCATGGCCGCGACCGTCCTGGCCCAGCTGTGTGTCAGAACGGCGCTGCGCACCATCGGCTGGCCCCGCACCCTGGCCCTCGGAGCCCTCCTGCTCGGCCTGCCCGCCCTCCTGCAGAGCCTCAGCGACCACCTGGTGCCCATCCTGGTGACGACCGCCCTGCGCGGAGCGGGATTCGGCATCGTCACCGTCTGCGGCGCCACCGCCGCGGCCGCCCTGGCCCCGCGCGGTCGCCAGGGGGCGGCCATCGGCCTCTACGGACTCGCCGTCGCGCTGCCCCAGGTCGTCCTCACCCCGGCGGCACCCTGGCTGATGGGAACGTTCGCCCTCCCCGCGATCGTCGCCTGCGGTGTTCTCCCCGTCCTCGCGCTGCCCTGGACCCGGTCCCTCGGCCGCGCGGTCGAGGCCCGCACGGACGGTCCGCCCGCCCAGGACGGCCGTACCGGGCACCCCGCCCCCGCGACCACGGTGCTCCGGCGCATCCTGCTTCCGCTCACCGTCCTGCTCCTGGTCACGGCAGCAGGCGGAGCGGTGCTCACCTTCGCCCCGCAGTTCACGAGCACCCCCACCCTCGCCGCCACCGGTCTGCTCGCGCTCACCGCCACGGCCGCTCCGGCCCGCTGGGGCTGCGGAGAACTGGCCGACAGGATCGCCCTGCGGCCCATCACCGCCCTCCTCGCCTCGACCGCGTGCGCGGGACTGGCACTGATCGCCCTGGCCGTCGGCTCGGACGGCGAGCCCGTCCTCCCCCTGCTCGCCGGACTGCTCCTGCTGGGAGCCGCGTACGGAGGGCTCCAGAGCCTCACCCTGGTGCAGGCCTTCGACCTCGCCGGCCCGGAGAACCGGCACGTGACCTCCGTCGCCTGGAACATCGGTTACGACGCCGGCACCGGGCTCGGATCCCTCGCGCTGGGCCTGGCGGCGCAGGCGGCCACCTTCTCCGCCGGTTTCGCCGTCATGTCCGCGGTGCTGGCAGCGGTGGTCCTGGCGGTAGTCCTCACCCCCGGGCGGCCGCCCGGGAGAAGGCGGCCGCTCGGCCGACCATGATGGACGCATGGCAGCAAGGGAACCGGACCGGCGCGACGGCAGGCCGTCGCTCGAGCAGATCCTCCGTCTGATCGCCCCCGGAATGCTGGATGTCGTCGTGGCGCCGCGCGGATCCGGGGTGCCGGTGGCCGACGTGGTACTGCACGACCCGGGTGAGGAGCGGGACGACGGCACCTGGGCGGCGTCCGGACTGATCCTGCTCGCGGTCGGGGTGGATGCCGCCTCGCCGGACGCGATCGACGTGCTGCGTGGTGCGCAGCGGGCCGGAGCCGCGGCCGTGGTGCTGAGGCGGGGGGCCCGCGGGCCGCGGGCGGCACTGCTGGAGGCGGCCGCCTCGGGGCGCACCGCGCTGCTCACCCGGCGGCCGGGGCAGGGGTGGACCGAGGTGCTCGGCCGGCTGCGCACCGCTCTGGCGCACAGCGCCCCGACCGGAGGGACCGGGGTGGAAGGGCTGCGGCTCGGCGACCTCCCGGAGCTCGCCAACACGGTGGCGGCCCTGGTCGGGGGCGCGATCACGATCGAGGACCCGCAGTCGCGGGTGCTCGCCTACTCGCGGATGGACCATGAGCCCGACCCGATGCGCCGGCTGACGATCCTCGGGCAGGAGGTGCCTCGCTGGCGGGTGGACGAACTGCGGGAGAGCGGCTTCTTCCAGGCCCTGTGGAACACTGACGGCGTCGTACGTCTGCCCGCCGACGACCGGTACGCGGAACGGCTGGCCGTCGCGGTGCGCCACGGGTCGGAGATCCTCGGGTCCCTCTGGGCCGCCGCCGACGGCCGGCCGCTGGCCGAGGACGCGGCGGCGGCGCTGCACACGGCGGCGCGGGCCGCCGTGCCGCACCTCGCCCACCACCAGACGTGGGGCCGGGCCGCGGCCCGGGCGCGGGAGGGCGCGGTGCACGCGCTTCTCGACGGCAGTGGCCAAGCGGCCCGCGTCGCGCACGACGCCGGGCTCGCGCCGGGCCGGCCGTACACGGTGCTGGTCGCGGAGGCGTACGACAGCCGGGACCTGACGGTCGTGCCCGCCCCGGCGACGGGGGGCGCCGCCGAGCAGCGGATGCTGGACGTGCTCGCGCTACAGGCCGAGGCGTACCGGCCGGGCTGCGTGACCGCGCGGTCGGGGCGGCGGCTGTACGTCCTGCTTCCGGCGGAGGACGGCGAGACGGACCCGGCGCGGGCCCTGGCGGCGACGGCGCGGTCGGTGCCGCGCGGTGTGGTGTTCGCCGGCGTCGGCCCGGTCGCGGCGGACCTGTCGGGGCTGCCCGCGTCGCGCGAGGCCGCGGAGCTGGTGGTGCGGGTGCTGCGGGAGCGGGCCGCGCGGCGGCCGGCCGCGGACGTGGTCTCCGCGGTGGCCGCGTTCGGCGAAGTCGTTCCCGAGGTGTCCGCGCTGCGCCTGCTCGACCTGATCGCGCCGTTGTGGGAGAGCCTGTCGGGCCCCGTGCACGCGATGGTCGAGCACGACCGGGCGCACGGCTCGGAGTACGGCGCGTCGGTCGGCGCCTACCTCGACGCCTTCGGTGACACGGGCACGGCCGCACAGCGCCTCAACGTGCATCCGAACACCCTGCGGTACCGGCTGCGGCGGGCTCGGGAGCTGTTCGGTGTCGACCTGGCCGACCCCACCGTGCGGCTCCTGGCGGACGTCGGACTGCGGCTGGCGCGACGCACGGAGTGAGGCCCCGGTTCTCCGGAGCCGTGGCGGTCACCCGAGCATCTTGATCGTTGAGCTGTCCCGTTGCACAGGAAACTGCCCCCGCCATGGTCGTGTGGCACGAAGACTTACCGGGCTCGGCGGAGCGAAGCTGTACGAGGCAGAACGGCCGGCCGCTCCGCGAGCGCCGTGCACGACCGACACCTCTGGAGTGTGGTGCAGTGACTTCCGGTTCCCTCCACCAACGCGGCAGCGCCCGTGAGGCCGCGCTCGCACGGGCGGTCGAGGACGGCCTGCTGGGCCCGCGAGCGCCCCTGGTCGGTCTCCTCGACGTCGACGGCGTGCTCGCCGCCGTCGACGCGCTGAACGACGCGTTCGAGGGACCAGCCCCGGTGCAGCACACGTTCGCGGCGAAGGCGTGCGGGCTGGTGCCCGTGCTGCGGCTCCTCGCGGAGGCGGGCATGGGCTGCGAAGTGGCCTCGCCCGGCGAGCTGGAGCAGGCGCTGGCGGCCGGATTCACCTACGACCGGCTGGTGTTCGACAGCCCTGCCAAGACGGTCGAGGAGCTGGAGTTCGCCCTGGCCCACGGCATCGCGATCAACCTGGACAACTTCCAGGAGATGGCCCGCGTGGACGGCCTGCTGGCCGGCCGGGAGGCCTCCGGGCCCATCGGACTGCGGGTGAACCCGCAGATCGGCGCGGGAGCCATCGGTGCGATGAGCACCGCCACCGCGACCTCCAAGTTCGGCGTCGCGCTGCGCGACGAGGGCGCCGTCGACGCGGTGATCGAGGCCTTCGCGCGCCGGCCCTGGCTCAACCGGCTGCACGCCCACGTCGGCTCCCAGGGCTGTCCGCTGCCGCTCATCGCCCAAGGGGTCCGGGCGGCGTACGAACTGGCCGAGCGCATCAACAAGGAGCTGGGACGCGCCCAGATCACCGGGCTCGACATCGGCGGCGGCCTGCCCGTCAACTTCGACAGCGAGGACGACCGTCCGACGTACGCGGACCACGTCGCCGAGCTCCGCTCCGCCGTACCCGGGCTGTTCGACGGCCGCTACGCCCTGATCACCGAGTTCGGCCGTTCCCTGCTCGCGAAGAGCGGCACCATTGGCTCGATCGTCGAGTACACCAAGTCGGCCGGTGGCCGCAGGATCGCGGTCACGCACGCCGGCGCGCAGGTGGCCACCCGCACGGTCTTCATGCCGGACGCCTGGCCGCTGCGCGTCGGGGTGTTCGACGCCGCGGGCCGGCCCAAGCACGGCCCGGCCGAGGTCGTCGACATCGCCGGCCCATGCTGTTTCGCCGGTGACCTGACCGCGACCGGGCGTGAGCTGCCGGCCGTCGAACCGGGCGACGTGGTGGCCCTCTACGACACCGGGGCGTACTACTTCTCTTCGCACTTCTCCTACAACTCCCTGCCACGTCCCGCTGTCTACGGATACCGGACGGATTCCCGCGGGCAGGTCGCCTTCGCACTCGTGCGCGAGGCCCAGAGCGTGCGCGGCGTCGTCGAGGAGAGCGGACTCTCCCAAGCGGACGCCCTGGTGACACTGCGCTCGGGCAAGACCGCGCAACGGGTGCCGTACATGTAGCCGCACTGCGGGAACCGCCCGGTCAAGGCCATGATCCACACCCGTCCCCATGTCGACCTCTTCGGACGAAGCGGCGCCGGTTCATCGGATTCCTGTGTGTGCACCCTTCTCGGGGTCGGTCGCGGGGTGGAGCAGGCCGAGCCGTCGCGCGTCCTGTTCCGGCCGGATGGCGGTGACGGCCGTGGCGCCCGCCAGCAGCATCACCGCGGCCGCGATGAGGAACGCGGTCCTATAGCCGGAGGACGCCGTGTCCGCCGTGTCGATGAGGCGACCGGTGACGAAGGGGGCGATCAGTCCCGGGAGGGTGCCCGTCGCGGCGACGATGCCGAAGACGGCACCGCGCTGGGCCCCGGGAACGACCTCGGCGGCGGTCACGTAGTGCAAGGGGATCGCGACGGCGACCGTGCCGAAGGCCACCCCGATCAGGAGCAGACGGACGACGACGCCGTCGGTGAACGGAAAGGCGGCCATGGCACAGCCGGCGACACACACCGACGCCCCCTGTACCGCACCGCTGGACCAGCGGCTGGACACCCCGCGCGCCTTGAGGGCATCCACGAGGGGCGAGACGGTCAGCAGCAGTACGAGGCTGAGGGCGGAGATGGCGCTGATGGCGGTCGCCACCGCATGAGCACTCATGTCGAGCTGGGTCCTGAGGTAGGCGGGCAGCCAGGCATGGGCCAGAGCGAGCGCCCAGGCGGCTCCGAAGGCGCTGGCGATGCTGCCCAGCACGGTTTTGGTGAGCAGCAGTCTGCGGTAGGGAAGGTGCTTCACGGGCCGTGGCGCGTCGGCTCGTGGTGGGCGTGTCTCGTCGAACGGTCCGTCATGGCCCGTCCGCCGCCACACCAACGCCCACAGCAGGCTGACCACGGCGAGGACGGCGTACGCCGATCGCCATCCGAAATCCGTGATCAGCCAGGTGAGTACCGGCGCGGAGACCAGCGTGCCGATCGCGGCGCCACCGATCTGCAGGGCCGAGGGCAGTCCGCGCCGCTCGGGCGGGAACCACTTGTACAGCGCGTGCATGGACATCGAGGCCGCCGGGCCTTCCGCGACACCCAGCAGGACGCGGCCCGCGATCAGGGTAGGGACCGCCGCCACGGCCAGCACGGGCAGCTGGGCGACCGCCCACAGCAGCGCCATGACGAAAAGCATGGTCCTGCTCGAGACACGCGAGGAGAAGAACCCGACGACGAGTCCGGAGAGACTGAAGAACAGGTAGAAGGAGCTCGAGATGAGCCCGTAGGTGCTGTTGCTGATGTTCAGCTCGTCCATGATCGGGACAGCGGCGAGACCGAGGACCGACTTGTCGGCGAAGTTGATGACCATGAAGGTGACGATCATGGCCGTCACCAGCCACGCCCGGCGGCGGTCGTACGGACGGCCGGCGGGCCGGCGGGCGGAACGGTCGGCGGGGGGCGCGGAGAATCGGACTGCCATGGGTGACTCCTGCGGATGCGGGGCGAGCACCGGCGGGTGCGGACCGCCGGTGCCGCCGGGTCAGACGAGTGCCTTGACGATGGCGTTCTTGTGGATCTCGGTCGTGCCGGTGACGATCCGGAACATGCGCAGGGACCGGAAGATCTGCTCCACCTCGTGACCGCGTGTCAGGCCGTCCTTGCCGTGGATCTGCACGGCCTGGTCCGCCGTGCGGAAGCAGGCCTCGGCGGTGAACAGCTTGCACATGTTCGCCTCCACCGCGATGTTCTCGCCGCGGTCGGCCTTCGCGGCGGTGGCGAGCACCATCGACCGGGCCGCGTAGAGGTCCGTGGCCATGTCGGCGAGCTTGTGCTGGATGGCCTGGAGCGCGAGCAGCGGCTGTCCGAACGCGACGCGGGTCTTCGCGTGGTCGACCGACAGGTCCCAGGCCCGTCGCGCGGCACCGATCAGGGAAGGGCAGTGGAGCAGCCGGTTGAGGGTGATGCGGCCGATGCCGATGCGCAGCCCCTGGCCGGTCTCCCCGAGCAGGTTGGCGACGGGGATGCGGCAGTCCTCGAAGACGAGGTCGCCTTCCATCTGCTGGCCCGACATGGGCACGGCGCCGTCCAGGACCCGGCAGCCGGGGGTGTCCAGATCGACGAGAAAGGCGCTGTACGTCTCCTCGCTGTCCGCCATCCGGGCGACGACGACCGCGAAGTCGGCGAACGGGGCGGCGGAGCTGAACACCTTGTGCCCGTTCAGCACATAGCTGTCGCCGTCCAGCGTCGCGGTGGTCCGCATGCGGCGTACGTCCGAACCCGCGTCCTGTTCGGTGAGGGAGAAGCAGCAGGCGCGCTCGCCCCGGACCACCGGGAGGAGGTAGCGCTCCCGCTGCTCGTCGGTGGCGTACTTCACGATCGCGCCGACGCGCAGCGGCCCGCCCATGTCGCCCAGGACCGAGTGGGACAACGCCGCCGCGGAGGCGGTGAGTTCCTCCTTCAGGGCGCACAGTTCGGTGAAGTTCAGTCCCTGGCCGCCGAGTTCCGGCGGCAGACTGATGCCGTAGAAGCCGAGCTCGGCGCTGCGTTTCCAGACGCCTTCCAGGGTGGTCCGGTCCAGCTTGCTCTCGGGGGTGATGCCGTGGGCCCGCTCGTAGGGGAGGAGTTCGTCGGTCAGGTAGGCGCGCAGCCGGCCGACCAGATCCTGAAGGCGGGGGTTGTCGTCGTAGCGGGGGGTGAGGGTGTAGGGCATGGAGTGGTTCCCTGTTCAGTGGACGCGGCGCTCGGCGCCGGACCAGTAGGTGTCGCGGATGGCGCGGCGGTCGATCTTGCCGTTGGGGTTGTGGGGCAGCGCGGCGACGACGTCGACGGAGCGGGGCTTCTTCATGCGCGCCAGGTGCTCGGCGCAGAAGGCGATCAGCTCCTCCGCGTCGAGCGTGACCCCCGCCCGCGGGACGACGACGGCCTTGACCGCCTCGCCCCACTGCTCGTCGGGTACACCTACGACCGCGGCCTCGAAGACGCCGGGATGCTGGTGGAGGACGGACTCGACCTCGACGGCGTAGATGTTGAAACCGCCGGAGATGATCATGTCCTTCCTGCGGTCGACGATGAAGACGTATCCGTCGCTGCGCCGCCGCGCCAGGTCGCCGGTGAGGAACCAGCCGTCGCGAAAGCTCCGCGCCGTCAGTTCCGGCTCGTTGTGGTAACCGGGAACGACGTCGGGCCCGCGGACGGCGATCTCGCCGATCTCGCCGTCCGCCACCGGGTCGCCGCCGTCGTCGACGATCCGCACCTCGGCCTCGGTGAGCGGGCGGCCGCAGGAGAGCAGCAGTTCCTCGTCGTCGCCCTCGACGGCGCGGCGGTGGTCCTCCGTGGAGAGGAACAGCACCCCGGAGGTCGTCTCGCCGCATCCGTAGCCCTGGCTGAGCACGGGGCCGAAGAGATCCCAGGCCGCCCGGACGCGGGCGGGTGACATGGGTGCGGCGCCGTAGAGCAGATGGCGGAGGCTGGAGAGGTCGTGGTCGCGGGCGTTCTCCAGCGCGAGGACCGTGTTGACCATGGTCGGGACGAGGAACGCGTGGGTGGCACGCTCTCGTTCCACGGTGGCGAGGAATTCCGCGGCGTCCCAGCGCGGCAGCACGACGGCGCATCCGCCGGCGAAGAAGATGCCCATCAGCGGCATGCCGGAGGCGTGGGTGACGGGACCGGCGAGGATCTGCCGGTCGCCCGTACCCACCCGAGTGGCCCGGTTCATCACCGACTTGCGCAGCAGGGCCAGCCGATTGCCGTACGTCTGCACGGCCGCCTTGAGCTTGCCGGTGGAGCCCGAGGTGAAGTGCAGGACGGCGATGTCGTCCTCGGCGCACTCCACGTCCACGGCCTCGCGGGAGGTGGCCGTGAGGAGTTCCGCGTAGCCCGGACCGAGACCGGCGGGACCGTCGTAGCCGATGACGGCCTTCACGGCCGACCCGGGCACCGCCCGTCGCGCCGTGTCCAGGTGGGCGGCGTCGGTGAGCAGGACGCGGGCGTCCGACTCCCGCAGCAGATGGGCGACTTCGCCGTCGCCGAGGCGGGCGTTGACCGGCGCCCGGGTCAGCCCCGCCTTGTAGAGGGCCACCTCCGTGACGACCAGCTCCGCGCGGTTGGCCGCGAGCGTCGCCACGCGCTCGCCCCGGCCCAGGCCCATCCCGGTGAGCGCGGCCGCCAGCCGGTCGCTGTGGTCGTCGAGTTCCGCATACGTCAACCGGACGTGCCCGCAGACCACCGCCTCCGCGTCCGGGTGGTGCCCGGCTGTCCGGCGCACGTAACGCCCGAGATTCATTGCCGCCTCCAGAGTTTCAGAACAGTCTGTTCAGTATTAATCGTGTTGTCCGGCAAGGTACGGGCAGCGCTAGGGTCGGGTCAACGGTCCTGACGAGAAGGAATCGAAGTGGACATGAAGCCCGAAGACCGCCGCGTCCGGCGGACGCGCGCCGCGCTCCGCAAGGCCTTGGTCGAACTGGTGCTGGACAAGGGGTTCCAGGCCATCACTGTCGAGGAGGTCACCGAGCGGGCCGACATCGGCCGGGCCACCTTCTACGCGCACTACCGGGACAAGGAGGATCTCCTGGTCGGCATCGTCCGCGACCTCGCGCAGGACCGCGAGCGTCTGCTGCCGGCCGTTCGCCAGGCGCACGCCCAGGGCTTCACCGGGCTGCCGGTCAAGTACATCTTCGAACACGCCGCCCAGGAACGAGGCGTCTACCAGGTGATTCTGCGGGGGGAGGGCGACGGGCGGGCGCTGCGGGAGTTCACCGAACTCATCCGCTCACACGCCGAGACGGCCTTCCGCGACCGGGCGCGGCAACTCGGCGTGGAGCCGAGGATCCCGCTCGGCATCGTCGCCCGCGCGTGGACCGGCGAACTCATCTCGGTGCTGGGCTGGTGGGTCGAGAACGACACGGGCTACACCGCCGAGCAGATCACCGCCCACCTGCGGGACCTCTCCGTCTACGGAAGGGTCTGGGCCACCGGGCTGACCCCGGTGGACGCCCCCGGAGCCGTCGACCTCCCCGGAGGCCAGGGCGCCGAACCCCGGTAGTCACACCCGGACGGCCGCCCCCTGCCGCCCCTCGCCGCCCCCTTCCTCTGTTTCCGAACAGTGTGTACGGTATCGATCTCGTGATGAGCTGATTCCGAACGAGCGGAGCGACACGTGACCGGCACGGACTCACTGGCCGACCTCGTCTGGGCACGAGGATTCACGGACTCGGCCTGGGCGCGACGACACACGACGGCAGGCCGGGAGATCATGCCCAGTCGTCGCGTCTGGCGGGGCCGGGGAGGCCCCGGTGACCTGCCGGCGTCGCCGCCGGGCGCCCTCGACGACCTCGGCCTCACCGGCTCGCACGGACGTACCCTCACCCTCGCGGAACTGCTCGCCGAGGCCGAGACCGACGCCCTGCTCGTCCTGCACCGGGGCAGGCTCGTCCACGAGGAGTACCGGCACGGCTACGAGGGCCACGTCCCGCACTTCAACGCCTCCGCCGCCAAGGCCTACCTCGGTCTCCTGGCCGCGACCCTCGCCCACGAAGGACACCTCGACCGGAGCGCGCGGGTCGCCCGGTACGTGCCCGAACTCTCCGGCACCGCCTTCGGCGAAGCCCAGGTCGACCACCTGATGCACATGGGCACGCGGATGAGCTACGCCGGCCGCCCGTACGACAAGGCCCTGGAGGCGCAGCGCTACTTCGCCGTGCTCGCTCCGCGACTGCGTCCCTACGGCTACTCGGGGCCCGCGACCATCCGCGAGCATCTCGCCACCGCCAGGGCCACGGGCGAGCCCGGCACGGAGTTCCGCTACGAGAACGGCAACGTCGAGGCGCTCGCCGAGGTCCTGCGGCGGATCACCGGACTCAGCACCTCGGCACTGATGTCCGAGATGATCTGGTCCCGGATCGGGGCGGAGGAGGACGCCTACTACCTCCTCGACGCGGACGGCGCCGAGGCGGCCTGCGGCGGCTTCAGCGCCACCGCGCGCGACGTGGCCCGCCTGGGCGAACTCGTCCGCCGCGGCGGGGCCGTCGGCGACCGCCAGATCGTGCCGGAAGCGGTGACCGCCCTGGCCGGGAGTGTCCCCGACGGCTACCCGCGGCGCGTTCGCTTCCCCGCGGCGCCGCCCGGCTCGCCGGCCACCCTCTCGTACCACGACCTGTGGTGGATCCTGAACGACCCCTACGGATCCTTCATGGCCAGCGGCATCCACGGGCAGCGCCTGTTCGTCTCACCCGCTCTGGACCTGGTCGTCGTCCACTACGCCTCCGAGGTGGTCTCCCCGGCGGTCCCTCGGGTCCCCCTCGTGCAGGCGTTCCTCTCGATCGGCAGGCGCCTCAACGCGTGAGGCGGGCCACGGCCCCGTAGATGCCGACCCCGGCCGCTTGCGCCGTCGGCGGTGTGTCCGGCCGCCACAGCGGGACCGGAACCAGGCCGGGCCCGACCAGGTCGAAGCCGTCGAAGAACCGCTCGATCTCGGCGTGGGAGCGCAGGTTGAGAGGGGCGGCGGCCCTGTCGTAGACGGCTTGCGCCGTCCTGCGGTCGGCGAAGTCGCCCGTGGCGTGCGAGAGCACCAGGAAGCTGCCGGCCGGCAGTGCCTCGCGCAGGGTGGCGACGACCCGCTCGGGCTCCTGCGCCCGCGTGAGGAAGTGGAGGACCGAGACGAGTAGCAGCGCCACCGGCTCGTCGAAGTCGATGACGCCGCGGACGCCGGGGTGGTCGAGGACGTCCCGCGGGTCGCGGAGGTCGGCGCGTGCGACGCCGATCGCGTCGGAACTGCGGAGTAGGGCGTCCGCGTGCGCCGTCACGATCGGGTCGTTGTCGACGTACGCGACGCGCACGTCCGGGGCCGTCCCGAGGGCGATCTCGTGCACGTTGGGTGAATGGGGCAGCCCGGTGCCGATGTCGAGGATCTGCCGGAGGCCGCAACCGACGACGTGACGGACCGCGCGCTCCAGGAAGGCGCGGTTGGCCCGGGCGCCGATGCGTTCCTCGGGGGCGGCGGCGACGAGTTCGTCACCGGCCTCCTGGTCCACCTTGTAGTTGTCCTTGCCGCCGAGCAGGTAGTCGTAGATCCTCGCGGAGTGCGGCCTGCCCGTGCCGATCTCCGGGGCACGTAAGCCGTGCTGCCTCAAGTGGCGCTCCTCTCAGCACGGAAGCCGGCCGATCATGCGATCCTGCCCTTGCGTCCGACGGTGTGTCAACTAAAGTACACAGAAGCAGGATCGGTGATGGCGGAAGAGACCTCTACGTGGGTGTGAGCGGTGACGAGGGAGGGCCCCTGAGGGGCGCCGCGGTGCCGGGCCCGCGACCGAACTCCCTTGCGCGGAAGCTGAAGTCGCTCATGGCCGGCCGAAAGGACGCCAGGGGCAGGGCGTATGTCTCCCGCACCCTGTCACAGGCCGTCGACGAGCTGCCCGATCCGCCCACATCGACGTCGTTCGCACTCATCGCGAAACTCGCCAACGGTCAGCAGGACAACCCGACCATCAAGACCGTCCTCGCCCTGTGCCAGGCTCTCGGCGACGTGCCGCCGGCCTACCTGCTGCCGCATCCCGGCTACGACGACCTCGAGGCGCTCGAAGCCTTCGAGGACCCGCTGGCCCGCCGTGTGCTCGCCCTGCTGAGCGACCTGCCGCAGAGCGAGGTGCGCGATGTCGTCGCGTATCTGGAGGGACGGCGGGAAGACCTCGGCCTGCCGTCCGTTCCGGACCGCCCGGGCGTGGAGAAGCCGACCAAGACCCGACGACGACGGACTGGAACCGAAGCCGCCCAATACGCGGCCGATGCACTGGAAGGTCTCTGAGATGCGCTGGAAGGTCTCCCCTTGGACGGCATAATCTTCGGCTCCTGCACCGCGGCAGGGGTGATCGCCACCGTGCTCTGCACCCGGAGAGCCCTGCACAACCCGCGCGTGTTCACGTGGTTGATCGCCGTGGCGTTCGGCGTGTGCACGGTGGGGGTCTTCTTCGCGGTACCCGCGGTCGCCCGGGTGGCCGAGGAGGTCACCGGCCTGGACAACGCGGGCAAGCTGGTGGCGCACATCTGCGCCATCCTCTGGTGCGCGTCGCTCCAGATCACCATGGTGGACCTGGCCTACCGGCCGGAGTACCTGCGAACCGCCATGTACCAGCGGCTGTTCGCCGCCGCCGTCGAGCTGGCCGTCATGATCCCGCTCTTCGTCGCGACGAACGGCGACGACGTCGAGTTCACCACGGCGTACGTCGACCACCCGTCCGTGGCGGCCTACCTGCTCATCTACCTCTCCTACGTCCTGGTCACCTGCGGCGAGCTCGCCTTCATGTGCGGCCGGACCGCCCGGCGCAGCCGGACCGCCCGCCCCTGGACCGGCGTCGGTTTCGCCCTGTGTTCCGTCGCGGCCGTCCTGGGTGTCGGGTACACGATGTCCAAGGGGTCGTACATCGTCTTCCACACACTCGACCACCCGTGGTCCCTCGACGTCGAGGAGGCGTTGAGCCCGGCACTGAGCGGGCTCGCCGTCCTGTTCCTCTTCGCCGGCCTGACCATGCCGATGATCGGCGGAATGCGCCGGCGGCTGCGGCAACGCGGGGAAGGCGCGATGGGCTGAGCCGGACGCCGAGTCCGTCAGTAGCTGACCGGCAGGGCCGTCAGGCTGCGAGAGCGCATCGAGGGCCGCCACCGGGGCTCGCCGTCGGCAGGCCGAAGACCGGGGAGGCGCACAAGCAGAGTCCCAAGGGCGATCTCCGCCTCCGCCCTGGCCAGTGCGGCCCCCAGGCAGTAGTGGATGCCGAGTCCCAGGGCGAGATGCCCGGTCGGTTCCCGCCCCAGGTCGAGCCGGTCCGGGTGGTCGAAGCGCTCCGGATCACGGTTCGCGGCGGCCAGGGACAGCAGGACCGTCTGTCCGGCCGGCACCGTGACCCCACCGAGCACCACGTCCTCGGTGGTGAAGCGCCTGATGGCGAGGAGCGCGGGCCCTTCGAACCGCGCGAGCTCCTCGACGGCGTCCGGCAGCCGAGTGGGCTCCTCGCGCAGCAGCGCCATCTCCTCGGGGTGCTGCAGCAGGCTGTGCAGGCCGTTGCCGATCAGATGCACGGTGTTCTCGAAGCCCGCGACGAGGACGAGGAAGGCAAGCGACATCAGCTCGTCCTCGCTCAGCGCGTCCCCCGCCTCCCGCACGCGGATCAGGTCGGAGAGCAGATCGTCCGCCGGCCGTCGGCGCTTGTCCGCCAGGAGCCCGGTGAAGAAGCCGAGCATCGCGGTGACGGCGTCCCGGGTCGCCGCCGGACGGGCGGGGTCGGGAGCGACGAGTGCGTGTGTCCAGCCGCGGAAATCGACGCGGTGCTCGTCCGGTACACCGAGCAGGTCGCAGATGACGGTGATCGACAGGGGAGCGGCGTAGGACGCGATCAGATCGGTGCGACCGTGCTCGCCCAGCGCGTCGAGGAGTTGGTCCGCCGTCTTCTGGATGGGCCCGCGCAACTGCTGGATCCTGCCCGGCGTGAAGGCACGACCGACCAGACGGCGGATACGGGTGTGGTCGGGCGGGTCCATGTTGAGGAGGTTGGCATCGAGCGCGGGCGGCAGGGCGAAGCCTGTGTATCCGTCCGTGGAGTGCCGCTTGTCCAGCGAGAGCCGGGGATCAGACAGCGCCTGGCGCACGTCGTCGTAGCGCGTGACCAACCAGGCCGTGGTCCCGTCCGGGCCGGCGACCGGATGCACGGGTGACGTACCGCGCAGGTGCCGGTACGCCCGGTGGGGGTCCTTGATCAGGTCGTCCACAGCGTCCATGCGACCCACCCTAGAGCCTTCCATCACGCCAACTTCTCGACCCTGCGCACAGGTTGCCACCGGTCAGCCGCCCAGCAGCCCCTCCAGTTCCTCCCGCGCCCCGCGCGTGTCCCGGTGCTCCTCGCCCAGCACCCGCGCACGGTCGGCGACGACCCCACGGAGCAGGGCCACCGCCCGCTCCGCCTCCCCGAGCCGAGCCAGGGTCCGCGCCCGGCCGAACCTCGTCGTGATGACCTCCGGATGCTCCGGGTCGGCATAGCGCGCCAGCCGCTGCTCCAGCAGGACGTCCAGCTCGGTGAGCGCCGTGAGCGGGTCGCCGAGTTCGGCCTTCAGCATGGCGATGTTGTAGCGGGTGATCATGACGGCCGGGTGGGTGTCGCCCAGAACCTCCCGCTGGTCCCGGAGGACCTCCTCGTGCAGCGGCAGCGCGCCGGAGGCGTCGCCCGTCTCCCACACGAACCGGGCGGTGTTCAGCCGGACCAGGAAGGTGTTCGGGTGGTACGCGCCGCGGACCCGGGTGACGAGCGGCAGCAGCTCGCCGTAGCCGTCGAGTGCCTCCTGGAGGCGCCCCGACTCGCCCAGGAACTTGCAGATGTTCATCCGGCTGAACACCACCTGCTCGTGCTCCTCGCCGAACGCCTCGATCCGGTCCCTCAACAGCTCGGCGTGCAGCTCCAGGGCCTGTTCGTATCGGCCCAGCATGCCGTGCCAGTATGCGATGTAGTGCCGCTCCTCCAGCACGGCCACGTCCGCCGGGCCCAGCGCGCGTTCCAGGTCGGGCAACAGCCCCTCGTGCAGCCGCAGCGCCTCCTGCCGGGCGCCGCCGCGACCCGTCCAGTACGCGATGTGGTGCCGGGTGTCCAGGGTGCGCGGATCGTCGGGGCCCAGGAGGCGCTCCTGGTCGGCGAGCACCTCCCGGTGGAGTGCCACGGCCTCGGCGAAGTCACCTGTCTCTCCGGTCGCGTACGCGATGCGCGCGCGGGTCTCGAGCGCCTCGGGAGCGTCCGCGCCCAGCACCCGCAGCTGGTCCGGCAACAGCTCCCGGTACACCTCGCGGGCCCGCCCGTACGCGCCGGACTTGCTCGTCCAGTACGCCGTACGCGCCCGCGCGCTCAGGGCCACCGGCGCGTCCGCGCCGAGGCGCCCCACGAGGCGCTCGGCCCAGCCCGCCCAGCGGGCCCGGTTCACCGTCGCCTCCGGTGCGGCGCGCAGCTCCAGGGCGGCCAGGAGCCGCCCGTACAGCGCCGCGGCGGCGTTCTCGTCGGGCGCGGCGACAGCGGCCTGCCACACATGCTCGGCCTCGGCCTGCTCGGCGTAGCGGTGCAGCGGGTCGTCGGGCGTGTGCTGTTCCATGGGAGCCATGATCTCCAGGGTGTCGCACAGTGCGCGATGCCCCTCCACCAGGTCATGCTCCTCGGCCACGTACTCGACGAGGGACGGGTGGTACACGCCGAGCAGTTCGGTGCCCGACGGGTCGGGCGAGCGGACCATGAGGCCGTCGAGGAGACGCAGCGCCACGCCGAGCGCCTCGTCGTCGGCCGGGCCGCCCAGTTTCCCGGCCGCCCGGACGAGCAGCGGCCGGGGGAGGATCATGCCGGGGCCGGAGGCGGCCACGACGATCAGGACCGGGTCGAGCCGGCCGGAGGCGCCCTGGGCGGCGGCGTGGTTGCGCAGCGGGGCCAGCGCCTGGTCGTAGGCGTCCGCCAGTCCCTCACCGGCCTCGGACGCCTCGGACGGACCGAAATCGGCCAGGACCCTCGTGAGCTGCCAGTTCCCGTCCCGTCGGGCCAGGATCACCTGCTGGGCGTCCTCCGGTACCCGCCGGGCCCGAAGATAGGCGCGCAGGTTCCGGCCGTCGGGCACCGGGACCGGCAGCCGCTGCCAGTGGTCGGGCAGCGCCACCCACTCCTGGACGGTGGCGACCACACCGAACCACTCCGGCGCGGCGTCCCGCAGCGCCCCGAGCTCCGTGAACAGCGCGGCGCGACTCGTCGGGTCCTTCACCTGGTCGAGGCCGTCCACGACCACCCGCACCGGCTCGCGCGCCTCCATCAGACCGAGCGGTCCCGCCACCTCCGCGACCGTGCTCGGCAGCAGCGCCCGCCGAGCCTGGGGGATCCGTGCCCGGTATGCCGTACGCGCGGTGTCGAAACCCGGCAGATACCTGCGCAGCTGCCGGACCGTCTGCTGGACGGCCGTCCCGGACGTCCACGCGGCGTCGCCGAGCCGCACGACCGCACACACCGTCGCGGCGGTCTCCGCCTCGTCCTCGGGCAGCAGCTCGGGGCGGGCGAGAGCGGTGGCGATCGTCGTCTTGCCCGTGCCCATGGCGCCGACCACGGCCACGAGCCGGTTCAGGCGGACGAGCCGGGCGATGCGGGCCAGCTCCGCGGGCGGCTGGAAGTGCCGCAGGGCGGGCACCAGGACCTGCTGGTCGGGAGAACCGGCCAGCACGCTCAGCTTGTGGTCGTGCGCCACGTTGCGGGCGATCCACGCCTCCGACGGCGCCTGGTGGGAGCCGGTGCCCCCGTTGAACGAGACCGCCTGCGGAATCTGACGCCGGACCAGCGTCTGCACCCGCAGGCGCACCGCCCTCGTCTCCAGGAACGGTTCGAGCCGGATGTCCCCGTGGCGGACGAGCCGGGCGAGGACCCGAGAGAACTGCAGGTCGTAGGAGACACGGTCGTTGGAGGAGGTCAGTACCTCGATCGTGCGGCCGGTCTGCATGGCGGACCCGACCCAGCCCTCGACCGCGGCGAGGAGGACGTGGCCGGAGAAGCACCCGTCGACCACGAGGGTCAACTCCGGCACGCCCCCGTACCGCTTCGTCATCCGGCCGACCTCGGCGGGCAGGTCGAAGGCCGTCTCCGGGCCTGGCGCGGCCGGTGTGGAGCTGAGGGGGAAGAGGAAACGGCCACCCTCGGGGCGAAACCCGTGGCCGAGGAACCCGAGCAGCAAGGAGGCACGCGCCGCCTGCGCCGCCTGGAACGCCTCCTCCACCGCGTCGGTCACTTCCGACACCGTCCGCGGGTTCAGCAACAGGCCGTCACCATGCGCGGGTAAGTACGAACCGCGCCTCGGATCCGTCAAGAGCGCCGTCAATTCATGCGCCCGAACCTCCAGTTGGTCCAGCCGGTCCTCGTCCTTCTTCTCGCGGACGTCCCAGTGGGACGCGATCACCAGCGTGCGGCGCTCGGCTGTCATGCGTGCATTATGGCTGTGCCCGGGCACCGGGAACCGCTGCCCGGGCCTACGCGTTGGGGTGGCGAACGACGAGAGCGCCGGCGAAGGGGAGACGTATGGCCGAGCTGGTCATGGTGCACGGAATCGGACCCGAGGGCGAGACCGAGCAGCAGCTGCGGGAGGACTGGACACGGACCCTCGCACGGACGCTGCGGGCCAACGGCCACGGCCGGGCGGCCGACCGCCTCGACGACGGGGCGCTGACGGTCGCCATGGCCTACTACCGCCACCTGTACCGGGACTACGTGCCCCACGACGACTTCGACGTGCCGCTGCCCCCTCCGATCGCGGTCACCGGCGAGGGGGTCGCCCGGGACATCATCGACAACATCCGCCGGCATGCCTCCGATCCGGGAGACAGCGACGAGGCCGCCGACGCCCTGGAGGAGCTGAGCGTCGAGGTCGGACCCGAGCAGGGGCCGTTGGAGCCACTGCGCATGTTCATCTCGATGATGGGGCGGCTCGGCCCGATCGCCCGCTCCGGATTCGCCGCGCTCACCAGTACCGGCGCCTTCCACCTCGGGCAGGTGGCCGCCTACCTGGACGACGAGCGAGTACGGGAAGGCGCGATCGAGGCCACGCTGGCCCGGGTGACCCCCGACACCAAGGCCGTCCTGGCCCACTCGCTCGGCACCGTCGTCGCCTACGAGGCGCTGCACCGGCTCGACCAGCCGCTGCCGCTGCTCGTCACCTTCGGTTCGCCGCTCGGGCTGCGCTCGATCATCCGCGGGCGGCTGCGACCGCAGCCACTGCGCTCCCCGGCCCACCTCAAGCGCTGGGTGAACGTCGCCGACCGCGACGACTTCATCGTCGCCACGCTGAGGCTGCGCAAGCTCTTCCCCGAGGACGACGCGGTGCTCGAACGCACCCGGCGGGTCAGCAACCGCGACTTCGACCCGCACGCGGCGACGGAGTACCTCAGCCGCTGGGACACGGTGGAGCCGCTCGCCGAGCTGCTCTGAGCCGTCACCGTCCGGGGCGCCGGGACCGTCCGCGCCGGGAACGCCGCGAACGCCGGGTGCGTCGCCCGGACGTGCCATCGTCCGGGGCGGGCAGGCGCAGCGATATCCGGCGGCGGGCGAACAGGCCGACGCCGATCAGCAGCAGGAAGGGCAGCCAGGCGATCGCGTACGCGACACCGTAATGGTGGAGGTCCAGGATCGACCTGCTCGGGTCCACGTCGCTGCTGTTGACGCCGAAGTACGCGAGGAGCAGCGCGGGCGGGAGCGCGATGAGCGAGCCGACGGCGATCACCGCTGCCAGCACCCGGTCCCGGTCCTCGGCGTACTGCTGGGAAGCCGTCTCGAGGCCGACGCGGCGCGTCGCGAGGACGGCGTTCACGCGCTCGACGATGCGGGAGGTGTTGGCCAGCGCGTCCGCCAGTGACGAGACGTCGCGCAGTGACGCATGGAAGCTCTCGACCAGCAGCTCCGGTATGAGGATCGTGTCGGCGTACACCTCGACGCTGAAGCTCAGGTCGAGCTGGAGATCGTTGAGCCGGTGCGAGAGCTGCGCGACCAGGGCACGGGCGTCGTCCGTCGTCTCGACTGCCGCTGCCCGGTCCAGCTCCAGCGCCTCGAACGCCTGGCGTCGGATGCGGTGCACGGCCGCGACCGCGGTGAGGATGCCCGCGGCGGCCAGCCCGAACGCGTTCTCCACCGGCGGTGCGTAGCCGACGATCAACGACACGCCTCTGCCGTGCGCGACCATGGTCTGACCCGCGTTGTTCAGCGTCGCGGGCCGCCGGATGCCCAGTGTGGCGCCGGTGCCGCTGTCCAGCGTGCCGCGCAGCACTATGGTCACCACGTCCTGGCCGACCGCGTCGCCGGGCACGTGCTCGGCCAACAGCCCTGGTGCGAGGGCCGCTCCGGGAAAGACGCTCTGGTGGACGTTCCGGCCGAACTCGAGCGGTGGCTGGTCCGCGGGCCGGTCCGTGCTGCCGTACGCCCGTAAGCGCTCGTCGAGCCACGCGGTCAGCGGCACGCCGCCGACACGGGTGGCCGAGCGGTCCTGCCAGGTGGCGTAGAGGGTTTCGGCGATCGCGTCCGAGTCGCCCGCGTCGTCCGGGAAATCGACGTCCACGAAGAGCAGCGGGTCCTGGCGAGGGGTGACAGCCAGGGTGAGGTCCGCACCGTCGACCCGGGCCGCGTTGGGCGGCAGCGTGATCTCCGAGACGTGCTCGTGCAGCACCAGCCGGGGCAGCAGCAGTCCGGCGGCTTCGACGTGGGCGGTGAACCGGCCGAGGCCGAACGCCTCGGACAGTGGACGGAGCCTGTCGTCGGGCACGTGCACCTGTGGCGTGAGGTTGTACATCAACAGCAGGCGGGTACGAACCCTGACCCCCGCGTCGGACCGTGGCACAAGGCCTCCCTACGGCTGACACCCGTGTGGGGCAGCAGCCTAGGGGGTCCCGGATCACTTGGGTGCAGCTTCGCGGAAGGGGCGTCGTCCCTCAGCGGCAGGGTTCTTCCACGTCCAGGTCCTTCAGGTAACGGTCCCGTTCCCGGGTCGGCAGGGGCTGGCTCACCAGGCCGCAGAGCAGGTCGTGCCACGCCTCCACACCGACCGTGCGGCGGACGACCCTGTGGTCGGGGCCGAGCGTGAGGATGTCGTCGGCGGGGCCGGGGACGACCTGCATGCCCTCGTTGGGCTGCGCGGAGCCGGCTGGGGGGTCCGTGGTCCAGAGGTCGAGCTGATCGCCGCTGGCGGCGTCCAGGACGCGCACACCCCGGGTGCTCTCGGCCATGAAGCCCTGGAACAGCAGACGGCCGTCCCGGCTGAACGCCACGTCATCGGATTCCTTCGGCAGGTAGCCGGTGGCGCGCACGCGCTCGCCGGAGCCGAGCCGTACGACATACACATGGCCCTCCATGTCGGAGAACGCCGCCTGCTTTCCCTCGTGGTCGACGCCCATGCCCACGGGACGGGCCTCGGCCGGCAAAGTGGTGCGGGCCGCATGCGCGAAGGCGTGGTCGCCGTCCCAGCGCCAGGTGTCGACACCGTCGTCGCTCAGGAGAACCAGGGTCCTGCGGTCCCCGCTCAGCGCGAGGCGGCCGGAGTCCTCCGTCACCGTGCTGCGGGTGCAGGTCCGGGTGTCGAGCAGTTCCACGGCGCCGTTCCAGTCGCCGACCACGTACCGGTCGCCCGGGAGGAAGAACACCCCGGGGCGACGGATCAGCGCGAAGGAGGATTCACCGATGTCCGTGCCGCAGTCCGTGCGCCTGCCGGTGCGCAGGTCCCAGATCTCGAACCGCCCTTCGTCATCAAGGCCTTCCACGCTCTGCATGCCGACATACCGCTTGTCCCCGCTGAGCGCGTAGGCCGTGTCCTCCAGGTTCACCGACAGGTTGGCGTACGGAATCGCGCCGAGCCTGCGGCCCGTGCCCGGATCCCAGAACTCGGTGCGCCCCTCGGTCCGGCGCACCGCCATCCGTCCGTCCGAGGTCAGATCCCCGGAAGTGAACTCCTCCTGGTCCAAGGCGACTTGCCGCCCTCGTCGGACACCGGTGGTGAAGAGGTTGAGCTCTCCGCCGTAGGAGGCGACGACCACCTGGGTGCCGTCGGCCGACACGGCGATGGTGCTGGCCGGCCGGGCAAGTCGGCCCAGTGTCGTACCGGGCCGCAGCGCGGCGTCGTGGAGCCGGACCGTGCCGTCCTGCCCGCCCACCAGGAAGGTCCCCTTGTCGTCGGCGACCGTCATGTCCTCGTACGGTCCCAAGGACCGGACGGCGATGCGGCGGCGCCGGTCCAGGTCCCACACCTCGGCACGCTTCGACGTCCGGGTCAGGGCCTTGCGCGCCCCGTCGAACAGCAGAACCTCGCTGTGCTTCAGGGCCTCCGCCGTGCCGCCCGGTATTCCGGGCAGGGACCGGGCCGCATCCCAGCGCGCCGAGTCCGTCCGAAACTCCCGGACCTCCCGACGGCCCCGGTCGACCAGGGTCAGCCGGGAGCCGTCCGCGGAGAAGCCGAGCCCCACCCGGGCGTCGCTCACCGGAACCCGGGTGATCTCGCGCCCGTCGGAGGCGCGCCACACGACCGCGAACGCCTCACCCTCCGGGGTGTAGTGCGAGGCCGCCACCCACCGTCCGTCGGGCGAAAGGGCGAGGGCAAGGAGCCCGTGACCGACCTCGGCGAGGTTCTCCGTGTGCCCGGTGGCCATCGTGCGCAGGAGCCTGCCGGTCCGGGTGTCCCACAGCTGGACCCGGTTGAGGTAGACCTCCATGGCCAGGACCCGGCCGTCGCGACTCAGCGCCCTGGGCGTGCCATCGGCGCGTACCACGCCCGACTGCCGGGCGGAACGCACGTCGTAGAGGCGTACGACCCAGTCCTCGTCGAACACCGAGCGGTACGCGGCGGTCGTGCCGTCCGCGCTGAGGACGACGTCCGTACGGGCCGGGCGGGAGGCACCCTCCAGGTCCGTGACGGAGTCGGCGTCCGCCCGCAGCCGGCGCCTGGCGTACGGGGCGGCGGCCACGGCCTGGGCCAGGGCGCGTCGGGACTCCGGGGTGGACCTGGTCTCCTCGGCGTACAGGGCGTACTGCGCGGCCTGGTTGGGGCTGGTCCCGAGCAGTTGCCCGGAGCGGGCGGCGAGCGCCTGCGAAGCGGAGGTGCGGGCCTGGGACAGGGCCTCTTCGCGCTGTCTGCCGGCGTCGAAGAAGCCGTAGACCGCAAGGACGAGCAGCGCCACGAGCAGGGCGACGCCCGACCAGCTCAGCCGTTTGACGAACCGGAGCTGCCGGAAGTCGTCGTGCTCCAGCTCTTCCTTGGGACGCCCGTGCAACGGCGACGCCAGGGTGGCGACCGCGACACGGAACGGTGGGTAGCGCATGGAGTGGTGGGACCGTTCCCCGATCTCCCGGAGGTCCACCCAGAGCGGTGCGGCCGTGAAGTGGCCCGCCAGATTCCGCGGCAGGCACGTGGTCTTCTGCCAGTCGAAGTCGCAGGCCCTGTCGTCCCACGCGATCTCACCGCTCGCGACGGCGATGAGCAGGTGCTCCGTGTCGCGCTCGCGCAGCCAGTAGTCGACTTCCCTGGCCACCCAGGGCGAGGCGGCGGCCTCTGGGGAGGCGAGCAGGATGAGATAGCGGGAGCGTGCCAGTTCGCGCTGGATCGACTGCCACAGGTCGTGGTTGGCCGGCAGGCTGGTGACATCACGGAACACGCTCATCCGCATGGGCCGGAAGCGCGAGACGGCCAGCCGCTCCAAGCCGCGCTGGAGCTGTTTCGCGAGCGGCGCGTTCTTGCTCTGGCTGTACGAGATGAAGGCGTCGCGCTGCTTCGCACCCACCGGCGCCACTGCTCGCGCCCCGGCCTCTTCCACGGCATCACCCACGGCGTCCCCCGAGCCCCCTCCACATGCTCCTGATATCCCCGGTGTGCGGCATCAACTCCTCTGCTTATCATGCCCGTTGCGGCCCCAAGGGCTCACCCGCACCGCCAACGCCCGGACGGAGGCCCTGCTCAGCGCCCGCGGCTACGAGGTCGCTCAGGACGGCGACGGCGCGGACGGGTTCCTGGCCGGTGGCGTCGCCGGCCGCGCTCCGTGCCGCGCCGCACCGGCGCCGTGCCGTGCGCGCGTGGGCCGTGGTCCTGCTCGTGCCGGTCATCGCTGTTCATGGTCATGACCGCCCCCGGAACGCCGGCCACCCCGCCCACCGCCCACCTCTCGGGGAACGACGAGCAGGCCAGGCAGACCGTCACCGGTCCCCGATGCGACCTGGGCCGGCCTTCGCCGTATCCCTCGCCCACTGACCCGGGCGCCGGCGAAGGCCGGGGGCGGGTCGGCTCAGTCCAGCGGCTCGTGGTTGACCCAGATCGCCTTGTAGGGATGGCGGCCCTGCCAGCGCTTGATGAGGTCGACGGCCCCGGGCAGGGTGAAGGCCGCGTTGAGGGCGTCGAGGTCGGCCAGACGCAGCCGCACGACGGCGCTGGCGACGGCCACCGGGGCGTGGTCGTCGCCCGGGACGCGGATGTGACGCCGGGCGGCGACGGACTCGACCAGACCGGATCCGCTCACGA
The DNA here is from genome assembly GCF_055635195.1 of Streptomyces sp. NPDC111628. Taxonomy (NCBI): domain Bacteria; kingdom Bacillati; phylum Actinomycetota; class Actinomycetes; order Kitasatosporales; family Streptomycetaceae; genus Streptomyces; species Streptomyces sp. NPDC111628. The sequence continues at coordinate 159,656 of NZ_JBVKBZ010000003.1, read as the reverse complement.
GGTCCTTGAATTCCTTGAGGTACTGGTCCAGCTCACTCGCGGGAATCGGACTGTCGAACGCTACGATCATCGTGTGGTGAATCATGCCCCCAGCGAACAGGCATTTTTCCCGCCCGTCCAAGATCTGTCCGTTCTCGTCCCATGCCTCACGGGAATGGATCGTGGAGTAGCCTTTCGGCATGGCCGAGCTGGAGACCCGCGAGCTGGAGTACTTCGTCGCCGTGGCCGAGGAACTGCACTTCGGCCGTGCCGCGGCCGGCCTGGCGATCGCGCAGCCGGCCCTGTCCAAAGCGATCCGGCGCCTGGAGTCCAGGCTCGGGGTGAGGCTGCTGGAGCGCTCCAGCAGACACGTCGCCCTCACCACCGCCGGTGAAACGCTCCTGCACCACGGCCGGCACGCACTCAACGCTGTCGGCGCGGCCGCCGAGAAGACCCGTCGGGCCGGTGACCGGCAGGCCCACCTGCGCCTGGTGATCAAACCCGGCGGTGACGGAAACCTGCTGTCCGGCATCCTGGCCGGCTACGCCGGCCGGCCCGACGCCCGCCAGGTGGACATCCTCTTCGGCGGAGCCACCGACCGCGCCGACTACGTCCGCGACGGCCGCGCCGATGTCGCCCTGTTGTACGCGCCGTTCGACGACATGACCGGCCTGGACCACGAAACCCTCGCAGTCGAAGGACGCGTCGCGATCCTGCCGCCGGGCCACCGGCTCGCCGCTCGCCCGGAGGTCACTCTCGCCGACCTCGCCCAGGAAAGACTGCCCCGCTGGAAAGGTGTGCGCTGGACCGGAGCGCCCGAGGCCAGGCCAGGTCCCGAGGTCACGGACACGGCCGAGGTCCTGCAGATGATCAGGCTGGGGCGTACCGTCGCGGTCCTTCCCCGCTCACTGGCCCGGCCCCCGCACCCCGACCTCGTCTACCGTCCCGTGACCGACGCCCCCGACAGCGAACTCGTCCTCGCGTGGGCGCAGGACGACCGCCGCCGGCTGGTTGCCTCCTTCGTCGCCGCCGCCGTGGATGCTGCGGGTCAGTCGTCGCCCGATGCCGACGGGCTCCCCGTGCTCCCGGTCGTGGCGGAGCGCAGGGGGTGAACCCGCCAGGGAACAACGGACAGGCCAACCCGCTCACGGCGTCGGTCGGGGCTCCTCCAGAGGATCGGCCGGCACCACCGCGATACCGCGGGCGGTGAACGGCGCCACGTCGGCGTCCGTCGCCGATGCGTCGGTGACCAGGGTCCAGCCGGGCGGGAGCGTGGCCCACGCGTGGAAGGGCGCACGGCCCAGCTTCGCCGCGTGGGCCAGGACGTACGTGCGCGCGGCGCGGCGGGCCATCAGCTCCTTGAGCCGGGTCTGACGCAGATCCGCCTCGCAGATCCCACCCTCCGCCGTGACACCGTCCGCGGACAGGAAGACCCGGTCGAACGTCATCCGTTCCAGCGCCGCCTCCGTCAGCGGGCCCACGAAGGCCTGGCTGAGCGGGCGCAGCGTCCCGCCGAGGCACTCCACGTGCACGGTTTCGACGTCCGCCAGTTCCTGCAGCGCCGTCAGACCGGTGGTGGCGACCGTCAGGTCCTTGGCGGTGCGCAGCTCGTGCGCCAGTGCCCCGACCGTCGACCCGGCGTCCAGCAGCACCGTCTCGCCCGGCTGGACCTGGGCCGCCGCCCACCGGGCGATGGCCCGCTTGTGCGCGTAGGCCTCCGTGGTGCGCCGGCGCAGGGACGACTCGGGATGCGCGTTCAGTGCCATGGCCCCGCCGTAGGTGCGGGCGAGCCGGCCGTCGGCGGTGAGCCGGGCGAGGTCACGGCGGATGGTGGAAGCGGTCACGCCGAAGTGCCGTGACAGTTCCCCGACACCGGCCAGGCCGGTGGTGGTGGCGAGTCGCAGGATCTCCTCGCGCCGAGCCTGGGATCCGTTGGGCGGCATCAAACGTCCTTCGCGGTACGTGAGTCGGCGGGCGGTGGACATCTCGGCAGCCTGCCGCAGCGCCTCGATCATGCTACCGGCCTCGGCCTTGCCCGTACCGGCGTTGTCGAGGGCCGTGCCGTGGTCACGGACCAGCGGGTTGCCGACGGCGCCGCGGACGCCGTGGTCCCGGCCCGGGCGAGCCTCGTTCCGCCGGTCCGGCCGGGTACTCTCACGGGGTGACGCAGCACCGTGTTCCCGAGGAGCGGCGGCCCGCGAACGAGGGGCGGAAGGCCGCTGCCCGGAACCGGGCGGCTCTGGTCGACGCCGCACGGGCGATCTACTCGGAGCACGGCCTGGACGCTCCGCTCTCGGCGATCGCACGTCGCGCCGGCGTCGGACAGGGGGTTCTGTACCGGCACTTTCCCGACCGGGAGGCCGTGGCGACCGCGGTGCTGGAGGAGAACGTGCGGCAGGTGGAGCGGACGGCCGCGGCGCAGGACACGGACCTGCCACGTGTGCTCGGTGTCCTGACCTGGCACCTGACGGAGTCGGCGGCGTTCATCAGCGTTCTGCACGCCGCCGGGGCGAGCAGTCCCTCCAGTGTCCCTGCCTACGCGCACGACCTGTCCGAGCGGGTCGAGCGTGCCCTGCGGGCACATCTGCCGGACGTCCACCGGCTGGCCGCGGCGGACGACGACCTCATGATCGCCGTAGCCATGGTCTCCGGTGCCGTCACCGGCCCCGCCCGCGAGCAGCGGGAGCGCCGGGCACGGGCGGCATGGCGGCTCCTCGGCGTCGAGGTGGGACCGGTGCGCCCCTTCGCGGAGTGAGCGAAGCGGAGGTGGTCAGCCGCCGTTGGACTGGCGGACGCCCTTGCCCAGCGCGTCGAAGCCGTAGAGGTAGCCTCCGCCGGGCCCGCTCACGGTCATGTAGGCCCTGGTTCCGCCGGGCGTGATGGCGACGTTGGTCGCCGACTCGAGCCCTCGGGCGGCGCGGGCCGGAACCTCCACGGTGGCCAAGCGCTCACCGTACTTGTCGTAGACCGCCATCGCGGGGCGGCCGTGCAGGCCCTGGTACAGGTTGCCGTCCGCGTCCACCGCGATCGAGTCGGTCTGGGCGACCCCGCCGTCGACCCGGATGGCGGTGTGCCGCGAAGCCACCCCGCCGTTGCCGTCCAGGAGGAGGTAGGACAGGCGGTTCCGGGTCAGCTCGCTGAACCACAGCCCGCGGTAGTCCGCGTCGAAGGAGATGCCGTTCGGCGCCGCCAGGCCGCCCGCCAGGACGGTGGCCTCCTTTCCTCCGCGGTCGATCCGCACCACGCGGCCCTTCGCCTCGCCCTCGGACATGCCGCGTGAGTCGCTGAGGTACAGGTTTCCCTCCCGGTCGAAGGCGAGGTCGTCGGGGTTCATCCGCGCTCCGTCGACCTCGCCGGAGAAGAAGGTCCGCGGATCGCTGCCGTCCGGGGCCAGGCTCACGATGTCCCCGTGGGAGAAGTCGGTCAGGTAGATCCGTCCGTCGTACGGGCTGAACTGGGCCGAGGTGTAGGTGCCGCGAGCGTCCGTGTGGACGGGCTCCGACGTCCTCTTCCGGACATTCGCGCGCAGCACCTTCGGCTCGTCGGCCGGTGCGGTGACGTCGACGACGAGCAGTTCGCCGTCCTCGTCGAAGACCGGGCCCTCCAGCAGGGTCGTCCCGGTCCGGGCATGCACCTGCGTCAAGCGCATGACCTGTTGCGCGCGGATGGTCCGGTCACCCCCGACGGTGCCCGGGTCCCGCGGCGCACCGCCGGTCTGCGTGCCGCACCCCGCAAGGGCCAGCGCGCCGATCGTGGCGACCGCGGCGAGGGGACGGATCGGGAGCCGTCGCATGTGCATCACTCTTCCTGTCCGAAAGTATGCGGAAGCAACCTGGAGCCAACCGGACAACATTGTCCGGTACTTGTTACCGTAGTCCATGGCTGCTCAAGTCCCGTTGTTTCCCAGCCGATTCACGGTCGAGTGGCTTCCTGGCGGCGAAGCGGAAGGAACAAGGCCCCCCACATGGCACATTCACAGGAGCTGACACCCGAGGCGCTCGCCGGACTCAGGGAGCGTTACCGACGCGAGCGGGAGCGACGCGTACGCCCCGACGGCACCCGGCAGTACCTCGGTGCGGACGCCGAGTTCGGCTACTACGCCGCCGACCCTTACGCGGGGGAGGCGGCCGGGCGCGAGCCGGTGCGGGACCGGGTGGATGTCGCGGTCGTCGGCGGCGGATTCGGCGGCGTCCTCGCGGGGGCGCGGCTGCGTCAGCAGGGGGTCGCGCGCGTCCGCGTCATCGAGAAGGGCGGCGACCTCGGGGGCACCTGGTACTGGAACCGTTACCCCGGCATCCACTGCGACGTCGAGGCACACGTGTACCTGCCGATGCTCGACGAGACCGGCTACGTGCCGGAATGGAAATACGCCCCCGGCGAGGAGATCCGCCGGCACGCGATGCGCATCGCGGAGAAGTTCGGCCTCTACGCGGACGCCCTGTTCTCGACCGCGGTCACCTCGCTCTCCTGGGACGACACGACCGGCGAGTGGATCGTCGAGACCGACCGGCACGACGAGTTCCGGGCGACCTACGTCATCACGGCCACCGGAACCCTGTCGGAGCTGAAGCTGCCGGGCATCCCCGGCATCGAGCGGTTCAAGGGGCACACCTTCCACACCTCGCGCTGGGACTACGCGTACACCGGAGGCAGTCCGGAGGGTGGTCTGACCGGCCTCGCGGACAAGCGTGTGGGCGTGGTGGGCACCGGCGCCACCGGCATCCAGGTCGTCCCGAAACTGGCCGAGGACGCCGCGCATCTCCACGTCTTCCAGCGGACTCCGTCCTCCGTGGACGTGCGCGCCAACCGCCGCACCACCGCTCGGGACGTCGGCGCCGACCGTCCCGGATGGGCGAGCGAGCGCCGCGACAACTTCCTGCGCATCGTCTCGGGCGAGGCCGTGGAGGAAGACCTCGTCGCGGACCGGTGGACCGCGACGGCCGGTCTCCTGGAGAAGCTGCTGCCCAGCTTCCGCCGGACGGGCGACCGGGCGGCGTTCGAAGCAGCCTACGAGGTCGCGGACGCCGCCAAGATGAACGACATCCGCGCCCGCGTCGACGACGTCGTCACCGACCCGCACACGGCGGAGCGGCTCAAGCCCTGGTACCGGTACGCGTGCAAGCGCCCGACCTTCTCCGACCTGTACCTCCAGGCGTTCAACCGGGACAACGTCACCCTCGTCGACACGGCGGACACCCACGGCATCGAGCGAATGAACGAGCGCGGTGTCGTGGTCGGGGACACCGAGTACCCCCTGGACTGCCTCGTCTTCGCCACCGGCTTCTCCGTCGGGGTCTCCGGCATCCACTCGGGCCGACTCCCCGTGCGGGGCCGCGGCGGCGTCCGGCTGCGGGACGCGTGGGCCGCGCGTGGCCCACGCACACTGCACGGATTCACCAGCAACGGCTTCCCCAACCTGATCCAGTTGGGCGGGGTGCAGAGCGCCGGCAGCGTCAACTACACACACGTACTGGACGAGCACGCCGTCCACGGCGCGGCACTCGTCGCGGCCGCCGAGGCGAAGGGCGCCCTCATCGAACCGTCCCGCGAAGCCGAGGACGCCTGGATCGCCACCCTGGCCGAGCACGCCCCCGACCAGGCATGGTTCCACGCCGAATGCACCCCCGGCTACTACAACGCCGAGGGGCGCGGCAGGCCGAACGGCCCCACCGCCTACCCCCATGGCGCCGCCGCCTTCCACCAGCTCCTGCAGCGGTGGCGCGAGGAGTCCATGGGCGAGCTCCTGGCCCCCAGGACGCGTGTGCGGGCGTGCTAGCCGATTCTGTCCAACTCGGCGAATTCCTCGGCGGAGAGCGGGAGCCCCGCGCCGGCCGCGTTCTCGCGCAGGTGCGCCACCGACGAGGTGCCGGGAATGAGCAGGATGTTCGGCGACCGCCGCAGCAGCCAGGCCAGGGCGACGGACATCGGCGTCGCGTCCAGCCGGGCGGCCACGGCGGAAAGGGCCGTGGACTGCAGCGGGGTGAAGCCGCCGAGCGGGAAGAAGGGCACGTAGGCGATGCCCTTGTCGGCGAGTTCGTCGATCAGCTCGTCGTCCTGACGGCAGGCGAGGTTGTACATGTTCTGGACGCACACGATCGGCGCGATCGCCTGTGCCTCGGCGACCTGTTCCGCGGTCGCGTTACTCACTCCGAGGTGCCGGATCAGGCCCTGCTCCTGGAGTTCGACGAGGGTTTCGAAGGGCTCGGCGAGCGAGCCGGGCCGGGGGCCCTGAGCGTCGCCGAGCCGGAGGTTGACCACGTCGAGCACATCGAGACCGAGGTCGTCGAGGTTCTCGCGGACGGCGTGGCGCAGATCCTCGGGCCGACGGGCAGGGGGCCAGCCGCCCTGCTGGTCGCGGACCGCGCCGACCTTGGTCACGATGTGCACCGACGTGGGCCAGGAGTGCAGCGCTTCACGGATCAGCTGGTTGGTGACGCGTGGTCCGTACGCGCCGGCGGTGTCGACGTGGGTGATCCCGAGGGCGGCGGCCTCGCGCAGGACGGCGAGCGCGCCGTCGTGGTCGGCGGGCGGGCCCATGACCCCGGGGCCGGCGAGCTGCATGGCGCCGTAGCCGAAGCGGGTGACGGTCAGATCGCCCAGGGTCCAGGTGCCGCCGGGCAGTGGCGCGGAGGGAGTGTTCACGGTTTCGCTCATGCCGTCGATGCTCGCTCGCGGACCGGCTGCGCATCCAATACCGATGCGGTGCCCTGTCATACCCGGTAGGTATCACCGAGGTACGCTGTGGCCATGGAGGCCCTGGAGACCCGCGAGCTGAGGTACTTCGTGGCCGTCGCGGAGGAACTGCACTTCGGGCGTGCCGCCGAGCGCCTCGGCATGGCCCAGCCACCGCTGTCCCGGGCGATCCAGCAGCTCGAACGGCGCCTTGGCGTACGTCTGCTGAAACGCAACCGCCGCGGCGTCGCCCTGACCGGCGCCGGAGAAATGCTGCTGCACGAGGGCCGCGCGGCGCTCGACGCGACCACCGCTGCCGCTCGCCGCACCCGTCGCGCCGGTGGCGCGGACAGTCCGGGCGGCCCCCGCAACCGCCTGGTGCTGGCGGTCAAGGCCGGTGCGTCCCACGAGCTGCTGCACAAGCTCCTCGACGCCTACGCGACCGAGCCCGACGCCGCCGAGATCGAAGTGCTGCCGAGCGGCACATGTGAGCAGGAAGGGATGCTGCGCGACGGTCGCGCCGATGCGGCGCTCATGCACGCGCCGTTCAACTCCCTGGCCGGCTTCGACAGCGAGGAACTGATGACCGAGGGGCAGATCGCCGTGCTGCCCGCCGGTCACCCCCTCGCCGCGCAGCGGACCTTGACACTGGCCGACGTCAGCGACATCCCCGGTCTTCCGCTCGCCCGCTGGTCCCGCCACGGCACGTACCCGCCCGGTCCGGGCCCGGAGATTCACGACCAGACGCAGCTGGCCCAGCTGATCGCCCTCGGACGCACCGTGGCCGTCTACCCCGACTCGGCCCGCGCCTGGCTGTGGGCCGAGCACGCCGCCGTCCCCCTGACCGATGCGCCCCCCGTCGTCACCCACATCGCCTGGCCCGCGCACAGCAGTTCCCCCGCCCTCGCCGGGCTCGTCCGCACGGCCACACGGCTGTGACCGCCCGGCGCGGACGACTGTGACCGCCCGCGCCGGGAGCCCGTCGGCCGCATCCCGGACCGTCAGACTCCGATCAGGTCGAACGTCCCCGAACCGTCCTGCCTGCCGCTGGAGTACTGACGGCCTGTTCCGCCCCTGACGCGGACCGTCGCCGGGGGGCGCACGGATCAGGCTCCGTGTCCCGCAGCAGCCGGTCCACCAGCCCTTCGATGTAGTCAGGGGTGAGCGGCACCACGCCGAACAGCACGCGGATGTACATGGGGGCCAGGACGTGGTCCAGCACGTCGAGCGCGTCGGGTGCGGGCTCGCCGCGGTCGCGGGAGCGATCGAGCATGGACTGCAGTTGCCGGGTGCGTTCGGCGCGCAGGTCGGCCCCCGCCTGCCGCCCCGGCCGGCCGCTGTTCGACAGGGCGACCGCCAGGTGCAGTACCGCCGGACCGTCGGGCCCGGTGATCTCGCGGGCCACTTGGGCCGCGTACGTACGCAGGTCGCCGGCGAGGCTCCCGGTGTCGGGCATCGGGGACTGCGCATCGAGGCGGGTGAGTGCCACGTCGGTGAGCAGGGTTTCGAGGCTGCCCCACCGGCGGTAGATGCTGCTGTCGGCCACGCCCGCGCGGGCCGCGACGTCGCCGACGGTGAACTTGCCGTAGCCGCGCTCACTGATCAGATCGGTGACGGCCTGGTGTACCTGCGCACCGACACGGGCACTGCGCCCGCCGGGTCGCCGGGCTCGCTGTCGCTCGTTCATGCTCCCCACCTTAACGCAGTCAGTACTTGCGTTTACGGGAAGGGTCTCCCTATAGTCACCTAACGCAGTCGCTGACTGCGTTAGGTGCGCTCGGGTGGCCGGGCGCAGCCGACGACGGAGGGGGACCCCATGACCGCACCGCATGCGACCGTAGGCAGTCGCTCGGACCGGGCCGTGCTGCTCACGGTGACCTGCCTGGGGCAGTTCATGGTGCTGCTCGACAACACGATCGTCGGAGCGGCCCTGCCCGACATGCAGGAGAGCCTGCACACGCAGCTGACCGGACTGCAATGGATCGTGGACGCGTACGTACTGCTGGTCGCCATGCTGCTGCTGTCCGGCGGGGTCTTCGCCGACCGGTTCGGCCGCAAGCGGGTGTACCTGACCGGTGTGGCCGTGTTCACCGTCGCGTCGTTGCTGTGCAGCCTCGCGCCCTCACTGGGCTGGCTGGTCGCCGGCCGGGTGCTGCAGGGCATCGGGGCCGCGGCGCTGAGCCCTGCCTCGCTGGCCCTGCTCGCCGCCGCCCACCCCGTGCCGCAAGAACGAATCCGGGCGATCGGGCTGTGGGCCGGAATCAGTGGAATCGGTCTGGCCGCAGGCCCCGTGGCCGGGGGCGTACTGACGGACGCCTTCGGCTGGCCCGCCATCTTCCTTGTCAATCTGCCCATCGGCGTGATCCTGGTGCTGGTCGGCCTGCGCCACCTCGGCGAGTCCCGCAACCCCGGCGCACCCGCGATCGACGTCCCGGGCACCGCACTGTCCGTTCTGGCAGTGGGGGTACTGACCTACGGGCTGATCGAGGGCGGTGCCCGCGGCTGGACCTCACCGGTCATCCTGGGCAGCTTTGCCACCGCGGTGGTCCTGCTCGCCGCCTTCGTCGCCGTCGAAGCCCGCCGCGACGCTCCGATGCTGCCGCTGCGGCTGTTGCGGCAGCGCCTGTTCACCGTGTCCAACACCGCCATGGTCGTGGTGGGATTCGCGCTCATGGGCTCGTCGTTCTTCTTCTCCCAGTTCTTCGTGTACGTCCAGGGCAGCTCGGTCCTGCGGGCCGGCCTGCAGACCCTGCCGGTGTCCGTGGCCATGGTGATCGTCAGCCCGTACGCAGGCCGGCTCGCCGCCCGGTACGGCTTCCGCGTCGTGGTCACCGCCGGCCTCGCCCTGGCCGCCCTGGGACTGCTGGCGCTCGGCACGGTGCACGCCGACACCGGTTACGGGAACGTGTGGTGGCGGCTGGGACTCGCCGGCGCCGGCTTCGCCCTGGCCATGTCCCCGCTGACGGGCGCCGCCATCCAAGCGGTCAGCCCGCAGGAGGGCGGCCTCGCGTCGGGCATCAGCAGCACCACCCGACAGATCGGCGCGGTGCTCGGCGTCGCGGTGCTCGGAGCCGTCGTCCGCACCCGGCAGTCCGGCGGCGCCTCCTTCGAGACCGGCCTCAACAGCGTCTTCCTCGCGGCCGGAGCCGTCACTGCGGCCGCCGCCGTGTTCACCGGCCTGTGGCTGCCGAGGTCCGAGTCCGCGCAGGACTCCGCGCCCCCCGCGCCTGCCGTCGGCGCCGACCCGGTCACATCCCCGAACGAGGCCTCGGCGCACAGCCGTTGACCGCCACTACGACGACCCCGGCGGCGCCACGGACTTCCAGCACCGCCACGTCCTCCACGCCCAGGGGCCGGAGCGCCTCAGGTCAGGACCAGCCACCGGCGGCCGTCGATCAACTCCCGGGCGGCGTCGAGGTGGCCGGCGTGGCACGCAGTCTCGGTGATGACGTGCAGCAGGACGTCGCGCAGGGTGTGCAGGTGCGGTTCGCCGAACAGGTCGTGCGGCCACCAGGCCAGTGCGGCGTCGGCAGGGGTGGCGGTGATGACGGCGTCGGCGAGTTCCGCCTCCCGCCGATATCGGTCGAGCACGTCGACGGCCGGTACCTCGGAAGCCACCTTCCACGCTTCGTCACCGCTCGTCAGACCCTGGATGACCTCCTCGTTCCCGGCGAGGACCGCTCGGAACCAGAACCGCTCCACATCGAGCGCCAAGTGCTGGACCAGCCCCAGACAGTGCCACCCGGAAGGCAGCACGGGCCGTCGGAGATCCTTCGCGTCGAGCCCGTCAAGGATGCCGAGAACGTGGCGTCGCTGTCCGTCCAGGACCCGAAGAAGCGCCTTTATTTCACTGCCCGGCGTGGTACCGCTCAAAGTTTCTGTCACGGTCACCCAGGATCCCCGAATCCCTGCGGCCGCGCAGGGAGTTGTCGATCTTCACCGGGAGGGGCGGGAGTGGTTCTGGTCGCGCCAGGCCCGAGGCGAGAGCCCGTCAGGCCGCCGACAGATCGGGGTCGGCCAGGTGTGCCCGGCTGTACTGAGTGATCCGCAGGCCGAGCGTCGACTCCAACGGACCTCTGGCAAGGCCCGAGTTGCCGTACTGGGTCGTCAGGACGGCGCGAAGGAGTTCGGCGCCGGGCTCCACGACGGCGTCCGCGTGCACACCCTGGTGCAATGCGTTGTCGGCGGCCAGTTGGGAGAAGTAGGTGAAGGCGAGAGGCGCAACGGGATTGCCGGGCCCCAGGGCGACTGAGCTGGTGTCCCGCAGCAGCCGGTCGGGGAGTGCGAGTGCCGCGATATATCGCCTGCCTCACCCCCCCCGTTCTAGTCACCACGGCGTCTTGTCGGCGCCGGCCTCTGCTCCTGAGGCCGGCGTCCGGTCAGCGCACGCTGCCGGGCCAGCTCCACCGCCCGCGTGAGCGCGACGATGTCATAGGCGCCGTGATGGCGGCGCCCGTTGACGAAGAACGTGGGCGTCCCGGACACCCGGCTCAGATCCGCCGAGTCGACGTCCTCCGCCACCCGCCGGGCACCGCGATGCTCCCTGAGGTCCTGTCGGAATCGCTCGACGTTCAGACCGAGCTCACCGGCGTAGCGCAGCAGGTCCGGCGGACTGAGGGCGCCTTGCCGTTCGAGCAGCAGGTCGTGCATCTCCCAGAAGCGGTCCTGCCGGGCAGCGGCCTCGGACGCCTCCGCGGCCAGCTGGGCCCTGGGATGAACGTCCCTCAGCGGCAAGTGCCGCCACACATAGCGAACGTCGCTCTCCTGACCGAGGAGCTGCCGCACCACGGGTTCGGCCTGTCCGCAGTACGGGCACTCGAAGTCCCCGTACTCCACCACCGTCACCATCGCGCTCTCGGGCCCGCGGATGCGGTCGTGCCGCCCGTCGACGGGCACGGCCAGGTCCGTCAGCGGGTCGACGTCGCCCAGCAGCGCCCGCGCCCGGCGTCTTTCCGGCAGCAGACCGATCACCGCGGTCACCGCCCAACTGGTCAGGAACGCGCCGACCAGCGTGACCAGGATGCCGATCCGTGCCTCTTCGAGTTCCGCACCCTCGAATGCCAGGGACGCGATGAGCAGCGACACGGTGAACGCCGATCCGGCGATCGCCCCGCCGACGGTCACCGACCCCCAGCCCACGTTCGGGCGCAGCCGTCCACCCGAGAGCAGGCGCGCGGCCGCCATGGATCCGACCGTGCCGACGATCTTGCCCACCACGCAGCCGAAGACGATGCCCAGCGTGATGGGTGAGGCGAAGGCGTCGGCAAGGGCGGAGCCGGAGAGTTCGATACCGGCGTTGGCCAGGGCGAACAGCGGGACGATGCCGAAGCTCACCCACGGCAGGAACCGCTGCTCCAGCCGCTCGTTCGGCGAGATCGCCGCGTCCAACCCCTGAACGGCGCTGCGGTGCAGTTCGGGCGTCGGCTGCTCGCGAAAGAGCCGGAACAGCCGGCTCGCCCGCTCCAGATCCCCGCGGGGTGCGGGGTAGGCCGCCACCAGGGCACCCACGGCCAGACCCGCGACGACCGGGTCGACCCCGGCCTCGTGCAGCGCCACCCACACCACCACCGACAGCACCGCGCAGTACAGGGCCTTGCGGAAGCCTGCCAGGCGCAGCAGGGCGATCGCCAGCAGCGTGCAGACGGCGACCACCAGGGCGGGCGGACGGATGTCGTCGCTGTAGAAGACGGCGATCACCAGCAGTGCGACCAGATCGTCGACGACGGAGATCGACAGCAGGAACGCGCGCAACGAGGCGGGCAGCCGAGACCCGAACACTGCCAGCAGGCCCAGCGCGAACGCGGTGTCGGTGGACATGGCGGTGCCCCAGCCGTGCACCGATTCCCGCCCCGCGTTGACGACGACGAAGATCAGGGCCGGGACGACCATGCTGCCCAGACCGGCGATCGCGCTGAGCAGCAGCCAGCGGCGGTCGCGCAGCTCTCCCACGTCGAAGTCCCGCCGCGCCTCCAGGCCCACCACGAAGAAGAAGAGGCTCATCAGCCCCGAGTTGATCCACTCATGCACGGTGAGCGAAAGGCGGTGCGTGTCGAATCCCACGGTGAACCGGGCCTGCCACACCGCCTCGTAGGAGTGCGGACCCACGTTCGCCCAGACCAGGGCGACAGCGACCGCCGCCAGCAGAAACACCGCACTGCTCGTCTCGGTCTGCACGAAGGTCCGCCATCGCGCCGTGCTCCGAGCAGAGGGGCTCGGCGTCGCTTCCTCGGGCTCCTGACCACTCACGACGCCGATTATCACTGCTTGGGGCCCATTTGCCCGGAGCCCTCTCCCTCCTGACACGGAAGTCCGCTGAGTGGCACCAACCAGAACGGTCCGACCGTGCGACTTCGTGCTGGGGCCGGCAGCCGTCGGACCGGCGTCCGGCTGCGTCCGAAGGCGGCTCAGGTGCAGGTGACCCGCAGGTCCGCCCAGTCCGCGTGGTCGTATCCGCTGCCGTCTCCGCCGTCCGACACCACCAGGCGGACGACGTCCGCGCCGGAGACGTCGGCGGAGAGCGCGTGGGCGGGGTCGGCGTTGGTCAGGGTGCCCGTCGACGCGGCCCGGGTCTCGTCGGCCCAGACCTCGAAGGCGACGCTGCCCTTGTCGCCCGACTCGTCGTCGACACCGACCTGCGCGGTCACCTTGTCGCACACGCCGCCGAGGTAGTACTCGACGCTGCTGGACGCGTGGACGCCGAGTCCCTTGGCGAAGGTCGTGCCGCCGATGGTGATCGGATTGCCGTCGTTGGCGTCGCGCTCGCCCACGCTCTGGTCCCGTTCGACGGGGCCCCAGCCGTTGGTGGCGCTCAGCGGATCGGCGTCCGACAGAGCGGACTCGCCCGCGGGCAGGAGAACGCCGACGCGCACGGTGAAGGGTGCCGTGGAGGTGAGCCAGGAACCGGAGTGCGTGCGGTGCCTGGCAGTGAGCGTCAGGATCTGGTCGCCGGTGGACGTGCCCGCGGGGACGGCGACGTCCCAGTGCGTCGCCAGGGTCGCGCCCGGCTTCAGGGCCCGGGCCGACGTGGCGGACCTGGGGGTGACGCGCCAGCCGTCGGGGCCGGTCAGGGCGACGCTCACCGAGTGGGCCGCGGTGCCGCCCAGGTCGGTGGCCTCGGAGGTGATCCGCACGGTCCGCCCGGCCTCGGTCACCGTGTCGCCGCCCGCGTGCACGTCCACGGCGGGTGGGTACTGGGCCCACTTCTTGTCGGCGTGCACCCGCACCAGCACGGTGCCGTGCGCGGGCACCGTCGCGGCGATCCTGCCCGTCGTGTTGGTGTCACTGTGCTTCCAGAGGTCCCGCATGGTGTAGCCGCGCGACTTCGGCAGGCCGACGGCCTTCGCGGTGGTCTCGATCCGCTGCGCGCGGGAGCCTTCGTTGAACAGCGCGACCGCCCGGCTGCCGTCGGCCAGCTCCTTCGACACGACCCACCGGCCGCTCTCCGAGGAGACGACCTCGCCCTGCTTGCCCAGGGGGTCCTGGTCCACGGCGATGACCTCGTCGTTGGTGAGGATCTCGAACGCCGACTCGGGCGCCGTGCGCAGGTCGGTACCGATCAGCAGCGGGGCAGCCATGATCGACCACATGGAGAAGTGCGTACGGTACTCGGTGTCCGTCATGCCGCCGTTGCCGACCTCCAGCATGTCGGGGTCGTTCCACCCGCCGGGACGTGCGTACTGGGCGAGCTCGAGGTTGCTCTTCATGATCGACGACATCGATCCCCAGGAGTCGTTGATGTCCCCGGTGGTGCGCCAGAGCTGGCCCAGGTCGCCCGCCCACTCCCAGGGCTTGTTCTCGCCCCACTCACAGATGCTGTAGACGATCGGCCGGCCGGTCGCCGCCAGCGCGTCGCGCATGGTGGTGTAGCGCTGTTTCGCGTCGATGCCCTGGTTGTTGCAGTTGTCGTACTTGAGGTAGTCGACACCCCAGTCGGCGAACTGCCGGGCATCGCTGTACTCGTGGCCCAGCGCACCGGGGAAGCCGATGCTGCTGCACGTCTTCGTGCCGGCGCTGGTGTAGATGCCGAACTTCAGGCCCTTGGAGTGGACGTAGTCGGCGACGGCCTCGATGCCGTTCGGGAAGCGCTTGGGGTCCGGCACCAGTTGGCCGTCGGCGTCGCGCTCCGGCAGTGCCCAGCAGTCGTCGAGGTTGACGTACTCGTAGCCGGCGTCCTTGAGACCGCGCTCGACGAAGAGGTCGGCGATGCCTTTGACCATCGACTCGTCGAACTCGTCCCTGCAGTGCGTGGAGTTCCAGTTGTTGAAGCCCATCGGCGGCGTGAGGGCCAGTGGCTCGTGGCCGGACGATGCCGGAGCCGGGCCCGGCGCGGCGGCCGGGGCGGCCTGCGCGCTCACCGCCAGGCCTCCGGTGGTGAGCAGTGCGGCGGTGATGGCGCCCAGGGCTCTGCGCCCGATGACGCGCGGTACACGCATGGGAAGGTGACGCATTGTCATGTTCCTCCGCGGCTCGTCGGCAGCGGGTGCGTGCGGAAGCACGCACCGTCAGCGCGCGCTCACAGTAGAGGCGTGGCGGGCTGATGGAAAGAGTGCGGTCGTGATTGATTCTGCGCGCCGTTTCGGACTGTGTTCCACAAAAGCGCAGAGTGGTCGCCTTGCGGCGAGACGCTTCGTCTTGTTAGGGTGACGGTATGGCTTTCCTCTTCTTCGTCTGAGTCCGGGCACGGCCCCTGCCGCCGTTTCTGCTGCCCGTAGACCCTTCGTATGCACAGGGAAGCTCCATGCGCGATCGCGCCCATACCGCCCTGCCCACCGCCACCGCTGTGGCACAGCTGTCCGTCAGGTCCGTCACCAAGTCGTACGGCACCCGGACCGTCCTCGATCAGGTCTCCTTCACCGTCCGGCCGGGCGAGAAGGCGGCCGTCGTCGGTGAGAACGGCTCCGGCAAGTCCACCTTGCTTCGGCTGCTCGCCGCGGCCGAGACGCCGGACGCCGGGGAGGTCACCGTCCGCTTCCCCGGCGGAACCGGCCACCTCGCCCAGACCCTCGGCCTCGATGCGGACCGCACCGTACAGGACGCCGTCGACCTCGCGCTGAGCGACCTGCGCGACATGGAGCGAAGGCTCCGTGCGGCAGAGCAGTCCCTCGCCGACGCGTCGGAGGAGGAACTCGCCGCGTACGGAGAGCTGTTGACCGCCTTCGAGGAACGCGGCGGATACGAGGCGGATGCCCGGGTGGATGCCGCCGCGCACGGACTCGGGCTGGCCGGGATCACCCGGGAGCGTCTGCTCGGCTCCCTGTCCGGTGGCGAGCAGTCGCGCCTCGCCCTCGCCTGCACCCTGGCGGCCGCCCCCGAACTGCTGCTCCTCGACGAGCCGACGAACCACCTCGACGCGGCGGCCGTGCGCTGGCTGGAGGAACACCTGCGCGCACACCGCGGCACCGTCGTCGCCGTCACGCACGACCGCGGCTTCCTGGAGCGCATCGCCACCACGATCCTCGAGGTCGACCGGGACGAGCGCACCGTGCGCCGGTACGGCGACGGGTGGGCCGGCTACCGCGCCGCGAGGGCCGCCGCCCGGCGCGGAGCGGAGCAGCGGTACGCGGACTGGACGGAGGAGGTGGCCGCGGCGGAGGAACTGCTGGCGGCCGCCGCCCGGCGCCTGAGCACCACCGGCCGCGACCCGAAGCAGGGCTTCGGCAAGCACCGCCGCTCCAGCGAGGCGAAGCTCGGCGGGCAGGTGCGCTCGGTGCGGGAGCGCCTGGACCGGCTGCGGCGCGACCCGGTGGCGCAGCCGCCGGTACCGCTCCGGTTCACGACGGCACTGCCGTCGGCAACCGGCGGCCCGGCGCAGGGCACACTCGCCGAGCTCACCGACGTACGGGTCGGGCGACGGCTGTGGCTGGAAGGGCTCCTGGCGATCGAGCCCGCAGGGCGCCTCCTGGTCACGGGCGAGAACGGCGCGGGAAAGACGACGCTGCTCCGCGTGCTGGCGGGCGACCTGCGGCCGGACGCGGGCTCGGCACGGCGCCCCGCCCGGATCGCCTACCTCGCCCAGGAACTGCCCGCGCACGCCCCCCGGCTGCCGCTGCTGGCCGCGTTCGCCGCCGGGCGGCCCGGGCTGCCGGACGAGTACGCCGAACAGCTCCTGTCCCTGGGCCTGTTCCGCGAGCAGGACCTGCACGTCCCGGTCGCCGCTCTGTCCGTCGGCCAGCGGCGGCGGCTGCAGATCGCGACCCTGGTGACCCGGCCCGCAGACCTCCTCGTCCTCGACGAGCCGACCAACCACATCGCACTCGACCTGGTCGAGGACCTCCAGGCGGCGCTCGCCGCCTACCCGGGGGCGGTGGTGGCGGTCTCGCACGATCGCGACTTCCGTGCGCGCTTCGAAGCCGAGCAGCTGGAACTGCACGCCGGCCGCAGACGCTGACCCGGTCCGGGCCGCCCGACATCGACTGACACGGCGCCGCGCCCTCAGCCCGCCGCCAGCACTTCGACGCCGCCTGACGTGAGCCGCTCGATCACCGGATCGTGCGGCGGCGTGTCCGTGATCAGTCCGCTGATCTCCTCCCAGGGCAGGACGCGGTACCGGGATGCGGTGCCGATCTTCTCGGACGAGGCGAGGACGTAGGTGTCCGCGGCGCGCGCGGCGAGGGCGCGCTTCATCGCGGCGTCCTCGGCGTCCCCGGTGGTGAGTCCCGCCTCGGGATGCACGCCGGTCACGCCGAGGAGGAAGAGGTCGGCGGAGACGTTCTGCGCGGCCTCGACCGCCGCCGCGCCGCAGGCGACCGCCGAGTGCTTGAACAGACGGCCACCGAGCACGAACACCTCGGCGCGCGGATGGTCGAGCAGGGCGGCGGCGATCGTCGGGCTGTGAGTGATCACGGTGCAGTCGAGGTCCTCGGGGAGCGCGTGGACGACGGCCAGGGCGGTCGTGCCGCCGTCGAGGATCACCACGCCGCCGGGCCGCACCAGCGCGGCGGCCGCCGAGGCGACCCTCCGTTTGCCGTCCGGGGCCACGTTCTGCCGGGCGCCGTAGTCCGCCACGGCGGGCGAAACGGGGAGCGCCCCGCCGTAGACCCGCTGGCACAGCCCCTCGCTCGCCAGGTCGCGCAGGTCGCGCCGCACGGTGTCCTCGGAAATCCGCAGCTCGGCGGCGACGTCCTTGGCGACGATCTTGCCCTGCCGGGCAAGCAGACCCAGTAGATGGTCCCGCCGTTCAGCAGCCAGCATCCGTATTCTCTCCTGTTCTTGCACGTTTCTGCATGTATCGTAGCGCCCGTGACCGACAAGCCCATGCTCATCCTCGTCGCCGGGCCCTATCGCTCCGGCACCGACGGCGACCCCCAGGCCATGGCCGCCAACCTCGCACGCCTCGAAGCGGCCGCGTGGCCCGTGTTCGCCGCCGGCCACCTCCCCGTCATCGGGGAATGGATCGCCCTGCCCGTGCTGCACTCGGTCGGCGCGGGCCCCACCGACCCCCTCGCCGACCAGGTGCTGTACCCGACCGCGGAGCGCCTCCTGGCCCGCTGCGACGCCGTACTGCGGCTGCCCGGCGACTCCAGGGGAGCCGACCAGGACGTCGCCCACGCGCGCCGTCGCGGCCTGCCCGTCTACCACGACGTCGCGCAGATACCGGTCCTCGACCGGCAGGCGGAGCGGTGAGGGCCCGCCCGGGTGTGGACGTCCCGGACCACCGTGGCCGGACCGGCCTCGACCGAGCGGGACGCGAGCTCGACCGGAACCCCGGCGTCGTGGTCCGCGACGTCGAGCTCACCTCGCGGGGCTGGCACGTCCTGCGGCGCACCACCTTCGACTACCGCCGCCGGGACGGGCGCTGGGAGACGCAGGCGAGGGAGACCTACGACCGCGGCAACGGCGCTGTCGTCCTGCCCTACGACACCGGACGCGGCCGGGTCCTGCTCACCCGCCAGTTCCGCTACCCGGCGTACGTCAACGACCACCCGGACGGGATGCTCGTCGAGGCGGCCGCGGGGCTGCTCGACGCGGACGACCCGCCCGCCGCCATCCGCCGGGAGGCGGCCGAAGAGCTCGGCGTCCACCTCGGCCCGCTCACCCACGTCCTTGACGCCTACATGAGCCCCGGCTCCGTCACCGAGCGCCTGCACTTCTTCGCCGCCCCGTACACCCCCGCCGACCGAACCGGAACCGGCGGCGGCGTCGAAGAGGAGGGCGAGGACATCGAGGTCCTCGAAGTGCCCTTCACCGAAGCCCTCGCCATGACCCGCGACGGGCGCATCGCCGACGGCAAGACCATCCTTCTCCTGCAGTGGGCGGCCCTGCACGGCCCCTTCGCACCGCATCCGGCGGACACGGACGGCACCACCCCGCCACGTCGGCGCCGCTCAACCGCGTCGGCCGACGCGGCGACGTGACGCCCCGTCGGCGCCCGTCTCACACCCGGCCCGGACCGGTGTACAGCTCCAGCTCGCCGTCGAGTTCGAGGGCGAGGACGCTGCCGTGCGGGGCGAGGTCCGCCGGTGCGGGCGCCTCGATCCACAGGTCTCCGGGGACATCGTGCAGGCCACCGGTGCGCCGGTGGGCGAGTTCCGTCCCGGCGCCCAGGACGCTGACCCGGCGTACGGCGTTGCGCAGGCCACGGACGCAGACGGTCTCGCTCGGCGGGTCGAAGCAGACGAGGTAGAGCGTACGGCGGTCGGGGGAGAGGGTGCTCGGACCGTAGTGGTGTCCCGGCGGCAGGCCCCCCACGGTGCCGTGGACGGCCGCCGAGTGGCGCCGTATCCAGTCGCCCAGCCCTTCGAGCCGTTCAGCCTGTTCCGGAGTAATGGTGCCGTCCGCGCGCGGGCCGACGTTGAGCAGGAGGTTTCCTCCCATGCCGATCGTCTGCGCGAAGTACCGCACGAGTTGCCCCACCGTCTTGTGGTTCACATCCTGTGGCCGGTGTCCCCAGGAGTCGTTGACGGTCAGACACAACTCCCAGTCGGTCTCCGGCGCCGAGATCGGCAGACCCTGTTCGGGTGTGGCGTAGTCGCCGTGGCCGAGCAGCCGGGAGTTGCACACCGTGTCGGGTGCCAGATCACGGATCAACCGCGCCAGTTCGGACATCCGCCACTGCTGGGCCGAGCGCTCCCACTCGCCGTCGAACCAGAGCAGATCCGGTCCGAACCGGGTGAGCAGCTCGCGCACCTGGCCGTCCCGGTAGCCGAGGTAGCGCTCCCAGGCACGCGGGTCCTCGGCACCCGGGGCGGGGGAGACGTAGGGGCTGTCGACCAGTTCGGGATGGGGTGGTCGGGGGTGCCGTACCGATGCGTAGTCCGGATGGTTCCAGTCGGAGTGCGAGTAGTACAGACCGGCCCTGAGGCCCCGGGCGCGCATCGCGCTCACGTACTCGGCAACCAGATCGCGTCCCGCGGGGGTGCGCCCGACCACGCTCAGGTCGCTCAACCGCGTGTCCCACAGGGCCACTCCGTCATGGTGCCGTGCCGTCAGCACGGCGTAGCCGGCCCCGGCACGCGCGAAGAGCCCGGCCCAAGCGGTGGGATCGAAGGCGGAGGCGGTGAAGCCGTCGAGTTGGCGCATGTACCGCTCGTGCGGCACCAACTGGTCGAAAAGGGCCCAGGACTCGGGCACTCCGTCCACCGAGTAGATGCCGTAGTGCACGAATATGCCCAGCTTGGCCTCGTTGAACCAGGGTTGCATGGTCATGGTGGACCGCCCTCGCGGGACTCTTGGTGGACACGTGCCGACAACAGCCGCCCCTCTCGAGCAGGGGACCGCCGCAATTCTCACCCACCCCGGCCCGCCCGCGCCCACGCCAGCTTCCGTGTGAAGCGGTGCATGTGAGGGTCGAGCAGTTCGGCCGGCTCGGCGAGAACCTGCTCGTGAGTCAGCCATCGGACGGCGCTGAACTCGCCCCGGTCGTAGTCGGTGACGGTGTGGGCATCGGCGTCGAGGAGGTACCACAGCGAGACGTCGGTGTGCGCGCCCTGCCCCCGGGTTCCGGTGACGGTCAGGAAGAACGGAAGCTCGCCCGCGACGGGCGACGCCACCGCCTCGATGCCCAGCTCCTCACGGCACTCGCGGACCACCGCGGCCCACGGGTCCTCACCCGGCTCGACGTGTCCTCCGGCAGGCAGCCACAGCCCCGCCTTGCGGTGCGCCACGAGCAGCAGTTGCCCGCGCGTGTCGTCGAGGACGGCGAAGTAGCTCACCAGGTGCATGGGCGGAACATCCGGCTTGCGCACCCGGTGGATCGGGGCGCCGCCGGTGATCCACCGGCTGGCGGACTCCAGGTGGGTGCGCTCCAGGCCGTCCCACGGCTCGACAGCACCGATCAGATCGAGGAGGTGGGCCCGCGGCTCGTCGAGGGCCGCCTTCAGCGGGTGGTCGCTTGAGGTCATCGGCGCATCCTGGCAGGCGCCACTGACAACCGCCCGTCGGGTCACCCCCGGTCGGGACGCCTTGGGCCACGACGGCCGGAGCCGCGTCGACCCGGCCCGGGGATGGTTTGCGTGCCGTCCGTCGGCCGTGCTTGGCTCGCCCGATGAACTTCCTGTTGACGGCGAGCGGCCTGCGCAACGAGACACTGCGGGATGCGCTGCGGGACATGCTGGGCAAACCGTTCGGATCGGCGAACGTCGTGTTCGTTCCCACGGCATCCGTCGCGGACCCCGGGGACCACGGGTGGGTCGTCGCGGACATGAACCGCCTGCACGGCCTCGGCTGGAAGGAGTTCGACATCCTTGAGCTGAACGGCCTGCCCCAGCAGATGGTGCTCGACCGGCTGCTCCACGCCGACGTCGTCTACGTCGAAGGCGGCAACCACTACCACCTCGCGCGCAGCATCACCGGCAACGGCCTGGCCGACGGCTTCCTGGAGGCGCTGCGGAGCCGTGTCTACGTGGGGGTCAGCGCCGGGTCGATGATCTTCAGCCGCAATCTCACCGGACACTCCGCCGACGTCATCGGGGACGCCGCGGACCTCCACGCACTCGGTGCGACGAGCGTGGAGCCGCCGTTCGGCCTCTTCGACTGGTACCTCAAGCCCCACCTCTACTCGCCCGACTTCCCCGAGCGGGACGACGCCTGGGCTGATCGGATCACCGCGCGGGCGGACTTCCCGATCTACTTCATCGACGACGAGACGGCGGTTCGCGTCAGAGACGGCAAGGTGGACGTCGTTACCGAGGGCCGGTGGCGCTTCCACCCGTGATGCGGCCGGAATCCGGCCCTCGACCCGACCGGTGGTCGGTCAGATCCCGCCGACACCTTCACCGGGGCTGCGGACCGCTCCCGTCGGCCCCCCGGTGGGCTGGTGCTGCTCGAAGTGGCGGACGATCGCCGGGTCGAGTGGGGGAACGTCGACCGGTGTGCTGCCGGAGCGCAGCGACGTCGTGGCGGCGACCGCGGCGGCGACCGCTTCGCGGGCGGCCACGGGTGAGGTCTCGGTCGGGCCTCCGGCGGCGGCGAAGCGCAGGAACTCCTCGACGAGGGCCCGGTCCGCGCCGCCGTGCGTCTCCTCGTCGGACGCCACGACCGGAACGGAGAGGTCGGCGTCGGCACGGTAACCGGAGCGGCGCCGGTTCCACACGTCGATCCGTGCGGAATCGCCGTCGATGCCGTCGCCGAAGTTCTCCAGGCGGCCCTCGTCGCCGATGACGGTGTAGTTGCGCCAGTAGTCCGGCGTGAAATGGCACTGCTGGTAGCTGGCGAGGACGCCGTTGTCCAGGCGGGCCAGCATCATGCTGATGTCCTCGACGTCGACGACGGGATTGAGGTCGCGCAGGGCGGACGGCGGCCAGACCTCCGGGTCGAACCAGTCGGGCATGCGCTGACCCGGCGGCACCGTCTCCTGCGTGGCCCGGCGCGGGTTGTCGCCGTAGACGGCCAGCGCACCCTGGGCGACCACGTTGCGGGAGTAGCCCCCGGCGAGCCAGTGGACGACGTCGAGGTCGTGGGCACCCTTCTGCAGGAGCAGTCCGGTGGTGTTGGCCCGCTGCGCGTGCCAGTCCTTGAAGTAGAAGTCCCCGCCGTGGCCGACGAAGTGGCGGCACCACACCGCGCGGACGCGGCCGACCGCGCCGTCGTCGATCAGCTCGCGCATCCGCCGCAGCATGGGAAGGTGACGCAGGTTGTGGCCCACGTAGAGCCGGGTGCGGGAGCGGAACGCGGCCTGGAGCAGCGCGTCGCAGTCGGCGACGGTGATGGTCAGCGGCTTCTCCACGAACACCGCCACGCCCGCCGCGAGGAAGAACAGCGCGGGTTCGGTGTGCAGATGGTCGGGGGTGAGGACGAACACGGCGTCCAGCTCGTCGTCGAGCATCCGCTCGTACCGTTCGTGCACTGCGACATCCGCGCCGAACAGATGCCTGGCGTCCTCCTGACCCCGCGGGTCCGGGTCCGCGCAGGACACGATCCGGGCCGTGCCGGAGCGGTTCACCAGCGCGGCCATGTCCGCGCGCTGTCCCACGCCGACGACGCCTACGCGCAAGTGCCGGTCCGGTATCTGGTCACGGGTGCTCACTGGGCTGTCCCTTCGTTCCTGTCGGGTGTTGCGTACGGGCGCCGGGCGCCGGGTCCGTGCCCGGCCCCGCCGTCAGCGTCGCGGTGCGGTCGGCGCCGCCAGACCGTCGCTCAGCAGCCGGCTGTCGACCTCGTCCAGGGCCAGCCGCACCGCCCCCAGCGCCACGCTCTCGTCGCCGAGCGTGGAGGCGCGCAGCTCCGGCATCCGCAGACAGTGCTTGGTCAGCTCGCGGTGCAGGGGATCGAGGACCACGTCGGCGGACCGGGAGAAGCCGCCGCCGTAGACGACGACCTGGGGGTCCAGGGCGAGGACCAGGGCGGCCACCCCCACCGCGAGGTCGCGGGTGTAGCGCCGGACGGCCGTCCGGGCGTCCCGGTCGCCGTCCCGGGCGGCCTGGAAGACCCAGGCCGCCGCCTCGCCCTCCGCGGCGGTCGCCGGCATCCCCGGGCAGTTCTGCAGGTGGTCGGGCGCGGTGAGCCACCGTACGGCCTTGAGGGCGCCGATCTCTCCCGCGGCGCCGCCGTGCCCGCGGCGCAGGGCGCCGTCGAGGATGAGACCGGCGCCGGTGCGCAGACCGGCGAGGAGGTAGACGATGTCGTCGGCGTCCTGCGCGACGCCCCGCCACCGTTCGGCGACGGCGGCCAGCTTGCAGTCGTTCTCCACCTGTACGGGGCAGGAGAACCGGGCGCCGAGATGGGCGGCCGGGTCGGCCTCGCTCCAGCCGGGCAGCGGGCTGGACAGCGAGGTCCGGCCGCTGCCGTCGACCGGACCGGTCACCCCGACGGTCACCGCCCAGATGTCGCCCGGGGCCATGCCCGCGCTTGCCAGCACCTCGTCGACGACCCGGTCCACCGCCGCCAGCCGCTCCGCGGGCGCCGCCTCCGGGGCCGCCGGGTGGCGCACGGTGCGCACCAGGTTCCCCTCGAGATCGCTGAGCACCACGAGGATCTTGTGCACGCCGATGTCGATGCCCAGCACGTGCCCGGCGGTGGCCCTGAACCGGTACCGGCGGGCGGGACGCCCCACCACGCTGCTGGCCCCCGGCTCCTCGACCTCCGCCCAGCCGTCGGCGACCAGGGACTGCACCAGCACGTCCACCGCGGGACGGGACAGGCCGGAGCGGGACGCCAGCTCGGTGACCGTGGAGGGCGGGTTGCCGCGCAGTGCTCCCACGATGGACAGCTGGTTCATCTCGCGCATCCGGGACATGTCCGTTCCGGTCGTCGCCATGTTGGTGCTCCCTGGAGGCGTTGCGGTGGCCACCGCCGAATATTGCTGAAGAGTTTACTAATCCGTGGCGGTGGCCGCGTGCGGTACGAGGTCAGGCGATGGGATAGCGCTGCTCGTCGCCGGGTGCCACGGCCGCGCCGAAGTCCACCTCCCGGCCGTCGAGCGCGAAGCGGTAGCGGCCGAGCCGGCGCACCTCCCGCCGACCGGACAAGTACGCCTCCATCGCCCGCAGTTCCTCCGGTCGCAGCCACCCTGGCGGGTCGGAGACGGCCCGGAAGCCGCAGACGTCGGCCAGGTCGCGCAGCAGGCCCTGCTGCTGGTCGGTCAGCAGGTTGAGGCGGCTGCGGAAGTACACGACGTCCGGGTCGACCTCCAGCAGCGGCGACTGCCACAACCGGTGCACCGTGTTGACGACCGCGTTGCGGGCCAGCGCGTCGGACGGGTCCTGTGTGGCGTAGTGCTCCCACATCGGCGCGACGTCGGGGCCGCTGCGGATGGCGTCGACCAGCCCCAGCGAGGGCAGCAGCGGGGCACCGCTCCCGAGGAGGTAGGCGTCCGGGCCCGCCGCCTCCCGGACGATCGAGAGGCCGGTGCGGTAGGCCTCCTCGCGGCCCACGTCGGCGAAGCGCACGCCGGGTACGGCGGCGGCGCCGACGAAGTCGAGCTTGAGGTAGGTGAACCCCCACTCCCCGACGACCCGGCGGATCGTCTCGCGCAGGTGCTCCTGCGCCGCGGGCAGTGTGAGGTCGAGCGCCCAGTAGCCGACGCCCCAGTTGTGCCCCGCGACCACCGGCTCGCCGTGCCCGTCGCGCAGCAGCAGCTCGGGCCGCTGCCGGGCGGTGCGGGAGCCGGGCAGAACGATGAACGGGGCGATCCACAGTCCGGGCCGCAGCCCGGCGTCCGTGATCCGGTCGGCCAGCGCCCGCATCCCGGACGGGAACTTGTCGTTGGCCTCCCAGTCGCCCACCGCCCGCTCCCAGCCGTCGTCGACCTGGACGACGTCGAAGGGCAGGCCGCGCAGCGCCGCGACGTCCTTCGTGAGCTGCTCCTCGGTGATGTTCTCGTAGTACGCGTACCAGCTGCACCACACGTTCCCGGCCCGCTTGTCGCTGCGCCCGAGCCGGTCGCCCAGGTGCCGTGCGTAGGCGGCGAACACCTCCTCCTCGCTGCCGAGGGCGAGGAACCAGGGCGCTCCGTCCCGTTCGTACCACCCGGCGAGGGTGTCCCGGTCGGCGGTCAGGCGGGGGACGTCGAGGCCGAGCGCGCCGAGCAGCAGCACCTGCCCGTCCGGCCCCTCCAAGGCTGCGACGGCGGACGAGTGGTGGCGGGCGGGGTCGTCCCACACGGTGTCGTCGGCGGTCAGACGGCGTTCGGCGCTGTCGATCCGCAGGGGCGCCTCGGAGAGCCGGCGCCAGCCGCACGGGCTCCACGAGTTGTGGCCGTGACGATAGAAGAGCGCGTCCCCGAGACCGTGGAGCACGGCCGTCCGGCCGGGTGGCAGCAGCAGGCCGCCTGCCACGGCTCGGGGCGGTGCTTCGCCTTCGAGCTCGACGGCGAGGGTGCGCCCGCCGAGTTCTACGAGCTGGGCCATGGGTCTCCTTGCGTTGCGGTACGTGCGGTACGGGTGGGGCTTGCGGTACGGGGAGGTCAGGCGCCCGCGCCTAGTCGAAGAGGTCGTTCACCTTGCCGTTGACCGACTCCAGGGCATCGGCGGCGTCCTCCTGGCCGAGGATCGCCGACTGGATGGCGTCCTGCACGAGGGGGCTGATCTCGGTGCCGTGCTCGGTGACGGGAAGCTGGAAGGTGACGCCCCTCGTCCCGACGGCGTCGGTGAAGGCGCGCACGTCGTCACCGTCGGCCTCGTGTGCGGCGAGAGCCTTCTCGGTGGAGCTCTTCAGCGCGGGGAAGACGACACCGTGCGCGGCGACCCGGTCCTGGCAGTCGGCCGACGCGAGGTACTTGACCAACTTCCACGCCTCCTCCTTGTGGTCCGTGCCGGCCCAGACGGAGTCCGCCAGGCCGTTGAGGGCGCTCTTGCGGCCCGCCGGGCCGACCGGCATCGGCGCGAACCCGAAGTCCTGCTTGACCTTGGGCCCGGTGAAGCTGGAGACGGTGAAGGAACCCGCGAGCGACATGGCGCCCTTCCCGGCGATGAGCAGTTCGGTCCTGGCCACGCTCGACTGCTGGTCGAGGCGGGGCGCGTAGCCCTTGTCGATCAGGTGCCGGAACCACGAGACGGTCTCGGCGAGTCTGGGATCGTCGAACCTGTAGTGCGTGCCCCAGGGGTTCTTGTCGAGGTACTCGAACCCGTTGGCGGCGGCGAAGTTGCCCCAGCCGTTCTGGCCCTGGGCGCCGTCGGCCCATTCGGGCAGGAAGCCGTAGACCTTCACGTGGTTCTTGTCGAAGGCGGGGTCGAGACCGTTGCGCCCCTCGCTGTCCACGGTGGCCTTGGCGATCACCTGCTCCAGGGTGCCGCCGTCCGCCGGGTTCCACGTCAGGTCGTTGAGGGCGGCGGGATCCACGCCCTGCCTCTTCAGCATGTCGGTGTTGTAGACGACGGCCATGGTGTCCCAGTCCTTGGGCAGGCCGTAGCGTTTGTCGTCCTTCACCCAGGTGTCGGCGAGGCCCGCCTGGTAGGCGGAGACGTCGAGCCCGTCCCGCTCCACGTAGGGCTGGAGGTCCAGGAGCTGGTTGCCGGCGGCGAACTGCGGATAGTAGGTGGCCTGGTTGGTCCACACGTCGGGCGCCTCGCCGGAGACCAGTTGCGTGGTGAGGTTCTGCCAGTACTGGTTCCACGCGGTCTGCGTGATCCTGACGGCGATGTCCGGGTTGGCCTTCTCGAAGGCGGTCGCGCACTCCTGGTAGGCGGGCAGCTGGAGGTCGTCCCACAGCCAGTAGTCGACGGTGGTCCGCCCGTCGCCCGCCTCGTCCGAGCTGCCGCAGGAGACGAGAGTGGTGAGGGCGGCCAGACACAGCAGGGCCGCGCCGGCGCGCAGGTGTCGGGGTCTCATCGCGAGGGGCCTTCCTGGCTCGTACGGGTTCGGTTGGGGGCGGTGGGGGCAGACGGTGGCTCCGCGGGGGCGGGTCACTTCATGCCGGTGAAGTTCAGGGACTCGACGAGCCGGCGGCCGAGGAGAAACAGGAGGACGAGCACGGGCAGTAGGGAGAGGGCGGACCCGGCCATCAGCCCGGTCCAGTCGGGCTGGGTGTTGGGTGACTGCTGCTGGAAGATGCCGAGGGCGACGGTGAGTACCCGCGTCTCCTCGTCCCGGCCGGACAGCAGCGGCCACAGGTAGTCCTTCCAGGCCCACACCGTCGTGGTGAGTCCGACGGTGAGCAGCGGGCCGCGGGTCATGGGCATCACCACCCGCCAGAAGATCCCCCAGGGGCCCACGCCGTCCAGGATCGCGGCCTCCTCCACCTCGCGGGGGACCGACAGGAAGAACTGCCGCAGGAAGAAGACCGCGAACGGCGTCATCAGCACGCTCGGCGCGACCATGCCGACGAAGGTGTTCAGCCAGCCCAGGTCCTTCACCAGCACGAAGTTGGGCAGCACGGTGAAGATCGGGGGCACCATCAGCGCGGCGATGAGCACCCCGAAGACCACGTCGCGACCGGGGAAGCGCAGCCGGGCGAAGGCGTAGCCGGCCATCGCGCAGAACAGCGTCTGCAGCACCGCGATCAGCCCGCTGTAGACCACCGAGTTGAGCAGGTACCGCAGGAAGTCGACCTGCGCACCGGAGCCGCCGGCCGCCACGGCCTCCTCCTGGCTGGTCAGCCCCAGCACCCGCAGGAAGTTGATCATCGTGGGGTGGTCCGGGACCAGCCCGGTGGAGTCGGTGTACAGGTCGGCCGCCGGCGTCAGAGCGGTACGGACCATCCAGTAGAAGGGGAAGACGGTCGCGAACAGCGCGACGACGAGCACGGCCCACGCGGCGATCCGGCCGGGGGAGACCTTGGTCCTGATGCGTGTCATGGTCTGCTCCTCAGGCCAGGTCCGAGCGGGAGGCGCGCAGCAGGCGCATCTGTACGGCCGTCAGCACGCCGAGGATGAGCGCGAGCACCACGGCCACGGCGGAGGCGTAGCCCATGTGGAAGTTGGTGAAGGCCTGTTCGTAGATGTAGTAGTAGATGACCCGCGTGGCGCTGACCGGGCCGCCCTTGGTGGTGACCGCGATCGTGTCGAAGATCTGGAACGAGCCGATCAGTGACACCACCAGCACCAGCGAGAGCACCGGCCGCAGCAACGGCAGCGTGATCCTGGTGAACATCCGCCACTCACCGGCGCCGTCCAGCGAGGCGCTCTCGTAGAGGTACTGCGGGACCTGAAGCATGCCGGCGTAGAGCAGCAGCGCCGTGTAGCCGGTGTAGGCCCAGGTGTTGACCGCGGCCACGCTCGGCATCGCCCAGTCGGGGGAGGTGAAGAAGCCCGTGGTGCCCATGCCCAGGGAGTTCAGTACGTGGTTGACCAGGCCGAGGTTGGTGTCGAGCAGCCACATCCACAGCAGGCCCACGGTCACGTTGGGCACCAGCCAGGGGACCAGTAGCATCGCCCGCAGCGCCACCGACCGGGTCAGACGGTGCATCAGCGTCGCCAGGACCAGCGCCAGCAGGGTCTGCGACACGATGTTGACCAGCACGTAGTAGCCGGTGACCTGCAGTGCGTTCCAGAACTGCTCGTCGCCGATCAGCCGGCTGTAGTTGTCCCCGCCGACGAAGTCGGGCGTGGCTATGAGGCTGTAGTCGGTGAGCGAGTAGTAGATGCCCCGCACGGTCGGATACGCGTAGAAGAGCGCGAAGCCGAGCAGGGCCGGCGCCAGGAACAGCCACGCCGCCTTCCGGTCGTCGCGGGGCCGTCGAGGCCGGCGCGGCGCCGAGGCCTCGCCCGGCGACGTGCCGGCGCCTGCGTGCGGTGGCGCCACCGCCGTGTGTGCGCCCATGGTTCCCCTCCGAAGGGATTTGCGCCGCACCTCTTGCCAGTGGGGCACCCTGGAGAACATATTGATGAGCAAGAGCGAAACTTTGTCAATGCTGTCGCATAAAGGCGAGGCCGGTCGGCAGGCCCGGCACCGTCGGGCGGCCGACTCCCCATCCGTTCTCGGAGGTTGACCTGGGCGGAGTCCCGACCCCGTGGGTCATGCCAGCAGCAACGGCATGTCCCAGTCGGCCGGTGTGCCGGCCGCCGCGTACGAGTCCAGGGCGAGCGCGACACCGGCGGCCCCGTCGAGGTAGCCGGAGACGTCGGAGCCGAACGGCACTTTCGTCATGGTGAATCGAAGACCGAACGGCAGCGCAGGGTCGAAGGCGGAGACGAGTTCGGCGGCGATGTCGTCCCGCAGCCCGGCCAGCCGCGGGTCCTGCCACGCTTCGTCGAGCCGGCCGAGCTGGTGCAGGGCCCCGGCCCAACCGTGGCACAGCGCGTGGTCGTCGATGCCCCAGGCCGACCGGGGGAGGACCAGCAGCCGCTCCACCGAGGCACGGGCGAGGTCGGAGAAGTCCGCCCGGCCGAGCGCCCGTCCGGCCAGTTGCAGGGCGCGGGAAACACCGGGAGCCCCGTAGCACCAGGCCGGCCACTTCGCGGTGCCGTCGTAGGCGGCAGGTCCCCGTCGCCACTGGGCGAAGGAGAGGTAGCCGGGCCAGAAGAGGCCGTACCGGTCCGCGACCGCCCAGGTCCGCAGCAGCGCGGCCGTCGCCTCCATGGCCTCCTGCTGCCGCGGCACCCGCACACCCTGCTCCCAGGCCAGGGCCAGCAGGGCGAGCGGCCCGGCGACGCCGTGCGAGAGGCCCAGGTTGAGGTGGCCGCCGGGGAACGCCGCCTCGGAGCCGATCCGGGGCGCGTCCAGGGCCCACCAGCGCGGCACGTCCACGCCTCGGTGCTCCACGGTGCCGAGCGACAGGCGCACGAGGTAGTCGAGCACCGCCGTCAGCGGCTCCTCGCAGCTCTCCGCGCGGGCCAGCAGATAGCGTCCGACACCGGTCAGACCACGGACCAACTCGTAGTGACCGATGGTGGGCAGCGGCCGGTCCTCCACGGGCGGCAGGACGGTCCGCACGAGGTCGCGCTGGTAGGCGTCGAAGCGCCGGAGCGCGGAGACGTAGCCCCCGGTGGTGCGGTGGGCGAGCAGCACGGCGAACGCCAGGGCCCCCGGCCCCTTGAAGACCCCGCCCGCGGTGCCGGGCCGCCCCGAGACGGCGCGCGTTCCCGTGGTGAGATACGCGTGGGCGCGCGGCACCTGTCGCGCAGCGTCCCTGGAGGCGCCCGCGAACGCCAGCGCCAGTCCGGGGCTGCCGCTGCCGAGGGTGAGCTCGGCCCAGATCGGCTCGGCCACCCCGTCGTCCGCCGCCCCGGCGGGGATACGCGTGGCCGCCACCGTGGCGGCGGGGTCGGCGAGCCGGTCCAGGATCTCGGCGGAGACGGCTCCGGCCCGCTCCCGGAGGGACTGGGGGGACCCGCCGGCCGGGTCCGCCCGGCTCCCGTCCTCGCTGGACCCGTCCATCGTGGGCTCCCGTGACCCGCCCTCGGTGCTGCCGCTCATCGTCCGCTCCCGCTTCCGCTCGCGCTCCCGTTCCCCCGCTCGTGCCGCCGACGGCCGGCATGAGTGCGTACCGCGCCACGCAGCACCGCGTACCCGCGGGCCTCGGCCGCCCGGTCGATGCCGAACAGCCGGTTGTGCCGCATGTGCAGCAGCGACAGGAGGGCCTCGTCGCGGTCGGCCTCCGCGGCGGACAGGATCAACTCGCCGTAGGCGCGTGGCTCGGGCGACTCGGACCACAGCGCGCCGAGCGACGGCGCCCCGAGTGCTTCCGCGGCCGACGACACCGCACGGCCCGGCCCGATCAGCCGGTCGGCGACGGCCCGGTGGCGCTGGTAGGCCTCGTGCTCCACGGTCTTCGTGAACATCCGGTCGACCCAGCCGCACCAGTCCCAGTCCCCGAGGGACTCCAGCAGCACCGCGTGCCCGAGCCCGGCGAGCACGGCGCCGGGGAGCGCCCGCGCGGGGCCCCGCAGCGCGCGCAACTGCACGAGCGCCGACAGGCTGTCGGTGCGGAAGAAGCGCTCGGCGGCCTCCTGCACGGCCTCGCCTCCGTACCGGTCGCTCTCGGGCCGGTACGTGTCGAGGGTCATCGTCCGCAGGGCCCCGCTCTCGGCGAGAGCCCGTGACACACGGCTGATCGCGGGCAGCACCCGGCCGTTCAGTGCCCCCGGATCGCCGTGGAACCGCAGCCGCAGATGCGGCTCGGGGTCCCGGTAGCGCAGGAAGAACCAACGGTCGACCTCGGCCTCCACCTCGGACAGCAAGGCCGGAAGATGCTCGGTGAGCAGAGCGTCGTGGGCCGTCGGCTCGGCGTACCACTTGACGAACAGCCAGTCCTCGCCCGGCAGATGGATCCGGACGGGTGCCTGCCGGACGGGTGCCTGCCGGAGGGGAACGGGCCGGACGGGAACGGGCCCGACGGACGGGGCGGTTCGTCCCTGCGCCCGCGCGGCGGCAATCTCCGGTGCATTGCGCCCGGCGGGCCGGCGCGCCCCCGCGAGGGGCACCACGATCTCCGTGCTGTGCCCGCCGTTCCAGCCGAGCCCCGCACCGTCGGCCGTCAGGTCCTCGTAGAGGACGAACCGAGGATGCGCGGCGGTCAGTTCGGCACGCAACAGGTCCCGGTCCCAACGGTCGCGCAGGTCGACGGGGTACATCTGGTCGTTGCGCGCGATCTGCAGCCGGTCCGGTACGGCCAGGCGCCGGCGCCAGGCGTCGAGGCCCTGCTCCCACGCCCCGGCGCCCTGTGCCCGGGCCGCGTCGCGCAGCCGTCGGCCCGGCAGCCAGCGCCCGGGCACGGCCACCACCCGTCCGTACCGGACACGCGGCAGATACGGCAGTGCGTCGTGCCCCGCCCAGTTCCAGCCCGACCACATGCGGGGCCGGGCCGTCGCGAGATCCATGAGGAACCGGGCCACCGGCGGGGCCTGCGTGTCCAGGGCCAGCATGTGCGGCAGCACGGGACGGACCGGACGGCCGCTCTGCGGATGCAGCAGCCGAAGTCCGTCGGAGCCGGCGGCGACGAGCAGCGAGCGCCAGTCCAGACAGCGGGGATCGCGCCGGTCGTCGGGTACGCCGACGGGGATGCGGTACGGCAGCAGCCGGGGCACTTGGACGATGTTGAGCCCGCGCGGCTCATGGGGCATCAACTCGACCTGGGCCGTGATCACCGAGCCGTCGATGCCCTCGGTGCCGTCGGCGGCCAGCCGGGCGAGTGCGTCGGTGAGACCGGCCGCCGCCGCGAACCGGCCCGCGGTGGCGCCCGCCGTCCAGGCGCCGATGTGCGGGCTGCCGAGCAGCCGGAACTCACCGCGGTCCAGCGCGGCGGTGCTCTCGGAGAGCACCTGGAAACAGAGTTCGAGGCTCCGCGGCGGCGCGGCCGCGGGATCGTGCCCGGCGACCTCGCCGAGACGCCCTACGACGTCGTCGGTCAGCACCAGCTCATCGCCGGACAGGACGGCCTCCTGCAACAGCTCGCCGATCATCGCGCGCCTGGGCCCGTCCGCCTCGTCGCCGGGGCCGCTGCGCCCGTACACCGGCTCCGCACCGTATGCGGAGGGCAGGCCGAGTCCGCGGTGCGGGTCGACCAGCTCGCCCAACGGCACGGCACAGGCGGTGCCGTAGCGCTCGATGAAGCGCTCGCGGTAGTCCCGCATGTACGCCAGCGTCGTCCACTCCGGGGTGATCGCCCAGATCGCGGCCGCGTACCGGCACACCTCCCGGCCGACCGCCTCCGGGACGACGAGCTCGCCGGGCAGGTGCAGATCCACGTGCAGGGGCGGCCGGGCATGCGCGTCGTGGGCCGTGCCGGGGACGTCGAGCCGGCGGACCGCGGCCAGGACGTCCTGCCAGGAGTCGCTGCCCAGCCCAGGAGGATCCTCCTGATGCCGCGCACAGGCCGCCCGTATGTCCCGCAGCGCCCGCGCGTCGTCGGGGAGCGCATCGCCCAGGACCGTCTCGATGGCGTCGAGCAGCGCGACGTCGATGCGGTGCGGGGTGATCGAGGTGAGCAGGAAGCCGTGTTGCAGGAGTCCGGCCAGCTGACCGTCGAGCCGATCGGCGTCGAGCACCGGGAAGCGGTCCGTGAGTGATCCGAGGAGGTCCGCATACGGCACCGGTGTCCGCGCCCGCTCGCGCACGGCGCCGACCAGTGCGTTGTCGCGCACCGACTGCTCCTGCCCACCGGTACGCAGACACAGCCGCCCGTCCCGCACGAAACACAGGTCGTTGAGTACGACGTCCACGCGCCGGCGTACGGAGGGCTCTTCGAGCCAGGCCAGTACCCGACGGCGCAGCCACGCTCCGTCGAGCCGGACCGCGACCTGGCCGGTGCCCGGCTCGGCCTTGGCCACGGAACCGAACCGGGCCGTGCCGACACCCGCGAACAGGCCGAACGGGGTGGGGCGCGCTCCGGCGCGGCGGGCGTACCGCGTCAGGGTTCGCGCGGCGCTCAGGGTCCGCTTGCGCCCCAGGGCGGAGGCACCGTCGTCAGTGGTCAGACGGGCGAGGCTGTGGGCCAGCGAACCGCTGGCGACCCGGACCGCCTGGCCGAGCAGGGGATCAGCGGCGAGCTGCCGCGCTCCGGAGACCGGCTCGGCCGCATCGACCGTGGGCAGAGTGGCTCCGCGCGGCCGGCTCGCCATGCGGACCAGCACGGGCTCCCGTACCTCGAAGACCGCAGCTGCCTGGTGGGCTTCGGACTCCGCCGCCACGTGTGTGCTCCTCGCCGTCGTACGGAAAGCGGGGCGGACTCGGGACCGCCCCGCTCGGAAGAGCCCCGAGGGGGCCTCAGTCCGTCAGCAACAGATGGGGCAGCGCGTGCCGATCGCGTAGCTGCTGGGCGAGGTGAAGGTGCCCTCGCCGAACGACGCGGCCTCCTCCGGGAGATCGGAGACACGGAGGTCCAGGTCGAGGTCGAGCTCGGCGGCTTCGTGGGACAGAACGATCTCGGTACGCATGCTTCTCCCTTGGGTGGTGGGGTGCACGGACTCGAAATGCAGGGCCCTGGTCGGGGCCCGGACATGCGCCACCTTTGCCCATGCCACTGACAGTCGGTAGACGAAAACGAGCCAGCCCGCCGGGAGCCGCGGGGGCGGTCAGAGCGCCGTGGCGAACGTGGTGATGGCGTCGACCAGGTCGGCCGGGGCCTCCAGCGGGATCAGGTGCCCGGTGCGGGGGACCACCACGAAGTCGGCCCGGGAGAGGTACGGCACCAGGTTGTCGCGGAGTACACCGGCCGGTTCCACCTGGTCGAGCTCTCCGGCGACCACGAGAGCGGGCACGCCGATCCTGCGGGTGTGCTCGGTGATGTCCTGCGCGATGCCGCGCAGCGGCCACTCGGTACGGGCGGCGTCGGTGACGTTCCGCGCATCGGTCACGATCTGCGCCTTGAGCGCGGCGGGCAGCTCGGTCGCGGTGAGGACGTGATCCCGTGCCCCGGCCACGGACTCGGCGGAGTCGTAGGCGTGCGACAGAGCTTCCTGGTACTCGGGAGTGACCCGGGCGGCGGGCTTCGCCGGGCCGGAGCCGACGAGAACGACCCCGTGCAGGCCCGCGGGCCGGGTGGCCGCGACCAGCTGCGCGACCTTGCCCCCCATCGAATGCCCCACCAGCACGTAGTCGGTGACCCCCGCGTCCGCGAGCACGGCGAGCGTGTCGTCGGCGAGCCGACCGAGCGCGTAGGGGCCGGGCAGAGCGCTCGACCGGCCCCACCCGCGGAAGTCGACCGCGAGCACGGCACGACCCGGCAGGCGGTCGACGACGAGGTCCCAGGTGCGGGCGGAACCACCCCAGTAGTGAAGGAACACAAGGGTCGGCCCGATCCCCGTCCGATGGTCGTAAACGGGCAGAAGCGTGTGCTGCGTCGTGCTCATGATGGCTCTTCCTTGTTCGATGCCCGGGGCGGCTGCCCCGTGTGTTCATCGAATCTCCCGCATCCGGACCGGGCATCGGCGTGACTGGTCGCCCGATGGTGAAAACTGGACACGTGAGCATGATCCGGCAGATGACCTACCAGCCCCCCGGGCGCAGCGCCGCCTCGGTCGAGACGATGACGTTCGGCCGCCTTCGCGAGCTGAACGACGGTGGCACGCAGCGCGCCGACTTCCACGTCCTTGCCGTCATCGATGCCGGACCCGGTTCGGTCACGGTCGACTTCCACCTCCACTCGCTCCAGGACCGGGCCGCGGTGTGGATTCCCCCCGGCGCGGTGCACCGGTGGGACGACATCGCCGAGGTGGAGGGGCACCTGGTGCTGTTCGTGCCGACCGCTCCCGTCACCCACGCCACCCGCGAACTCGTCGCCTCCCCCGACCCGGCGGCGCACCGGAGGATCCCCGCCGCCGACTGGCCCTTCGTCGACGCGGCGCGGAGCCATCTCCTCCTCGAAGCGTCCGCCCCACCGAGTGACTCCTCGGCGGAGCTGCCCGGAATCCTGCTCTCCGCGCTCATCGCGCGGCTGCACGCCCCGCACGCAGATGCACGGCTCACCCATCCGGTGTTCCACTTGTTCCGCTCCGGCGTCGAAGCGCACTTCCGCCAGCACCACGACGCCGGCTACTACGCCCGGACGCTGGGATACGCGCCGCGCACCCTCTCCCGTGCGGTGCAGCAGGCCACCGGCCGTACGGCGAAGGCGTACGTCGTCGAACGGCTCGTGCTGGAAGCCAAGCGGCTCCTCGCGCACGACCGCCTGACCGCCGCCCGCTGCGCCGGCGTTCTCGGCTTCCCCGACGCGTCCAACTTCTCGGTGTTCTTCCACAAGGCCACGGGCGAGCGCCCGGGCGCGTGGCAGGCGGCGGCGACCGGCACCAGGGGCCCGAACCCCTCGACGCCGCCGGAGCCCGTCACGTGATCAGCTGCCGCGTGGGCTGCCCGGCCGCCGAGCCCAGGGTCATCCAGCGGCCGGAGCCAGCACCACGAAGTCCGCCTTCGACGGATCGAGGCACACGGCCAGACGGCCGACGCCCTCCGCGTCCGCCGGCCCCATCTGCACGCTGCCGCCGTGCGCCGTGACCGCGGAGACGGCGGCGTCGCAGTCGGTGACGGCGAACACCGGGTGCCAGTACGCCCGGCCGTCCGTCAGGGTGAGATCCCGCTCGTCGAGCTGCATCAGACCGCCGTGCATGCGGTCCTCGGGCAGGCCGGACGGAGTGATGAGGGAGTACGTGCCTTCGCCGCCCGGCGCTGCCATGTCGCCGAACTGCCAGCCGAGGATCCCGCCGTAGAACTCCTTGGCCGCCGCGGCGTCGCTCGTGTACAGCTCCGTCCAGCACAGCGTGCCCGGCTGGTCCACGAGCTCGACGCCCTTGGTCCGGCCCGGCTGCCACACGGCGAACTGACCACCGGACGGGTCACTGTACTGAGCCATCCGGCCCCAGTCGTCCAGGTCCGTCGGCGCCACCCGCACCGTGCCGCCGGCGCGCTGCACGGCCTGGGTGGTGGCGTCCGCGTCGGTGACGGAGTAGTAGATCATCCAGGCGGAGCGCGCGCCTTCTTCGGTGAGCCTGCCGAGACCGGCGACGACCTTGCCGTCCTTGCGGAACATGCCGCCTTCCGCCTCCTCCCCCATGGCCTCGTACGTCCAGCCGAACACGCCGCCGTAGAAGGCCGCCGTACCGGCGACGTCCGGGGACCCGAGGTCGAGCCAGCAGGGGGAGCCGGGGACGAAGTCACTGGTGATCATGGAGTTCCCTTTCGCGGTTCCTGTGTGCTGCATCGTGACACTCCGTGGTGACTCTCGCCCGTCGCGCGCGACCGAGACGCGGGGGTCCGCGCGGACGCGCTGCGTGAGTTGCGGGTACCGACACTGGTGATACGCGGTCTCTGCTCGGCCGTGGACAGTGAGTCATCACGCAGTCATCCGACTGATGACTTAACCGGATCTGCCTCGACGGAAGAGGTCAGGCACAGGTAAAATCCGGAAGCGTGGCCGATACCAGAGGTGTGCAGCGGACGCTGAGCCCGGTGCGAAGAGAAGCGGCGGCTGAGCGGCCGGCCACGATGCGCCTGAGGAATGCTTCGTCCGGACCGGCATCGGTGCTCACCGCATGATCGGTCGGGACAAGGAACTTGAGGTCCTGCACGGCCTGCTTTCGAGCACGGTGGCAGGCAACGGCGGTGCGCTACTCGTCCGCGGAGACGCCGGTGTCGGCAAGTCCTCTTTGCTGCGCACGTTCGGTTCTCATGCTTCGGACCAAGGTGTCAGAGTCCTTCGCACCTCCGGTGTCGAGACCGAACAGTGGCTGCCGTTCGCCGCGCTGCACCTGCTGCTCCAACCGGTTCTCGGCGGAGCCGAGAAGTTGCCGGCCCCCTACCAGAAGGCCCTCGGCGGAGCCTTCGGGGCCAGCGACGGGGAACCCCAGATCTACCGGGTCGGGATGGCGGTGCTCGAACTGCTCGCCGATACCGCCGACCGCCAGCCTCTCCTGCTGCTCGTCGACGATCTGCAATGGGTCGACTCGTCGAGCCGTGACGTGCTCGGATTCGTGGCCCGGCGTACCCGCGACCTCCCCATCCTCATGATCGGCGCGGCGAGAACCTCGTCACCGGACGCCTACAGCCTGGGGACCAACGCCGAACTCGTACTGGAGCCCCTCTCCCCGGGAGCGGCGGCCGAACTGCTCGACGCCGACGCTCCGGGCCTGGCCGAAGCGGTGCGGGCCCGCATCCTGCAGCGCGCCGCCGGCAATCCTCTCGCGCTCGTCGAACTCCCGAGGGCAGCTCAGGGCACGTCGCCCCCGCTCGACGATCTGCCTCTGACCCAGCGACTGGAGACCGCGTTCGCCGCCCGCACCGACTCGCTCACCCGCGCGTGCAGGACGTTCCTCCTGGTCCTGGCGACGGAACCCACCGCACCACTGAACCAGCTCCTCGATGTGGCAAGTCGTCTGGCGGGCTCCGAAGTCTCCGTGTACGCCCTGCAAGAGGCCGTCGACGCCGGATTGGTGGTGCTGGCCGGTCGCACACCCCAGTTCCGGCATCCCCTGATGCGCTCCGCGATCTACACGCGTGCCACCGTCGCCGACCGGTTGTCCACCCACCGTGCCCTGGCCGAAACGCTGGAGGGATCACCCGGGCGGCGGCTCGTCCACCTCGCCGCGGCCACGCTCGGTCCGGACGACGAACTGGCCGGGCAACTGGAGCGCTTCGCCGACGACGCCCAGGAACGGGGACAACTGGCCGCGGCCGTACCGGCCCTGCACCAGGCAGGCGAACTGGTGCACGACGCACGCCGCCAGACCGGCCTGCTGGTCCGTGCGGCCGAGCTGGCCAGCGAGATCAACGACCGTGTCCAGACACAGATCCTGCTGGACAGAGCCGACATGGCGGAGTCGGGCCCCACGGAGAGGGCCCGCCTCATGCTGGTCTCCGACAAGGCCGCGTTCGAACCCGATGAGCCGCAACGCCGCATCCAGGACATGATCGACGCGGCAGCGGGGGCGTACGACGTCGGCAGTACGGACGTCGCGGAGAACCTGCTGTGGCGTGCGGCCGCCCGATGCTTCTTCCAGGACGGTGACGCACGCGTGCGTGCCCAGGCTGCCGCCGTACTGGACCGGTGGAAACCCGACCCGGACGCCCCCCACGTCCTGACGGTACGGGCTTACACGGAGCCCTACCGTCATGGGACCGACCTGATCGCACGGCTCGAAAGACTGAAGCCGGATCGCGAGGACGGCCAGCTGCTGCACTACCTCGGCAGCGGTTCGATGGTCATCGGTGACATCGGCCGTGCCACCCGCTACCTGGCCCAGGCGGCTTCCGTATGGCGGTCCCAGGGCCGCCTCGGGCTGCTCGCGCGATCTCTGGCAGGATCCTGGCCCCGTCTGTACCTCGGGCAGTTGGCCCAGGCTCGTGAAGAGTCCGCCGAAGGGATCGCACTCGCCGAGGAGACCGGGGAGTGGATCGTCTGGCTCGGCATCAAGGCCACGTCGGCGCTCGCGGCGGTGCTGCGTGGAGAACGCGAAGCCGCGGTTCGGACCGTCCGGGAACTGAGAGCGCACAGCCTCTTCCCCGTCATGCCCTTCGCGAGCGTCATGGCGCAACAGGTCGACGGTCTCCTCGCCCTCTTCGCAAGCCGGGCCGTGGAGGCCTACGACATCCTCGCGCGCGCGTTCGACGAGACCGACCCGCACTACCACTCGACCAGTCGCTGGTTGCTCGTCCCGGACCTGGTGGACGCAGCCGCGGCCGCGGGCCGCACCGAACAGGCGCGAGAGCTGCTGGCAGAGCTGCCGGAGCTGGCGGACCGGCTGCCCTCGGAAATGATGATCGTCGCCCGCACCTACAGTGCGGCCGTCCTCGCTCCGGACGACACCGCCGACGAGTGCTATGACTCCGCGCTCTCCACCATGCCGGACACATGGCCGCTGTCGCGTGCCCGGCTTCATCTGCAGCACGGCCGACGCCTGCGCCGTCAGCGTCGGAACGTGGATGCGCGCAAGCCTCTACGGCTCGCACGTGACGAGTTCGACCGGGTCGGTGCGCAACCCTGGGCCGACATGGCTCGT
This sequence comes from Streptomyces sp. NPDC111628, assembly GCF_055635195.1. Taxonomy (NCBI): domain Bacteria; kingdom Bacillati; phylum Actinomycetota; class Actinomycetes; order Kitasatosporales; family Streptomycetaceae; genus Streptomyces; species Streptomyces sp. NPDC111628. The sequence goes on along the minus strand of NZ_JBVKBZ010000003.1, from coordinate 119,766 downwards.
GAGCAGTTGCGTGCCGCGGGGGAGTCGGACGGGCGTCGGCGCCAGAGCAAGGGCGAGAGTCTGACGGTCCAGGAACGGCAGATCGCCGAGTTGGCCTCACAGGGGCTGAGCAACCGGGAGATCGGCCAGCGCCTGTTCATCTCGCACCGGACAGTCGGAGCCCACCTGTACCGGATCTATCCACGCCTGGGCATCACCAGCCGCGGCAGACTCTCCGCAGCGCTGGCCGCGCTCGGAGAGGACCGGCCGACCTCGGAGTCGGCGGGCGCCGCCGGATGAACTGCCGTCCCTGACCGGGCGCGAGGGGCGCGGACGAGGGCTGCCCGCCCCGGGGGCCCGCCGGAATGTCCGCACACGGCGGGCGTGGGGTTCGTCGGGCATACGGTCGTGCCCGCCACACCGCCGGTCATGGCGGGGCTCTCGTTCGTGCCGCTGGCGAAATGCCCCGCCTCCGGCTCGACACCGGGGGCGGGACACGCGAACCTCTTGGCGCTCAGGCGCTCATCGCAGGCCGAAGGCGCGGATCAGGGTCTGGCTGACGCCCTTGTCCTCGGCATCCTTCGCCGTCGTCCGCAAGCTCGCGCAACGCGCCCTGCCCGGTGCGCCGAGCCGTGCCGTCCAGCCGTCCGCCGACTTCCGCAGCGCCGTCCGGTGCCAGGTGGCGCCGTCGTCGAGGCCGTGACGGTCAGCTCCGTGCTCCGGTGGGTGCGGCCCGACAGATCGGCGTCCACTGCGTAGTCGAGCTGCACCAGGGGCAGCGGGGTGAGACGTCTGGCATCCGTGGTGATGGCCGAGGTGAAGTCCCCGACTCCGTCCGCTGGACCCGCGGGCCGGGCACCGCGACGGCCCCGCCGCCCAGGCACTGCTCCAGCATCCCGTGGACGTCACGGCCCTGCCGGACGGCTCGGTGGTCGTCGGCGACGGCGTACGGCGGGAGACGACGGAGGTGGCGCCCCGGGCGGATGCGACACGCGTTCAAACCGGCGCTCGGCGCACGGCCAGGGCGCGCGGTGGCGTCGCTGTGACCCCTCGCGCTCTCACACGCTGTTGGGGGGCCGACGCGCGCGGACAGCATCCTTTCAGCACCGCTAGAGAAGGGGCTTGTGATGGCCAGTGAGTTTCAGCGGACCAAGCTGCAGGACATGTTCGACGCCTTCGATGTGAACGGCGACGGCCGCCTGGAGGAGGAGGACTTCGCGGCCCTGGCGACTCGGTGGAGCCGGCTGCCCCGCGTGCGGGCGGACGGGGAACTGGCCGCGCGGGTGGAGGACGTGTTGCTGGGGTGGTGGCAGCACCTCTCGCAGGCCGTCGACACGGACAACGACGGCAGAATCGACATGAACGACCTCCTCGCCATGGTCGACCGGCTGCCCACCATGCAGGACGCGGTGGCGGCCACGGCCGACACGGTCTTCGACGCGGTGGACGAGAACGGTGACGGCCGCATCTCGAGGAACGAGCACCAGCGGCTGATCGACCTGTGGCACGGGCAGGGGATCGCGACCGGAGACGTGTTCGACCGTCTCGACCAGGATGCCGACGGTCACCTCAGCCGATCCGAGTTCGCCGCGCTGTGGACCCAGTTCTGGATCAGTGACGATCCCGCCGAGCCGGGCAACTACGTGTGCGGGCCCATCGCAGGCCACCCGGCCCGTTGACCCCGCGGCCCCGGCGGGGCGCCCTCGGCCGGGTGGGCGGCGGACGGCACCGTCCGTCGCAGGTCAGCCGTTCTCCGGAGCGATCAGCCACGCCACGAGAGTGCGCCACCGTTCGGGCCGGGCGGTGTCGCGTGGCCCCACGAGGCAGACCTCCTCGACGAGGTCCTGCGAGCGCAGGGCGTTGCGGGCGGCGAAGGAGCCCACGGCGCCGATAGGTCAGGTCGAGGTCGTCGTGCCGTCCCTGATGGGTGGCGACCGCGGCCGTCCGCCGCGGCAGATACAGCTCGTGCACCGTGCCCGGCCCGTCCGGTGGCAGCGGTGCTTCGAGGGGAAGGTACACGGTGGCGCGGCCATGGCCTTCGGCGAACAGCGTGTGCTCGTACCGACCGCCCGGTGGGAGGACGGAGCGTTCTCCGGCTGCGGCATCCAAGTCCCGCATGGCTTCGCCGTACCAGTCGAGGCCGGCTCACTCCGGTACGTCGAGGGACACCGCCAGGACACCCTGAGCGGGGAGTTCCTCCAGCGTCACCGCCCGCTCCGCCTCCGGGGCGAGGAGTTGCCGGAGCGCTTCGACCGCCCGCTGGGTGCGGCCGAGCCGGTCCTCGAGCCGGCGGAGGTGGGCCACGACGCCCTCCTGCGCGGTGCCGTCGTCCGGACCGTCCGCGGACTCGGTGGCGAGGAATCGCCGCAAGTCCGCCACGGGGAGGCCCAGGGCGCGGAAGCGCCTGACGGCCAGCGCCGGCCGGATCTGCCCGGGGGAGTAGTAGCGGTAGCCGGTGTCCGGGTCGACCTCGGGGACGAGCAGGTCCTGCTCGTGGTACCGGCGGAGCATGCGGATACTCAGGTGCGTGACGCGGGAGAATTCTCCGATCGTCAGTCTCTGCGCCCTGGTGCGCTCCTCCTCGTGGGCGGCCCGTCGTCCGGGCGCGCGTGGTCAGGGGGGTGATGGTCAGCGCGGCAGGTCGTAGTCGACGTTCGGTGTCTCCTTGCGCCAGCGGCGCACCTCCGCGAGCCCTCTCAGGCTGCGCCCGTCGTCGTGCACGGCGGCGTCGTCGTGGAACAGAGCGACGTGGCGCTCGCGGTCGGGACCCGTCGCCGCGGCGACGTACTCCTCGACTAGGGCACGGATGTCCTGCACAGCTGTCTCCCATGTCGTGACGGTTGAGGTTCACACGGTGCGGATGGTGCCGCCGTCGACCACGAGCTGGGGTCCGGTGATGCCACCGGCACGGTCCGAGACCGGGAACGCGACCGTTTCGGCGACCTCTTCGGGCTCCGCGGGCCGTCCCAGCGGGATGCCGCACTCACTCATCCGGCGTGCCGGAAGACTCTCGGCGCCGCCGGTGCGGAGGAAGCCGGGAGGGAGCGACCGAGTAGGCCAGGGTCGAGTCGTGCAGCGGCATCCGGCGCTCGATGGAGCGCCGCGTATCCACCAGCCGGAGTGCGGGAGCCGCCCAGCCCGCCACCACGGCGACACGCTCGTCGAGATCATCGCTGTTCATGTCCGTCAGCGTGGGCCCTCTCGCGGGGGAGACCGCATCGAGAAGGCGGTTCGGCCCTGGGCGGGCGTCACGAGGTGGACTTCTCCCTGAGTTCTCGGGAGAACGCCGCAGCGGACGCGCGCGACGCCTGCTCCACGATGCTGATGCCGACCTCCTGGGTGCTGCAACCGTTGAGAAGTACCACCATCAGATAGACGCGGCCCTCGTGCTGTATCCGGCCGATGCTGTTGACGTCCCACTTCTTGGTCCGAGTCCGCTTGAGCCACCCGTTCTTCAGCGCGGTCGTGCCCGAGTCGGCTGCTGCGGACACGCCCCAGGTCTGGCTTCCCACGACGTGCCGCATCAGATCCTGAATGTAGGTACGCGACGCCTCGCTCAGCGGCGACTTGTCGCCGAACACGGACTGGAGCAGGCGTATCTGATCCTCCGCCGTGGTCTGGGTGATGCCCCAGACCGTCCCTTCACCGCCCTGCGTCTGGGACAGGCCGAGCCGTTCGTTGGCCGCGTCGAGCCCGGGGGCACTGCCTATCCGGGTCCACAGGGCACTGGTGGAGTCGTTGTCGCTCTTCTGGATCATGGCAGCGGACTGGGCACGCTCCTCGGTGCTCAACCTCCGCCCCTGGTCCTGGGCCTGGAGCAGCAGGGTCGCCAGGATGTCCACCTTCACGATGCTGGCGGTGTCGAAGGCGTCGTGTCCGTACGTCGCCATGGCACCGCTGTTGACGTCCAGCATCGCCACGGACATCCGGTTGTCGCCGAAGAGCGCGGTCACGGGGGCCAGAGCCGGTTCGAGATCGAACGACTCCTGTGCCGGGGTGGGCGACGGCAGCGGTTCTGGTGTGTCCGCGGGCGCGTCGCCTGCCTTCGCCCGGGCCGAGACGGCTGGTGGGGACGGAGCCTTCGCCCGGGCGGGAGTGGACGGCTCACCGGAGTCGCCCCCGGAGATGGCATAGGTGGTGGCGACGCCGGTCAGGATCACGACCGACGTCACGGTCCACGTTATGCGGCGTCGCCTGGCCCTGCGGCGACGTCGTTGCTCCCGGCGGGAGCGGCCGCGTCGCCGAACACGTGGGTTCTCATGCACGGGTGAGATGGTAATCGAATCAAGGTTCGAGATCGCCAGGCGCCTCGCCGGTGTGCCCGGACGCAGGCGGACCGGCGCTGCTTGCCGCAGGCGACGAGACGCACCTCACAGCTTACCGGCGTCACATATCAGGTCACGGATGGTCAAGTAGGGGTGTAACGGCGGAACAGTCATGTGCTGGGACCGACCGACTTACTCCCACGAAGGAGGTTCCACTGGCATGAGCGCACTCACCGACCTTCTGTCCGTCGACGGTATCCGGCTCGATGTCGAAGCGGAGGACTGGAGGTCCGCCGTTCGCGCGTCCGGGCAGGTGCTGGTCGACGAGGGCATCAGTACGGCCGAGTACACCGAGGCGATGATACGGAACGTCGAGGAGAACGGCCCGTACATCGTCATCGCCCCGGGTTTCGCTCTGGCTCACACCCGTCCCTTCGCGGCGGTGCTGAAGACCGGCATGTCCTGGGTGAGGCTGGCCTCCCCCGTGACCTTCGGCCACGAGACCAATGATCCGGTGCAACTCGTCGTGGCGCTGGCCGCCGTCGACTCCCAAGCGCACACGGCGGCGCTGGCGGCGCTGGCGAAGATACTCGCCGACGGCGACAACGTCCGTACCCTGCAGCAGGCGACGAGCCCCGGGGAAGTTCTGCGAGTCCTTGCGGGCGAGCCAACCGGCGCCGACGGCCGGGGCGGCTCGCGGGCTGCAGCGGCCAAGGACGCCGCGCCGGCCCTGTCGGAGCAGAAGATCCTCACCGTCTGCGGCAACGGTGTGGGGACCAGTCTGTTCCTGAAGAACACCCTGGAGCAGGTCCTCGACCGCTGGGGCTGGTCCCGTCAGGTGTCGGTGGAGGCCACCGACACCATCTCCGCCAAGGGGAAGGCGTCGGAAGCCGCCGCCATCCTCACCTCTCAGGAGATCGCCAGAACGCTGGGTGACGTCGGCATACCTGTGAAGGTCGTGCGCGATTTCAGCAGCACCACCGAGGTCGACGCGGTCCTGCGCGACACCTACGACGTGTGACAAGAGAGAACCTGTCATGGACTGGGTCATAGACATAGCGAAGTTTCTCGTCAACGAGATACTCAGCCAGCCCGCCTACCTGATCGGCATCATCACCGCGGTGGGCCTGGCCGCTCTGAAGAAGTCCGTCGGGCAGACGGTCGGCGGCGCCATCAAGGCGACCCTGGGCCTGCTGCTGGTCGGGGCCGGTGCGGGGCTGGTCAGCTCGTCCCTGGATCCGCTGGGCCGGATGATCCAGGGCACCACCGGCACCCACGGTGTGATCCCGACCAACGAGGCCATCGTCGGCATCGCGCAGAGCGAGTTCGGTGCCCGTGTCGCCTGGCTGATGATCCTCGGGTTCCTGGTCAGCCTGGCGCTGGCCCGGTTCACACCGCTGCGCTACGTGTTCCTCACCGGCCACCACATGCTGTTCATGGCGACGCTGCTGACCATCGTCATGGCCACCGCCGGGCAGGGCTCGGTCGCGGTGGTGCTCGGCGGCGGCGTGCTGCTGGGCATCCTGCTGGTTGCCCTTCCGGCCTTCGCGCACCCCTGGACGAAGAAGGTCACCGGCAACGACACGTTGGCCATCGGCCACTTCGGCACGGCCGGCTACATCGTGTCCGGCGCCACGGGTCAGCTCGTGGGCAAGAACAGCCGCAGCACGGAGGAGATGAAGCTGCCCGAGGGGCTGCGCTTCCTGCGTGACTCCATGGTCGCCACCGCCCTGTCGATGGTCCTCATCTACCTGGTGATGTCCCTGCTGTTCCTGGCCAAGGTCGGCCAGGACGTGGCGTTCAAGGCGTTCGCCGGCAGTGGTGGTGACCCGGCGGCCGACGTGGGCAACTACATCATGCAGTCGGTGATGCAGGGCCTGCAGTTCGGCATCGGCGTCGCGGTCATCCTCTTCGGTGTCCGCACCATCCTCGGTGAACTGGTGCCCGCCTTCCAGGGCATCGCCCGCCGTGTGGTGCCCGGTGCCAAGCCGGCCCTGGACGCCCCGATCGTCTTCCCGTACGCGCAGAACGCCGTACTGATCGGGTTCATCTTCAGCTTCCTGGGCGGCCTGGCGGGTCTGGCGGCCCTCATCTGGGTGTTCAACCCGGCCTTCGGACTGGCCCTGGTGCTGCCCGGCCTGGTGCCGCACTTCTTCACCGGTGGCGCGGCCGGTGTCTACGGCAACGCCACCGGCGGACGCCGCGGCGCCGCCGCCGGCTCCTTCCTCAACGGTCTGCTGATCACGTTCCTGCCGGCGATCCTGCTCAAGGCGCTCGGCTCGTTCGGAGAGGCCAACACGACCTTCGGCGACGCCGACTTCGGCTGGTTCGGTGCCGTGCTCGGCAGCATCGGCAAGCTCGACGGAACCGTCGGTCTGATCGGCATGCTGATCTTCGGCCTGATCATCCTGGCCGGTGCCTGGATCATGCAGACGAAGGTCGTCGACCGCGGCTGGATCCCGGGCGGTGGCATCGCCCCCGTCCCCGCGGAAGCGGCCGTCGGCATCCCCGCCCCCGCCGCGGGGACGGCGACGTACGCGAAGATCGCCCCACCGCGCGGCGCTCCCAAGCCCCCGCCCGCTCCGTGAGCGACCGTCCGACCCACGACCAGCGGATGAACCCTGAGAGACCAGCTGCGTGCAGCCGTCGGTCCGGTGGTTCACGGTCGCGGGTCGGACCCGCGAGCCGCATGGCAGGGTGGTTCTGGGTCCACCCCGGTGGGGGTGCTGGACCGCTGGTGGGCCGAACGGGCCGTTCGTAGCGTTGTGTTCATGATGGATGACACGAACGAAGAACGAGAAGGTGCCACCCGGCGGACGGCGCTGCGTGGGCTGGGACTCGCAGTGGGAGGCATGGCGCTGGCCACCGGCCTCGGAACCTCGCCGGCCGCGGCCGCCCCGCGTCGCGGGCCGGTGACGTACGTGCTGGTGCACGGTACCCACAGCGCCGGCGCGTTCTGGATCCCGATTGCGCGGGAACTGGTGCTGCGCGGCCACCGCGTCGTCATGGTGGACCAGCCGCGGCACGGCGCGGAGGCTTTCGTGGCGGAGTCGTACCAGCGGCAGGACCTCACGGCGATGGCGGTCGAGCCCTCCCCGCTGAAGGGCCTCGGGCTGGACGACTACGAGGCGCGCGTCACGGGCATCGTGCGGCAGGCCGCACGGAACGGCCCGGTGGTGCTGGTCGGGCACAGCCTGGGTGGCGTGTCGGTCAGCCGCGTCGGTGACGCCGTTCCGCACCTGCTCCACCACATCTGCTACATGGCGGCCTTCTGTCCCAGCCGCGTCCTGCCCACGGCGGACGCCTGCACAGCGGCACCCGAGAACGCGAACGCCGTCAGCCCGGTGGAGCTGACGGTGGGTGACCCGGACCGGCTCGGGGTGTTGCGGCTGAACTTCCGTACGGGGATCAGCGGCGAGTTGGCCCTCCTGAAGGAGATGATCTGCGCGGACTATCCCGACGCCGACTTCCGCCGGATACTGGCCGGCATGCAGACCGACGAGCCTGTCGCCGCCTATGCGGGCCGAGCGGTCGGCCGGGCCGGCAACTGGGGACGCATTCCCCGCACGTACCTGCGCTTCGGCAGGGACCGTACGATAGCCACCGCGCTCCAGGACAGAATGATCGCGGAAGCCGACGCGTCCACCCCCGGCAACAGGTTCCGCGTGCACGATTTCCCCGGGGCGTCACACGTCGGCCCGCTGGATCCCACCCCGGTCGCGGACGTCCTGGACACGCTCGCAGGGCGGAGGGGCTAGGGACACCTGCCGCCGTCGATCCTGGAAAACCGTGTACGAACGGCATCGTCGATGGCCGGCCGCCGTGCCACTCGGTCCATCGGTCAGTGCGCTGCCCAGTCCGGCGTCCACGCGTCCTGCGGGGTTCGCGGGGCTGTGGTGCGCAGATGGTCACGGAGAGCGGTCAGTACGGGGTGCTGATCTCCGGCGCGGAACAGCAGCACGTGCGGGTAGATGGGCGTCGGGTCGTGCAACGGGATGCGCCGGAGGTCGTGGTTTCGCGGCCACAGGTACCGGTCTCCACGCCCGACGAGGGTGGCCAGTGAGGCCGAGTCCGCCAGCGCGTCCATCAGGGCCTCGTCACCGAAGTTGGGGCCGAGCGCGTCGATACTCAGGCCGAAGGCCTCGGACAGTGCCTGGTAGAACGCGGCCCACTCCGTGCCCGGCCTGATCCCGGGGATCCAGATGCGGTGGCCGGCCAGGTCCACAGGGCTGATCCGGGGCGCGTCGGCCAGCGGGTGGCCGGGGCCGACCAGGAGTTCCAGGGGTTCGTCCAGGAGCCGTTCGGCGCTGATCCCGGCCGGGACCTGGTCGGCCGGCAAGGCACGGAAGGACGCGTCGACCATCCCTTCGAGCACCGCCCGGGCGGCCTGGGCGGCGTTCTCCTTGTCCAGCGTGACCGCGTCCAGGTCCCTATCGGGGCGGGAGCGGTAGAACCGGTAGACGGCCTGGGCCGGGGAGATGCGCCGATTGAGGACATCGACGCGCAACGGACGGCTTCCGGGGTTGACGGCCCGCTCGGCCTGCTCGATGGCCGTCAGGACCTTCTTGGCGTGCGGCAGGAAGACCTGCCCGTCCAGGCTCAGCCGGGAGCCTCGGGAACTGCGCACCAGGAGTGCGACCGCGACATGCCTCTCCAGGGCCGCGATCCGCTTGGAGACCGCCTGCTGGCTGATCCCCAGCTCGTCGGCGGCAGCCTGGAACTGGCCGGCCTCAGCGACGACCACGAACGTCCGTAGCGCTTCCACATCCACGTTGTCCAGCGTACTTCCACAACTGCGGGTTGTGTCTGCTGCGGTGATGGTTGTTTGATCGAAGGTTCTGCACGGTGGTGGGATCAGCGCATGTCTACCCGCACAGAGCAGATCATGTATGTCCATTCGCCCGAGTTCGCGCGTCATGCAGAGCGGATCGTGGAGGTGACCGATGCGACGTCTCGACTGAACGTGCTTCCGTTCAGCGACAGTGAAGGTCGCTCGGAACTACTTTCCGTTGTGTTCGGTGGTCCGCTGCCGGAATCGGTGACGATCTACCCGCCGTTCTACACCGAGTACGGGCTCAACACGACGTTCGGGGAAAACGTCTTCGTCAACCAGGGGTGCACCTTCATGGACAAGGGAGGCATCCGTATCGGGAACGGAGTCATGATCGCTCCGAAGGCCAGCCTGATCACCGGAGGCCATCCGCTGCCCCTGGCCGAGCGCCGCTCATACCTCTCCTTCGCCCCGATCGTCGTCGAGGACGACGTCTGGATCGGGACGGCCGCCGTGATCACGCAGGGGGTGACCATCGGCGCCGGCGCGGTAGTGGCTGCCGGTGCGGTGGTCACTCGTGATGTCCCTGCGGGCACCCTCGTCGCGGGAGTACCCGCCCGGGTGATCAAGGAGATCGGCTGACGGCGAAGGGGGGCGGCAGCCGTACGACCGGCTGTCGCCCCACTGTCACGCTCGTCGGCGTCAGCCCGCGTCGACCGCCATCTCGCCGAGCAGCGACCAGTCGTCCTGGGGCACGTTGGCGTTGACGATCCTGGGGGTGGTCGCGAGGTGGGGCGGCAGCGTCCGCCGGGCCGCCTTGAAGTGCGCCGAGCCCACGTGGGCCGCGCCGGCCTCGTCGTCCCGGAAGGCTTCCACGAGGACGTACTCGGTCGGGTCGTCGAGGCTGCGGGACCAGTCGAACCACAGGCATCCCGGTTCGGCCCGCGTCGCGCGGGTGAACTCCTCCACCACCTGCGGCCATTGGTCGGCATGCTCGGGCAGGACACGGAACTTCGCGGTGATGAAGATCAAGACCTTGCTTCCTTCGTTGTTGGTGCTGGGGGCTCCGCCACCCGGGGCCGGGTCACGGGACAAGGATCGCGCGGCCCCGGATGCGGCCGCCGTCCAGGTCGTCCAGGGCGTCCTGGAAACGGTCGAGAGAGTACTTGGCGGTGCGCAGGCGCACGCGCCCCCGCGCCGCGAGGACCATCAGTTCACACAGGTCGTTGTAGGAACCGACGAGGTTGCCGATGAAGTTGATCTCGGCGGAGATGATGTCGATGGTCGGGACGTCGATGTTCTCGCCGTAGCCGACCACGTGGTAGTCGCCGGCCTGGCGCAGCATGCCGACGCCGTCCCCGGTGGAGCCGCCCTCACCGACGAAGTCGATCACCGCCTCCGCCCCGTGCCCGCCGGTCAGCTCGCGTACCCGGTCCACCTGGCCGCCGTCGGCGAGGACACCGTGGTCGGCCCCGACGGAGACGGCCAGGTCGACCGCGTCGGGGTTGCGGTCGACGACGACGATCTCGGCGGCGGTGAGGGCCCCCAGCACCTGGATGCCGATGTGCCCGAGACCGCCCGCGCCGATCACGACGCAGCGGTCGCCCGGCCGGAGATTCCGGGCCGCCTTGGCCGCCGCGTGGTACGCAGTGAGGCCCGCGTCGGCGAGAGCGGCGACGTCCGCCGGTTCGAGGGAGTCGTCGAGCCGTACGACACTGCGCGCGGACGTCTTCAGGTACTCGGCGTAACCGCCCGCGGTGTCGATGCCCGGGAACCGGTTGTTCTCACAGTGCACGTCGTCACCGGCCCGGCACGCCCGGCACAGCCCGCAGGTGATCAGCGGGTGCACGATGACCTTGTCGCCCTCGGACACGTTGGTGACGGCGCTGCCGACCGCATGGACCCACCCGGCGTTCTCGTGACCGATCGTGTACGGCAGCTCCACCCCCGACTTCTCGGCCCACTGTCCCTCCAGGATGTGGAGGTCGGTACGGCACACCCCGGCGCCGCCGATCCTGACGATCACGTCGTACGGGCCGGTGACCTCGGGGGCCGGGACCTCGGCCATCTCGAGGTTCTTGCCGTAGCCCACCACCTGGACTGCTTTCACGAGACGTTCTCCTTCGCTGGAGCGGAGAGCCGCAAGAGCTCACCCGCGGGTACGGGTTCCCCGGCCTCTACGGGTTTCCCGCCCGCGGGGAATTCCTCCGGGCGCGCGGACTGGTCGGCCCCGGACTGCGGATACCGGGTACGGAGCAGGCCCCGGCAGAAGTGGGCGTTGCCGTCGATGGAGATGCGCACGGAGCGGGCGAACCGCAGCCGCAGCGGGATCTCCCCCAGCGGGTAGGGCCGGCCGTCGTCGTCCACGAGGACCGGGTCGGCAGGGGCGGTGCCGAGCCCGAGGGCGGCGCGGCGGCGCAGCAGGGCCCGGGTGGCGGAGGTGTCCGGCAGGTCGCCGAGGACGACGTCGCCGAGCTGTTCCTCGGCCAGGGCGGGCCGGGCGCGCAGCAGCGCGGTGAGCGCCCGTTCCATCGCGGCGGTGTGCGCCTTGCGCCGGAAGATGCCCCGCAGCTCCTCCAGGTCCTGCTCCGCCTCGTGGCCGAAGGTGCCGCGGTACCCGGCGTCGGCGGCCAGCCCCCGGTTGATCAGGCCGGAGTCGTGGTGGTCGTCGAGCCGGACCGTGACCTCCCGGGCGCCGGGCAGGACGCTGAGCGCGTCCTTGGCGTCGGAGGCCATCAGGTAGGCGAAGTTCGGTGAGCAGAACGAGGTCGGCAGCCGCAGGTGCACGGTGACGCGGCCGTCTTCGGCGGTCAGCGAGCGCACGAAGCCGAGGTCGGTGATGGGCTCGTCCAGCTCGGGGTCGTACACGGTGTCGAGCGCGGCGCGCGCCGCCGCCTCGAGTTGCGCGGCCCACATGTCACACCACCGCCGGCTCGGCGAGGCCCAGCCCGGCCGGGACCTCGATGTCGTACATGGCGGCCGCGTTCAACCCGAGGATCTTCTTCTTCTGGGCGACGGTGAGCTGCGGGTACTCGCCCGTCATGTCGTCGGGGATCTGGAAGTCGACGAACTGCTCGACGATCCACTTGGGCGTCCACAGCGCGTAGTCGCTGGAGAACTGGATGCGGTCCTCGTCCAGCCAGTACAGCAGCTCGCCGATGATCTGCGCGAAGTAGCGGGGCCGGGTGTGCATGAACGGGATCGCGACGGCGAGCCCCGCGTGGACGTTGGGCTCCTGGGTGGCGATCCAGCAGAAGTCCTCGAGGCGGGGCAGACCGCAGTGCTCGACCACGAAGTTCAGGTCGGTGAAGTCGGTGGCCGCCGCGTCGACGTCCGCCACGTCGAAGGCGTCCCGGTCCAGCGGCCGGATGGTGGGGCCCTTGTGGATGTGGATGTTCTTGATGCCCAGCTCCCGGCAGGCGTCCAGGTAGCGGTAGGTCCACGGGTCGTTGAGTTTGTAGCCGCGGGAGTCGCCCTTCCATTCGGCGGTGTAGAGCTTGACGCCCTGCAGGCCGAAGCGTGCGGCGTCCTCGCGCAGTTGCCTGAGGCCCGCCTCCTCGAAGCGCGGGTCGAAGCAGTGGTTGTAGGTGAGCTTGCCGGGGTGCTTCCGGGTGAGCGCGAAGGCCTCCTCGGTCTGCCCGAAGCCGGTGTTGTAGAACGCCCCGAGATGCGCCGGCTGGAAGATCGCGTGATCCACGTACCCGTCGGTGAACAGGTCCTTCATCAGCTGCTCGCCGCCCTGGTACAGGAAGTCCTCGTACGGCCAGAGCTCCGACGCCGGACTCAGGTTGCGGTGGTAGTCGTAGAAGCAGTCGATGAACTGCTTGCCGTGGATGTTGCGCTGGTTCTCGCGGCGCGCGTCCCAGAGGGCGACGTGCGCGTCCACGACGAAGTAGTTCTCGCCGTCCTTGGAATACATCGGTTACTCCTTGGTTCGCGGTGGGTGGTACGCCCAGTGGGCGCTCGGCGGTGCGGGGCAGGAGGGCCCGACGGCTCGGGTCAGGCGAACTGGATGCCGCCGTCGATCATCACCGACTGGCCGGTCATGTAGTCCGAGTCCCGAGAGGCCAGGTAGGAGACGAAGGACGCGACGTCGGCGGGCTCCTCGACCCGGCCGAGCGCGATCGCCTCCGCGTGCTTCTTGATGGCCTGGCCCTTCTGGATGCCCGCCTCCTCGGCCAGCCGCTCGTCGATCAGGTCCCACATGTCGGTGCCGACGATCCCCGGGCAGTACGCGTTGACCGTGATGCCGTACCGCGCCCACTCCATCGCCGCGGCCTGGGTCAGCCCGCGTACGCCCCACTTCGACGCCGAGTAGGTGCCGAGCAGCACGAAGGGGCGGTGCGCGACGATCGAGGCGGCACCGATGATCTTGCCGCCGCCGCCCTGGACGATCATCTGCCGCGCGGCGGCCTGGTAGGAGAGGAAGACACCGCGCAGATTCACTGCCATGACCTGCTCGAACTCGTCGAGGCCGGTCTCCAGCAGCGGGGTCACCCGGGCGATACCGGCGTTGGCCACGTAGACGTCGACCCGGCCGAAGCGGTCCGCAGCCGCCGCGACGAGTGCATCGGTCTGCTCCTTGCTGGTCACGTCGGCGTGCACGGCGAGGGCCCGGCGGCCCGTCTTCTCGATCCCGGCCGCCACCGCGCCCAACTCCTCGGCCATACCGGGCAGGTCGGCGACGACCAGGTCGAGACCGTCCTCGGCCAGCCGCTCCGCGATGCCGCGGCCGATGCCCCGGGCCGCGCCGGTGACGACGGCGATACGGGGGGTGGCGTTGTCGACGGAAGTCATGGGTCCTCCAGGGTTCGACTGCTCGGCGGTGAGCGTCCGCGCTCTTGTGCGGTGCTGCTCAACAGCGTGCGGGCGGGCAGCGCCGTCGACTTTTTCAATGTGGAACACACCCGGCGTCCGCCCCTGATCAGGTCACGGCGAACGCGGGGAAAAGCCGCACCGAACCACCCGTTGACAGGTGCAAACGCGTTCGTAATATGGCGGAAACACGCTCATCGGAGGAGCGCCATGCTCAGTGACAGCACAGCGCGCGACCGAACCATCGCGCGAGCACGCCTGAAGTTCCTTCAGAACGCGGAACTGCCTGCGGCGGTCGTGCCCGAGGGCATCCTCAACTCCTGGCAGCGTTCCAAATACCTGGGGATCGGCACGGACGAGGTGGTCGTCCCCTACCAGCCCGACTACGACCGGGAGAGCCGCCTGGTGCGCGCCGCCACGCCGGTTCTGGACCGGCTGGAACAGGCACTGACGGGTTCGGACGCCGGCGTGATCGTGACGGACCGCAACGGCTGGGTGCGCGACCGCCGCGTCGGGGAGAAGCGGCTCTCGGCGCACCTGGACCGGGTCCACCTGGCACCCGGCTTCAACTACGCCGAACAGTTCGTCGGCACGAACGGCATCGGGGTCGCGCTGGAGGAACGCCGCCCCAACGTGGTCCTGGGCACCGAGCACTTCAACGAACGCCTGCAGAGCGTCTCCTGCGCGGCCGCCCCGATCCGCAACACGGTCACCGGGCGGGTCGAGGGAGCCATGAACCTGACCTGCTGGAACGGTCCGGCACGCCCCCTCATGGCTGCCCTCGTGCAGGAAGCCGTCGAAGACATCGAACGCGTGATGTACGAGTCCAGCAGCGCGCACCAGCGCGCCCTGCTGGAGGCGTTCCAGCAGGTCACCCACTACGGTGACCGGCCGGTGCTCTGTCTCGGCCAGGACCTCGTGCTCGCCAACACCGCCGCCTCGGCGAGACTGACGGGCGACGACCACCGGCTGCTGCACGAGGCCGCCGCCGAGTACGGCCACGCACCCCGCACCCGCAGAGAGGTGCGGCTGACCGGCGGGGAGAGCGTCATGATGCGCTGCCGGCAGGTCGACAGCTCCGCGGGCGCGGCCGGATACCTGCTGGAGCTGGCCTTCACGGACCGCCCCGCCGACAACCCGGGCCCCGGCTCCGGCTCCGGTACGGGCTCCCGTACCGGATTCCGTCATGGATCCCGCGCCGGGTCCGTCCCGGCCGGGCCCTGGCCGCTGCCCGGCCTGGCCGGGACGGACCCGGCCTGGAACTCGGTCTCCCGCACGGTCACGCGCTGCGCCCGCGACCGCACCCCGCTCCTGCTCCACGGCGAGACCGGCACCGGCAAGGCCACCCTGGTCCGTGCCGCGCACGCGCTGACGGGAGCGTCCTGGACGCCCGTCGTCGTGGACGCCGCCGCCCCCGGCACCCCGCACACCGGGCACGACCCGGCGGCCGCCCTGCGCGCGGCGCCCGCCGGACCGGGCCGCGCCCTGATCCTGCGCAACGTCGACGAGGTGACCCCTGAGGACGAAGCCGCCGTCGCCGAAGCGCTGGACACGGCGGCGGCCCTGGGTACCTGGGTGGTCGGCACCCTGCAGCGCGCACCGGGCATCCCGGAGTCGCTCCGGCACTGCTTCCTCGAAGCGGCGGCGGCGCCCGCCCTGCGGCACCGCCTCACCGACCTCCCGGCCCTGGTCGACTGCCTGCTGCAGCGCATCGGCGGCGGCGTGGAATGCGCGCCGGAGGTGCTGCCGCCGCTGCGCCGGCACGACTGGCCCGGCAACGTCCGCGAACTGAGCCTCGTCCTGAGCAAGGCCGCCGCGGCCCGCAGTACGTACCGGATCGAGGTCGGCGACCTGCCGCCGTCCCTGCACAGCGCGGGCAGGCGGTCCCTGAGCGTCTGGGAGGCGTCCGAGCGCGACACCCTGGTCCAGGCGCTGCTGGAGGCGGACGGCAACAAACTGCTCGCGGCCCAGCGGCTCGGCATCTCCCGCACGACGATCTACCGCAAGATGCGGGCCTACGGCATCACTCTCCCCGCCCGGGGCTGAGGCGGGCGCGTGCCCCCGGGCGGCGGCGGTTCGGCCGCGGCGCACGGCAGCACGGCGCAGGCCATCAGCCGGTCGGTGTGGTCGAAGGCGCGCTGCATCCGGCCCAGTGCGGACGCCACCACGACGGCCTGGACGACGCTGTCCACACGCAGCCCGGCGAGATGCTCGACGAGCAGGGACCAGGCGTAGGTGCCGAGCACGGTGTCCATGGTGACGGCCGTCGCCGGCAGGTGCAGCCGGTTCGTATCGAAGCGGACGGTGCGGCGCAACGAACCCATGTCGGCAGGCGCGTTGGCCGCCGCCGACCACCAGCAGCCGCAGTCCCTGACCCGAGTCTTCGCCGTACTCGAGAGCGACGGTCTGGTCAGCCGCAGCCGGGACCTCCACGACGGCAGGCAGCGGGTGCTGGAACTGACCGAGGAGGGCCGCAAGGCGCTCGCCCGGGACACGGCCCAGCGCGACACCTGGCTCGACGGCGCCCTCGACGAACTGACCGACACCGTATGGCAGGTGCTGCTGCTCGCCGCCCGACTGATGAACCGCCTCGCCGACTCACCGACCGGCCGGTCCGGCCGCCCACCCGGTACCCGCTGACGTCCGGAACCGCCACCGGCCCACCTCGAACGCGTTGACCGTCCGCCGGAATCCGTTGACGGAGGCTCCCGTGCTCTGGTCCGGCCACGCCATCTGGTGGCACGTCCATCCTCTCGGTTTCCTCGGTGCCGAGCGCAACCGCGCTGCCCCCGGACGAACCGCCCGGCCACCGGCTGCCCGTGCCTCCGCCTGCCCGAGGGAGATCCCCGAACGCCTCGGCACCGCCGTGCTCCCGGTCCGTCTGGAGGCGACCTGCTCCGGAGGCCTGCGCGCCATGGCGGAGGCCGTCCGGCTGCTGCGGGCCGGCGGTGGACACCGACGTCGACACGGTCAACGCGCGGCACCTCGCCCCGCCTCAACGACGTCACCGAGGCCCGCGCGCTGCACCAGGTCCTCGGCGAGCGGACGGCCGAACTGCCGGTCAGCGCGGTGAAGTTGATGACCGGGCACGGCTCGGCCGCCTCCGGCGTCGTGGAGAGTCGCCTCGGCGCTCACCACGGGCCGCGGTGTCGTACCGCCCGTGCCGACCTGCACCGAACCGGACCCGGCGTGCGACGTGCGCACACCGCTCACCCCAGTGCGGCGGCCGGGCGGCGGACGACTCGCTTGCCGCCGCCGGGCAGGTACTCGACGCGGAGGAGGCCGCCCGCGCCGCCGGCTCGTCCTCCGGGAGGACCGGCGGCGGTGGACAGCCGCCCGGGTGGCGCTGCGCACCCTGCTGGCGGGATACCTCGGCGTGGCCCCGGGCCGGATCACGCTGGAGTACGGGCCGCGGTTCAGCCTGAGCCACAGCCGGGACCGGGCGCTGATCGTGGTGTGCCGCGGTGCGGAGGTCGGAGTGGACCTGGAGCACCTGTCGGCAGGTCCGGCGCGAGCGCCCGACCTGGACGACCTGGCCGGCGCCGTGCTCACCCCCGAGGAATTGCGCGCTACCTGCTGCTGCCGCCCACCCACCGGTGGGCCGCGCTGCTGCGCGCTGGACAGGCAAGGAAGCCCTGCTCAAGGCGACCGGAGACGGGACGACCAGGCCCGCGGCCCTGGCCGGGGGAGGGCTTCACCGCGGCCGTCACTGTCCGAGGCACGAACCGGACGCACGTCCGCACGGACATCCTTCCCACCCACTACGGCCTCGGTCCCCACGCATCCGGCCGCTTCGCCGTACCCGCCACCGAACTCCCCGCCCACTTCGTGTGACACCCCCTCTCGGGCCGGCTCCGACATTCGGGGATCTGAAGGACCGGTAGGTGTCGAAGTCGCGCGTGACGTGCTGTTGGCGGATGCTTCTACTGTTGCCGCATGGGGAACTATTTTCAGACGGTCGTCGACCTCGACGCCACGCATGCGGACGCCCAAACCCTGGCAGACAGCGGACTCGACTGGCTGATCAGGGAGGGGATAGTTCGGGCCGAGCGCACCGACTGTGTCCTCGGGGCTCCGTTGGGGCATCCGCCCGGTCCCTCCTGGGGCAAGGCGGTCGGTCAGGAGGACTGGGAGCCCAGCGACGGACTCAGGGTCGAGACCGGCCGTACCGTATTCAACTGCGGTCAGGGCGAACCCAGGTTCGCGGTGTGCCCCCATTGTTCCGGTCGGGCGGCTTTCTACACCGACCGGCTGGAGGAGATCGAGGGAGCGTGGGAACCCTTCAGCGAGGCCATCAGCGCCTGGAGCGACACAGACAGCGCGGCAGTCGCCTGCCCGCATTGCCGGCGCCCCGGTGACCTGACTGCGTGGACCTGGTCGGACGGCTACTTCGCCTTCGGGTACCTCGGTTTCGAGTTCTGGGACTGGCCCGACTTCGGACCCGGCTTCCTCGAAGCACTCTCCCGCGCGCTCGGGGGGCATCGCACGGTCCTCATGGAAGGCAAACTCTGACGGAGCCGGAACACCGCTGTCGGGCTGCTTGAACCCGGTCACTCGGACGTGTCACGGGGCAGCAGGATCCGGAAGGTCGCACCGGCGCCGGGGGCCGTTCGGAGGTCGACGCGGCCGTCGTGGGCGCGCACCAGCGAGTCGACGATGGCCAGCCCCAGACCGGCGCCGCCCTCTCCCGTACGGGCGCGGGCCCGGTCGGCGCGGTAGAAGCGGCTGAAGACCCGTTCGGCCTGCTCGCCCGTCATCCCGGGACCTTCATCCGCGAACTCCAGGACGGCGTGCCCGCTCTCGGTGCCGACGCCGATGCGGACCGGCGTGCCGGGCGGCGTGTGGGCGACGGCGTTGCCGACGAGGTTGGAGGTGACCCGGCGCAGCCGGGCCTCGTCGCCGAGCACGGGTGCGGCACCGGGCCGTCCGCCACCGAGTCCGGTGAGTTCGACAGGTCGCCCCGGGTCCAGGGCGCGCAGGTCGTGCAGCGCGTCGACGGCCAGGGTGCGCAGGTCCATCGGCGTGAAGTCCAGTGGGAGCGCGGCGGCGGTGCCGTGCTCGTCGAGCCGGGCGAGGAGCAGGAGTTCCTCCACCATGTCGACCAGGCGGGCGGCCTCGCGCTCGATCCGGCCCATCGAGGCGTCGACGTCGGCACGCTCGGGCATGCCGCCCATGCGGTACAGCTCGGTGAAGCCCTTGATGCCGGCGAGCGGGGTGCGCAGCTCGTGGCTCGCGTCGGCGATGAACCGGCGCATGCGCCGTTCGGTGTCGGCGCGAGCGGCGTCGCCCGCCTCGATCCGGTCCAGCATGCCGTTGAGTGCCGTGGACAGCCGGTCCAGCTCGGTGCGCGGGGCGGCCAGCCGCGGCACCCGGCTGGAAAGGTCGCCGGACGCGATCGCCGCCGCGGTGGTCTCGATACGACGCAACGGCCGCAGCCCCGCCCGTACCGCGAACCACCCGGCGACCCCCAGAAGCGCCAGGACGACCGTGTCGAGGACCAGGACGCGGCCGGCCAGGTGCCACACGGCGTCGTCGACCTCACCGAGCGAGCCGGCCGCAACCACGCTGCCGCTCCGGGCACCGGGCCCGGCGGTGAACGGCACCGCGACCACCCGCCAGTCGCCCGCGCCGCCCCTGCCCTCGACGGTGAACGGCTCGCCGGAACGCTCGGCGACCTCCGCCCGGCCGAGTCGCGGCAACGCGGGTGGCTGCCGTACGGCAGGCCGGACCACGCGCTCGACCCGGCCCTCGGGTGTCAGGTAGGCGATGTAGACGTCCCGCACCCACTGCAGCTCCACCGCGTCTCGCACCCGCGGAGCGTCGTCCTCACCGACCACCTCCGGCAGGACGGGAAGCCGCGCGGTCACCTCGGCCACGCCGCGGACCCGCTCGTCCACCTGCGCCACGAGGCCGCGCCGGAGCTGGTCGACGGCGATCCCGGTGCTGCCGAGCAGAGCGGCCACCAGCAGGGCCAGGGTGATGACGAGCAGACGTTCGCGCAGCGAGAGACCCCGGATACGACGCGTCACGGTGCTCGGCATCCTGCTCACCGCGAGGGCCTGCGCAGTACGTAGCCGGTGCCGCGCACCGTGTGGATCAGCTTGGGCTCGGTGGCGTCCACCTTGCGCCGCAGGTAGCTGATGTACGAGGCGACGATGCTGTCGTCGCCGCCGAAGTCGTAGTGCCACACGGCCTCCAGCAGCTGCCGTTTGGTCAGTACCTGGCCGACGTGTTCCATCAGCACTTTCAGCAGGCTGAACTCGGTGGGGGAGAGCGGGACCGGCACCCCGCCGCGGGTGACGTGATGGCCCTCGGGGTCGAGAGCGAGATCCGCGACGACCAGGTCGGCGTCCGGCTGCCGGCCGCCGGTGCGGCGCAGGATGGCCCGGATGCGCAGGATCAGCTCCTCCAGGTTGAAGGGTTTGGTGACGTAGTCGTCGCCTCCCGCACTCAGCCCGCTGATCCGGTCCTCGGCCGCGTCCCGGGCGGTGAGGAACAGCACCGGCGGGGGTCCGGCCGGCGCCGGCAGCCGTTGTCCGCCCTCACGCAACCTGCGTACGACCTCGAACCCGTCGAAGTCCGGCAGCATCACATCCAGGACGATGAGGTCGGGCGGGTCGCTCCGCACCGCGGCCACCGCCTCGGCGCCCGTCGTGACCGCCCGGACCTCGAAGCCGGCCAGTCGCAGGCTCGCGGACAGAAGCTCACGCAACGTGCTGTCGTCCTCCACCACCAGGAGCTGTTCCGCCATGTCCGTCCCGTTCCGGTCGCGTGATCGCGCGTACCTGTCGTTCTTGCCGGTCGCCCCGTACCGATCCTTCTACGCGTCCCGTCGGCGGAAGGTGAAGAACGCCGCGCCCAGCAGGACGGCGACGCAGCCCGCCATCACGGTGAAGCCGGGCCACGGGCCCAGCAGCTCGGGATCGTGGTATCCGGTCACGATCTGACCGCCCGCGGAAGGCGGCCAGTACTTCGCCACCCAGTCCGCCAGCGCACTGGGAAAGGACGGGGCCAGCGCGGGAACGAGCAGTGTCGTCGAGAAGAGCGTCGTCACCGTGGCCGTGGTGCTGCGGATCATGGTGCCCGCGGCGAGCCCGAGGAGGGCGGAGAGAGCCAGGTAGAGCCCGCCGCCGAGGACCGCCCGCCACGCCCCCGCGTCGCCGAGCGCGACGTACGGGGCGCCCGAGGAGTCCAGTGCCGACTGGCCCGCGAGGAATCCCCCGAGGGTCGTCAGTAGTCCGGTCGGCAGCGCGATCGCCAGGACCACGAAGGCCTTGGCCGCGAGCACCCGGCCGCGGCGGGGTACCGCCGTCAGCGTGCTGACGATCGTGCGGCTTCCGTACTCGGAGGCGATGGCCAGGCCTCCGAGCAGCGCCAGGGTGAGCTGGGCCAGGATGACGCCCTTGAGGCTGGTGGCCAACGGGTCGAAGGTGAGTCGGTCCGCGGCCGACATCACGGCGTACTCGTCGCCCGCCGAGGATCCGTTCAGGATGCCCAGACCGGCGCCGGCGCCAAGGGTGGCCAGAACCACGTACAGGGTGGAGCGCATCGTGCGCAACCTGATCCACTCCGCGCGCAGACTGTGACCGAACGTCGCCCGCCTCACGGGCCCCGTGGACGGATCCTCGTGTCTCATGCGCCGTGGCCTCGCGGGCCGCTTCAGGCGTGGCACGCGGGTGGCGACCGTGCTCCGGCTCATCACGCGGCCTCCCCTTCGGCGGAGAATTCGATACTTTCCCGGGTCAGTTCCATGAAGGCCTCCTCCAAAGACGTCTGGCGCGGCGCCAGTTCGTGCAGTTCGACCCCCATCGCGGCGGCCAGCGCGCCGACGTGCGCGGCGTCGAGCCCGGTCACGATCAGTTCGTCCTCCTCGCCCGTCCGCAGGGCGGCTCCGGCCGCCGCGAGCCGGCCGGCGAACGGGACCGCCTGAGGGCTGCGCACCACGACCTCCTGGTGCGCGACCGCGGCGATGAAGTCCGCCATGCCGGTGTCGGCGATCAGCCGGCCGCGGCCGACGACGACCAGGTGGTCGACGGTGAGCTCGACCTCGCTCATCAGGTGGCTGGACACCATCACCGCCCGCCCCTCGGCGGCCATGCGCCGCATCAGCCGGCGGATCCACACGATGCCCTCGGGATCGAGTCCGTTGAGGGGCTCGTCGAGCACGAGCACCGGCGGATCGCCCAGCAGGGCCCCCGCGATGCCGAGCCGCTGCCGCATGCCGAGCGAGTACGTGCCGGCCGCCCGGCGCGCCACTCCCGACAGCCCCACCTCGTCCAGGACGGCGTCGACGCGGCTGCGGGGGAGCCCGTTGCTCGCCGCGAGCGCCAGCAGATGGTGATAGGCGCTCCGGCTCCCCAGTACCGCGCTCGCGTCCAGCAGGGCTCCCACGGCCCGCATCGGCACGGGATGTTCGGCGAGGGGCCGGCCACTGATGGCGGCGGTCCCGGAGGTGGGGGCGTCCAGGCCGAGGATCATCCGCATGGTGGTGGACTTTCCGGCGCCGTTCGGGCCGAGGAAGCCGGTCACTTCGCCGGGACGCACGCTGAAGTTCAGATCGTCGACGGCCAGGACCTCGCCGTAGCGTTTGGTCAGCCCGCGAACCTCGATCATTCGCTCTCCCTGATCCGCTCGTTGTCAGGCCGCACGGTCTGGTGCGGCGAGACCAACGCTCGCCGCAGGCGATGGAAACGTGATGAGCGTTTATGAGAGCCCGATGGGAATCGCGAGCGATTGCGTGATGGAAATGACCGAAATGCATCCTTTGGGGGTCACGCGCCTGCCGGTCGGCGAGGAAACTCCCAGAGCACTGTCAGGACCTCGGCCGCCCCGGGCCTCGTCTCCTCTCGTCCACCGCCTAACATCGCACTGCGTTCCGCAACGGACACCGACACCGACGTCGGCCGTGCACCGCTGCCCGCACGGCAGGACGACGTCCACCGTCGGCGCGGGCGACCGGCCGTCGACAAGGGGGAAGAAACATGCGCGCCCGGACCATCGGCACCGCCACCGCAGCAGCACTGGCCCTGGTGGCCGCCCGCGACCTCGTCCAGAAGAAGCACGCGCTGCTGCGCAACTTCCCGCTGGTCGGGCATGCCCGGTACCTGCTGGAGACCATCGGGCCGGAGCTGCGGCAGTACATCGTGACCTCCAACGAGGAGGAGCGCCCCTTCAGCCGTGACCAGCGCACCTGGATCTACGCGTCGGCGAAGGAGGAGAACAACTACTTCGGATTCGGCACCGACGTCGACGTCGAACACGTGCAGGGACGCGCGTACGTGAAGCAGCGCACGTTCGCCGACAGCCTCCCCGAGGCGCACGGCCGGCCGGACCTTCCCGATGCCGTGCCGTCCGCCAAGGTCCTGGGGGGACCGCGCGGCCGGGCCAGGGCGTTCCGGCCGAACAGCGTGGTGAACATCTCGGCGATGAGCTTCGGGTCCCTCTCCGGCGCCGCGGTCACGGCTCTCAACAAGGGGGCGGCGCTGGCCGGGACGATGCAGAACACGGGCGAGGGGGGACTGTCTCCATACCACCGCAACGGCGCCGACCTCGTGCTCCAGATCGGCACGGCATACTTCGGCTGTCGCGACGAGGACGGCGGCTTCGACCTCGCCAGGCTCAAGGACGTGGTCGCGGGCGCCCCGGTCAAGGCGATAGAGATCAAGCTCTCCCAGGGGGCCAAGCCGGGCCTGGGCGGGATGCTGCCCGGGGCGAAGGTCACCCCGGAGATCGCCGAGATCCGCGGCATCCCGCAGGGCAGGGACTGCGCCTCCCCGTCGCGCCACACCGCGTTCGGCGACGTCGACTCGATGCTGGACTTCGTCGAGCTGATCGCCGCCGAGACGGGTGTGCCGGTAGGCATCAAGAGCGCGGTGGGGGAGATGGAGTTCTGGCACGAGCTGGCGACGCTGATGGCGCGTGGCGACCGCGGCGTCGACTTCGTGACGATCGACGGCGGCGAGGGCGGCACCGGGGCGGCGCCGCTCACCTTCACGGACTCGGTGTCGCTGCCCTTCCGGATGGGCTTCTCCCGGGTCTACGGCACCTTCGCCGAGCTGGGACTGACCGACGACCTGACGTTCATCGGCTCCGGCAAGCTCGGCCTGCCCGACAACGCCGCGGTCGCCTTCGCCCTCGGCGCCGACATGATCAATGTCGGCCGTGAGGCGATGCTGTCCATCGGCTGCATCCAGTCCCAGAGGTGCCACACCGACAAGTGCCCCACGGGTGTCGCCACCCAGAGCCCGTGGCTGGCCCGTGGACTCGACCCGGAGTCGAAGGCCACCCGCGCCGCCGTGTACCTGCGCACCCTGCGCAAGGAGCTGACGAAGCTCTCGGCGGCCGTCGGTGTCGCCCACCCGGGGCTCATCACGCCCACGGACATCGAGATACTCAACGGCGACTACGACGCCCGTACCCTGGCCGCCGTCTACGGCTACAAGGACGGCTGGGGCGAACTCGGCGCGCACCTCGCCGACGAGATCACCGCACTGCTCACCGCCGAGCCGCGCACTCCTGGGGATGTCAGGGGAGTCTGACGTCGGACGCGTGGGGGATGCCTGCGCCGGTCAGGGACGGGGAGAGCGTGTCACCGGGCCACCGCCCGGCGCGGGCCGGCAATCCGCCGAAAACGGTTACCGAGGCCGGCCCGTTGTCGGCCCCACCGGGCGGTGCTGGACAAACTGAGGGCCCGGGGCGAGGTGGACCAGACCTCGGCCAACATTCGCACCTCCTCGCCTTCGAAGAAGTCGCCGACCTCGTTGACGACTTCCGCTGCTGAAGAAGCCTCCGTGGATGGCCTCGCATTGGGGGGCTCCATCGCGCATCCCCGTCCGTCGTGTTGATGTGCGTCATACCCTCTGGCAGGGTGACGCTGCAAACCGGGCAGGGACTTCGCCCCTGAGCGGGACCAACGACCCAGTGCCGGTCAAGACGCGTTGGGCTGGGAGTGCTCGAAGGCGTAGCGGACGACGTCGTGACGCCCGGGTTTCCAGCGACCCGCGGGTCGTATCGCCCAAGCCCGGCTGGGAGTGGGCAAGCGGCATTCACGAAGGGCAGGCCCGAAGCCTAGCCCGGGGAAGCGAGCGCGGGGGACGCCTGACCAGAGTTCCGCTTCCGCCACAGGACGACCCTGCCAGTGAACTGTTGCCGGGACGAGACAGCGGGGCGGCCCCGCCGACGTCGGAACGGACCGAAGGCCGTTCACAGGCGTCACACGGACGGTGCCGGGGCGTACTCGAACCAGTCGAAGGCGACCGCGCCCTCGGTGGCGTACATGCCGATCACACGTCCGGTGAAGCCGCAGGCGACCTCGGTGGAAAGGTAGCGCCCGTCCAACTCGGCCAGCGGCCCGTTGCCCGGGGCATCCGGGTCGCCGAGCCCGAAGGCGATGGTGTCGGGCCCCGTGGTCCCGCCGTCGGTGAGTTCGGGAGACGCGGGAACGAGGCCTGACGTCCGGATCGTCACGGTGAGGTGCAGCGGCCCGGCCGGGACCGGTCGGCGGGCCACGGTCTGGCGCAGGGGCCCGATCCGGGCGACGACACGGACTTCCCCGCCCCCGGCCTCCACCTCGTAGTGGTGGGCCTCGTCCAGGCGCACGCAGAGACCACCGCGTCCTGTGTCCGGGTCGATCAGGGCAGTGACGCGGCAGTCGTGGTGCTGCTGGCGCCGCCCGACAAAGGTGTACCCGGGGCGGTCGAGGGCTGGGCCGGTGGCGCCGAGGCGCAGCCAGCCAGGCCGCTCGGTGAGCGACCAGGAGCCTTCCTGGCGGGCGAACGGCGAGATCCAGTGCGGTGCGAGGGCGGGCCCGTCGAAGTCGTCACGGGCGGACGGGGCCGAAAGGGGGTGCCAGGCACCACCCGGGGTCGCATGGCTCACTGGAACGGGCGCGACGACGGGCCATCCGTCCCGGTCCCACTCCACCGGGGTCAGGAACGTCTCGCGACCGAGCACGTGCACGTCGGGGGTGAAGCCGCGGGGGCGGACACCGAGCAGCACCATCCACCAACTGCCGTCGGGAGCCTCGACCAGATCGGCGTGGCCCGTGTTCTGGATGGAGCGGGCGGTCCCGCTGTGCGACAGCAGGGGGTTGCCGGGCGCGCCTTCCCACGGGCCGCGCGGCGAGCGGCTGCGGGCCACCGACACGCTGTGGCCGCGTTCCGTGCCGCCCTCGGCGACCAGCAGGTACCACCAGTCGCGGATGCGGTAGAGGTGCGGCGCCTCGGGGTACTTGAGGCCGCTGCCCGACCATGTGGCGAAGGGCTTCTCCAGCACCTCACCCGATACGGGGTCGATCCTGGCCATGTTGATCCCCCCTTCGGGGCCGGAGAAGGCACACCAGCAGGTGCCGTCCTCCTCCCATGCCAGGTCGGGATCGATTCCGGCCAGGTCGATCCACACGGGGTCGCTCCAGGGCCCTTCGGGCCGCTCGGCAGAGACGACGAAGTTGCCTCCACCGTCGACGTTGGTGTTGATGACCCAGTAGCGGCCGCCGTGGTGACGGATGGTCGGGGCGTAGAGGCCTCCGGACGCCTTGGCGCCGGGGAGAGGCAGCGGCAGTTGCCCCGGCCGGTCGAGCACGTTGCCGATCTGCTCCCAGTGCACGAGGTCCTTGCTGTGGAAGAGCGGCAGCCCGGGGAAGTACTCGAAGCTGGAGCAGACCAGGTAGTAGTCGTCACCGACCCGGCACACGCTCGGATCGGGGTGGAAGCCACTGATCACCGGATTGCCGTACATATGCATGGAAGCGTCTTCCCCTCGAGCAGCCGGGTGCCGAGAGTCTAACCAGCTCACGTCCGGGAAGCAGTCGAACTGCCGGCGGCCTGCGCGGCCGTCGAGCACCGCGACGCTCGTCGCGTCTACGCCGAGGGGGTGGCCGACTTCGCCGAGTTCCTGGCCTGTGACGACCAGGACGGCATCGTCCGCCTCTACGCTGTTCGGTGCGCTGGCCCTGTCCCGGGCCACCAGGGGCCTCCCACTCTCCGGGGAGATCCTCGCTGCCGCGCACGCGGCCTTGACCGAAGCAGGCTGATCCAGGGTGCGACGCGGCGGGGCGCTCGGCTCGATACATACCTCGAGGGCGTCGGCTCACAGCTGGTCGATGGCACCCAAGAGTGGGACATCCTGCCGCAGTAAGCAGGAGCTTCGGCAGCGATGCCATCCGTGATGCCGGCCACCTTCTCGTGCAGCGGGATCCATCACGTACCACCAGGACGTCATCGCCCTTCAGTGCGGCACGGTCCCGGGGCGGGGTGCGATACACCGTGCCCTGCTGGCCGACGGCAGCAAGCGCACCGTATTACCTCCTCCGTCTCCGCTGGAGACTTGCTCCTGGAGTTCTCGAAACTTTCGAACGATATGCATGCGATTGCGCGATATCCCTCTC
Source organism: Streptomyces sp. NPDC111628 (assembly GCF_055635195.1). Classification (NCBI taxonomy): domain Bacteria; kingdom Bacillati; phylum Actinomycetota; class Actinomycetes; order Kitasatosporales; family Streptomycetaceae; genus Streptomyces; species Streptomyces sp. NPDC111628. The sequence continues at coordinate 92,552 of NZ_JBVKBZ010000003.1, read as the reverse complement.
GCGCCTCGGCGCTTCTCTCGCGAAAACTCATGTGAGAAGCGCTGTGACCAGCAAAATAAGTGTCGCCGAGACCTCTTCTCGCAAGGGAGAAGTTTCCGAAACTCTGTCGAAACTGTTGACAGGGTCATGGCGCTCTACGAAAGCTGTGGCCACTGAACGACAGGAGGCCGTCTGTTCGCTCACGTCATGTGGCCGAGTACGGCGTCGGTTGTCACGGCGTGGCGACCGGGCGACCCTCCCCGTGGTTCGGGCAAGGCCGCGGGCGGCAGAAGCCGCCCGCCCCCCACCAGCCTTCTTCGGGAGAACTCATGCAGCAGGACCGCACACAGCAGGACCGGATCAAGCAGAACGCCGCCCCCCTCGACGGAGTGAGCCGACGAGGCTTCCTCGGCGGCGTCGGCACCCTCGCGCTCGGTACCGCGTCCGGGCTGCTGCTGCCCGGCACCGCCCACGCCGCCACCACCATCACCACCAACCAGACCGGCACCGACGGCATGTACTACTCGTTCTGGACCGACGGCGGCGGCTCCGTCTCCATGACGCTCAACGGTGGAGGCAGCTACAGCACCCAGTGGACCAACTGCGGCAACTTCGTGGCCGGCAAGGGCTGGAGCACCGGCGGACGCAGGACAGTCCGCTACAACGGCTACTTCAACCCGTCGGGCAACGGCTACGGCTGCCTCTACGGCTGGACCTCGAACCCGCTGGTGGAGTACTACATCGTCGACAACTGGGGCAGCTACCGGCCCACCGGTACGTACAAGGGCACGGTCTCCAGCGACGGCGGTACCTACGACATCTACCAGACGACCCGGTACAACGCCCCGTCCGTGGAAGGCACCAAGACCTTCCAGCAGTACTGGAGTGTCCGGCAGTCAAAGGTGACCAGCGGCTCCGGCACCATCACCACCGGCAACCACTTCGACGCCTGGGCGCGCGCGGGCATGAGCATGGGCCAGTTCAAGTACTACATGATCATGGCCACCGAGGGCTACCAGAGCAGTGGAAGCTCGAACATCACGGTCAGCGGTTGACCCCTGTCCGGGGTCGAAGGAGCCGGCCCAACGAGCGCGAGGCCCGACTCGACGCCTTGAGCTGGCTCCACCGCTACAACACCCGACGCCGACACCCCCACCTCGGACAACGATCACCCATCGCTTTGGAGAGTGCCTTCCACTTCACACCGGGACTCGCCGAGCCGAGTCAGGTGCGCAGATTGCGGGCGGGACCAGCAGACATGCGGCGAGATGTTCACGGGTAACTCGCCAGGTTGGCGACGTTGGTGGACGAGTTGGAGGGGCCGCCCCGGTCGTTGACGACGTGCCGGATGGTGCCGGTTCCCCCGAGTGAGACGGTCACCATGCTCCTGAGGCGCACGTTCGGTGTGTTGGGGACTTCGAAAGCGTGCTCGGCGGTGACGGCCGGGTTCGCGTTGAAGAAACAGTAGCTGCCGAGGCCGTAAGCCTGGTGGGTGGTGACCGAGTCCGCGACCTTGTAGGCGGCGTAGCCCTGGGTGGATCCGTTCATCCAGGCGGCCTGGTTGGGCGGGTCGTAGGGCATCTCGTTCTGGTAGAAGTACGTCCGGCCGCCGTTGCCGTTCCACAGGGTCTGGTGCTTTTGGTAGTGCTCGACGAAGAGGCCGTACATGGTGACGTCGTCGCCGTTGACGACGAGTCCGGTGTCGGCCGTGTTGGTGTTCCAGCCGACTCCGCTGCCGTGGTCGGCGCGCCAGATCCACATGTGGTCGCCGATGACGTCGTCGCTGTGGACGACGAGGCTGGTGGTGGCCTTGCCGACGGCTGCTCCGCCCACCCGGAAGTACACGTCGTGCAGGGAGGTGGGGTTCGCCGCGTGGTCGGCGGACGCTCCGGCGGAGCCGACCTCCATGAGGGTACGGGAGTTGGTGGTTCCGGCGTCGAAGAGGAGGCCCGCGACCTTCACTCCGTCGACGTCGGCGACGGTCATCGCCGTGATGCCGTTGTCGGGGACGAAGGTGGCCAGGCCGAGACCGAGGACGACCGTGTCGGGCCGCGTCACGCGCAGGGTCTCGTCGAGGTGGTAGACGCCGGGGGTGACCAGGAGGTTCTTTCCCTCGGCCAGGGCGGCGTTGACCTGGGCCGCGGTCGCGCCGGGCTTGACGACGTGGAACTGGTCGATGCCGAGCGAGGTTCCTGCCGGGTCCCCGTCGGCCCAGCTGGCGGCCGAGGAGTTGGCGCGCAGTGCGGGGACGAACACCTTGTAGGCGCCCGAGTCGTCCACGTACAGGAAGGGCTTCTCCCGCACCGTGGGTGTCCGGTCGACGGTGGTGTAGGGCGGGTTGGGGAAGCTGGTGCCGGGCACTCCCTGGCTGCCGACGAAGACCATGTTCCAGTTCGATCCGGTCCAGCCGCCGAGCTGGGAGTTGCGGGTCAGCCACTGCTGCTGGGTGCCGGAGCGGACCTGGCCGTCGATCCTGGAGTCGGCCATGAAGCCGCCGCTGGACCACCCGCCGTCGCTGAGCTCCAGGTTGCCGCGCACATGCATCCGCCGGTACGCGGACGCCTGGGAGACGGCCCAGCGGTCGGTACCGCCGGTCGGGTTGACGGAGAGGTTCTCGGCGCCGCGCCAGAAGTTCTGGGTGGCGTTCTGCGGCGGGAACCAGTCGGCCTCCACGTGCACGGCGCCGTTGATCGTCACCGAGTCGGGTGACTGGCCGAGGCCCGCGACCTGGGTGTAGAAGCCGACGTTGACGTCGTTGTGGTAGGTGCCGGGCTTGAACAGTACGGCGTAGCGCTGGGAGCCGAACTGGTTGGTCTCCTGCCGGCGGAAGATGGCGTCCAGCCGCTCCTGGATGGTGGACGACGGCATCGAGGGGTCGAACACGGCCACGTTGGGGCCGAGGTCGACGTCTCCGGGCACGCTGCTCACGGGCGTGACCTGGAATCGCTGGGCGGGCGTGCCGTTGCAGGTGTACTGCACCAGCTGGACGCTGTCGGCGGTCGAGGCGGCGGGGACGTCGAGGCACTTGCCGCTGTGCCGGTTGACGAAGCGGTACGCGCCGCCGCCCTCGTCGACGGCCTGCCACTGCTGGTTGTCACCACCGCCGTACGTCCACAGGTGGACGGCCGCGTTGTCCGCTGTGGACACGTTGCTCACGTCCACGACCTGCTGTGCGTCGTTGCGGTTGTCGATGTGCACGAAGCCGTCGCCGGTCGGTGTGAGGCTCCACTGCTGCGCGGTGCTGTTGTTGCAGGTGTACTGCTGCACGGCGGTGCCGTTGACGGTCCCGGCCGCCCGGGCGTCGAGGCACTTGCCGCTGCCGGAGTTCACCACGGTGGACCAGCCCGTGGGCAGGGCGGCGGCGACCGCCGGGGAGCCCGAGGGCGCACCGGCGTGGGGTGCCGTGGCGGCCTGGGCCGGCTGGGCGGCGGTGAGGAGGGATCCGGCCAGGGCGGCGGCCGGGAGGACGGCGGCCCACGGGCGGGGTGTGCGCCGCACGGAGGGTCTGCGGACGACGCAGCGGGTGTGCGGTGGCGGGAGTCGGAACATCGTGTCGTCTCCTGTGAGCCCGGTTCGGGGACCGGCTCGAGTGGGGGAACGGGGGAGTGGGGTGAGAACCCGCGCGGGGGAGCGGAGTGAGACCCGCGCGGGGAGCGGGGAGAACGAGAGCGCGGGTCAGCCGGCGTACTGCGCGAAGACGCGGGTGAAGTCCCAGGGCTGCTGGGAGACGCCCGAACAGGTGTCGGCTCCGCCCCCGGTGCAGGGCCGGTCGCGGTTGACGGACCAGAAGGTCAGCCGTGCCAGGTGCCGCTGCTGGGCGTAGGCGAGGATGGTGCGGAAGTCTGCGACGGTCACCGTCTCGCCGTTGTCGGTGATGCCGTTCATCGAGGAGATCCCGGTGTGCCGGTAGGCCTGGTCGTCGGTGTACCCGTAGGCGTTCTTCACGGCCGTCTTGAGGCCCTCGGCGGCCCGGACGGTGAGCTGTCCCATGTTCTGTCCGGCCCCGCCGAAGTTGAACGGCATGATCGTCCAGCTGTCCACCGTGAGACCGGAGGCGGCGGCCTTGCCGATGAGGCTGCTGTCGGGGCCGTTCTGGCCGGTGCCGAAGGTGACGTACACCTTGAGGCCGGGGTTGGCGGCCTTGACGGTCTTGAGCGCGTCGACGGTGCGTTGCTGCACGGTCGGGCTGTCGTAGGCGGCGGCCTCGATGTCGATGTCGATGGCCTTGAGGCCGTACGCGTTGATCACCTTCTGGTACGCGGCGGCCAGTTCGCCCGCGCTTCCGCAGGAGCTCTCCAGCTTGTTGCCGCTCCATCCGCCGAAAGACGGGATGACGTCCCCGCCCGCGGCGCGGACGGTGTTGATCGTCTGCTGGTCGACTCCTCCGGTCAGGGGACGGCCCCCGTCCCACTGAGGGTTGCAGTATCCGTTGCTCAGGACGAACGCGAGGGTGAACCACTTGACGCCGGTGGCGTTCATCACGGTGGTGGGGCTGGGCGGGCTGCCCCAGCCGTTGTAGAGGTACGGCGCGACGGCCATCGATCCCGGCCCGGGTTCCGTCGGCGGTTCGCCGGTGCCGCCCGGTGCCGTCCACTTCTGGTTGGCGGCTCCGGTGCACGTCCAGATCTGCAGCGGAGTGCCGTTGGCGGAGCTGTTGCCCGTCGCGTCCAGGCACTTGTCGGCCCGCGGGTTGACGATGTCCCCGGCAGCGGTGACGGTCCACTGCTGGGCGGCGGTGCCGTTGCACGTCCACAGCTGGGTGCGGGTTCCGTCGGCGGTGGCGCCGGACGTGACGTCCAGACACTTGCCGAGGGCGCGGAGCGTGCCGTCCGAGCCTGTCGTCCACTGCTGGGCGGCGGTGCCGTTGCAGTCGTAGAGCTGGACGGCCGTTCCGTCGGCGGTGGCGGCGCCCGCGACGTCCACGCACTTGCCGCCTACGCCGGTGATCCGCCCCGAGGCGGACACGGCCGCGTCGGCGGGGAAGGAGGCGAAGCCTGCGAGGAGTGCGGCGACAGCCGCTGTGCCCAGCACGGTACGCACGGTGGGGCGGAGGTGAGAGTCGCTGATCACGAGTCCCTGTCCTGTTCTGCCCGCCGAAAGATCATGCACATGACATGCAATCAGGGCGACGAGCGGCGGTGGGGGTGGCAGGAGGTTACTTCATTGCGTGAGTTAAGGGGTGAGTGAAACGTCTTGTCAAGGCTTGGTGTAGTCCAATCCGCCTTCGTTCAGGGAGTTGACAAACCCTCAACCCCTCACCACGATGCAACTAACCTGCAGAGAGCAGAAATTCGCTGAGTAGATCGCGTAAAGATCCCTGCAGTGGTACGCCGCTGTTGCACGCGGCAAGCGCGGCCGGCGCGCGCCTTGCCTGACTTCCCCCACCGTCAGGAAGGAACTCCGACATGTCCCAGCGCCCCCGTACGGGGCTCAGATGGCTCATGGCACTCGCGTTGCTCCTCCCGGCAGCCGCCGCGGCACCCCTGTCGACCGCGGCAGCGGCGTCGCGGGACATCCCGCCCGGGGACTACCAGCAGGTCCAACTGGCCACCGGTGCCGCCGAACTGGGCGAGCCCATGTCCCTGGCCGTCCTGCCCGACCGTTCGGTGCTGCACACCGCACGGGACGGCACCGTCCGCCACACCGACAGCGCCGGCAACACCAAGGTGGCCGGTCGGCTCGACGTCTACACCCACGACGAGGAGGGCCTGCAGGGCGTGGCCGCAGACCCCGGGTTCGCCACCAACCGATACGTCTACGTGTACTACTCACCGAAGCTGGACACTCCGGCAGGCGACGCGCCGGTCACCGGAAGCGCCGCGGACTTCGCCCCGTGGAAGGGGCACTTGAACCTCTCGCGCTTCGTCCTCAAGAGCGACAACACTCTGGACCCGGCGAGCGAGAAGGTCGTGCTCGAGGTCCCCAACGACCGCGGCCAGTGCTGCCACGTCGGCGGGGACATCGACTTCGACGCGGCCGGCAACCTCTACCTGACCACCGGTGACGACACGAATCCCTTCGACTCCGCCGGCTACGCACCCCTCGACGAACGCAGCGAGCGCAACCCGCAGTTCGACGCGCAGCGCAGCTCGGGCAACACCAACGACCTGCGGGGCAAGGTGCTGCGGGTCAAGCCCACCGCCGACGGCGGCTACACCGTCCCCGCCGGCAACCTGTTCGCCCCCGGCACTCCCGGCACCCGGCCAGAGATCTACGCCATGGGCTTCCGCAACCCGTTCCGCATGTCCGTGGACCGCGCGACCGGGGTGGTCTACCTCGGCGACTACGGGCCCGACGCGGGCGGCGCCGACGCCGGCCGCGGTCCCGGCGGCCAGGTGGAGTTCAACCGCGTCACCGGTCCGGGGAACTACGGCTGGCCCTACTGCACGGGCACCAACACCACCGCCGAGACGTACAACGAGTACACGTTCCCCAACGGCCCCTCCGGCGGCAAGTACGACTGCGCCGACGGCCCGACGAACAACTCCCCGCACAACTCCGGCCGGAGCAAGCTGCCACCCGCGAAGCCGAGCTGGATCAGATACGGCGGCGAGGGCTCACCGCCGGAGTTCGGCGGTGGCTCGGAGTCCCCGATGGGTGGCGAGGTCTACCGCTTCGACCCGGCCCTGGACTCGCCCGTGAAGTTCCCCCGGTCCCTGGACGGACGCTTCTTCGCCGCCGAGTACGGACGGCAGTGGATCAAGACGGTCGAGGTGGGAGGCGACGGGTCCTACGGCACCATCGAGGACTTCCCCTGGAACGGCACCCAGGTGATGGACACCGACTTCGGACCCGACGGGGCGCTGTACGTGCTGGACTACGGCACCGGCGGCAACAACCAGGCCCTGTACCGGATCGAGTACGTCGGCGGCAGCAACCGCAATCCGGTGGCCAAGGCGGCCGCGGACAAAACCTCCGGCGCCCTGCCGCTGACGGTGCGGTTCTCGTCCCAGGGCAGCAGCGACCCCGAGGGCAGGCCACTGACCTACTCGTGGGACTTCGGCGACGGCTCCACCTCCACCCAGCCCGACCCGAGCCACACCTACACCACCCGGGGCACCTTCCGCCCCACGCTCACCGTGAAGGACCCCGAAGGCCTCACCGGCACGGCCAGCCTGGTGATCACCACCGGCAACACCGCACCGACGGTCACCCTCCAGACACCGGCCGACGGCGCCCTGTTCTCCTTCGGCGACACCATGCCCTTCCGTGTGCAGGTCACCGACCCCGAGGACACCACCGTCGACTGCGCCAAGGTCAAGGTCACCTACCTCCTGGGCCACGACAGCCACACCCACTCCATCACCTCCGCGAGCGGCTGCAACGGCACCCTCGACGTGCCCCAGGACGGCGAACACGACAGCGCCGCCAACCTTTACGGCGTCCTCGACGCCGAGTACACCGACAACGGCGGCCTCACCGGGCACTCCGTGCGCACCCTCCAGCCCCGCCACCGCCAGGCCGAGCACCACACGGCCCGGTCGGGTGTCGAGACCGCCGTACACGGCACCGCGGAAGGCGGCAAGACCGTCGGGTTCACCGATGACGGCGACTGGATCTCCTTCAAGCCGTACCATCTCACCGGCGCCGACCGCTTCTCGGCCCGCGTATCCTCCGCCGGAGCCGGCGGCAGCATCGAGATCCGTGCGGGGTCCGCGACCGGCACTCTCCTGGGCGCCGCCGACGTCCCCGTCACCGGCAGCTGGGAGGCGTTCACCGAGGTCTCCAACGGCCTGTCCGACATCCCGGCCACCAGCACTGAGCTGTACCTCGTGTTCCGCGGGCCGAGCGGCCGGGGCAACCTCTTCGACCTCGACGCGTTCACCTTCGGCACCGGCGCGGCCGACACCACCCGTGAGGCGGAAGCGTTCACTTCCGCCTCCGGCGTGCAGGCCGCCGCCCACGCGGCGGCGAGCGGCGGCCAGACCCTCGGCTACATCGACAACGGCGACTGGGCCGGCTACGCCTCCGTCCCCACCGCCGGGGCCACCGGATTCTCGGCCAGGGTCTCTTCCGGCGGAGCCGGAGGAACCGTGCAGATCCGCGCCGGCTCGGCGACCGGACCCCGACTCGGCTCCCTCACGGTTCCGGTCACCGGCGACTGGGAGACCTTCACGACCGTCAGCACGCCACTCACCGCCGGTGGATCGGGTCCCCTGTTCCTGACCTTCACCGGTGGCAGCGGAGCACTCTTCGACATCGACACCTTCACCCTCACCACCTCCGCACGGAAGGGGCGCTGACCATGAGCCGACGCACCCGACGCACTCCCCGGCACCTGCCTGCCCTCGCCGTGGCAGCGGCCGGCGCGCTGCTGCTGCCCACCGCCCCGGCCCACGCCGCCGCCCCCGAGGCGGCCGCCGCCTTCGACGTCCTGGTCTTCTCCAGGACCGCCGGTTTCCGCCACGACTCCATCGCCGCCGGCACCTCGGCCCTGCGCTCGCTCGGCCAGCAGCACGACTTCTCCGTCACGGCCACCGAGGACGCCTCCGCCTTCAGCCCCGCGGCCCTGGCCCCCTACGAGGCGGTCGTCTTCCTGAACACCACCGGCGACGTCCTCGACGCCACCCAGCAGAACGCCCTCCAGTCGTACGTCGACAACGGCGGCGGCTACGTCGGCGTCCACGCCGCGGCCGACACCGAATACGACTGGCCCTACTACCACCAGTTGGTGGGCGCCCACTTCAAGAGCCACCCCGCCGTCCAGCAGGCCACTGTGGACAACGAGGACCGCACCCACCCGGCCACCGCGCACCTCGGCCCCACCTGGACCCGCACCGACGAGTGGTACGACTACCGCACCAACCCTCGCTCCGACGTGCACGTCCTGCAGACCCTCGACGAAAGCACCTACGACGGCGGCGGGATGGGCGCCGACCACCCGATCACGTGGTGCCACCCCCAGGGCGAGGGCCGCTCCTTCTACACCGGCCTGGGTCATACCGCCGAGTCCTACAACGACCCGGCGTTCAAGAACCTGCTCCTCGGCGCCGTACGGTACGCCGCGGGGCAGGCCCCGGCCGACTGCTCCTCGCCCCTTGGCCCCCGAGCCACCGAGGCGGAGTCCTACACCTCCGCCTCCGGCGTGCAGGCGGCCGGTCACGCGGCGGCGAGCGGCGGCCAGACCCTCGGCTACATCGACAACGGCGACTGGGCCGCCTACGCCGCGCTCTCCACGGACGGTGCCTCGACCTTCACGGCCACCGTGTCCTCGGCGGGAGGCGGCGGCACGATCCAGGTGCGCTCCGGCTCGCCCACCGGCCCCCTGCTCGGCTCGGCGCAGGTACCGGTGACCGGAGGCTGGGAGACCTTCACCACCGTGTCGACCACGCTCACCACTTCCGCCGCGGGCCCCCTCGTCCTGACCTTCACCGGCGGCAGCGGAGCGCTCTTCGACATCGACACCTTCACCCTGGGCACCGGCCCGGCCACCAACGCCCTCAATCAGAACGTGCACCTGTTCTACTACCCCTGGTACGGCAGCCCGGCGGTGAACGGCGACTGGCGGCACTGGCAGCAAGGCGGCCACGCACCGCCCGACGACATCGGCGCCGACCTGTACCCGGCGCTCGGCCCGTACGACTCCGCCGACTACACCCGCGCCGTGGCACAGCACATGAAGTGGATCGCCCGCTCCGGCGCCGGCGTCCTCGTCTACAGCTGGTGGGGCCAAGGCGGCTACGAGGACCGCATCGCCCGCGGCGTCCTGGACGCCGCGCAGAAGGAAGGCATCAAGGTGGCCTGGCACCTGGAGCCGTACGCCGGCCGCACCGCCGCCTCGACCGCCGCCGACATCCGCTACCTCAACACCGCCTACGGCGATCACCCGGCCTTCTACCGCTCCGCGGAGCACGGCAACAAGGGCGCCTTCTACATCTTCAGCAGCCTCGACATCACCGACTGGACGGCACTGGACGAGGTCACCGGCGACAGCATCGTGCTCGCCCAGACCACCGACACCACCAAGATCCGGCACTTCTCCGGGATGTACACCTACGACGGCATCGCCGGTGCCACAGCCCCCGGCTGGAAGCAGGCCGGCGACTACGCCCGCGCCCACAACCTCGTCTGGTCCCCGTCGGTCGCCCCCGGCTACATCGACGACCGAGCAGTACCCGGCAACACGACCCCCACCGTAGACAGAGATGACGGCGCGGCCTACGACCGGCAATGGAGCAACGCGCTCGCCCCCGCAACCGGCGGCACACCGACATGGGTTTCGGTCACGTCCTTCAATGAGTGGCATGAAGGAAGCTCGATCGAACCAGCGGACGGCACCCCACCAGCGGGACACGGGTACCAGACTTACGACGGAGCCTACGGACTGACCGGTCCAGCAGCCGAGACGTCTTACCTGGACCGAACCGCCTACTGGGCGGAGCGGTTCGAGCGAACACGAACGTGATGCATCGCACGCACGCACGCACACACAGGCAGCGCCACACAACGTGGCCGGAGCGCAGGGGGTCGGCCCCTGATCGGACACGACGAGGAGTTGTCCGGGCGACCACGCGTCCCGTCAGGGTGACTCAGCGGAGGCACCTGTTGAGTGCTGTAGAGATGAGCCGCGCGGAGGCGGTCGCGCTCATACAGCGGATCATGGACGCGGACTGCGCCTCGGCCGACGAGGTGGTCGACCAGGCTCTGGCGTACCGGCCGGTCCCTTGGTGAGGTGCCGGCTCAACTCCGAAGCCGGATGAGCAGAGCTGTGGTGGTGGCGGTGCCGAGGAAGACGTAGCCGCGCTTGTCGTGGCGAGTGGCCACGGCCCGGGACTGCTTCAGCCTGTTGATCGCTCGTTCGACCGCAATGGCGCTTCTTGAATCGCTCTTCGTCGACGCCGGGCAGCCGTCGGCCGCGTGAGCCCTTGCGCAGGCGGGCGGCCTGGCTGTCGGTCTCCTCGGGGATTGTGTGCCGGATGCCCCGGCGCCGCGGGTACGTGCGGCACGGAATGTTGCTGTAGCCCCAACTGGGTGCAGTCCGCCCGACGACCAGGGAGTGCAGCGGTTCGGTCCGGGCACGGGCCGCGTGCTCACGGCTCGGCCGGGCTCCTCGGCGCCGTTCACGCCCAGTGCGGCAGATCGGTACCCCAACGAGTCGGTCCACGGTTCCAGTTCGCGGGTGCGCCTTCGTAGTGGACCGGGGACAGCGCATGGCGCAGCGGACCGTAGGGGGATGCGGCCTCGGTGAGCCAGGGTCCGGGGTCGTGGAGGTCGGCTTCGTCCCGGAGAGGGGCCGGCGGAATGTCGTGCAGCAACCAGGAGGCCGTGCCTGCCAGGGAGAGGCGAAGAAGCCGCCCGCCACCTGTGGCCTGACGGTCGCTGAGTGCACGCAGGACGGCCGTCGGCGGTGGCCTCGATCGCGGCGAGACCGGCACCGGCTTGGACGAGGCTGCCGTCGCACTTGTACACGATTCCCCGACGCAGGGCGCACCAGGCGACATGAGCTCATCGCATGCGGCATCGGAGAGCGGCGCGTCAGGCAAAGCCCGGAACCGCCGCCCACCCGGCAAAGCCACGAAGACCGAAGAGGCCAGTAACACGGGCTCGCACAAGAGGGCCGAGCCGCCGAAATCGCAGCGCTGAGGCGCCATCGGCGGCTTCGCGGGCGCATACGTACCTTGCCCCGTCCCGCCAACGCGTCCCTCGAAGGGTTCCGGCGCGGCCGGCGATATGGCGGGCGTCGGGGTTCCGGATCCGGGTTGAACACCTGCGTGTCCTGCACTCCTCGGAACTGGTCACCCGGACACGTGACGGACGGCATGTGCTGTACCGGAGACGCCCGCTTGACGACCGGCCCACGACCACCGCTGCCGGACCGCGAACTCACGACAGCTGAAGGTCAGCAGTCCGCCTCCGCACAACCCGGCCCGGCCGGCTCGTCCTGTCGGCACGGCGAACACTCCATGGCCCGAGATCACGGGAACGGTATCGGGCGACTCGGCGACGGTACGATGCCGTCATGGCCGCTCACGCTTCCTCCCGAGACGCCGCGTCGCGTGCGAGCGACCGCCCCGGAGACGCCTCGCCGTTCGCCCTGGGGCTGCTGCTGCGCCGCGCGCACTGGCGCGCGGCGGGGGTGATGTCGGAGGCGCTGCGGCCACTCGGGATCGAGTTGCGGCACTTCGCGGTGCTGATCGTCCTCGTCGACCGCGGCCCCACGGTGCAGCGCGACCTGGCGGCGGAGACGGGGACGGACAAGGCGGGGATCATGCGGGTCGTCGACGACCTGGAGCGCAGGAACCTCGCCGTGCGCAAGCCCGTCCCGGGGGACCGTCGGGCACGGGCCGTGGAGATCACCCCGGAGGGGCTGGAGCTCTTCGACACGGCCCACGTCGCGGCGGCGCCGCTGGCCGAAGGGCTGGTCGCCGACCTGGGCCCGGAGGGCTCCGCGCAGCTGATGCGTCTGCTGACCCGCCTCGCGCATCCGGGCGGCTGCGAGGCCTAGGGCACGCCCGGGGAATTGCTCCGGCGGGCGGGTGGGTCAGCCGCGCGTCACCTGCCGTCGTCCGCGGTGAGGCGTTCGGTGAGTTCCTTCGCCTTGGTGACCGCCCCACTGTGGGCGCGCTCCCGCGAAGTCTCGAAGAGCGGAATCAGTTCGGACATGGCCGGATTGCGCGGGGCCATGGTGAGTTCGGGGACGATGAACTCCAGGTCCAGTCCGAGGGTGCTGCGGAGGACAGCGTCCAGGTAGTTCTGCACGAACTCGAAGTTCTCGCGGGGGGTGCCCGGCGCGTAGGAGCCGCCGCGGCTGGCGACCACCACGGCGGGAGTGCCCTGCGCGGAGGGCGACTCGCCGGCCGTGCGGCCGAGCAGGAGCACGTTGTCCAGCCATGCCTTGAGGGTGGAAGGGACCGTGTAGTTGTACATGGGGGCCCCGATCAGGATGACGTCAGCCCGCTCCAGCTCCTCGATGAGCTCCAGGCGTGCGGCGAACGCGGCGGACTGGCGCTCGGTGTGCTCGGACGGGTCGGCGTAACCGGCGGACCAGGCGGCCGCGGTGATGTGCGGGACCGGGTCGGTGTCGAGGTCGCGGTAGATCACCGTGCCCTCTGGGTGCTGCTCCTCCCAGGTTCGGCGGAACACGGCCGTGACGGACCGGGACGCGGACGCCTTGGCCGGGAAGACGGACGAGTCGATGTGCAGAAGCGTGGCCATGGGTTCTCCAGACGGCGGTATGGCGCCCGGAAGCGGCCGGGCGCTGGTCAGGCTCGGCGTCTAGTTATACACGAGATGGTCGCGAATGATACTGTCGCGATCGCAATTATGATCAGAGCGACCAGGGAGACGTGTCCTCATGGATGTCTACGAAGCGGTCAAGAGCCGGCGGTCGGTCCGCCGATTCTCCGACCGGCCCGTCCCGCGAGAAGTGCTCAAGCGCGTGCTGTCCGCCGCCGCCTGGGCGCCCTCCGGATCGAACCTCCAGCCCTGGCACGCTTTCGTGCTCAGCGGTGGTCCACTGACCGCGCTGAAGAAGCGCGCGGGGGCTCGCCTGGACGCCGGCGACCCCTTCGACGAATCGGAGTACGAGCAGTACCCGCAGCATCTGAAGTCGCCGTACCGCGAGCGGCGGTCCGCCTTCGGCGAGCAGCGCTACGGCGCCCTCGGTATCGCGCGCGAGGATACGGAGGCGCGCCAGCGGGCCGCTTCCGGCAACTGGGAGTGCTTCGGGGCTCCCGCCGCGCTGTTCTGCTACATCGACCGCGACCTGGGGCGCCCTCAATGGTCCGATGTTGGCATGTTCCTGCAAAATGTGATGCTGCTACTGCGCGAGGAGGGCCTGCACAGTTGCACACAGATGGCGTGGGCGAAATTCCACCGCACGGTCGCTGAGACCGTGGCGCCGCCACACGACCTGATGCTCTTCTGCGGCATGTCCATCGGCTACGAGGACCCCACGGCGAAGCCCGCCCGCACGGGCCGGGCCGCTCTGGAGGAGACGGTCACCTTTGTCGACGGCCCGTGAAACCTTCTTCTTCGGGGTGCTCGGAACGCCGCTTCCCGCCGGCACGCACCAAGTGATTCCTGAGCCACGCGTTCCCGGGAAGTGAAGAGGCACGTCACGAAGACCACGGTCTTCGGCGACACCGGGCTGATCGGCTCTCAGGTCGTCGAGCAACTGGGCGCCGTCGCACACTGGGGGGTACCGCACTCGCTGTTCAACGGTGTCGGCGTCGTCAGCGGTCAGGGGGAGCGGGCGGTCGAGGGTGTGGGTACGCGGCTGTTCGAAGGTGTTCTCCCACGAACGCTCGAACAGGTGACGTCGCGGGCGGCGGCCTCGGTCACGCACCTGACCTGCGGTGTGGTGGCCTGAGCCGGAGGCCCGTGCGTTCCGGACCGTCCCTGTGGACGGTGGTGGCCGGGACCCCCACCGCGCGGCTGTCCTGCTACGCGGCTCCCTCGTCGGGGGGCATCGGGGCGGGGTAGGGCTCGGCGAAGTCGGCAGAGCGGCTGACGCCATCCCACCGGGAGGCTTCCGCGAGCCGCTGCCGGGAGTGCTCCGTCGCCATCTCCACGGCATTGACGCCGAGCAGGAGGTGCGACGGCGGGTTGTCGCGTCGGGCCGCGCCGACGATGATGGCGGCGGCGCGCCGGGGATCGCCCGCAGTTCCCGCGTCGCTCTGGCGCATGCGCCGGTTCATGAGGCCGACGGTCTCCTCGTACTCCGCGGGCACCGGCTGCACCGTCATGGAGGATCCGGCCCAGTCGGTCGCGAATCCGCTCGGCTCGACGACCATGACACGTACGCCGAACGGCGCGGCCTCCACGGCGAGTACGCGGCTGAATCCGTCCACCGCGAACTTGGCCGCCTGGTAGGACGCGATGCCGGGTGATCCGCCCACTCGCCCACCGACCGACGAGATCTGCACGACCGTGCCGGCGCCTTGGCGGCGCAGTACCGGCAGGGCGGCCCTGGTGACGTTGTACACGCCCCAGAAGTTTGTCTCGAACTGCGTACGGAAGTCGGCTTCGTCCGTGGTCTCGATCGGTGACACGTTCGCGTACCCGGCATTGTTGACCAGTACGTCGATGCGTCCGAAGCGGTTGATCGCCGCATCGACGGCTTCCCGTGCTCCGGTGCCGTCCGTGACGTCGAGAGCGACCGGGTGGACGCGGTCGTCGCCGTACCGCTGTGCGAGATCGTCGAGCTGTTCGGGGCGGCGGGCGGTGGCGACGACCAGGTCGCCCGCGTCGAGGACGGCGGTGACCAGAGCGCGCCCGAGGCCGCGCGAGGAGCCGGTGACGAACCAGACCTGCTGCCTGTGCTTGCGTTGTTCCATGCCTTTAGTGAAACACCGTTGCGTTAATAACGCAACAAGGTTGCCCTATGATGATGTGATGACCGGGTCCGGATTCCAGCGCGCTCGCAGCGCACAGGCCAAGCAGCAGCGGGAAGAGGCGATCCTCGAAGCGGCCCGCGAGCTGGGTACCGAGCGTGGCATCCGCGAGATCACGCTCACCGACATCGCCGCGGCCGTGGGCATGCACAAGTCGGCGCTCCTGCGCTACTTCGAGACACGCGAACAGATCTTCCTCAAGATCACTGCCGAGGGTTGGAAAGACTGGTCCGCGGAGTTGTGCGCTCGACTGCGCGAGCTTCCCGGCGCGGCACCGGACGACGTCGGGCGAGTGCTCGCCGCCACCCTGGCAGCCAGGCCCCTGTTCTGCGACCTACTGGCCCAGGCACCCCTCAATCTCGAACGGAACGTGTCGGTCGAGTCGGTGCGGTCCTTCAAGATCGCCACTCTCGACGAGGTCGGGCGCATCGGCGTGGAGCTGCGCCGACTGCTCGGCGTCGACGAGACTCAGGCCGTGGACGTCATCGCGACGGCCACCAGCCTGGCGGGCGCCCTGTGGCAGATGGCGACGCCCGGACCGCACATCCAAACGCTCTACCGCAGCGATCCCCGGCTCGCCCACGCCGTCGTGGAGGTGGAACCACGTCTGAACCGGGTGCTCGGCGCCCTGCTCCGGGGAATCGCCGACGGATGAGGGGGCAGGGCGGACGCCGGCCCTGCCCCGGAGCGGCACCACCCCTGCCAGGATCGCGCACCAGAAGGGCACGGCGTCCTCCCGCGGCCGACGGCGGCTTGGTTCACTGCTTCGATGGATGACCTGGTGCTTGCCGGGATCGTGCTGTTCGGAGCGTCGGTGCAGTGGATGAGCGGTATGGGGTTCGCGCTCGTCGCCGCGCCCCCGCTGGTGCTGCTGCTCGGACCGTCCGAGGAGTCGTGCTGACAAACTGTGCCTCCGGGATCATCTGCCTCGCCGGGTTGGCCCAGGGCTGGCGGCGGGTGCGGGCGGGGGGGGCGATGGTGCCGCTGTGCACCGCGGCGATGTGCATCGTGCTGATCGGGGCCCGGCTGACTGCGGCCCTGCCCGAGCCCGTGCCTCTGACGTTCATGGGCGCGCTGGTCACGGCCGCCGTGCTGCTCGTCATGTGCGGCGCACGCGTACCGGCCCTGCGCGGACGCAAGGGCGCACTCGCGGCAAGCGGACTGGGCGGGTTGATGAACTCCGTCGCCGCCCACGGCCCGCCCCACCTCGACACCGAGGGCTGGGTGTGCCTCGCGGGTGGCCTGACCATCGGGATGGTGATCGGCCGGACGTTCTCCGGCAGGCTGCCGGAGAATCGGGCGCGGTGGCTGGTGCTTGCTCTGGCACTGGCGGGCGGGATGATGGCACTGGGCAAGGGACTGTGGGGACTGCGAGCCCTCACCCTGTGCCGCGCAGCCGGCCCGCGCCCCGGCCATGATGCAGACCCCACGGCCGACGGCGCTCGTGATCACCGCAGATGATCCTCCGCTTCGGTGAACCGATGGAGCCCGAGTACGGCCAGGAGCTGCAGCTTCTCGTGACCCTCGCTCCGAGGCGGAGCGGTGAGGACAAGCAGTGTCTGGGACTGGTCCTCGGTGAACAGCGCCTGGCAGTCGACTTCGATCGCGCCGACTTCGGGGTGGATGAGCGTCTTGTGATCCTCGAAGCGTTGTGCGACCTCGTGCCGTTCCCACAGCTCGGCGAACTCCTCGTTCGACTGCTGCAGAATCCGTACGAGCGCGCCGGCGTGCGACCGCGCGCCTCGCATCCCGTAGGCGGCACGCAGGTTCGCGACCTGGGCGCGGCTTTGGCGGCCCCAGTCGCTCTCGGGGTAGACCGCCCGCTCGGAGGGATCGGTGAACCACCGGTAGACGGCGCTGCGGGCGAGCCCCGTGTGCTTGGACGCGTCGCCGAAGAGAGCAACAGCCATCCTGTTCTGCACCAGGGTCTCGCCCAGCTCGGTGAGAATGAGCGCCGGGGTGTCACCGAGTCGGTCCAGCACGCGCAGCAGCGCGGGCGCGATGTGACTCGGGTCGGACAGGGAAGCCGGTGCGTTGTGCCCGGCGACGCGGTACAAGTAGTCGCGCTCGGCGCGGGTGAGCCGCAGCGCACGCGCGAGCGAGGCCAGCAGGCGTTCACTGGGCTGCGGGCCGCGCCGTTGCTCCAGCCGTGTGTAGTAGTCGGTCGACATCAGGGCAAGGGCCGCGACCTCCTCACGCCGTAGACCTCGGGCCCGCCGGCGGGCACCGGGGGACAGGCCGACATCCTCCGGCTGGAGTGCCTCGCGGCGGTGGCGCAGGAAGTCGGCCATTGCTGCACGGTCCATGCTGTCAATTGTCGTCCCGCGCCGGACAGCGAGCCAGGGATCGCCGATCCCCCGACAACCGCTCCCTGAACCCGCCCGCGGGGACCGGCGACGATCGGAGCATGAACATCTCCGGAAACACCGTCTTCATCCCCGGCTCCACCAGCGGCATCGGTCTCGCCCTCGCCCTCGCGTTGCAGGCCAGGGGCAACACCGTCATCGTCGGTGGCCGACGTGCCGAGCTGCTGGAACAGATCGCAGCCAGGCATCCGGGCATCGGCACCGTTCAGATCGACACCACGGACGCCGCGAGCATCGCCTCTGCCGCGAAGCAGGTGCTCGCGGGCTATCCGGACCTCAACGTCCTGGTGACGATGGCCGGCGTGATGCACATCGAGGACTGGCGCCGTCCCGCATCGTTCCTCACCACCGCCGAGTCCACGATCACGACGAACGTGCTCGGTCCGATCCGCCTCATCGCTGCATTCGTCGAGCATCTGCAAGCCCAGTCCGACGCCACGATCATGACCGTCTCCTCCGGCCTGGCGTTCACGCCGCTCAAGGTCACGCCGAGCTACAACGCGTCGAAGGCGGCCATCCACCTGCTCAGCGAGTCCGTTCGGCTCCAGTTCGCCGGCACGTCGGTGAAGATTCTCGAACTGGAGCCGCCGTCCGTCCGTACGGCGCTGCTGCCCGGGCAGGAGGACAACGAGCACGCCATGCCGCTCGACGAGTTCATCGCTGAGGTGGTGAGTCTGATCGAGACCCAGCCCGACGCCCGGGAAATCCAGGTCGAACGCGTGAAGTACCTGCGCTACGGGGAGGCCCGCGGCGACTACGAGCAGGTCGTCGAGACGCTCAACCACTCGGACCCGCACGGCGAGTAGCCCGGTACCCGGTCCCGGACGAAGCGGCCTGCGACCGCCGACGGACCGGTCGAGCCGTCCGAGGAGCCAGGAAGTGGCCGGCGGCTTCCATACCCTCGGCCGGCAGGGGCGCGACGAGCGCGTCCACTCCGTCCCGCGCGACGTCGCCCGGCGCGTGCGGCGCTGGAAGGCGCGGGGCATGGTCCCGCCGAGGAGATCGTGGGCCGCGTCGCTGCCGCCGCTGGGCGCCCGGCCGAAGGGGATACTCAGAGGCAGTCGCCGGTTACCGGCCAGGCTGAACGTGCTCCTTGAGCGGGCACGAACGCGCTAGCAACGGCTGCCCGCGCCGCCTGCGACGAGGCGGCCGATGCAGCCGGCCCCGACCACGCCGCGTCCCGAGGAGATGCCGACCTGGGACAGAACAGCCGGGGAGGGCGACGCGGTGCTGGGTCGGGTCGTCGGCGGATTGCGGGTTGGGTCCGTGGGCTGATCAGTTCGCGAGCCTTGATCGCTGCCGAGCCTGCTGGTCCGCTTGTCGGATGACTGCGCTCGGACCCGTCACCCGGCCGCCTGCCCGCATCAGCACGGAGCGGCTCGTGCCCCGTGAGCCCGAGGCCCGAGAGTTTTCGTCGTCGATCTCGTTGGGGTGATGATCGGCCAGATCCTGCTCAGGAGACCATCGGAGCACCATAGCCCGGCTGCTGCGGGGAAGGTTGATCTCGGCCACATGTTCCTGCCGCGGGCGTGGGGATTCGGGTACGCCACCGAGTCGTGCGCGGCAGCACCCCACTGGTTCGACGGCGTCATTTCCGGCGGGCCGGTGGTGCTCGCCACCCAGACCGCCAACGTCTGCTCGATGCGCCTCGCGGCAAAGCCGGGGTTCACGGAGGCCGAGCGGTTCCGGGCCCGGGACGCTGAGCATGGAGGTCGTGCTCGACGATGCAGCGGTTCCCGCAGGTTCTCCGGAGAGACATCGCGTACGGAGTCGATGCTGGACATGCCGTCAGGCGCGGAGCGCAGGTGCCGGCATGCAGACCTCCACGCCCACCTGCTGGCAGGCAGGAGGGTCGGTCTTCGCCAACCCGCTCTCCGGTCTCTCCCTCACGTCGTCGGTCTCTCCCTCACGACGCCCGTGTCGTCAGAGCCTCTGGCCGGCGACCGGTTGCGCGGACTGCTGGACTCCGTCGACAGCGCGAGGGGGCGCCTGGCCGTCGGCCTGGTGGCCCTTCGCGCCATCAAGGTCACCGGCGGCGTCGTCGTGGTTGACGCGGTGGCTTGCCGCCCGACGTCTCTTCCAACCGGCCGGCCCGACGCGAGAACGAGCCCCGCGGACGAACTCAGGCCCCCGGCTGGCCCCGGACTCCCACTGAACCAACGCGGGCCCGTCGTCCGCCCCACCGCTCCCGACCGCCGAGCAGGTCAGGAGGCCCTGGCCATGGCAAGGACGACATTGTGTCCGCCGAAGCCGAAGGAGTGGCTGACGGCGATACGGACGTCCTGCCGGCGGGGCTCCTTGGTGACGCAGTCGATGTCGAACCCCGGAGCCGGAGTGTCCAGGTTCGCGACCGGGGGCACCGTGCCGTGCTGAAGGGTGAGCACGGTCAGCGCCGCCTCCACGGCGCCCGCCGCGCCCAAGCTGTGGCCGAGCACACCCTTGGGCGCGGTGACACTGGGGCGGTGCGGCAGCACCCGGGCGATCAGGGCTGACTCGGCGGCGTCGTTGGCCGGCGTGGAGGTGCCGTGGGCGTTGACGTGGTCGACGTCGTGCGGAGCCAGACCCGCGTCCGCCAGGGCGGTGCGCAGAGCCGCCTCCGCGCCCCGGCCGTCCGGGGCGGGCGCGGTGGGATGGTGGGCGTCCGAGGTGCTGCCGCAGCCCACCAGCAGAGCGCGGACGCGGGCACCACGGGTGGTCGCGTCCGCGGTCCGTTCCAGTACGAGGACGCCGGCGCCCTCTGCCATGACGAAGCCGTCACGGTCGGCGGCGAACGGCCGGGACGCGCCGGTGACCTCCCCGGTGCGGCGGGACAGCGCACCGGCGCGCCAGAAGCCCGTGGTGGACAGCGGGGTGACGGCGGCTTCGGTGGCTCCGGCCACGGCGACGTCGCACCGGCCGGCGGCGAGAAGGTCGCGGGCGACGGCGACGGCGGTGGCGCCGGAGGCACAGGCGGTGGCCGGGGCGAGGCCGGGGCCACGGGCCCCGAGGTCGATGGAGACCTCCCCGGCCGCCATGTTGGGGATGATCTGAGGGATGGTGAGCGCGGAGACCATGTCGGCGCCCCGTTCCGTCAGCCGCCTGGACTGTTCCTCGCGCACCGCGTCCGCTCCCAGCCCGCAGCCGATGACGACGGCGACCCGGTCGCCGTCCCACGTCCGGGCATCGAGGCCGGCGTCGTGCACCGCCTCACGGGCGGCGAGCACCGCCAGCACGGCGTTGTGCGACATGCGCCAGGCGGTGCGGCCGACGCGCCGGTCCAGGTCGTCGCGGCACAGTGGGACGCGGCAGGAGAAGTCCACCGGAAGGCCGGCCAGCGTCGGGTCGTGCGCGGCCGCGGTGCCCGCGCCGCGGCGGACCGTGTCCCAGGTGGCGCCGGTGTTCTCCCCGGCGGGGGTGATCAGGCCGAGGCCGGTGACGGCGACGGGATCGGTCACGAGGAGGCCACCGCCCCGGTGTCGCCCGCGCGCAATGTGTCGAGGTGGCCGGCGACCTGCGCGACGGTCGTGCTCCGGGAGGCGTACGCGCTGTCGATCTTCACCCCGAAGTGCTCGTGCACGATGAGTACCAGCTCCGTCAGGGCCAGGGAGTCCAGGTCCAGTTGTTCCAGCGTGAGGTCGGGCCGGATCTCGTCCACGGGGACGCGGAAGGCGCTGCTCAGGATGGATCGGATGGTGTCGTAGGTGTCCGGCACGGTGTCTCCTCGCTGTCGTTCGGGGTGGACCGGGTCAGCTCCGCGATACCGGCGTCGAATCCGACCGCCGGCGCGAAGCCCAGGTCACGGCGGGCCGCGGTGAGGTCGAAGTAGTGCGGATGCAGCAGCTCCGCCACCAGGAAGCGGCTCAGGGCGTGGGTGCGGGTACTGCGTGCCGCGCGCAGGAGCGTGTCGCCGACCGCG
This sequence comes from Streptomyces sp. NPDC111628, assembly GCF_055635195.1. Classification (NCBI taxonomy): domain Bacteria; kingdom Bacillati; phylum Actinomycetota; class Actinomycetes; order Kitasatosporales; family Streptomycetaceae; genus Streptomyces; species Streptomyces sp. NPDC111628. Next base: position 70,977 of record NZ_JBVKBZ010000003.1, on the reverse strand, counting down.
GCCCCGGCGGTGGCGAGCCGGGGCGGTACGGCGCACCAGTGGGCGTCGATGCCGGCGGCGCGCAGGAAGTGCCGGGTGATCTCACGCAGCGGACGCGGGTCGCCCTGCCCGATGAAGTAGGCGCGGCCGCCCACGGTCTCCGGCGACTGCCGCAGGCCGTCCAGGGCGAGCAGATGGGCGTGGGCGGCGGTGCGGACATGGGTGGTGTCGACAAGGTTGCCCCCGTCACCGGGCATCGGCAGGCGGCCGGCCCGCACGGCGCGCGCGAGAGCGGGGGCGAAATGGGGGTCGCCGGGGCCCCAGATGATGTGCGGGCGCAGCGAGACGGTGGCCAGCTCCGGGCCGTGGGCCGCCAGTACCAGCGCCTCGGCGCGGGCCTTGGTGGCGGGGTAGGCGGCCAGGTGACGGGGAGCGACGGGAAGGCTCTCCGTGACACCCTCCAGACCGCCGGGCCGGAAGGCGACGCTGGCGGTCGAGGTGTAGAGGAGCGTGCGCACGCCGTGGGCGCGGCACTGCTCGATGACATGCCGGGTGCCGACGACATTGGTGGCCCAGTAGGGCCGCAGAGGGCCGCTGACGCCGGCCAGGGCGGCGTTGTGGATGACGGCGTCGCACCCGGCGACGGCACGGGAGACCGCGGCGGCATCGGCGAGGTCGCCCAGGTGCTGGTGGACGCCCAGCCGTTGCAGCGCGCCGCTCGGGCGGCGGTTGAGGGAAGAGGTGACGACGCCGCGTGCGCTCAGCCGGCGACAGATTTCCAGTCCCAGGAAGCCGCTTCCGCCGGTGACCAGTACCTTCATCGAACTCTCCCGCGCAGGCGCTTGGCGGCCCAGCCGGCCAGTCGCATCCGGTCGATCTTTGAGTTGTGCCGGGGATCGGTGGGAAAGGCGGTACGGATCAGCACGGCGCCGACCCGGTGCCCGTCCGGGTGGCCCTTCAGAACGGCGCGGACCGCCTCCAGGGCGGAGGCGCGGGGGGTGGAGGCCAGGGGTTCCACGCAGAGCACGGGCAGTTGGCACACGGCCGTGCCGACGCCGACGAGGGCGGTGCGCCGGATGCCGGGGGCGGTGTCCGCCGCGGCCTCGATGTCCTCGGTGGTCAGGGTGAAGCCGGTGCCGGTGACCAGGTGGGCCTTACGGCCCAGGAACCACAGCCGGTCCTCGTCGTCGAGCCGGCCCAGGTCCCCGGTGCGGTGCAGCACACCGTGGTCGGTGTCGCTCTTGGTGGTGGCGTCGGCGTCGGGACGCGCGTGATAGACGGGGCTGACGGTGGGGCCGGTGACGGCGATCTCGCCGAGCCCGGTGGCGTCGGCGTCCAGGATCCGGGCGCGGACGCCGGGCAGCGGCCGTCCCAGGCAGGTGCCCGAGTGCCCGGCAGGCGGGGCGGTGCGCGAGGCCCGCAGGTCGTGGTCGCCGATCGCGGACACGGGCAGGCACTCCGTGGCACCGTACACACTGAGGATCTCGGCGTCGTCCGGCACAACGTCGCGCAGGGCGTCGGCGAGACCGGTGCGCAGCGGAGCTCCGAACGACAGGATCTGCCGGACCGAGGGCAGGGTGACGCCGTGGCGGGCACAGTGACGGGCGATCAGGGTGAGGACGGCGGGGGAGGCCAGGACGATACTCGCCCGGTGTTCCCGAAGGGGCCCGACGACTTCCTCCGGCGAGGTGCGGGCCGGGGCCAGGTGGTTCACCGCCGGGGCGACGGTGGCCAGGCCCAGCAGCGGACCGAGCAGCGCGACCGGCAGGAATCCGGCGAGGAGTACGTCGTCGGGCCGGGGAGCCATCAGCGTCGTCAGGGCGTCGAGCTGACCGGCCAGGGTGGAATGGCGGTACTCGGCGCCCTTCGGCCGCCCCGTGGAGCCGGACGTGAAGGCGATGAGGGCCGGTTCGTCGGCGCCGGGCTCACGCACCTGCGGGGACGAGGCACCGCCGGCCGGCGTCCGGGTGACCAGTCGCCGTCCCACGGGGAGCGGCGCGGATCCGGTCACCAGCGGAGTCCGGACGTGGGGGCGGCCCCACCCCAGCGCCAGCCGCCCCAGGTGGGCCAGCGGCTCCCCGACGAAGACGTCCGGTGCGATGTCCTGAAGGCAGCGGCCCACCTCGGCGCGCGGTTCGATCAGCACGGGTACGGCGCCGAGAAGGACCAGTGCGTACGAGACGGCGGTGAGATCGTGGGCGTCGCGGGTCATCACGACGGCCTTGTGTCCGGGCCGGACCCCCGCGTCGCGCAGACCCTGGGCGATGTGGCGGCAGTGGCGCACCAGTTCGCCGCGGCGGGTCGTCCGAGAGGCTCCCCTGCGGCATTCCACGAGGGCGATGGCGTCCGGCCGCTCGGCCAGGCGCCCGGTCAAGTCCGCGGCGGTCGTGGTCATGGGGCCCCCTGGAGGAAGTCACGGATGTGGTCGCCCAGTTCGGCCGCGGCGTCCTCCATGACGAAGTGCCCGGCGCCGGGGAAGCGGTGGATGACGGCCTGCGGGCACCGGCGGGCCCACTCCTGAAGCAGGTCCGGAGTGAACACGGGATCGCGCATGCCCCACCCGACGAGCAGCGGCAGGTCCGCCAGGCCGGCCCCGGTGCCTGGGGGTTCGAGCAGGCGCCACGCGGGGTCCGCGGGACCTCGGGGGATCGCTCGTACGGCGTCGGTGACCGCCCGGCGTTCCGTGTGGCGTGCGTAGGGCCGCAGGTAGGCCCGCCGCTCGCCCGGAAGTAGCGGGCGGTGGACTCCGGCCCGTACGGCGACGCGGGCGAAGGCGTTGGTGGCGTGGACGAGCTCGGCGACCGGCCGGTGGTCGCGGATCCAGCGCAGGTAGAACGGCAGCCGGAAACCGTCCGGGAAGGGGAAGGCCACGGTGTTGCAGACGACCAGGCGGGCCACGACGCCCGGGTTGCGCAGTGCCCAGGCGGTTCCGAGCGCGCCGCCCCAGTCGTGCAGGACGAACGTCCAGCCGCGCTCGGGCAGGCCCTCGTTGCGCACCAGGTGGCGATGGAGGCTGTCCAGGCCTTCCAGCTGGGCCTCGTAGGGGTCGGGCACCCCGTCCGCCGGCCGCAGGTGCCGGGACAGCCCGAAGCCCGGCAGGTCGGGGGCCAGGCAGCGGGCGTGCGGGGCGAGCCGGTGCAGCAGCTTGCGCCAGGCGTAGCTCCACGACGGATTGCCGTGCAGGAACAGCACCGGCCGGCCGGAGCCGAGGTCGAGGTAGTGCTGGCCGGTGACCGGCACCCGCCGCCAGTGCCGGGGCGCGGGGTAGCCCGGCATCAGCCGTTCCAGTGCGGCGGAATCCGGTGCCGGGGCCTGCCCGGCTCGCACGGTCACCACCGGACGAGCGCCAGACCGAAGCTGAAACCACTGGCCAGACCGATCATCGCCACCAGGTCCCCGCTCTCGATGCGGTCGGCCTCCCGTGCCTTGGCCAGTTGCAGGGGCAGGGAGGCCGCCGCGCAGTTCCCGTGCTCGGCCACCGCGGGCATGCACCGGTCCTCGGGCAGGGAGAAGGTGTCGATCACCTCGCGGTACTGCGGCATGGCGATCTGGTGGAAGGCGATGAAGGAGTAGGCGCCGGCCTGCGCCGCCCGGAGTTCCTCCCCTGCGGTGTCCATGATCCGGGGGAGCACGTCGAGTGCGCTCTGCCGCAGGTCCCCGTTCAGGCGCAGGGTGGTGTGGTCGTCGTGGACGGAGAGGTGGTGCATGCTTCCGCCGCCGGCCACCGTGCAGGCCTCCCAGGCGGGGGAGTTGCTGACGAACCGGAGGGACAGGATGCCGGGATCGCCGTCGCCCGCGGGGCCGGCGGCGAGCACCATCGCGGCGCCGGCGTCGGAGGCCGTGTAGCCGGGAAGTGCCCTGAGCAGGTCCTCACGGTCGGGAAGGTGCCAGCGGGTGGCCAGGGTGGAGGGCTCGCCGCAGGCGATGAGGACCGTGCTGTAACGGCCGGTCTCGATGAACGACGCGGCCACCTCCATGCCGTTGAGGAAGCTGTTGCAGGCGTTTTTGACGTCGAACACCGGGCAGGAGGCGCCCAGTTTGGTGGCCACGAGATGGGCGGTCGCGGGTTCGACCAGGTCCTGCGAGGTCGAGGCGAACAGCAGCAGGTCCACGTCGCCGATCTTCAGACCGGCTTCGTCGAGGGCGCTGCGGGCGGCCGCCACGGCGAGGTCGGAGGCGTTCTCGCCGTCCTCGTGGACATGGACCCCGCGCACGCCGGTGAGGTCCTCCAGCAGACCGGGCGGCGGGGCGTAGCCACCCGTTTCGGTGATCTTGACACGGGTTTCGTCCAAGGTCCGGTAACGGGACGGAAGGTGAGCGCAGACGGCGGCGATACGGGCACGGGTGGCTTCGGACACCGGGTCACCGTAGCCGGTGCGAAACCGGCATGACGTATGTGTGCTGATATTCACTACAACGAGTGCTGTACCGCCAATTCCTCCATTCCTTGACCGCTTCGTCCTCTTCAATCCGCACGAAGGCCAGTGATCGATGTGAAGGGGCGGGGACTTGGCGATGCAGCAGCTTGACCGGGCCGTGGCGGTGGTGGGCGTGGGGTGCCGGCTTCCCGGAGGCATCACCGACCTGGAGGGCCTGTGGGCCGTGCTGCGCGACGGGCGCGACATGGTCGGCGAGATGCCCGCCGACCGGCTGCCCCGCGACCGCATCGTCGACCCGGGAGGCGTGCGGGCAGGTCGCAGCTACACCGCCGCCGGCGGCTTTCTCGAGGACGTCGCCTCGTTCGACGCGGCCTACTTCGGCATGTCACCCGCGGAGGCCCGGCACATCGACCCGCAACAGCGGCTGCTGCTGGAAATGACGGCCGAGGCACTGGACGACGCCGCCATTCCCGCCGAGTCACTGGCCGGGTCGGACACCTGCGTGTACGTGGGCGTCTCCGACCCCGGTTACGGCGTGAACCTGTCCATGATGCAGGACCACACGAGCCCGCACACCATGCCCGGCGCCACCCTGTCCATCACGGCGAACCGGATGTCGTACGCCTTCGACCTGCGCGGGCCGAGCATGGCCGTGGACACGGCCTGCTCCTCCGCCCTGGTCGCCCTGGACCGCGCCTGCCGCACTCTGCGCGAGGGCCAGGGCCGCGTCGCCCTGGTCGGCGGCGTCAACGTGCTGTCCAACCCCTATTCCTTCGCCGGTTTCTCCTACGCGGGCATGCTGTCGCGCCGCGGACGCTGCGCGGCGTTCTCCGCCGACGCCGACGGGTTCGTCCGCGCGGAGGGCGGTGCGGTGCTCGTCCTCAAGCGCCTCACGGACGCGGTGGCGGACGGCGACCGCGTGCACGCCGTACTGGCCGCCACCGGCAACAACACGGACGGCCGCAGCACCGGAATGATCGTACCCAGCGCCGAGACCCAGGAAGCGCTGCTGCACACGGTCTACGCGGAGGCCGGGATCGACGCGGACGACCTGGTGTACGTCGAGGCCCACGGCACCGGCACCCAGGCCGGTGACCCGGCCGAGGCCGAGGCCATCGGCCGGGCCCTGGGCCGGCGCCGCAGCCGCGGACCGCTGCCGATCGGCTCGGTGAAGACGAACATCGGCCATCTGGAACCCGCCGCCGGAATGGCCGGCCTGCTCAAGGCGATCCTGGTCCTGCGCCACCGGCTGGTACCGGCGTCCCTGCACGCCCTTCCCCTCAACCCCCGCATCGACTTCGACGGCCTGGGACTGGCCCCCGCCGTCGTCCCCGTCCCGCTGGACCCGGAGCAGAGGGCGGCCGTCGGAGTGAGCGCCTTCGGTTTCGGCGGAGCCAACGCCCACGCCGTCGTCGTCCAGCCGCCCACCGCCCGGCGACCCGAGCCGAGCCCGGTGCCGGACGGACGCCCGCTGCCACTCGTCGTCTCCGCCCGGTCCGCCAAGGCGCTGAAGCAGATGACCGCCCGCATGGCGGAGCGACTGCGCAACGCCGAGCCGGCGGACTTCTACGACGTGGCCCACACCAGCACCGTACGGCGCACCGCGCACCCGCACCGCGCCGCCGTACTGGCCGCCGACCCGCAGGAGGCCGCCCGGCAGTTGGACCGGCTGACGGCCGCGGAGCCCGCCGGCGGGGCCCTGGTACGCGCCGGTGAGCGGGACGGAATCGCCTTCGTGTTCTCCGGCAACGCCTCCCAGTGGCCGGGCATGGCCGCCGACCTGCTGCGGAGCGAACCGGTGTTCCGCGGAGCCGTCCAGGAGGCCGACGCGGCCCTGGCACCCCACCTGGGCTGGTCGGTGGCCAAGGAACTGGCCCACCCGTCCCCCCGGAAATGGCAGCGCACCGAGGTGGCCCAGCCCGCCCTCTTCGCCGTGCAGGTGGGCCTCACCGCGCTGCTGGCCTCGCACGGGGTGCGCCCTCGGGCGGTGACCGGACACAGCGTCGGCGAGGTCGCCGCCGCCCTCGCCGCCGGGGTCCTCACCCTGGAGCAGGCCGCGCTGGTGATCGCCGAACGCAGCCGCACCCAGGGCGCCACGGCGGGCCGGGGCCGGATGGCCGCCGTCGGGCTGCCCGAGGCACAGGCACGCGAGGAGCTGCTCCGCCACGACGGCGCGCTGGAGATCGCGGGGATCAACAGCGACCGGGACGTGACCGTCGCCGGGGACGCCGACGCGCTCGCGGCCTGGGGAGCCGAACTGACCGGCCGCGGCGTCTTCTTCCGCGAACTGGACCTCGACTACGCCTTCCACAGCCGTGCCATGGACCCCATCAGGAAGCCGCTGCTCGACGCCCTCGACGGCCTCGAACCCGCCCCGGCCCGCATCCCGTTCGTCTCCACCGTCGCCGGCACCCCGCTGGACGGGCCCGAACTCGACGCCGCGTACTGGTGGCGCAACGTCCGTGAGCCGGTACGGTTCGCCGAGGCCGCCGCCCACCTCGCCACCGAGCACGCCGGTGTCCTGGTCGAGATCGGACCGCACCCGGTGCTGCGCCCCTATCTGCGCCACACGGGCGCCATCTGCGTCCCCACCCTGCACCGCGACGGGGACGGCCTGCGCGAGTCCGCGGCAGCCGTCGCCGCCGTACTCGCCGCCGGCACCGCGACCGACTGGCGGCACCACTTCCCCCGCCCCGGCCGGGTGGTCGACCTGCCCGCCTACGCGTGGCAGCACGAACGGCACTGGCACGGCACCGCGCAGGACCTGGTCGCCCACACCAGCGGCAGCGGCCTGCTGGACCATCCACTGGTGGGCGAGCGGATGCCCGCCCCGCACCCCGTGTGGCACGGCACCGTCGAGCCGCAACTGGTGCCCTGGCTGGGCGACCACAGGATCGGCGACGACGTCCTCATGCCGGCCGCCGCCTACGTGGAGATGGCTCTGAGCGCCGGTCGCCGGGCCATGGACCGCCCGGTCGAGGTACGGCACCTGGAGATCGGCCGTCCGCTGTCCCTGCGATGGCCGGACCCGACGCCGGTCGCCCTGCAGACCGCGGTCACCCCCGACGACGGCGCCGTGACCATCAGCGTCCGTGAGGAACACGGCGGCGAGTGCCTGCCCGTGGTACGCGCACAGGTCCGTAGCCTGCTCGGCACGGCACCGGCCCCGCTCGACGTCGGCGCACTCCGGGCACGCTGCGACCGGAGCCTCGACGGCCCCGGCTTCTACCACATGTGCCACGGCATCGGTCTGCACTGCGGGCCGGACTTCCAGCTCGTCGACCGCGTCGACACCGGCGACGGCGAGGCACTGGTCAGCTACCGGCTAAAGCACCCCGCCGACGCCTACACCGCCCACCCGGTCCTGATCGACGCGCCGTTGCAGGCCACCGTGGCCCTCGCCGAGGCGCGGGGGGAGTCCGCCGCGTTCCTCCCGACCGTGTTCGGAGCCGTACGCGTGTGGCGCACCCCCGCGCCCGCCGGCGTCGTACATCTGCGCCGTCGCAGCAGCAGCGCCAACGAGATGTGCTGGGACATCACATACGCCGACCCCGACGGCACGGTCACCGTCGAGATCGACGGCTGCCGCACCCGCCGGGCACACCTGGCCGAACGCACCCCGCTGACCGTCCAGCGCACCGTCCTGAGGGCCGCCCCCCACCCCCCGACCGCCGCCCCGCCCTCCCCGCTCCCCACGCCCGCCGAGGTGGCATCCGCGGCCGAATCGCGCATCGCCGCCGCACGCACCGCCCTGGACGACGGCGGCCACCGCCGGTTCACCGCGGCCGCCGAGCAGGCCGGCGCCCATTGCTGGGCCGGGACGCTGCACGGACTTCTCGCCGACCCGGCGGCCCCGTTCTCGATGGACGACCTCGTGGCCGGGGGCCTCCAGCCCCGGCACCGACGGCTCGCCCGGCTGATGCTGCCCCTGCTGGCCCAGTACGGTCTCGCCCGGCCGACAGGAGAGACCTGGCTGCTGACCGGCGCGGAGACCCGTACCGAGGCCCTGCTGCGCGCCCTGGTCGAGGACCATCCCGCCTACGGCGCCGAGACACTGCTCATCAACCGGCACCTGCGCCGGCTGCCCGACGTGGTGCGGGGACACGCCGACGCACGCGAAACCCTGCCGGCCGGGGACAGCGCCTACGAGCAACTCCACGAGTCCGGCCCCGCCCACCGCTTCGCCCACCGGGCCGTGCAGGCCCTGCTCGGTGACATCGTCGCCCGCTGGCCCGCCGACCGCCCGCTGCGCGTCCTGGAATTCGGCGCGACCACCACCGCCCTGACGGCCGCGGCCCTGCCCGTGCTGCCGGCCGACCGGACCCGCTACACGTGCACCGCACCCACCGGCAGCATCCTCACTCGCGCCGAACACCGCTTCTCGGCCCACGACTTCGTCGACTACCGGACGGTGAACCCGAACGCCGACCCGGCCGACCAGGGCCTGCCCCGAGGCGGATACGACCTCGTCCTCGCGGGCGACGCCCTGCACACCACCACCGACCTGGCCGCGACCCTGCGCCGGCTGCACGGTGTGCTGGCCCCCGGCGGACATCTGCTGGCCACCGAACCGCACCACGCCCCGCTCCAAGCTCTGCTGTACGGCACGCTGAACGACTTCTGGGAGCGCGGGGACCACACCCTGCGCCCCGTGTCCCGCATCCTCGGCCGGGACCGGTGGACACCGCTGCTGTACCGGTGCGGCTTCTCCGGTGTGGCGCAGACCGGGCCCGAGGACCGCTCCGTCCTCCTCGCCGCGGCGGACCACGGCCGGGCGACGGCCACCACCGGGACAGCGCGGCCGGTGCCGGGCACCACCTCGACAGCACGGCCGGTGCCGCGCACCACCTGGGTCATCGCCGTAGAGGACGGCACCGAGACGGCGACAGCGCGAGCTCTGGCAGCCCGTCTCGGGAAGGCCACCGTGATCACGGCGCCCGACGAGGCCGCCTCCTGGAGCGCGGCCTTGCCCACGGAGCCCGATCCGCGCGTCGTCCTGCTGCTCGCCGCACCCGGCCCGCACGAGACCGTCACGCGGACCACCCGCCGCGCAGCCCTCCTGCGCTCCCTGGCCACCGCCTGCGACGGCCTGAAGGGCGGAACCAGCCCTCAGGTATGGCTCGTCACACGTCCGACCGGCCTCTTCCCGGCCCCGGAGCAGCCGACGCACCCGGTGGACGCGGCCGTCTGGGCGGCCTGCCGCACCCTCGCCAACGAGCGCCCGGACTTGTGGCTGCGCCGCTTGTCCTGCCACCGCACCGGTGACACCGACACCGACGCCCGCCGCCTGGCCGGCGAACTTCTCGCACCCGGCGACGACGACCGGAGCGTTCGGGAGGACGAGATCGTCCTGACCGCACGGGGCAGGTTCGTGCCCCGGCAGGTACAGCACCCGGTGAACGAGCCCCCGGGCGTCCCCGCCGGCACGCCGTTCATCCTGGAAGCCCGTGACCCGGGCCTGCACCGGCGGCTCGTCTGGAGGCAGACAGACGAGCCCGAGCCCGGACCGGGCGAGGTGGTACTGGAGATGCGGGCCGTGGCCCTGAACTACCGGGACCCCATGCGGGCCAACGGCCTGCTGCCGCCCGAGGCGGTGGAGAACAGTCCGCTCGGCCGGGGACTGGGCACCGACGGTGCCGGCATCGTGCGGGCCGTGGGAACGGGGGTGGAGGACCTGAAGCCCGGTGACCGGGTCTGCGGCCTCGTGCCCGCCGCACTCGCCTCGCACGCCACGACCGCCGCCTTCGCCGTCGTCCGTGTTCACGACGGGATGAGCCTCACGGAGGCGGCGACCTTCCCCGTCGCCTTCCTGACCGTCCACCACACCCTGGTCGAACTGGCCCGACTCGGCGCGGGGGAGACCGTGCTCGTCCACGGCGGAGCCGGGGCGGTGGGGCTGGCCGTCCTGCAGTGCGCCCGCCGGCAGGGCGCCCACGTCATCGCCACCGCCGGCACGGAGACCAAACGCGACCTGCTGCGCACGCTCGGCGTCGAGCACGTACTCGACTCCCGCAGCCTGGACTTCGTCCACCGGGTTCAGGAGCTCACTGGCGGCCGGGGTGTGGACGTCGTGGTGAACTCCCTCAGCGGTGAGGCCATCGCCCAGGGCATCGACCTCCTGCGCCCCAACGGCCGCTTCATCGAGCTCGGCAAGAGGGACATCTTCCTCAACAATCCGATCACGCTGCGCCCCTTCCACCGCAGTCTCACCTTCATCGGCTTCAACCTCGACGCCGTCGTGGACGACCCGGCCCTCCGGACCCGGCTCGTCGGGGACTTCGCTGCGGCGATCGGCTCCCGCACCTACCGGCCTCTGCCCCACACGGTCTATCCCGCCGCCCGTGTCGACGAGGCCTTCCACCTCCTGCAGCATTCCCGGCACACCGGCAAGGTCGTCGTCACCTTCGATCCCCTGGACGAACCCGTCCCTGTCGAACCCGCACTCGGTTCCCTCCGCCTCGACGGCGAGGGCACCTACCTGATCACCGGCGGACTGAGCGGGCTCGGCGCCGCCACCGCACACCTGCTGGCCGATCGCGGGGCCCGGCACCTGGCCCTGCTCTCCCGCAGCGGACCCGACGCCCCCGGCGCGCACACCCTGCTGCGGGAACTGACCGACCGTGGTGTGCGGGCCACCGCACACGCTGCCGACGTCACCGAGGAAGCGGCGCTGCGCCGGGTCCTAAAGGCCGTGGACGCCACCGGGCACCCCCTGAAAGGCATCGTGCACGCGGCGATGCACATGGACGACGCGGTGCTGTCCGAGCTCACCGACGACCGGTTCGCCGCCGTACTGGCGCCCAAGGCGGCGGGCGCGGCCCTGCTGGACCACCTCACCGCAGAACGCGATCTGGACCTGTTCCTCACGTACTCGTCCGTCTCCGCCGGCATCGGAAATCCGGGACAGTCCGCCTACGCGGCGGCCAACGCCTACCTGGAGGCCCTCACCCGGGCCCGGCGCGGCACCGGCCGGACGGGTACGGCACTGGCCTGGGGGCCGATCGGCGAAACCGGCTACGTCGCCCGCAGCGGCATGGCGGCCGCCATGGCAGGACGGGGCCTCGAACTGCTCACCCCCGCCGAGGTCCTGACCACCGCCGACCACCTCTTGGCCGCCGGCACCGATGTCGCCGGAGCGGGCCGCTACCGCTGGGGGACCGCACGTCATCTGCTGCCCGCCCTGACCACCCCTCGGTTCGCCCCGCTCGCTCCGGCGTCCTCCGCGGCATCCCCGGACGCCCGTAACGAGCTCCTGAACACGCTGGCGGGCCTCCCGGTGGACGAGGCGGTGCGCAAGATCACCGACGTGGTCACCCAGCTCCTCGCCGGTGTCCTGCAGGCCGACCCGGCCGACCTCGACCCCACGCTCAACGTCACCGACTTCGGACTGGACTCGCTGCTGGGGATGCAGTTCCTGGTACAGGCCCGGGATCTGTTCGACATCCGCCTCGGACCGGCCGACCTGGCCACCGGACGCACCCTGGCTCACTTCGCCCGACTGGTCCACCAGCGGCTGGACCTGAGCACCGACGAGCGGCACTAGACGCACGGCGGTGTTGTTGGTCAGCTCGGCGAACCGGCGTTCCACCGGGTTCAGCCAGGGGGATCCGGTCGGGGCGAAGTGCAGGCGGGGTAGGGGTAGGACAGTAGCCAGTTGCTCGGCGTGGTGCCGACCAGGTACGAGATCAGGCGTTGAGTGCCCGACGGCGGATCAGCGCGGGGTCCGGGCCACCCAAAGATCTCGTGGCGCTGTGTTCCGAGGCGATCGTGACGTCCCTGCCGGCTCCCGTTCGTCACCGCAGACGATCCACGATCCGTCCGGGTGGGGACCCCTGGCCTCAGGCCACGGCCGCCATGCTTGAGGCCCGCGACTTCGAGGCGGGCCTCGCTGGGGGGCGACTCGCTGGCCGAGGCCGAGGCCGGGGCGGCTCGTCGCAGGCGAATACGTGAGCGGACCGCACGAAGGCTGCTACGTCGGCGGCGCAGCTGTCCGTGACCGGGGTGTCCCGCCGACACCGTCCCGGATCCCTCGCCACTATCTCGCAGCCCAGTCGTTGCCAATGATGTGACCTTTGCAACCCCCGTACCCCCAGCTGGCGTTCTGCGCCTCGATGCTGTCTGTAAGGCCTATGGTCGGCGCCCGGTGTTGCGCGGGGTGAGTCTGGAGGTTCCGCAGGGCTGCCTGTTGGGCATTGTCGGTGCGAACGGGGCTGGGAAGAGCACGCTGCTGCGCATCCTGGTGGGGCAGGCGGCGGCCGACAGCGGCACGGTTCACTGCGAAGGGCGGATCGGGTACTGCCCGCAGAACACCGTGCTGCACCCGGCGTTGACGGTGCGGGAGCATGTGCGGTTCTTCCAGGCCGCCTACCGGCTCGATGGCTGCGAGCGGGCGTGGGAGCTGCTGGAGGAGTTGCGCTTCGACGAGAGCCCTCGCAGCCGTCTGCACACGCTCAGTGGGGGGACGCGGCAGAAACTGAACCTGGCCGTGGCCTTGATGCACGATCCGCAGGTGCTGCTGCTGGACGAGCCGTACCAGGGCTTCGACTGGGAGACGTATCTGCGGTTCTGGGACATCGCCGAGGCTCTGCGGGAGCGGGGCCGCACCGTCGTGGTGGTCTCCCATCTCGTCTACGACCGGGAGCGCCTCGATGTGCTGCACCGGCTTCAGGACGGCGTCCTGGCCGTCGACGGCAGCGGTGTCGCGGGAAGTGCCGCGTGAAGTGGTTCTGGCAATGTCTGGGCACAGCGGTGCGCCACGCCGTGCTGGAGCAGGCTCGCAACCGCCTGGCGCTGGTCCTGGTCGTCTTCTTCGTACCGCTGTGGCTGACGCTTGCCTACCGGGTCCTGCCCAGTGACCCGGTGCGGTTCTTCCTGCGGGCGGCCGACCGGCCGGTGGACCTCGACGCCGACACCGTGACCCAGCTGTCGGGTGCTTTGCACGCCATCGCGCTGATCGTCGGTTTCATGATGTTCCTCGCCGCCAGCCGCGCGGCGGAGTTCGACCACCGGCTGGTGATCGCCGGATACCCACGCCTGTGTCTGGTACTGGCCCGCAGCGGTGTTCTGCTGCTCACCGCTGCGCTGACCGCCGGCTACGCCACGACGTGGGTGTGTGTCTTCTACCGGCCAGAGCGCCTCGATGTCATGGTCGGCGCCTTCACGGTGGGGGCCCTGGCCTACGGAGGTGTCGGGATCCTGCTCGCGGCGGTGTTGCGTAGCGAGCTGGCGGGGATGTTCGTCGTCATCATGGTCAGTTTCGTCGACCTGTCGTTGCAGAACCCCGTCGCCAATCCTGCCGCGGACAGCCCGATGCTGAAGTGGCTGCCGGCCTACGGGGCGATGCAGGCGGCCGTGTCCGCGGTCGATCTCACCCTGATCCCCTGGCGTCAGCTCCTGCTCGGCCTGTGCTGGTCGGCAGGGCTCACCATGGCCGGGCTCGCGGCCTTCACCGTCCGCACCAGCCGGAGCACGATCCCGCACACACTCCTTCACTGTGCCGAGTTCCCTCGGCGTGCGACCGGCCTGGTTCGACGCCGCTTCCTTCCCCGGCCTGCCTCCCGGCGACACAGCAGCGCCGCGGCCTCCGACCCGACCCCGCCCTCTCCCGAAGGAGCACCGTGTTCGCTGCCGACTGCACGAAAGCCGAAATCCACGACCCGCAACTGAGAGCCGCCTACCGGAAGTGCTACGACTACGGACGGTCCACCAGGCGTGAAGACTTCCTGATCTCGCTGCTGATGCCCCCACAGCTGCGCCCGGCATGCAGCGCCCTGTTCGCCGCCCTCTGCGTCGCAGATGACCTGGCAGACACCGGTGGGAGCGAGGGCTCGAAGCGCCTGCGCGCATGGCAGGACGCCCTTGACACCGACCTGCGGCTCGGCACGAGCGAGGACCCGGTCCGCCGGGCGCTCGTGCACGCCATGTGGTGCTGGAACCTGAGCGCGGGCGACGTGGACGCCACCTTCGCCGCCTTCCACCAGGACGCCCTGCGGACCGCTCCGGCCGCGGCAACCTGGCAGGAATGGCGCAGGCGCAGCAGAAACACCATCACGCCCTTCCTCGAGCAGTGCCTGAAGATGCTGCGCCACGCCGGCGTCGACACCCCGCTCCATCTCCATCACCTGGACTCCTACCAACGCTTGGCCGATGCCCTGTTGCTCACCGACGCACTGACAGATCTCGCCGAGGATCTCGGCCATGGCGCGGCCGCCTTGCCCGCGGAGGAACTGCAACGCTTCGGCGTGACCGAGGCAGACCTCCTGGAACGCCGGTGGACCCCCCAGGTACAGGCACTGATCAGCCATCTCCTGGGTCAAGCACGAAGCTGGCTGGACAACCCACAGTTGTGGGCCGGCCTGCCGACCGGCCCGGCCCTCATGATGCGCACCGGCTGCAACCTCTACCGCGCCCGCCTGCGTGCCGTCGAACAAGCCGGACCCGCGGTGCTGCGTCGCACCGTACAACCCTCCCGGGCCGCAGGCTGGCGCATCACCGGCCCGGCCCGCCTCATGGCGGCCGCGGCCTGGCGGCTCTTCCCCCTGCCCACACGGCGCACCGTGCCCTTGCCCACCCGCCCGGCACTCCCCGCGCCCCGGACCGCGGACCGCGGGCTGCTGCCGCCGCGCCCCCATCCTGGCGGCGCCCGACCACCCACACTCGAACCCGAGCGCATGCCGCGGCATGTCGCGATCATCATGGACGGCAACGGCCGCTGGGCCACCGCACGCGGCCTCACGCGCAGCGACGGCCACGAGGCCGGAGTGCGGATGCTGGTCGATGCCGTGCACGGCGCCCTGGAGATCGGGCTGCCGTACCTGACCGTGTACCTGCTCTCCACCGAGAACCGGGAAAAGCGCCCGCCGGAGGAGATCGACAACCTGCTGACGTTCGCACGCGAACAGTTGCTGTCCGGGGAATTCCTGCAACGCCGTATGCGGATTCGCTGGGCCGGGCTCCCCGACGGCCTGCCCGTCGACTTCACCGACCTCCTGCACAACCACGAGCAGGTCACCAAGGACCGCACCGGCCTCAACCTCACGTTCTGCCTCAACTACGGCGGCCGCAACGAACTCATCCAGGCCGCCAACTCCATGACCGACGCCGCACGGGCCGGACAGCTCGACGGAGTCCGGGTCTCGGAACACCTGCTGCGCTCCCGCCTGCCCCTGGGCGAGCTGCCCGACGTCGACCTGCTCTGCCGCACAGGCGGCGAGCAGCGCATCTCCAACTTCCTGCCCTGGCACACCGCCTACGCCGAACTCCTCTTCACGGACAAGCTCTGGCCCGACATGGACCGCCGTGACCTGTGGCAGGCCATGACCGACTACACCCACCGCAACCGCCGCTACGGCGCAGTCCCCGCGCAGTGATGCGAACGCGCTTGTACGAATGGTGTTGTCGGCGTTGGTCGTCGAGGATGTGGCGGACGGTGGCGAGACAGTCCGGGTTACGGCTCGGACCCGGGATGTTCCGGTTCCCTGTCCGGTGTGCGGGGCGGTGACGGGAGGGTCCATGGGTATCACGGCCGGACGGTGCGGGACGTTCCGGTCGACGGCCGGCAGGTCGTGGTCCGGGTGAGGATACGACGGCTGGTCCGTCCAGTCCTGGGCTGCGGGCGGCAGTCCTTCCGAGAGCAGGTTCCCGGGCTTCTGGAGCGCCATCAGCGCCGCACCACACGTCTGACCGGCCAGCTCTCCGAGCTCGT
This sequence comes from Streptomyces sp. NPDC111628, assembly GCF_055635195.1. Classification (NCBI taxonomy): domain Bacteria; kingdom Bacillati; phylum Actinomycetota; class Actinomycetes; order Kitasatosporales; family Streptomycetaceae; genus Streptomyces; species Streptomyces sp. NPDC111628. The sequence continues at coordinate 54,915 of NZ_JBVKBZ010000003.1, read as the reverse complement.
CAGGGAGTTGAGAGGCCAGCCCGAAGTCGTCCCGTGTCAGCTCGGTGTGCGCGTCCCCGGCCGGCGCGCCCGTTCGCCAGTGCCGGCTCCCGTGCCCGATCTCGGTGCTCGCGGGGCTGCGACCGGAATCGGGGGTGGTGCTGCCGGGCTGTGGCTCAGGCGTCGATGATGACAGGGATGATGAGGGGCTTGCGACGGTGGGTGCGGAATGCCCAGTTCGCCACGGCGCGGGCGATGAGCTGTTCGAGTTGGCGCGCGTCCCCGACACCTTCCTCGGCCGCGGTGGCCAGGGTCTTCTCGATGACGGGGATGACCGGCTCGAAGGTGCGGTCGTCGTGGACGAACCCGCGGGCCAGGAAGTCGGGGGCCTCGGCAAGGGCACCGGTGTCCGCGTCGACGATGGCCACCACCGTCACCACGCCCTCCTCCGCGAGGGTGAGGCGGTCCTTGAGCGACGCTTCGGTGGCGCCGCCGACTTCCATGCCGTCCACGTAGACGTTGCCCGCGGGTACCTTGCCCGTGATGGACGCCCGCGCGCCGACGAGGTCGACGACGACGCCGTCCTCGGCGATGACGACCCGGTCGGGGTCGACACCGGTACGGATGGCGAGGTCGCCGTTGGCCCGCAGGTGGCGCCATTCGCCGTGCACGGGCATGACGTTGCGGGGCTTGACGATGTTGTAGCAGTAGACGAGTTCACCGGCGCTGGCGTGCCCGGAGACGTGCACCTTGGCGTTGCCCTTGTGGACGACATGGGCACCCCACCGGGTGAGGCCATTGATCACCCGGTAGATGGCGTTCTCGTTGCCGGGGATGAGGGAGCTGGCGAGCAGGACGGTGTCGCCCTTGCCGATGCGGATCATGTGGTCGCGGTTGGCCATCCGAGACAGCGCGGCCATCGGTTCGCCCTGGGAGCCGGTGCACACGAGAGTGATCTTGCGGTCCGGGAGCTTCTCCAGCTCCTTGGTGCTCACGACCAGACCGGACGGGACCTTCAGATAGCCCAGGTCACGGGCGATGCCCATGTTGCGGACCATGGAACGGCCGACGAAGGCGACCTTGCGGCCGTGCTGGTGGGCGGCGTCCAGGACTTGCTGGATGCGGTGCACGTGGCTGGCGAAGCTGGAGACGATGACCCTCCTGGGCGCGGTGCGCATCACCTGCTCGATCGCCGGGTTCAGCTCACGCTCGGAGGTGGTGAAGCCCGGCACCTCGGCGTTGGTCGAGTCGGTGAGGAAGAGGTCCACGCCCTCCTCGCCGAGCCGGGCGAAGGCGCGCAGATCGGTGATGCGATCGTCGAGAGGGAACTGGTCCATCTTGAAGTCCCCGGTGTGCAGAACCAGTCCGGCGCCGGTACGGATCGCGACCGCGAGGCTGTCCGGGATGGAGTGGTTGACCGCCACGAACTCGCAGTCGAAGGGTCCGAAGCGCCGCCGATCGCCCTCACGCACCCGGACCGGGCGCGGCCGGATGCCGTGTTCCTTGAGCTTGGCCTCCAGGAACGCCAAGGTCAGCTTCGAACCGACGACGGGTAGGTCGGAGCGCTCACGCAGCAGATACGGCACACCGCCGATGTGATCCTCGTGGCCGTGGGTGAGTACCACGGCCACGATGTCGTCCAGCCGGTCCCGGATCGAGGTGAAGTCCGGCAGGATCACGTCCACGCCGGGCTGGGTCTCCTCGGGGAACAGCACACCGCAGTCGACGATGAGCAGCTTGCCCGCGTGCTCGAAGACGGTCATGTTGCGGCCGATCTCGCCCAGGCCGCCCAGGGGGACGACCCGCAGCCCCCCTTCGGGAAGGGGCGGGGCGGCTTTCAGCTCGGGATGCGGATGACTCATGTCTTGACGGTACCCGGAGAGCGGAACGCGATGATCCATTGCCTGCGTGATCTCTCCGTGATGGCGGGTGGGACGGTGAGCCCCGCCCATCTGGGGGAGCACCCCCGGTCGAGGAGGCCCGCCGCAGGGTCAAGACCCCCGGCGTCAGTCCGCAGCCCGAGCACGCGCCCGGCGCTACGCGGACCGGGGAGACCCCTGCTTCGCCGTCACCCAGCTCCACCATGCCGACTTCAACGATCCGGACGACAGGCGCGCCCACCGTGACCTTGCCACGCTCTACACCCCCTGGGCCACGCCATGGAGAACGCCGTTTGTCGGAACTTCTGCCTTACAGACGCCCGGGAACTCACCCCCGGCGCCCCTCCCGGCGCCGGTGCCGCACTCGGTCCCGACGTGCGGCAGGCCCTGGCCGTGGGCCGGCTCATCGACGGCCTCGCCGTCCGGGTCGACGGGCCGACAGCATGAGCGATCGACCTCACGATCGACTGGCACGTCGACGACGGTCGCTGGCGCCTCCGCCTCGCCAACGGGCTCCTCACCTGAACCACGGGTCTGCTCGGCCGACGACGCGGGCCTCACCATGGCGATGACCAGGGACCAGCCCGTGAGCCTGCTCGCCGGCGGGGCACCGACGGCATCACCACGACCGGCGATCCCGCCCTGCTCACCCGGCTCATGTCTGCCCTGGACAAGCCGGACCCCGGCTTCCCCACCGTCACTCCCTGAGAGGCCGTTCTCCCTTCCCGAAGCTCGTGTGCGGCCCCTACGCCTTTAGGCTTACCGGTATGAACCGATGGGAGCGGCTGACGGGTGGCGGGTCCGGTGAGCAGTACGCCGCCCGCTTCGCGGAACTGGCCGAACGCGGACAGGATGTTCACGGCGAGGCGCGTCTGTGCGCCACACTTGTGCCGCCCGGCTCACGAGTGCTGGACGCGGGCTGCGGCACCGGGCGGGTCCTGATCGAGCTCGCCCGGCTCGGCTACGACGGGGTGGGTGTGGACCATGACGCATCCATGCTGGCCGTGGCACGTCGCAGCGCGCCACGGCTCACCTGGCTGCAGGCCGACCTGGCTGATCTCGACCCGGCCACTGCGAGGGTCGGCACCGGCTTCGACCTCGTCGTCGCGGCAGGCAACGTCTTCCCGCTCCTCGCGCCGGGCACGGAGGGCGCCGTCGCCGCCACGCTGGCCCGAGCCCTGCGCCCGGGCGGCTTGCTCGTCGCCGGCTTCGGCCTGGACCGGGAGCATCTCCCCGTGCCTCCCAGCCTCACGCTGACGGAGTACGACGATCACTGCACCACAGCCGGCCTCACTCTCACCGACCGCTTCGCCACCTGGGACGCCGATCCCTACGACGGCGGCGGTTACGCGGTCAGCGTGCATCGTCGCTGACTCCGCCGCGCTGTCCCCGCAGGCCCTGGCACCCCGCCAGGCGGACACGGGAGGCGGTCGCCCAGGGCCTCACCGAGGCGCAGATTCGTTACGTGCTTGCCGAACTCCGGCGTTACGCCGCGGGACGCGCGAACGGGTGTCGAGGTGTCCGCCGTCGACGGGGTGTGGCAGTCGGACACACTGGCGACGACGGACTCAGGCCCGGCTGCGCGAGGCGGTCCGGGTTCTGGAGCAGGTTCCCGAAGCAGAACGGGACTGGCATCCCGGATCCGACGGGCAGGCACTGGATCTGGTTCACCCCTCACTGTTCCGCCTGGCGAGAGAGGTGAGCGGGGCACCTGAGAGGGCTTGGCGAAACCCGACGGACCGCCACTCACCGCTGACATGGCACGCACCTGGCGGCGGCGCTTTCTGGAACGTGGCCTGGACGGCCTGTCCGACGAGCCGCGGCCCGGTGTCCCGCGGAAGATCACCGACGCGGACGTCGAGCGGGTCATCGTCAAGACGCTCGATGAGAAGCCGAAGAACGCCACCCACTGTGGACCAGGTCAACGGCGGCGGCCACGGGAATGACGACCTCGTCGGCGGTGGTCTTCAATGCGGCCCGCAGCGCGGTGACCGTCATCTCATCCAGTGCCAGCTCGCTGGCCCTCCGGATTGCATGGCTCACGTCGTGAGGTCAGGACCTTACGCCCTGAGGCGCAGCAAGCTGGAGTCATGACGGGAGCAGCCCTCCGAAGTAGGGCGTGGATACTGCTGGAGATGGTCACGACGCCGCTGCTGCCGTCGGACTACCTCGATCTGCTCAGCCCGCTGCATGCGGGCGCCGCCCTGCGCGGCCACACGGCCGGTCAGTACGTGCGGGTAGGGGTCGACATCGACGGGTGACTTCGTTCTGCCGGACGCCAAGCTCGCCAGGGCGCTCTAGCTGACGGCCGGCGGCGGCATTACGCCCATGATGGGCATGCTGCGCGACACCGAGTTCGACCACGTCGTCATGGTCCGCTGCGCGCCACAGCCGCAAGACGTGATCTCTTCCGCAGTGAACTACACGACCTGGTCGCTGAGAAGAATCTGCAGCTCACCGAGGTGCACACCAACACCGACGGCATGCTCGACGCCGCTAAGAGGCGATCTCATTTGGCGTTTAGGGCACCCGAAATGAGCAGACCAAGTTGCTGCAAGCGCTGGTAGTACCGATGGCCCGACGGGTCGCTGATCTGCGGAATCACTCGGTCCAAGTCTTGGACACAGGCCTCGAGGATGCGCCTGCGTTGTGGATCGAGGATGCCGCCGTTGTCGATCCAGGTGTAGATGCATCCTGCGGTGTCCGCATCGAGCATCACCATGTCGATGTCTTCGAACTCGACGCCTCGTAGGTCGGCGGGGAACTTGGCATCGCGGTGTTCCTGCCAGAGAAGGGCTGCATTCTGGATCTGTTCGGGTGTGCTCACCTGGCCATACTCCTTCACACGGCAGTGTCTGCAGGGTGTGTTCAGGAGTTCATGCGGCGGTAGCAGATGAGGATGCCGGCGAGGCTCGCGAAGGCGAGGAAGTGCTCGGCTTTGCGCTCGTAGCGGCGGTGGAGTTGGCGCCAGCCAGCGAGCCAGGCGATGGTCCGTTCGATGGTCCAATGGTGTCGCCCCAGCCGCTGTGAGTTTTCGACACCCTTGCGGGCGCTGCGATGCCGAATGCCTCGCTGTGACAGCCATTGCCGCAGGTAGCGGTAGTCGTAGCCCTTGTCGGCGTGGAGCTTGCCGGGTCTGCGTCGGCGGGGCCCCGGCGGGACCGGAGCGGAGGCATGTCCTTCACGAGCGGGATCAGGGCTTGCTGTCGTGGAGGTTAGCGCCAGAGATCCCGACGGACAGGGGCAGACCGGTCCGCTCGGTGATCAGGTGGATCCTTGAGCCGCACTTGCCCTGATCGACAGGACTCGGACCCGTCAAGTCCCCGTTACCGTCTGCGTGGCCTCGCAATGAGGCTCCCGGTCTTCGGCCCCGGTATGACTTGAGCCCCCAGTCGAGATGTGGCGCTATGCCTGGTACTGCGTCAGGTCGATGCCGTAAACGGACACGTCATGACCGTGGAACGGGTGCTGTGCGGTGCCTTCGGCCCGCATGTCGAGTTTACCGAGTAGCTTCATGGAAGCGTGGTCGCTCGTCCGGCACACGGCGACCACGCGGTCGAGGCCGCGATCCTGCAGGGCGAACTCCAATGTGGCGTGGGCTGCCTCAGAGGCATATCCCTGCCCCCAGAACGCCCGCCCGAGCAGCCAGCTGATCGCCACCTGGCCGACGACCTCGCCCGGAGTGTCGGCAACGGAGAGGCCGACGGCCCCCGCCAGCTCACCGGAGCCCAGGAGCTCGACCGCGAACATCCCGAACCCTTCCTCGTCCCATTCCTCCTCCCACGCCTCGATCTGCTCGGCGGTTCGCTCAAGGGAGTACGACCGGCCGTCGCCGACGTTCTGCATCACCGCCGGATCGGCGTGCATCTCGGACAGGGGGACCAGGTCGTCGTCCAGCCATCGGCGCAGGACGAGACGGGGGGTGCGGATCTCGGTCATGCCCCCATCTTCCCTTCTTCCCTCGTGAGGCGTGGGACGGGCCTGACCTCGTCCCACGCGTCCGCATCGACACCGGCCCGCCGCGCGGCGACCAGGCCGCCGGCGGGCCGGGGGCCGCGAGGTCCGCCGACGGTGGCCCAGACAGCTTGGGCGCAAGCGGCAGGTCCGATCCGGTCAAAAGCCTGACCCCTCGGGCATTTCGGTCAGGAGGGACGCTGGAGCGTGGGGCGCACACCGTCTTGCGGTGGCGCCATGAGCGATCACTCGGAGCCCGTCGCACCCGCCGAGGCGTTTGGACCCCCTTACTACATGGCCGTCTCGGCGGCGTCCAGCTCGTCGAGGCCCGCGCCCAGGTCAGCGCCTGCGCGACGGATCGCATCCAGGTCGCCGGTGCCCTCGGCCGCCGCAACGAGCAGGGCCGCCCGGGTCCCGGGCAGCAGCTTTGCCATCCGTGCGCCGTACGCCCGCTGGATATGGTGCGGCGGGGGCAGTGGCGCACGGCCGTAGGCATCGGCCCGGTGCGGCAGCGACCATGCGACGGCGGAGCGGCAGGTCGAGCTCGGGCGAGCGTTCCGCCAGGAGTTGCGTACTGCTGACAGGGTCCAGACGGGCCAGCCGAAACACGGGCAGCCCGCGGGCGTCGAAGCCGTCCCGGGCGCCGAACACCAGGGCGATGTTCTCGGCCCGAAGGCGACGTGCCGCGAACAGCAGGGCACGGGCCGAGGCGTGGTCATGTGGCTGTGTCACTTGCCAGGGGCTATGGTCCACTTCTTGGGGCGCGGTCGCTGTGTGTGACGGCGCAATAGGATCTATATCCCCGTCCTGAGGTAGTGAGCCCGAAGCTACGGTGTAGTGGTGTGTGATGACTCCCTCCTCGGTCGCGCCAACCGTCTCATCCCGCTCTCCGTCGACCACGCCGAAGCGCTCTTTCCCTCTGCGTCGGATCCAGAGGCCTGGCAGTGGATGCCCCGACCGTGACCCGGTTCTCTGGAAGAGATGCAGGTGATGATCAGCCAATGCTGACGGACCGAGCCCGGCGGTGCTTCGTGGTCCAGCGTCTGACGGACGAGGTGATGATCGGTTCGACCAGTCTGTATGAGCTCGACCTGGCTGAGGGCCGTGCGGAGATTGGCGCGACCTGGTTCGATCGTTCTTGCTGGGGCGGCCCGTATAACGCCGAGTCGAAGCTGCTGCTTCCGGGGTACGCCTTCGACGATCCGGGCCTTGCCCGAATCGCCTTGCGCACCGACAACCTCAACGTGCGGTCCCAGCAGGCCCTGACACGGCTGGGTCTCGTCTACGAAGGGACGACGCGCAGCCACATGATGCGCCAGGACGGTACGCGCCGTGAATCGCTGTACTACAGCGTGCTCGCGGATGTGTGGCCCTCCTTGCGCAAACAAGCTGCTCACCCGGATCGCGGCCAAATCATGCGCTGTCGTCACGGAGTGAGCACGTGCTCGGAGAGTGCTGTCAGTTCGGGGCAGTTGGTCAGGACGGTAGCCGGTGCCCTTGGCGTCGTGCTCGTCCAGCCGGGTGACGTCGCCCTTGGTGGCGGGGGAGGTGGTGGTGCACTCTTCGTCGCCGCTCTTGGCGAGGTCGCCGAGGTCTGAGTGGGCGGTTCACGAGGTTATGTCCGCTTCCGGCTGAGGTGGCCACGACGGCCAGGGTTCCGCATCCAGGAGCGCCGCGTAGACGAGGGCGACAGACGAGGGAGTACGCGGTGGGGCAGGGCACGGTGTCCTCAGCATGGTGACTCCCGGTGGGCAATCCTCCTCGGGTGAGGTCGGGGATGTCATTCTGTGCCGTATGGCAGACGACAGGTACGACGTCATCGTGATCGGTACGAGCCAGGGTGGCCGGTTCCTGCCCGTCGACCTGGCCGGGGCGGGCAAGCGCGTCGCGCTGATCGAGCGCGGCGCGCTCGGCGGCGTCTGCGTGAACACCGGATGCACCCCGACCAAGACCATGATCGCTAGCGCGCGCCTCGCCCACTTGGCGCGGCGCGGCGCAGAGTACGGGGTGCGCACTGGCACGGTGTCGGTCGACCTGGCCGACGTCCGGGAGCGCAAGCGGGCGATGGTCGCGGGCGCCGAGGAGAACTACGCGGGTCGACTGGACGTGGACGGGCTTGACCTGGTCCGCGGCGAGGCGCGCTTCATCGGCCCGAAGACAGTTGAGGTGGCGCTCGCGGAAGGGGGCGCGCGCGTACTCGGCGCGCGGGCGATCGTCATCGACACCGGCACCAGGCCCCGGCCGCCCGCGATCGAGAGCGCTGGTGACGTCACCGTGCTGGACTCGACGTCGATCATGGAGCTGGACGAGGTCCCCGAACACCTGATCGTCCTCGGCGGGGGATACATCGGGCTGGAGTTCGGCCAGATGTTCCGCCGCTTCGGCAGCGAGGTCACCCTCGTCCAGCGCGGGCCCCGCCTGCTGATGAACGAGGACGAGGACATCTCAGAGGAGGTCGCCGCGCTGCTGCGCGAGGAAGGTGTCACGGTCCTGACCTCGGCAGCAGCGAGCCGTGTCGATGCGGCGGGCGCCGGCCGTGTGCGGCTCACCGTGCGCACCTCGCAAGGAGAGCGGGAGATCGAGGCCTCCCACATGCTCTCGGCCATCGGACGGGTCCCCAACACGGATGTGCTCGATGCCGAGGCCGCCGGCATTCGGCTGAACGCCGACGGCTTCGTCGAGGTCGACGAGCACCTGGAGACCTCGGTCCCCGGCGTGTACGCGATGGGGGACGTCGCGGGCGGGCCAGCCTTCACGCACAGCTCCTACGACGACCACCGCGTCCTGCGCGCCCGCCTGCTCGGCGGCGGGCGGGTGAGCACACGCGGCAGGGTCGTCCCTTACACCGTGTTCATCGACCCGCAGCTCGGCCGTGTCGGAATGACCGAGCGGGAGGCCCGGGAGCAGGGCCTGGAAGTGCGCGTCGCGAAGCTGCCGATGAACGCCGTCATCCGGGCCCTGGAGACGGGGGAGGCCAGTGGCTTCATGAAGGCCGTCATCGACGCGCGGACCGACCGGATTCTCGGCGCCGCGGTTCTCGGCGTCGAAGGCGGCGAGATCATGACCGTCATCCAAGTCGCCATGCTCGGCGGTCTCACGGCCACCGCCATGGCCGACGCCATCTTCACGCACCCGCTGCTGGCGGAGGGCCTCAACACCCTCTTCGCGTCATTCTGAGCTGCCCCGAGTTCGTACCGTCGGATCGTCCTGTCGAGGCCGATCGCGGAAGGCGCGACGATCGGCTGGCCAGCGCCGAACGACCGCGCCGCACCCCCGACCGCGCCCCAGCACGCAGAGGCGTGCCCCCGTACTGCCGTCCGTCGCGGGGGCGGTGCGGGCCTCCATGTTCTTGGTCAAGCTTGCGGACGGATTCGGCCCGGGAGCCGATCTTCTTTCGTAGGGCATGAAACTGTCTGGTCGTGCCAGAGATGAAGAGCGGGTTGGAGGCGGCCTTGGCTGAGGCGTCGTCTCCTTCGTGGAGGCAGCGTGTCCGTGCTGGACGTGGCCTTGCTCCTTTCGCTGATGTTCCTGAGGCTGCGGAAGTGCTGGCAGGGCTGCTGCTGGATGCCGAGGACACGGCGGTAACCCGGCGGACGGCAGAAGCCCTGACCCGGGTGGGGACTGTGGCCGCAGTAAGGCTTATCGCGCTCGCGGTTGCCGAGGCTGTCGGCGACTACGCTGACTGGCTGCAGACCGGGGTGCATGACGCGCTGGTGACACCGGACGGTGTGCCAGACGTCGCGGCGGTCTGCGGGAAGCTCGTCCAGGACCCGGAAGAAGCTGTCCGGTGGGGTGCCGCGGAGATCTCGGCGTGGGCAGACGGCATAGGGTTCGTCTTCAAAGATCATCAAGTTGGTGGATCATGGTGGGGTGATGCGCCGCCATGAACTCACCGATCGGGAGTGGGAGTTATCACGCCCTCGGCCGATCCCGAGGAGGACTGACCACCAAAGTCCACCTCGCCTGCGGCGGACGCGGGCGGCCTCTCGCTATCCTGCTGACACCCGGCCAGCGCCACGACAGCATCTGCGCACGCCCCCTCCTGGAAGGCATTCGGGTCCCGCGGGCCGGCGACGGCCTGGACCGTCTCGCTCATGTGCTCGCGGCGGCCGAGGTGGCGGGCCAGTGCCCGCCAATTCCTGAGGTGGGCGGTGCCGTGCTCGACGTGAATGCGGAGTGAGGAATGCGTCTTGCGCTGTCGTTCGTGCATCTCCTCGCAGCACCGCGGGCGTTCTTCTTGAACCTGCGGTGCGGTGGTGTCACGACCCGACCGCCGGTCCGGGCGCCCGGACCCTGGTAGCTGGCCGGCATCGGTAAGGATCTCCACTGCGGGTCCGTCGGCCAGGAGCCTGACCAGCCCCAACTGGCGGGAATGGGTGATGTCTGCGCAGCTGCCGTGCTGAACCGGACTGCAGACGAGGACGCGGCCATCGCCGTCCGTGACAACCATAATCTTGACCGCGTTCTGCTTGCTCTTGCCGGAGACGAACTTGTCGGCCCCTGCGCTTCCCGGACGCGCTCCACCAGCGGTTGTCGCGGCAGATGTTCCAGCCGGTCCGCTCGGCCATCGGCTCGCCAGCCGTACGGGCCTCCTCGAAGAGGAAGTGGTGGCCGAATTCAGGGTCGTCGCGATGCGCGTCGAACAGAGCGCCTGCCCGGTATGCCTCCGAGAGTTGGTGTCGGTCACCGGTGAGGCCAGCCACCCGGTAGTAGGGCTGGTGGCGCAGATTGAGTACCCGGCACGTCACCGACACCGGCACCCGGTGAGGGGCTGCGGTGGTGGCCATCTCGCGGACGAGCAGGTACATCATTATGACGGCAGGTTCGCCTGCGACGGATATGCCGCACCCGGCGCCCTCCTCTACTGGCGCGCCGCAGCCACCTGGACAGCGTGATCGGGTGGACGCCGAGGTCGGTGGCGATCTGTTCCGGCGAGATGCCGGCTCGCGGCTGCGCGCGACCCGCACGACGTCCTTCGTGGAACCCCTTCGGCTACGGCTTGGGCACTCCAGGCCGCCTATCGGCAAACCAGGTCAGGCATCACCTGTCCGTGTAGCAGTCCCACGCCATCACACGGGCTCGTGCGCTGGGCACATGGTTCTGCCAACCGGCCTGAGCAGCGCATTAACGGTCGTCTCAGGTTCGCTCAGTAGGAAGTGCGCATCCAGGAAAGCGATGCAACTCGCATGTAGGAGGCCAGTGATGGCAGTCAATACAGCGCCGTCCGGGAAAGCGCCGACCGGTCGGTTGGCAGGCCGGTGGGTGCCATGGTTGGTGATCGGCCTGTGGCTGGTGCTGGCTGCGGGCATGATGCCGCTGAGCGGGAAGTTGAGTTCGGTCACCACCGACAGCGCCGTGGACACCCTGTCGGCCGGTGCCGAGTCCACCAAGGTGGCGGCGCTGGACGACAGTCTCCCCGGTGGCGAGGACAGCATGTTCGTCTTCGTGTACCACCGGGCCGAGGGCATGACCGCCGCCGACCAGGCGGCGGTCCAGCGTCACTACGACACCCTTGCCAAGCGGTACGCGCCGAAGACGACGGAGGCGGGCGACGAGGACGACGAGGGCTCACCGACGAGTCTTTCCACCGACCGCAAGGCGATGACGTTCACCCTCGATGTGAGCACGGTCTACGGCCCACCGGAGGAGCTCGTCGGCCCGTTGCGTGCCGCCGCGAAGGACCGCCCCTCCGGGCTGGAACTCGAGGTGACGGGACCGGGCGCGATCGACGGTGACATGGATGCCGTCTTCGACGGCATAGACGAGCAGGTCCTCCTCACCACCATCGCCGTCGTCACGCTCCTGCTGATCCTTACCTATCGCAGCCCGGTATTGTGGATCACCCCGCTGGTGGCGGTCGGTGCGGCCGCACTGACCTCGATGGGGACCGTCTACCTGCTCGTCAAGGGTTTCGGCATCGTGGTCAACGACCAGAACTCGGCGCTGCTGACGATTTTGGTGTTCGGCGTGGGAACGGACTACGCGCTGTTGCTGATCGCCCGATATCGGGAGGCACTGCACCACCATGAGAACGTCCGGGTCGCGATGGTCCACGCGCTGCGCGGCGCGGCGCCGGCCATTGTCGCGTCCGCGGCCACCGTGGTCTCGGGCCTGCTGTGTCTGCTCGTCGCGGACCTGAACAGCACCAGTGGGTTGGGTCCGATCGGTGCGGCCGGCATCCTGTGCGCGCTGGTGGCCATGCTGACGCTGTTCCCGGCGGTGCTCGTGGTGCTCGGCAGACGGATCTTCTGGCCGGCCATCCCGCGGTTCAGCACGGCAGTGGAGGAGAAGCCGGGGCTGTGGGGACGGCTCGGCATCGGCATCAACCGCCGCCGGTGGGTGGCGACGCTCGGCTCGTTCGGAGTCCTCGGCGTGCTCGCCCTGGGGCTGGCGGGTAACACCGGCGCCTTGCGGGAGCAGGACCAGTTCCTGTCGGCGCCGGAGTCGGTCACCGGCTTCGCCGTTCTGCGCGAGCACTTCCCGGAGCTCGGCGGTCAGCCGCTGACGGTCTTCACGCGTCCGGCGCAGCAGGAGAAGGTGCTCGACGTCGTCGAGGACACCCGAGGCGTGGCCATGGCCGTCCCGGAGGAGACCGTCGGTGGCTGGGCCAACATCGCCGTGTTCCCGAAGGACGCGCCGGACACCGCCGCGGAGTACGACACGATCAAGCGGGTGCGCACCGCCGTGCACATGGTGAGCGGGGCGGAGGCGATCGTCGGCGGGCCGAGCGCGGAGAACCTCGACACCGAGGTGACGACCAGGCGTGACGAGAAGCTGGTGATCCCGCTGGTGCTCGTCGTCGTCCTGATCATCCTCGGGCTGCTGCTGCGCGCGGTCCTGGCCCCGCTGGTCCTGATGGCCACCGTGGTCGTCTCATTCGCCGCGGCCTTCGGCGGCAGCGTGTTCGTCTTCGACACGATCCTCGGGTTCAAGGGTGTCGACTATTCGGTGCCGCTGCTGGCGTTCTTGTTCCTGGTGGCGCTCGGCGTCGACTACAACATCTTCCTGGCCAGCAGGGCCCGGGAGGAGACCATGCGCCTCGGCACCAGAGAGGGCATGCTCAAAGCCCTCTCGGCCACCGGTGGCGTCATCACCTCGGCAGGCCTGGTCCTGGCGGCCACGTTCGGGGTCCTCGTCACACTTCCGCTGGTGATGCTGGTCGAGGTCGGTTTCCTGGTGGCCTTCGGCGTGCTGCTCGACGCCCTGCTGGTGCGGTCGGTCCTGGTGCCCGCCCTTACCTTGCTGATCGGCCGGCGGATGTGGTGGCCGAGCCGGTTGTCCCGTCCAGCGGCGGAGCTGCCGGACGGTCGACAGCCGCTCGCCGGCAAGGAGGAGTCCGCGCTGCAACGGTGAGCGCGGCGGCACGGACCAGATCCGGGACGGGGCTCCAGGCCCCGTCCCGGATCCTTTTCGTGGGCCCGAGGGTCGCCGCCCTCTGGTCCTGCGCCACGCGCCGGGGCTGGGGCCGGCGCATCGCGGTGTCCTGCCCCGGCGGTGAGCCGCGCGGGAGGGGGGCAATGGCCGAGAGCCACCGTCCCTTGTCCCGCGCCGCGACGCCGGGGTGGGTCAGGATGCCGCGGTGTCGTCCCCTGTGGTGGGCCGCGCGATCGGGGCGGGCGGGGCCGCGGCCGGAAGGCCGACCCGAAGCAGCGCGCCACCGCGTGCGGAGCGGGCGACGGTGGCCCGGCCGGCGTGGGCGTCGACGACCCGCTGCACGATCGACAGCCCCAGACCGGATCCCGGCAACCCCCGGGCGCTGTCGGCACGGTAGAACCGGTCGAACAGCCGCGGTATGTCGGCGGCGTCGATGCCCGGCCCGGCGTCGTCGACCTCGAGCACCGCCGACTCCCCCTCGGCACGAAGCCGGACCTGGACCGGCTGGTCGGCGGGGGACCACTTGCCGGCGTTGTCGATGAGGTTGAGCACCGCTCGTTCGAGCGCAGCGGGGCGACCGTTCACCCACACGGAGGTCACGTCGAGCGCGACCTCGATGTCAGGCATGCGGGATTCCGCCCGGCTCGCGGCGGCCACCACCACGTCGGCGAGGTCGAGTACCTCGGTGCTCTCGTCGCTGACGTCACCGCGCGCCAGGTCGGTCAGCTCGGCGACCAGGGTGCTCAACTCGGCCACCTGGGCGCCGAGATCGTTGAGCAGCCGGGTGCGGCTCTCCGCCGGCAGTGCGCTGTCCAGGGTGCCGCGCCGATCGAGCCGGATCAGCAGCTCGACGTTGAGGCGCAGGCTGGTGAGCGGGGTCTTGAGCTCGTGGGCGGCGTCCTCTGCGAGCAGCCGCTGGGCCTGCCGGGAGTCCCGGAGAGCGGCGAGCATGTCGTTGATCGACTGGATCAGCCGCCGGATCTCCCCGCCGCCCTCGTCCGGGATGTCGGCGTCGAGCTCGCGGGTGTGCGCGACACGTACCGCGGCGGAGGTCAGCCGGTCGATCGGTGCCAGCCCGGTCCGCGCCACGGTCCGCCCGACAAGGGCGCCGCCGGCCACGCAGAGCAGACCGATCAGCAGCATGCCGAACCCGAACTGGTTGACCGGGCCGTCGTCGACGACGCGGGCCACCTGGACCGCGCCGTCGCCCGCCCGCAGTGTGTAGATGGCGTGGCCTTCTTCGTCGCCGCCGTTCGACTCCAACAGGTCGGCCGACGCGCCCCGCGCCACACGCCCGGCGTTCTCGCTGACCGGAGGCAGCGCGGGTTGGTCGGCCGGCGTCCGGATCGAGCCGTCGGGCAGGATGACCCGCACCAGCCGGCCGGATCCGGGATACGGCGGCAGCTCAACCCGCGCCAGACCGGCGCGCTCCGCGTTCGTCGCCAGGACGCGGGCATCGGCGCGCAGTTGTTCCTCGACGGTGTCCCGCAGCTGCCAGGCCAACAGCTCGCTGGCCACCTGGAAGGCCACGAACACACTGACCGCGATGGCCGTCGCCGCGATCACCGTCAGCCTCGCCCGCAGGGACCGCCGACGCCACCATCGAATCAGCCGGCGCGGCCCCCGGCCGGCGGTCCTGCTCACGGAGGGGTCTCCCGCAACGTGTATCCCAGGCCACGCACTGTATAGATCAATCGCGGTTCACCCTCGGCCTCCATCTTGCGGCGCAGATAGCTCACGTAAACCTGAAGATTGTTGGCGGTGGAGCTCATACCGAAGCCCCAGATCGCCTCGAACAGCGCGTCGCGGGTCAAGACCCGGGTCGCGTTGCACAAGAGGACCTCCAGGAGGGAGAACTCGGTCCGGGTCAGGTGCAGTGGCCGCCCGCCCCGCCACGCCGCGAACCTGTCGGGGTCGAGCCGTACGTCGGCGAACGACAGGATGTGTGACTCCTCGTCGGCCGGTGTGCGCCGGCGCAGCAGGGCCCGCACCCGGGCCAGCAACTCCTCGGTGGCGAACGGCTTGGGCAGGTAGTCGTCGGCGCCCGCGTCCAGCCCCGTGACCCGGTCGGAGACCTGGTCACGGGCGGTCAGCATCAGCACCGGCAGGTTGCGGCCCGCGGCCCGCAACCGCCGGCAGGTCTCCAACCCGCCGAGGCGGGGCATCATCACGTCGAGGAGCAGCAGATCCAGCGTGTCACCGCCGGCCCCACCGACCTCGTCGAGCACGGCGAAACCGTTGGCGACGGTGCTGGTGCCGTAACCCTCGACCTGAAGCACCCGCTCCAGCGACTCACGGATGGCCGCGTCATCATCCGCGATCATGATTCGCACGCCGGCCCGCCCCCTTCCAGTCGATGTTTTTGCCGCTGATTGTCCCCGATCAACCTGAGACCAGGATTAGAGCGTCGCCGGGGAGGGACCGCTCTTACGGATACCCCAGGTCCCGGCCCTCGGACGAAAGGTGATCGCCGTCGACGGCAGAGCGGTGGTGGCTGGCAGTACAGCCATCGAGGTCGAGATCTTCCCAGCGCAGCCCGAGGAGTTCGCCCTTGCGGAGCCCGGGTGCTATGGCGTTGCTGATGGTGTGCTTATTGATCTTGATTGTGGCCTGCTGTTGTTCAGTTGTTCTGGGTGGTAGTTCTGGTCAGTCGGTGAGGCTTACGCGGAACCGAGTGTCCGGTGCTGGGGGGGTACGTGGGTTGAGCTGGTTGTTTGGTGTTGCTCAGTGTGCTGAGCGGGGTGGTGGTTTTTGCTCAGTGCGGTTGGCGCGTCTGTAGGTAGCGGTGCTGGTCGGCTGCGCCAGGGCTGGGGGGTGGGGGTGTTTCAGCGGGTGGTGAGGCGTTGCCAGAGCAGGTCGTGGTCGGCGGGTACGAGTTGGGTCAGGTGGAGGCGGCGGGCGAGGTGGTGGAGGAAGGCGGTCTGCTGGGTGCGGGTCAGGGGAGTGTGGCGGGGGAGGCGGTCGAGGGTTGTGGCGAGGGTGAGGGTTTCGGGGTAGGTGATCAGGGTCCGGCAGGTCAGGGTGGGGGAGGCCGGTCCTGGGGTGAGGTGGGGGTTGGCGGTGGTGAGCTGGTGCAGGCGTGTGTGCCAGCGGGTGTGGAGGTGCTGGTGGTGGTCGTACCAGCGGGTGGTGATCGTGGTTGCCCAGCTCAGGGAAGCCGTGGTGGGCGGCCGATGGGCGGTGGAGCGGGCGTGGGTGAGTTCGGGCAGGGTGCGGATGTCGAGGGGGGTGCGGTGTCGGGGGTCGCTTGAGGCTTGCTGGTGACGGGTGCAGATCAGGGCCCGGGGCAGGTCGGGCGGCGGGTGGATCCACGCGGTGGGGGCGGCGTGGTGGGGCGGGCGGCGCAGGGTGCAGGTGGTGCAGGCCGGCAGGGGTTGCACGGCAGGGGCGAGGGGCTGCCAGCGGGCGGTTGCGGTGGGGGCGGTGGCGATGGCGGCGGGTGGGGGCCGGCGGGTCAGTGCGCGGTCGAGGTGGGCGGGCGGGATGCGGGTGAAGGCGGCCAGGCGGCGGGCGGCTTCGCAGCTGTAGTGGAGTTCGGTGGTGTGCGGGGTGGCGGGGGGGGGCCGGTGGTGGTGATGTGCAGGCCATCGAGGAGCTGGGCGGGGGAGAGGTGGTAGGCGGCGGCGAGGCGGGTGAGGTAGGAGGCTGCCGTTTCGCGGGGCAGCGGCCGTACGCGCAGCACGCCGGGCGGGCTGGGCCATATTGCGGCGGGCCGCACCGCGGGTGTGGGGTGGGTCCGGGTGGTGGCGGTCACCGGCCGGGTCGGGTGCGGCGGCTTGTCGGGGTGCGGGGCCGGTAGTGCTCTTCGGCGAGGTGGTCCAGTGCGATGGTGTCCAGCAGGGTCTTGGTGATGCGTTCGGTGCCGTCGCAGATGGCTTCGATGGCGGCCTGGCGGATCAGGCGTGAGAGGCTGCCGATGCGTCCGGCGGTCCGTTCGTGCAGGTAGGGCGCCAGCCTGGGCAGGCTGCCGGGGCGGTGCGCGGTGAGGTCGAGGGCCGCTTCCAGGGTGGCGATCAGCTCGCGGAACGGCTCGCGGTGGCCGGCGCGGGCGGGCAGTGCTCCGCAGTCGATCAGCGAGGCGCGTCCGGCCAGTTGTGCGCCGCGTACTCCGCTGAAAACGGAGCTGGCGGTGACGTCGATGCCTGCGTAGACGAATGTGGCGCCGATACGTTCGGTGAGGTCCTTGAGCCAGTCGGCGGCCTCCGCGCCGCTGGAGGAACGCGGGTTGAGCCGGTGGATCTCGTCGATCAGCACGAGCTTGATGCCGGCCGTGGTGTAGGTGTGGCAGACGGCGGTGGTGATCTGTGCGGTGGTCATGCGCGCGGTGACGGGGATGCCGAGGTAGCGGGCGAACTCGGCGGCCAGGGTCTTGGCGGTGGCGCCGGGCGGTACCAGTACGTAGGCGACGGGCACGCTGGTGTCGCCCGGGTGGGCGCGGCGGGTGTGGGCGAGGTGGCAGGTGCGGCCGACCTGGAGCAGTGCGGTGGTCTTGCCGGTGGTGGCCGGGCCGGTGACGATCAGCGACGGGCGGGCGGTGGCCTGCTGGTGGCGGCCGAGGATCATCAGGGTGCGGACCTGGCGTGCCAGGGATTCGATGGCCGGGGTGCGCACGGTGACGAACTGCGAGTGGTAGGCCAGGCGTTCCTCCAGCGTACGGGGTGCCTGGCCCGGCTGCGGCGGTGTGGGGGGTGCGGTAGCGGCGAACCGGGCGAAGCCGTCGAACGTCGTCACCGTGCCCGCGGCCGCCGTCTCGTCGTCCGGGGGCGAGGTGCGGGCAGGGCTCACCACAGTTCGGCCTCCTGGTCGGCGTCGTACAGCGTCAGCGCGCCGCTTCCCGCCGGCGTGAGTGCGCCGGATTCATCGGCGCCGGCGTCGTCCCGGTCTTCGCCGGAGGATCGGGCGTCCAGCGCATCCAGGCTGTCCTGCGCCTTGGTTGCGGCCTGGGCCGCACTACGGTGCGGTGCTGCCGGTTCGCCGCCTGCTGCCTGGGAGGCCGCGTGCCCGGCGCGCGTGCCCGGCGCCGTGGCGGGCACAGTTGGCGGCGCCGGTGTGGTGGGCCGGGTGTGGCGCAGGATCTGGTCGGCGGCCTCGGCGAGGGCGGCTTCGTGTGCCTCGCGTTCGGCGCGCTGCTCGAGGGTGGTGCGGATGTGGCGCCAGGTGGTCTCGCTCATGGGCGCGTGGACGTGGTCGCGGTGGATCCACGGGATCTCGTGCAGGTGTCCGTCGGGCAGGCGGAGGTAGATCTGGCGGACGTCGTGCGGGTTGAGGTGGACCTCCCACTTGCCGCCGGGGCCGGTGGGCGAGGGCCGTCCTCGGTGTTCGTTGAGGATGACGTGGTCGTAGGTGCGGTAGTTGATGCGGATGCCGCGGCCGGTGACCGGGTGGAAGCGCACCGGCAGCAGTTCCGTGTAGTGGGCTGCGGTCAGGGGCAGCGGCACGTAGCCGCTCGCGCCCAGCAGCGCGGCCCACATCTCGCCCGGGGACAGCGCCTTCTTGGGCAGGAGGGGGTGGCGCAGCCCGTCGTGGGGTCGGTGCTGCCAGCACGCGGTGATCCACTCGTCCAGCAGTTCCTGCATCTGGGTTACGGTGAAGCGGGCTTCGTCTTCCACTGCCTCGCCGCGCGCCAGGATGTGGGGGCCGGTGTAGCCGGCGACGTGCTGGGCGAAAAGGCTGTTGATGCTGCCGAAGGTCCGTTCCACGGCGCCCTTGGCGGTGGGGGAGTGGGGCGGGGCGGGCTGCACGCTCACCCCGAGGGATTCGCAGGCGGCCAGGAAAGCGGCGGAGAGGAACACCCGCCCGCGGTCGATGACGATCGTTTCGGGCACCACCACCGGCCGTGCCGCGGCCTGTTCAAGGCGCGCGTCCAGGGCGAGGAGCCGGTCGTAGGGGACGGCGGCGTGGGCCAGGTGCAGATGCTCGCTCCAGCCGGGCCGCACCGGGTGGGGCACGGCCATCTCCGCCAGCAGCAGGGCCGCGTCCACTGCCTGGGTGCTCTGCTCGCGCAGCACGGCCGCCACCACCGACCGTGTTGCCACGTCCAGGGCGATCGTGAGCTCCGGGCGCACCGGCTTTCCGTCCTCGCTGATGGCCATGATGTCCAGCCGGGTGGTGTCGACCTGCACCAGCTCGCCCGGCCGCAGCGCCACCACTGGTGTGAACGGCCGCACCGGCACGGCGGTGGCGGTGCGGGCGGGACGCCCCGGGTGTTCCAGCGGGTCGGCCAGGACCCGCACCAGCCGGTTGAACGTCGACGGCGCCGGCAGCGCCACCGTGCCGGGCCCGTGGGCCTCGGCCAGGATCTGCCCGGTCACCTCCCGCAGCCCTTTCAGGGTGCCCGTGGAGCGGCCGCGCTGGCGGCGCAGCGCCTCCAGCACCGCGGCCACCGCCCGCTCATCCGCACGCCCGGTCGTGCTCGACGGCTTGCGCTGCCGGACCAGGCCCATGACGCCGCCCGTGTGGTAGCGGGCGCGCATGCGGCGCACGGTGGCCCGGCTGGCCCGCGGCCAGCCCAGGGCCGCAAGTTCGTCGGCCTTGGCCTGCTCCCGCTCGGCCATCGAGGTGCGCTGCGGGTCGTAGGCGGGCCGGGGGGAGCCGGTGCTGCTGGGCCCGTCGGGCAGCCCGGTCTCGATCTCGCGGATGTGCCGCTGCCAGGCGAGTGCCCGCTCCCGCTCCCGTTCGGGCACCGCCTCCAAAAGGCCCCACGGCGCCGCGGCGGGGACCGGGCAGTCCACCACCGCGAAGGTGGGATCGGCGAACAGCAGCGAGGTCAGAACCGAGGCGGTCTGCCCGTCCTCGTCGACGAGGCGTACCGAGGCCCCGGCTGTGGCGGCCACCTGCCAGGGGCGGCCCTCGAACGTCACATACGCCCCGAGTCTGACCTGCCAGCGCCGGGCGGCGGCCACGGCGCGGGCCGGCCGGGGCCGTTCACCACTGTCCGGCCGCCGACTCGGCGTCATACACCGACAACCCGCCCGGTTCCACGGCCGCCGTGCCGCCGCCGGCGGCGCGGTGTGCGAGGACGGTGCCCGTGCGGCGCCGCAGCAGCTCGTCGAAGGGTCGCAAGCCGTGCTCGCCCAGCGCCCAGGGCACCGCATGGAGCTGGCCGTCGGGCAGCCGGATGAAGACCTGCCGCGGGTCATGAGGATGGTGGTGGACCTCGAACCGGTCCCCGCGGCCGCGGTGTTCGTCCAGGCACGCATCGTCGTAGCGGCGCCCGCCCAGCCGGATGCCGGATTCGGTCACCGCGCACCGGCGGGCCGGCAGCAGTTCGCCATAGTGTTGCCCGGCCAGCGGCAGCGGCACCCTCCCGGCCGCGCCCAGCAGCACCTGCCACATCTCCTTGGGCGTCAGCCCCGCCCGGGGCAGCAGCGGATGCCGCAACTGCTCCTGGGAACGGTGGTGCCAGACGCCAGTGATCCATTCGTCCAGCAGGTCCTGCAGCTGCGGCATGCTCCAGTACACCCCGTCCGCCTCGTCCGCCCGGTCCTGCTGTCCGGCGGTGAGAGCCGGCCGGGCTGCCACCGCGTGCCGGGTGAACAGGCCGGCGAGCACCTGAAGTGTGCGCAGCGCACCACTGGCGGCGCCCGCCGCTCTCGGCGGGGCTGGCTCCAGGCTGATGCCCAGGCTCTGGCACACGGTCAGGTGCGCCGAGGTGATACCGGCCGGCCCGTGGTCGAGGACGAGTGTCTCGGGGACGGCCGCCGGACGCGACGCGGTGGCCTCGATCCGGTCGGGCAAAGACATCAGCCGCCGCACCGGCCCGCCCGCGTGGGCCTGTTCCAGCAGGGCGGGCCAGCCCGGGCGCAGCGGCCGGGGCACGGCCATCTCGGCCAGCAGCACCGACAGCTCCACCGGCCCGTCCTGCTCCGGGTGCAGCACGGCGGCCAGCACGCAGCCGCTCGCCTGGTCCAGCGCGGCCGTCACCGCCACCACCACCGGGGTCCCGTCCTCGCCCACCACGCCGACCGGCAGGCGGGCGGTGGCCACCTGCACCCGCTCTGCGGGCCGCAGCGCGGCAGGCGGGCCACCAGCCGGGCCCGCCGCGGTGGCGGTGCGCGCCGCGCTGCCCGGCGGCTCGGCCGGATCCGCCAGCGCCTTCACCAGCCGGTACAGCGACGAGCGGGCAGGCAGCCGCACCTGATGCGGCCCGTGGGTGTCCGCCACGATCTGTTCCGTCAGCTCGATCACCTGCCGGATGGTGGTCTTCTTCCGGCCCCGGCACCGGCGCAGCGCCTCCAGCACGGCGGCGACCACCCGCTCGTCCGCCCGCCCGGCGGGCGACGGGCCGCGCAGGTGACGTTTGTCGACCAGCCCCCACAGCCCCTGCCGGCCGTAGGCCAGCCGCATCCGCTGCACCGTGGTCCGGCTCACCCTGGCCCAGCCCAGCCCTGCGAGCTCCCGCGCCTTGGCCGCCTCGCGCTGCGCCAGAGTGAACGCCTGCGGGTTGTACTCGGGCCTCGGCGTGCCGCTACCGGGGCCGCCGGGCAGCCCGGTCTCCACCTCGCGGATGTGCCGCAGCCAGGCCAGGGCCCGCTCCTGCACCGCCAGGGGCACTGTCTCCCACAGCACCGGGACCACCGGCGGCGCCGAGCTCGCGCCGATCACCGCGAAGCCGGGCGCAGCCACCAGCGCGGAGGCCAGCACGCAGGCGCTGTCCCCGTCCCCGGCCACCATGTGTACCCGCCCGCCGGCCAGGCCGGTCACCTGCCAGACGCGGTCCTCGAATGTGACCTGTGCACCCACCGCAACGCACCGACCGCCAGGGACGGCCGTTTGATTCCTGCTCACCTCGCGTGCTGCTCCCGCTCCTGCTCCGTGCCGTCCATGGCCGTATTCGGGCAGCCGGCCGAGACGAGGGTGTGCTCGCCCAGCGGCCGTGCCAGGTCCGCGGTCAGCCGCCCGCTCCACAGCGCGTGATAGAGCACCGGCAGCGCGGTGAGGACCTCACCCGCCTCCGCGGCCCCGGCCATCAGCGGCCGCGGCGCGGCGAACGCCGCCAGCACCGCCTGTTCCAGCCCGCCCGCGCCGCGGTAGCGGGGGTGGCGGTAGCCGGCCAGCCACCGCACGTTCGCCGCCACCACCGCATCCGGCGGCAGCAGCCGCCGGTAGGTGAACCCCACCGCCGCACACGCCGCGCCCAGCACCGCGGCTGCGCGCGCGGCGCGGTCCCCGGCCGGCTCCTTGCCGGCGGGGCAGTCGGCCATGAGAGCACGCCCGTCGGCGTAGCGGGCGAACACCTGCGGCACCCAGGTCAGCACACGCCCGCTGTCGGGGTCCCGCCAGATCAGCCGCACCGGCCGCGCCGACAACCCCACCACCTGCGGATCACGGTCCAAGGCCATCAGCTGCGTGCACATCGCCTGTGAGCCGTGCGTGACGTGCCGCCCGGTGGTGGCCGACCACCACCAGCCCGGCCCCCACCGGCGCCCCGGCACCACCGGGAACGCCGCAACCGGCTGGAGCTCCTCGAACCGCACGCCTACCGCGGCGTCAGTCCAGCGGCGCTGCACGAGCTTGCCGTCCACTGCGGCGAACTCCGCCTCCACCGCGCATGGTTCCGGCACCCGCCAGATACTGCCTGCGGCGGCCGGTAAGCCGTCCTGGCTGCTGTCGATGATCACTACTCCACACAACGTCATGCCGGACATCCCGCGCAGGCGAACCGGCCGGTAACAGCAACTGCGGTGCAAATTAGGCTGGTTGGACCATGCCGGACCAGGATGCCGCCCGGACGGGTAGGTGTCAGTGCAGACTCCTGCACTTTCCAAGACCTGCCGGACCTCTTCTGCCCGCCCGCAGCACACCGGCCACCGGGAGTGTCAGCCGTCACCGGAGTCCGCGACGAGCAGCTTGGCCAGTTCCCGGGCGGGCAGGCGTGACCACGCGGCGACATCCTCCAGCGCCACCCCGGCGGCGACGGCCGCGGCGGCGGTGTCCACGAGGGCCTGGTCGATCAGGGCGGCGCTGTGGCCGAGGTGCTCCAGCAGCGTGCGGGCTACCTCGGCGGTGGTGCCGCTGTGCACGCCGCGCAGCTCCACCAGCTGCTCGCCGGCTTCCTTGACCAACTGGGTGATGTGAAAGCGGTGTTCGGCGGACACGGTGGCACGCCATGAGGTGCCCGAGCCGCCTTCTTGCGTCTCGGCCGCCAGGGCGCGCAGCCGGCCGGCCATGGTGGCGGGCTGCTGTTCCCGAGGCAGGCGCCAGGGATCGTCCCTCCACCCGGGCGGCCCGCCTGCACTGCGCCGCCGACGGATGACGGCGCCCATCCAGGCGAGCAGAGGCCCGCCGTGGTCCACCGCCACCAGCGGCCCCAGCCAGTTGCGTCCCACCCGCTCGCCCAGCCGGCGGCAGAATGCCCCGTCGGCGGGCAGCGGCCGCGGCCGCCCGGCACCGCTGTCCCTCCACACCAGCTCGGCCATGGCCGGATCCAGCAGCGCATCGGCCACCGCCACCACCTCCGGGAAGACCACCGCGTCCCGGCCCACGATCCGCCACCGCTCAAAATCCGTCCCCGCATTGCCGCCCGCCACCCGGTGCAGCCGCTGCGGCCAGATCTCCTCCTGCTCCCAGTGCACGGCCTCCTCCCACCACCGGGCCACGACCGCGTGCGCCAGGGCGAACGCCTCCGCGCCCTCTGCCCCGGCCCGCACCGCACGCCGCGTCACCCCCGCCCACCGCCGCTGCGCCGCAGCCACCTCCGGGGCACCGCGCAGGTCGAGGTGTTCCAGCGGCTGGTCGGCGTCCGCGTCCAGCAGCCACCGTCCGTGCCGGGCGCACACCCGCTTCGTGGTCCATCCCACCGTCGCCCCGAGCGGCCGGCTGCTGTGGCAGGACATCCTGCGGGCGCTGGGCGCACGCGTCGATGCCCGCGCCGGCCGGGAGGCACAGGAGGACGCCGTCCGCGTGGCTCTGCGCGCCGCGGGCCCGTGCCAGGTGACGGTCCTACGTGCGCACCGGCTCGGCCCGGGCCTGTGGGCGGACCTGGTGCATCTGCACCGCACCACCCCTGCCGAATTCGTCCTCGTGAACCACGCCGCGCTGCCCCGCGACCTTGCGCATCTGCTGCGCCATTGTGATCACCGCATCGTTGACACCTTCACCGGCGTGGCGAGGCTGCATCCGCCGGCACCGGCAGGGCCAGGGCCCCGATGTCAAGGAGCGGGCCCTGGCCCATTTCCTCCCGTGGGCAGCGGCTGAGGCCGGGAGGCCGGCGCGGCCTGGCCACTGTGTACCGGGCCGTCTCAAGGCGGGGCGTTCCGGCCGGGCGCCGAGGAGGCTCCCGGACCCCGCGGGAGCCGCCTCGTCCTCCTAGCGTGCAAGGAAACAATGTTTCGTTGTTTCCTTGCGTGGTGGGGGTAGCATGCCTGCATGGCATCTGAAGCCCACGGCCCAGCCCGCGCGCAACTGTCCGCGATCGCGGAGGATTCCGCCGCGGGCTGGGCTCCGGCGCACCGTCTGGAACAGGACGCTGCACTGCTGGGGCGTCTGCTGGCGGCCGCCGCCGGCCACCGGCAGGACGGTGGACAGCGTCCCGACGTGAGCGCCGACGAGGTGGCCGCTGGGCTGAGTCTGTTCGAGGAGATGCGTGTGGCGCTGGACCGGCTCGAGACGCAGGTGGTCATCGAGGCCCGGCGCCGGGGTATGGACTGGCGGCAGATCGCCGGGCATCAGGGTCTGAATTCCTCCCAGGCGGCTTCCCAGCGCTACCAGCGGCTGGTGACCCGCCTGGAAGAAATCCGTCAGGGCGTCCGGTAGGCGAGGGGCAGCCATGACGGATCAGCCGCAGTCCCTGTTCAGCGCCGTCGACGCGCTGCTCGCCGCCGTCGACGGCGGCGGTGTGCTGCCTGCCCTGGACGAACGGGTCCGCCTGCGTGAGGCGGCCGGACTGACCCAGGCCGCCGTCGCACAGGCCCTGGGGGTGCGCGTGGCCAGCATCGAGGCATGGGAAGCAGGCCGTGCCGAACCGAAAGCCGAACGCCTCGAGGCCTACCGCAGACTCCTGGAGGGCCTGTCCCGGCGTTTCCCGGCGTCCGCCGCGCCGTCCGCCAGCAGCGAGGCGCCGCCGCGGCCGGACCCGGGCGCCGCCCCGCCGTCCGCACCTGCGGCACCGTCCCGCCCGGCGCCGCACGGCGGACAGCCGGCCCGGCGTCCGGAGGGGAAGCAGAGCGCTGCCTGCCTCTACACCGCCCCGGCCAGTGGCACGGACCCGCGGTTCGAGAACGGCCCGCTGGCAATCGTCGACGTCGAGGACGGGCAGGTACGGGCGTACTGCACGGGCGGTCTGGTCCTGGACGTGCCCGCCAAGAGCCTTGCGGCCCTGGTGGACTGGACGCTGCGCGAAGCGCGGCTCGGGCAGGCCAGGCTGTCCGGGCCGGGCAAGGACGCCGACCCGCTGCTCGTGCTTACCGAAGCCGCTCTGGAGCGCTACGGCCTGCCCGTCACGCTCACGGACGAGGAGCGGCTCGCCGGCCGGATCCCGGAGGGTCACAAAGCCGTCAAGCAGCTCGCCCGCGCGCACTGGAAACTGACCAAACGCGGCTTCGGCCCGTGGGCGCGGATCTACCGCCCGGCGCAGGGTTCACAGCGGGCCTGCGTGCAGTTGTGCATCCCCTCGTGGAACGCGCTGGATGCCCGGCACTGGGGCCACGCCGGGCAGCTCCCGCCGGCCGAACTCGCCCGCGTCCTGGGCGTGTATGCCTCGCGCGTGATGACCCCGCGCGGTTCGACCGCCGTGACCGGCCTGGAGCTGATGACCGCCCTGCACCCGCCGACCCGGGCCACCGCGCCCGACGAGAACGGCAAGCGCACCGGCGAGCACAACCCCGGCTCGCTCGGCAAGGACGCCATCGACCCGATGAACTTCCCGCCGTGCGAGGTCCCCGACGGCCACCCCGTCCTCAAGGACCTGCCCCGCTTCCACGTGCGCGGCCCGGCGGAGAAGCTGTTCGAGGAGGCCTACGACTGGGCCCGGCCCATGACCGACGACGAATGCATGCTGCGGCACCTGGTCGGCATCGACGTCAACATGGCCTTCGCCGCCGGCGCCAACGGCCTGAACGTCGGCCTGGGCGAGGCGACGCACGTCATGAACCCCGCATTCGACCCGAAGCTGCCCGGCTCGTGGCTGGTCGACCTGTCCCACGTCGATCTGTCGCGGGTGAAGGCCGGCAAGGAGTGGGTGGAGCTGGACGGCAGCCTGCTGCCCTCCCCGTTCACGCCGAAGGGCGAACGCCCCGAGGGGCCGGCCTGGTACGCGACGCCCACCGTCGCCTACGCGGCGGAACTCGGCTACGAGGTACGCCCGATCGAGGCATACGTCCGCTACGACAACGGCCGCTACCTGGACGGCTGGTACCAGCGGCTGCGTGACGCCTACCTCGCCACGATGTCCGACCTCGGCGTCGGTGCCGACCTCGCCCCGGACGACTTCCTCACCGCGATGAACGGCTACAAGGCCCGCGACCCGGAGCTGGCGATCGTCGTCTCGGCGGTCAAGGCGACGGTCAAGGGCGGCCTGGGCAAGCTCCGCGAGCGCCCCCGGGGCGAGGGCTGGAAGCCCGGGCAGCCGTGGCGGGCCCTGTCCCGCCCGACGTGGCGGCCGGACATCCGGGCGGCGGTCATCTCCCGCACCCGCACCAACCTGCACCGCAAGATCGTCAAGCACGCAGCGTTCACCGGCCAGTACCCCGTCGCGATCCTGTCCGACTGCGTCGTCTACGCCGCGAACGGACCGAGCCCGCTGGACTTCCTGCCCTACCGGGAGGGCAAGCCGCTGCCCGGCGGCTTCAAGCTCGGCATCAACCCGGGCCTGGTCAAACATGAGGGCACGCAGAGCGTCCTGTGGGGTGAGGAGGCCCGCGAGCGGTTCGACGCCCCGGAGCTGAACCTCGCCCGTTACATCAAGGACGGCACCGTCACCGACGCCGACAACGGAGAGTAGGAGTAGGCCACGATGAGCCTGTTCGGGGACGGTCTCGACCGCGCCGTACAAGGAGCGTTCACCCGCCCCATCCCCAAGTCGGCCGGCGCGCAGATGCGCTACCTGGTCAAACAGCTCAAAGGCACCCGCGCCGTGGCCGGCCTGCTCGGCGTCACCCAGCGCACCGTCGAGCGGTACGTGAAGGACCAGATCCGCCGCCCGCGCGCCGACCTCGCGCAGCGCCTGGAGGACGCCGTCCGCCAGCGGTGGCAGCCCCGCATCCGCGCCCAGGCCCGCCGCCAGGCCGCCACCAGCACCGGCCTGGTCCTCGACACCCGCGCCCGCTTCGGCTTCACCGCTGCCCCCGGCACCACCGACGACGCCCGCATCCGCCACCTCACCCTCGCGCTGCCCCCACACCACGCCGCCCGCCTCTTCGACGCCCAGGACCAGGGCGCCGGCGAACAGCAGCTGCGGGCGCTGGCGGCCGAAGCGCTCGGCGAGGTCTACTTCCGCGACGACGGCCGCCGCGCCGCGGGCCTGGAGGTCGAGTTCACGGACGTCGAGCAGGTGGAGTTCGACCTGTAGGGACAGCTGGCGGTGCGTTCGCCGCCTGTGGGTGGTTGCGCGCTTCAGTTGGCCATTGAGCGTTCGAATTGGCCAGTTGAGCGCCTGGTCTTCTCGAATTAGGTCGGAACTTGGCGGAGCACGTTTCACACCCCAGGTTGGAGTGCTCAGGCGCCCGGTCAGGATGCTTCCATGGCCGCGCGCGCTGTTTCGACGAACCGTCCCAGATCGCGCAGATACGCCCCTTGCAATTCGACGAAGCGTTCCCGCGCGTCCGCGTCACCGCAGGTGATGCGCCATAGGCACCGGTTAGTCTTCTGGGCCGTGTCCAAGACGTCCTGGGCCGCCGCAGCAGTGGCGGATGGGCCTTCCAGAAGTACGACACGAACACTGTGCATGAGAGGGTCGTAGGCTTCGCGCAGTTCGGAACGCAGTTCCTCGAAACGCGCCAGCTGCTGTTCTGGGTCGGTGATTCGATAGAACGCGTCCCTGACTTGCCGGTACAACTCGCCGCTGACGTGGGCATGTTCCATTAGGCCCAGGTAGGCGGCACGTCTTACCTCCCGCACACGTCCTCGGTGCTGAGCTTGTGCCGACGCCTCGGCTTGAACCCGGGCAGCCCGCACGTTCCCCAAGTTGGTCACCCAGCTCGCGAGCACGGCCGTACTGCCGGTGAGAGCCGCGACCCATACAGCGATGTCCCCCATGCCAATCAGTTTCGGCGAGGCCCCGGCCCCAGTCGAGGACACCTTGCGGGCCAGCCCACTGGTAGCTGTTGTTCCGTCAGGCCGCGTCGTTACTCTGGGAGTTCCATCAGCAGACCCTCGTCATGCCGTGGCGGGGAATCAGGTCTTCACCCCTGGGAGGCTGAGCGGACGTGGGGGCACCTTCCCGGCAGGAACCGGAAGAGCAGGCGATTCCTGCGTGGGGGCGAAAGCTCACGGTGCCGTGCCCGCACTGCACCGTGGCGACGCATCGTCACCGCAGCATGGACTTCGACGGTGTGAACGTCTACCGACCCCAGGCCGGGCCCGACCCGACTCGTGTCCTCGATCCGTCGGGTGCCCCGCACCGCCGGACATAAGAAGGACCGCCTTGTCGCCGGTGGGCTGTCGTCACGTCAGTCAACGGATCCTCGGTTGCCCGTCTGGCAACTGGGCCGAATCCAGCCGCTGACGCTTTTTCGTCTCGATAACGTAAGATAGTCCGGCGATCACGATTTTGTCGGTTGGTCTCTTCTCTGCGAGTTGCCGCAGCAACTTCTCAGTTTCCCTGTGGTCTGGCCAGACCAACGCAAGCAGTTGCACTGAGGTGCTGAAGCCGCTGTCTAGGTCTAGTTCCTCAACCGCTCTCGCTGCTGCACAGGCCCATGCATCTTCGCTCTCCGGCCACCGCTCGGCCAGCATATGCACGGCTGCATCGCGGGCTGATGTGGTGGGATTGCGGGCGGTGCTGAGGATGGTGGTGTAGGTGGGGTGCCGGTCAGGCCATCGGTCGGCCAGCACTCGCAGGGCTGCGGCGCGCGCGTCGTCCGAGTCGGGGTCGCGGGCGGTGTCAAGGATGGTGGTGTAGGCGTCTTCCCGGTCAGACCACCGCTCCCCTAGTACGTGCATGGCGACGCCGCGACACCCAGGGTCAGTGTAGAGATGCCGGGCGGTGTCAAGGATGGTGGTGTAGGTGTCTTCCCGGTCAGACCATCCCGCCCCTAGTGCCTGCACGGCTGCAACGCGCGCGTCTTCGTTAGTGTCGGGGCTGCGGGCGGTGTCAAGGATGGTGGTGTAGGCGTCTTCCCGGTCAGACCACCGGTCAGCCAGGGTTCGCACGGCTACAGAGCAGACGGACGCGGAGGTGTGGGGGGCACGGGCGGTGCTGAGGATGGTGGTGTAGGTGGGGTGCCGGTCAGGCCATCGGTCGGCCAGCACTCGCAGGGCTGCGGCGCGCGCGTCGTCCGAGTCGGGGTCGCGGGCGGTGTCAAGGATGGTGGTGTAGGCGTCTTCCCGGTCAGACCACCGCTCCCCTAGTACGTGCACGGCGACAACACGCGAGGTGGAGTTGGCGTTCCGGGCAGCGTCAAGGACGGTGGTGTAGGAGTCTTTCTTGTCCGGCCACCGATCGGCCAACTCTTGCACTGCCGTATCACGGATGTCGGTGACGGTGGTGGGGTCGCGGGCGATTTTGAGGGTGGTGGTGTAGGCGTCTTCCCGGTCAGACCACCATTCCCCCAGCGCCCCAACGGCTGCAACACGGATGTCGGTGACGGTGGTGGGGTCGCGGGCGATTTTGAGGGTGGTGGTGTAGGCGTCTTCCCGGTCAGACCACCATTCCCCCAGCGCCTCAACGGCTACCTCACGGATGTCGGTGACGGTGGTGGGGTCGCGGGCGATTTTGAGGGTGGTGGTGTAGGCGTCTTCCCGGTCAGACCACCATTCCCCCAGCGCCTCAAACG
>NZ_JBVKBZ010000003.1:0-24702 GCF_055635195.1 Streptomyces sp. NPDC111628 | reverse complement strand
AACGGCTGCAATGCAGACGAACACTCTGTCCGTGTTGGAGGTGCGGGCGATTTTGAGGGTGGTGGTGTAGGCGTCTTCCCAATCAGACCATCGCTTCCCCAACACTCGCACGCCGGCATCGCTGGATGCGGACTCGGCATCGCGGGCGGTGCCGAGGACGGTCTCGTAGGTCTCCTCCCGGTCAGACCACCATTCCCCCAGCGCATGCAAGGCAGCATCCCGAGTATTGACGCCGACCGTGGAATCACAAGCCATGCTGAGGATAGTGGCGTAAGTCTCCTCATGGTCGGCCCATCGCTCCCCCAGCAGCCTCAAGGCAGCAGAGGGTGCCCAATTTCTCCAAGGCATTCGAGCAAGTTGGCTGGCTTCCTGGGGTGTGCGGCACAGTGAGGCTGCCAGGAGAGCTGCTGTCATCCCACTGTCAGAAGGTGTCTGTGCCCGGTACCAGCGCTGGTACCGGTCGCGGCCGGTCCATGACCACGGGAAGGACATCAACGCCGGTACTGCGCCGTTCAACTGCGCCCAGGGGTAGCTCGAAAGGTGGGCAGTGAGAGCGTCAATTACGGCGTTGCTCTGGATGGCGAGCGAACGTTCGGGGTGGTCGCCGACCTCGGAGGGAGCGCGGGCGATGCGGTGGGCCTCCGCGAGCACGCGGATGGCGAGTTCTAGGAATTTTGGGTTGCTGTCTGCGTGCCGGTGGGCGACGTTGTTGCTGCTGCGATGGCGGTGCATGTGGAGCAGGTGGGCTATGAAGGTGGCGTGTTCCGCTTCGGCCTGCCGGCTGATCTGGCCGATGAAGAGCAGGATGACTTCGTGCCAGACCGGGTTAAGGGAACGACCGGCGAGCATGTCAATGAGCTGTTCGGGAGTCCATTCGCGGCCGGTGTAGCGCCGACTGATTTCGCGGGCGGCGAGGTATTCGAGGAAGGTGCGGTGGACGAAGCCATACATGTCGGCGCCGTAGGGGTGTAGCAGAAATGCGCGCTCGTGCAGCCGGTCGACCATGGCGTTGGCCACGATGCGTCCGACGCGGGTGGGGTAGTTCATGTCGGTGACGACGTAGTCGGCGATCATGCTTGTGAGGTCGCTGCGGGAGATGAGAGGGCTGCCCCGGTCGTTTCCGGCGCTTTCCTGGAGGCGCCGTGCGAGGCGTTCGAGGAGTTCTTGCAGCAGGCCCGTGTCGAGTTCGTCGAGGGCGGCGGCGACGTCTGGGTGGTCCTGACGGGGGAAAGGGAGATGCTTGGCGTCTCGGTCCCAGCGGCCGGTCAGGACGTCGACGGCGTGTCCGTAGACCTCGCGACGGTCTCGGGGGATGGTGGCGCCCAGGCCGATGGAGGCCAGGATGGTCAGCAATAGTGGGTTGCCAGCCAGTTCCGCTACCGACCTGAATCCCCGTACCGCACTGATGAGGCGTTCGCTGAGGCGGGAGGCCTCGCTCGGAGCTTCGGGGTGGGCGGCGGTGTACCAGCGTCGGATGAAGGACTCGATCTGCCGCTTCGGTAGATCCTCCAGTTTGGCCTGGCTGAAGTCCGCGGCCTTGAACACCTCGTGAGTGAACCCGACGACGCGGGAGGTGAGGATCACCCGGGCATGTTCATGAACCTCGGCGAACGCGGTCACCTGCCGGGCGACCTCGGCCCGCCGGCGAGGATCGAAGATCTCGTCCAGGCCATCGAAGACCACAAGTACCGGCCGGTGCGTACTCCTTAGCAAGTACTCGAGGACGTCCCGCGGCAGCCCCATGCGCTCGGTGGCATTGAACTCCTCCCAGAAGTCCTCCACTGTCCGCCCCGCCCACCGGCCGCCGTCGGCGAGCTGCCGCAACTCCACGACCACCGGTACCGCGCCCGCCTCTACCAAGGCCTCAAGCTCGGTGGGCGACTCCTCCGTACCACCGGCAAGGGCCAACGCCAGATACCGCGCCAGCGTCGACTTTCCCGCCCCGGGATCGCCCAACAACGCCAGCCGCTTGCCTTGCGGTGAGGCCACCGCCTCCAGCACCGACACCGGCGGCCGCTCCACACGCGTCTTCTGCCAGGATTTGACTTGCTCCTCACGCAAGCCGGGCGGCAGTTCCTCAGCCGGTACCTCGCCGCGTTCCACCAGCTCCCGCCATAGCCGTGCCGGCAGCTCCGGCTTCGGCGGGTCCCAGGACGCCGGCGGAGCCTCGAACACCTGCCGCAGCCGGATTGCGGGCTGCTCGCCCGCGCGCTCACCGGAGCCTAGAACGTCTAGGTTTACCCGCCCACACGTCTGCGCCAGGCGCTCGAAGTAGCGGGCGACGGCGGTATCCGTCGAGGCTTCAATGCCTGACGTGGACGCGATACGTCCCCTGGCATCCACCATCTCCTGCCAAGCGCTTTCCAACAGCCGTTGCCAGTCCCCGCGGGAATCAGAAGCGAGCCACGCCTGCCGGACCCGGCCGTCGACCGAAAGCGTCCGGGTACCGCGCCATGCCTCCCAGACCGCCACCACGGCCAGGACCTGCTCGAAACTGTCCGGCCGCGGGACGCTGAATCCGTCCAGCCGCTGCGGCGCCCACCGGCTGGCCACCTTCCCCTCGAACGCCGACGTCCCCGGCAGCCCAGTCCTGCGTACCTGCCGCTCCAGCGGCGTCTGCAGCCCTCTCGCCCCGTGCTGATCACGGTAGGCGGCCTCTGCTTCAGTGCGCAGGGTGCGCAGCCGCCGGTAGAGCGTCTCGCGGTGAGCTCCCATAAGTCTTCCCCCATGCCGGTCCCGTGCCCGCCACCTCGGTCTCGGCCACCCGAAACAGGTAGATCAGGCAGCCGCGCCCACCGGCGCGGACCAGCAGATTAGTACGCAAGCCGCCTCACGCACCCGGCACTTGGAGCCAAGCCCCCCTCACTTGGCCAATCTCGAACCAACGCCGGGCCCGGCGCACCACCTTCCGTACCACGACCGAGGGGGAGACCCACCATGACTCACCGCCGCCGTAAGCCCGCCGCCACCCGCAACGCCGCACCGACTGGGATCCGCCGCCCGCGTGCACTGTGGCGAGAAGCGGGCCGTCGTGCCGTCCTCGGCCTCGCCGGCTCCACCGGAGCGGTCCTCGTCGCCGTCCTCGAATGGTGGCTGCGTACTCGCTGACCGTCGGGCTCGATGAGCCGCCTGGACCTGCTGCTATAGCACTGCACTCTTGTGCTTTCGTAAACAGGAGAGCGGGGCCTGCCACTTTCCCTGGCAAGCCCCGCGAGCTGCTCCTGCATATCACCTCTAGCTCGCTAAAAGAGAGGGAATACGCAGACTAACGCCGTCATTACTACGCTAAAGGGCCCGACGCGCACATGTCGCTGTTTCCTTTCCGTAGTTTGACAGACCTAACCGCTATCTTCTGAGTCACCCTGGCCCACCTCGTTGGGTCGGGATGACAGTAAGCCGTCAGTTCTGTGTCGCTAGTAGCTCGATTCTGATCATTCTTTGTGCGTTGGGAGTTCTCGCGTTCTTGTCCGGGGTGGTTCTCGTTTTGGTGTCCGGGTGGTGGTGGGGGTTGAGTGGGGTGGCTGGGTTTGTTCTGCTGAGGTGTTTGGGTGGTGGTCGAAGGGGCGAGATGTGGACAGTGAAGTGAGGACTGCTGGTCACTGGGTGAGAATTGCCTGGTCAGAGGGGTGAGGGCTCGAATGGGATAGGTTTCCTTCTTGATCATTCTTGGTGGGCCGCGGGTGCCCGTTGTGGTGGGGGAGCGTGTTGGTGGGGGCTGCGACGGATGCTGTGGTGTTGCGGCCGGTCGCGGTGCGCAGGTTGCTGGCGCTCGCCGAGCGGGGAGAGTTGACGGCTGGTCATCGGCGGATGGTCGCTGACACGCTGGAGGTGTCGGAGCGGACGGTGCGCCGGTGGCTCGCCATGGCGCGGGACGAGGGCCGCGTGGAACGGGCTGAGCGCCGCCGGTTCACTGTTACGCCGCAGCTGGCTCGTCGGCTGGCGTTCCACCGGGGGAACACGGTTGCGCTGCATCGGGAGTTGACGGCCGAGGCGGCCGCGGCTGGTGGTGGGGTGGTGCCGTCTTTGGCGACGTTGTACCGG
Organism: Streptomyces sp. NPDC111628; assembly: GCF_055635195.1. Taxonomy (NCBI): domain Bacteria; kingdom Bacillati; phylum Actinomycetota; class Actinomycetes; order Kitasatosporales; family Streptomycetaceae; genus Streptomyces; species Streptomyces sp. NPDC111628. The sequence goes on along the minus strand of NZ_JBVKBZ010000003.1, from coordinate 20,661 downwards.
GCCCTTGCCCGGGACCTGTCTCCAGGGTTGCGGGCGGGGATGCGCGGTGGGGAGGCCGCCCGCCGGGATCATGACGTCTTTTTTGAGCGTCCTGCGGTGCACCGTAATGAGATGTGGGAGACGGACCACGTCCAGGTGAAGGTCGAGGTGGACGTCGACGGGGAGCCACGCCGGCCGTGGGTGACATGGTTCGTCGACTGTGCGACGCGGGTGATCTGCGGGTTCGCGGTCACCGCGCAGGTCCCTTCCCGGGAGTCGGTCCTGGTCGCGCTGCGGGACGCGGTCTCGCGCCAGGGAGAGCACGGCCCGTTCGGCGGTCTGCCGGGGGCGGTGCGGGTCGATCGGGGCAAGGACTTCCTGTCGCGCACGGTGGCCGAGGCGCTGGGGGCCTTCGCGGTGCCGGTGGTGGACCTGCCTGGCTACAGCCCGCATCTGAAGGGCACGGTGGAAGCGCTGAACAAGGCGGCGAAGCAGATGTTCTTCGCCGAACTGCCTGGTTACACCGCCGCTCCGCGCCTGAAAGGCGGCAGGAAGCCGGCCGCCGGGCAGTTGTTGCTGCCGCTGGAGGCGTTCATCGAACTGCTGGGGCAGTGGGTGACGTGGTGGAACACCGAGCACCGGCCACGTTCGCTTGCCGGCCGTACCCCGCAGGCGGCGTGGGAGGAGGATCTGACCCCGGTCGAGGACGCGGAGCCGGGCGCGTTGCACATGTTCATCCTTGAGGACGACGGCCGGGTGCGGACCCTTACAAGTAAGGGGGTGCGCTGGCGGAACCGGCACTACGTCGAATCCTGTATGACCGGGCAGGCAGGGCGGAAGGTGCGGCTGCGCTACATGCCGCACCACGAGCACGAGATCGAGGTCTACGACGCCACCACCGGGCGGCACTTGGGGTCGGCGTACCTGTCGAACAGGGCGAGTGCGGAGCAGATCCGTGAGATGAAGCGGGCCCGGGCCAGGGAGGCCGACCGGCTCAAGCGGCTGCTGCCGGCGGCGGAGAAGGACCGCGCCACCCGCTACGCCGCCGCTACGCGCGGCATACCTGCCGAGGTGCTCGGCATGGTCACCGAACTGGAGGCCGAGGCGCATCTGCGCGCGGTTGCCGCCGCGGACCTGACCGAGGTGGCGCTGCCCGGCTATCTGCCGCTGCCCGCCCTACTGCCCGCGTCCTGGACCTCGCCGAAGAGCGAGGCCGCTCTTGCTCCTGCCGATGACGACGACGAAAGCACCCCTGCGCCGCGATGAACGCCATACCCGCCGCCCGACCCTCATCGGCCCGCCCGCGACGGGGTCCGCTGCCGCCGCCGCGCGCCGACCACTACCTGTCGTTGCCCGACGCGCATGTGATGGGTACGGCGGCGATGAAGGAGACGCTGGCCAATCTCGGGGAGGTGATTGCCGCCCGAGGGATGATGTGCGTCTACGGGGCGGCCGGACTGGGCAAGACGATGTCGGTCAACGCCTCGCTGCGGGAGCTGGCCCCGGGCACGACGCGCCGGATCGAGTTCCGCGGCCGGCCCACCGTGCTGGGCATCCGCCACAACCTGTTCAACGTGCTCGGCCTGCCCGGGAAGCCGCCGCGGCAGCCGACCGCGTTCGACACCCTGCTGAAAGACGTGCTGGCCGATCAGTTCCGGGTCCTGGTCTGCGACGAGGCGCAGTGGCTGCGGGAGGAGTCCTTCGAGTAGTTCCGTCACCTGTTCGACGACCTGTACACCGACATCGCGGTGGTCTTCGTCGGCGGCGGTAACACCTACGAGGTCCTGGCCGGCAAGGACATGCTGGCCTCCCGGGTGCACATCTGGCAGGAGTTTCGGCCGCTGACCCGCGAAGAGGTCCTGACCACCATCCCCGCCTACCACCCGGTGTGGCACGGTGTGGATCCCGATGACCTGCTGTACTGCGACGACGTGGCCGCCCACGGCGTCTTCCGCACCTGGGCCAAGATCACCTACCACCTAGGGCGGGCCCTGGAGGCCACCCCCAATCTTGAGGTCAACCAGGACCTGCTGCGCTGGGTCTTCAGCAAACTCGGCCGCCGCACCCGGCCGTGAGCACTCCCGGACCCACCCGCATCTGCCCGCCGCGCCCTGGCGCCGACTGAAGACGCCCACGACCCGTGAATGACATATCCCCTGACGTCACCGTCCTGCTCGACCCCAGTGACGACGCCGCTGTCACCCGCGCGGCGCTCGCTGGACACGACCCGGCGGCCGGCCGCGTCACCGTCCACCCCACCCCGGGCACCACCAGCGACCGTTACTTCGCCCACGACCTCCTGGCGGCGCTGGGCAAACCCGCGCACCTTCCGGGCTTCCCGGACTCGCGCGCCCCGGTGTGGGAGGCCGCTACCGCCTGGCTGGCGGCGATCTACGCAAGACGCCTGACGGTCTTGCGTGCTCACCTGCTCACCCGTACCCGCCTGCAACGCCTGCTCGACCTGCGGGCGTTCACCGGAGCGCACCTTGTCCTGGTGTGTCACCGCTCCCGCCCGACCGCTGCCCTGCGCGACGCTCTCACCGACGTGCCCCACACGCTCGTCCATGCCTCGGCCGCCGGCGACCTCCTCGCCGGGGCGGCCGTGCCCGGCCCGGGCCGGCCTGCCGCGCCGCCGCGGGCTGCCGGCCGCTGGATCACCGTGCCGGCGCTCGAGCGGCTGGCGGACTGGGACGGGGAGGATCACTGCATCGGATGCTCCCCGCCGCCGATCAGGTGGCGGTACCGGACCCGGCCGAGACCGCGCTCTTCTCAGACCGCCGCGGAGATCACCCGCCGTATCCACGGCGCCACCGCGCACCCCCGCCTGGCCGCCGCGCTGACCACCGCCGTCTTCACCGGCGCTGCCGGACAGCAACTGGGCACCGCGCGCCTGGCGGACTGGCGCGAGGACGCCTCCACCCTGGCCTTGCACGACCCTCTTGGGCAGATCGACGGCTGCGCCACTCACCCCGTTCCCGCCTGGGCGACCGTCTTCCTGCGCGCCGCAGCCCGCTTCACACGCCTCACCCCCGCACCCGGCGCACCCCTGCTCATTCGTCCCGAGGAGCACCCAGGCCTGCTTCGGCTCGCCGAACAGGCCCGGCTGCGCCCACCTCAGCCCAGCACCGACATCGAGCGCGGCACCGCTCCTCGTGGGATCGAGTGGTTCTACCGCGAGCTGACAGAGTCAGGCATGGACGCCGAGGCGTCCCAGCACGCCCGGCGTCCGCGACTGCGTGCACGGCGTGTCAACAAGCCCTCGGCCGGCGCACCATGACCAGGCCGCGCGGAACCCGCGTGAACTGCTCGCCCGGGGCCGAGGTAGCGGGCGTCGCGGAGGGCGGCGTGGATGCAGGCCGCGTGCACGGGGCGCAATCTGCTGGGGTGGGCAGCCGACCGGTTTCAGTTCCAGCGCATGCCGAGAGCGTTGAGCGCGTCGATGCGCTGCGGGTGCAGTCTCGCTCGGCGGGAGCGCTGGTTGGAGATCCATATCCCGAGCTTGATCTCGGCGCCGTCGGTGATCTCTATGTGCTGGCGGGGGACGTTCAGGTGTCCTTCGCGCTGGGCGTAGGCGGTTGCGGCGGCGAGGTTCCGCGCGAACTTGTGGTCCTGGGTGAGGCACGGCACGCTCTGGATGCCGCCACCGCTGGGCGTCACCCCCAGATCGGCCAGCAGCCGGCGCTGTTCCTCGTGGAGGGTGTCCCATTGGCTGAGCTGGTGGGCCAGCCAGGCGCCGACGTCTTCCCCGGCGATCATGTGACCCGGCTCGATTTCCGGCGTCTTCACCGTTCCTCCCGCGGTGAGGTACCGCTTGAGGAGGGTGTAGCGACGCTGCCACACCAGCGGCCACGCGGGGCACCAGCACGGGTCAATGTCGGCCAGCGCCGCCTTGCGCGTGTCGGACAACGCGCCCTGGCTGCCGACGGCAAGGCGTGCCTCCCGGCGCCGGTTGGCCAGCCACGTCCCGACCGGATAGCCGTCCATGACGGCGTCGTGCCCGGCCGCGAGGTGGCCGTGGACGGCGTGGTAGGCACGAGCCATCGACAGCCCAGAGCTGAACACGTGGTCGGGGTGGCTCCACACCATGCCCAGGCGTTCCAGCGCGTCGATGCGCACGGCGGGCAGGCGGCCGGTCTTGTTGGCTTTGCGCTGCTCGACGATCCACCGCCCCAGCGGAAATGCGCCGTCCTTACAGTGGTAAGGGACGTTCAGGTGGCCGTGGGCCGCATGGAAGCGGCGGGCGGCTGTCCAGCCGCGCAGCCATCCGCGGCGCTCGATGTTGATCACCCGCAGCCTGACGAACTCCGCGATGTCGGCGGGATGGCGGGCGGTGGCGAACAACAGCGGCACCTTGACCGGTGGGGCCGCGCCCGTGTCGCCCCCGCCGTGCCAGGCGGCGAGCCGGTCGATCACGTCAGTGTCGTGGGCAGCGAGCGCGGCCAGGACCTTGACCAGCGGCAGATACGAGCCAGATGACAGCCAGTCCTCGCTGCACTCGTCGGGGGACAGAAAGACCGGCACCACCAGGGAGGCGACCTTGTCACCGCGCGGGCCCTGCCGCAGCGCGCGTCCGACCGTCTGGACGGTGTCGACGATCGACTCCCTGGGGTCGGCGAAGACCACCGCGTTCACCTCGGGGATGTCCACCCCCTCGGCCAGCACCCGGGCACTGGAGAGCACACAGCGCTCCACCACCACCCCGTCCGCGGCCCAGCCGCGGGCGAACTGGGCCAGTGCCTCGCGCCGGTGGGCCATGCCATGGCCGCCGTGCAGCCAGCCGGACCACACCCGCCGGGGATAGACCACCGGATCCGCAGCCCACAGCCGACGGGAGATGCCCGGCGAAGCCTGGGCGAGAGCACGGGCGTCCGCTACACGGTGGTGGAACGTCATCACACGGTCGAGTTGGTGGGTGGCCGCAGTCTTGAATACGGCCGTGGTCAACGCTTCCAGCTGTGCCGCGGCCACTTCCGCCTCCGAGCGCTCCTTGCCGGGTATCCCGCCCGACAGGGCTTGGTCGCAGATCTCCAGCACGATGATCTGGTAGCGGGCCAGCAGCCCGCGGGCGATGGCCTCGGCCAGCGACAGTCGGTAGACCACTGGGCCGAAGACCTGCTCGTCATCCATCGAGGCTACAAGCGTCGGCTCGCTCTCTGTCTCGTCGTGCCCGTCACCCGCGGCCGCCCAGGGATCGGCAACCCGCGGCGTCGCGGTGAGATACAGCCGACGGCCCGCCGGTAGCACTGCATCGTCATGGACCGCGGCCCACGGCTTGCCCCACGGGCCCGATGTGCGGTGCGCCTCGTCCGTTTTACCGACTGAAGTTGTGTTGGGAAGGCCGCTGAGCTGGCGTTTCAGGTGTCGTGCATGTTCGCGATGTCGAGGTGGTTCGGGGAGGTCGTCATGGCGACGGCGGACACCCAGCACCAGGGGACCAGCGCAAGACGGTGACCGTCGCCGTGGACGACGAGCCGGTGGGGGAAGTGTCGAAGCGTACGACGCCGATACCGACGTGACGGTGCACCCCCTGGTTCGGACTGTCGGGCGGTATGGGTACTCGTTCGTCGGCGCAAGGGGGGCGCCGTGCGCGATGGGGAGGCGTTCGTGTCGGTCTCCGTCGGCTCGATGGCGGCGGCGTTGTCAGTGGCGCGTGGTAGATCTGTTCATCGGGTGAACTTGTCCTGTTTTCCCGCTGGTTGATCAAGATCGAGTGAAGAGGTGCGACATGGTCGAGACGGAACTTCCCGGTCAGGGGGTGGTGTTCTGGCCGGTGGGCACGGGGGACTCCACTACGATCGTGCTGGGCGACAACCTGGTCATGCAGGTGGACCTGCGGGACATGAAGGCCGCCGACGAGGACGACGCGGTGGTCGCCGCCGTCATCGACCGCCTGGAGGAGACCCTCCCGCGACCCGACGGCGAGACGCCCTACCTGGCGGTCTTCGCCCTGACCCACGCGGACAAGGACCACTGCTGCGGCTTCGGTGACCTTCTGGAGAGCTCCATCCTGATCGGGGAGATATGGGCGACGCCCCGGCTGTGGCGCGAACTGTCCGAGGACAAGCCGATGTGCGAGGACGCACAGCGCTTCCAGGAAGAGGTCGAGCGACGCGTGGACGCCACCCTCAAGGCCGTCAAGGACGGCAAGGAGCCGGCCAGCGGAGACCGGGTGCGCATCATCGGCTACGACGAGGACCGCGAACTGCACTCCTACGCCGAACTGCCCGACGAGTACTTCACCTTCCCCGGCGACGTGATCACCAAGATCGACGGCCAGGACGTCGAGGACCGCTTCGAGGCGTTCGTCCACGCACCGTTTAAGGACCACTGCGCCGGCGACCGCAACGACACGTCCTTGGCCCTGCAGGTACAGCTGAAAGCCAGTGACGGCACAGTCGGCCGACTGCTGTTCCTGGGCGACCTCGCCTACCCCATCATCAAGATGATCTTCGAGAACAGTGAGGCCGCGGGCAACGCGGACCGGGTGGAGTGGGACGTGCTGCTCTCCCCGCACCACTGCTCGAAGAAGGCCATGTACGCCGAGGGCGAGGACGGCGAGGAGGAACTCAAGCAGGACCTTCTCGACCTGTTCCAGGCGCATGTCAGTCCGGACGCCCGGGTGATCGCCAGCTCGCGGCCCTTCCGCGACAAGGACGACACGGGCAACGACCCGCCCCACCTGCTGGCCCGCGAAGCGTACGAGTCGATCACCGATTACGAGGTGCTGTGCACGGGGGAGTACCCCTCCAAGGAGGAGCCCCGTCCGGTGGTCTTTGCCCTGGAGCCGAGCCTGGGCCTGGAACTCGTCGACGTCACCGATCTGGAGAACAAAGCCCAGGTGCTGAAGGCCGCCAGCGGTGGTCGGCGGCTACTGGCCGCGATGGGTACGACCCGTTTCCCTGCCGCTTCCTTCACTGGCGCGTCCGTGCCGCACCCGCGGGGTACGGACGCCGCGCGCGCCGGTGTGCAGCGGGCCAGGGGCGACAAGGCCGAGCCCACGGTACAGATCGGATTCGGTGCCGCGTGAAGGACAGCACCACCCTGGAACTCACCGAGGGCCAGCAGCTCGCCCTCGACCAGTTGCACCGGGTCGTCCAGGCATCTCGAGGGTCGGTGGCGGCCACTCACGTGGCCGCCACCGCCGACGGGTACGTCGAGGCCCGCGTCAGCGTCAGCTGCGCCAACCTGCCACCCACCCAGGACGGCCTGCGGCTGCGCAGCGTCGAGGCGGTCGCCCTGCGGATCCCCCCGGACTTTCCCTTCAGGGCTCCCAGCGTGCGGACCCGGCACACCCGGTTCGCCGGCGCCCCGCACGTCAACTGGGGCCGTCACCTGTGTCTGTACCGCTCGACGGCGACCGAGTGGGATCCGGCCGACGGCATGTACGGGTTCGTCAACCGCCTCCTGGACTGGTTCGAGGCGGCCGCCGCGGGAGAACTGGACCGGCCCGGCGAACCCCTGCACCCCCCGAACGCCCTGACCGACCACACCGCGGGACTCCTCGTGATTCGCCACGACGCGCCCGTCGCACGACCGGACGGGCCGTGGCTGGGCGCCGCCGTACTGCACCAGGTCAACGACATCAGATGCGACGTCGTGGGCTGGCTCGCCGTCGAGGACCCCTGGCCCGACAGCCTGGAACAGTTGCGGGAGAGCGCCGCGCTGCCAGCCGACGCCCGCGCCTTCCTCGCCCCCGTCGTCGTCACCACGAAGCACCTGACGTTCGAATACCCGCTCACCGCGCGCGAGCTGGTGGAGTCCCTGGCCCGTGACCACATCACGCCGCGCCTGCTGCTGGGGCTGACGGGATTCGTCGCAGGCCACAACCGCACCCTGCTGTGCCCCGACGCCACCGTGTCGACCGGGGACGACGAGGACACCCCAGCCGCGCCGGTGCACCTGCTGCTGGGCACCCCCTCGCGGGGTATCGCCGGCGACGGACCGCGCCGGACGCACCTGGTGGCCTGGCACCTGCCCGACTTCGCCGATCAGGTCGGGCGCCTGGCCGCCGACACTGCCTTCAGCGGGCATGCGTACCTGTCCGAACTCGGCGACGAGGTCATCCGGTTCGGCACCGACTGGCTCGACCGACAGAAGACCCGATGGATGCGCGTCTACGAAGCCCGGCCCGAGGTCACGGTCCGACGCGATCACGCTACCCCCGCGGCCTGGCTGCGCGGCAAACGCATCCTCGTCCTGGGCGCGGGCGCCCTGGGAGCACCCGTCGCCGACATGTGCGCCCGCGCCGGAGCCGCGCACCTCACCGTCGCCGACCATGGACTCGTCCACCCCGGAATCCTGGCCCGCCAGCCCTATACGGACGCCGACATCGGCTTTTCCAAGGCGAGGGTCCTGGCCGACCGCCTCAACCGGATCGACCCCCACGCCACCCGTGTCGAAGCCCTCGTCGGCAACGTCACCACCCGGCTGTCCGCCCTCGACCTGCACACCTTCGACCTGATCTGGGACTGCACTGCCAACCGCATCGTCCGCGCTCACCTCGAACGTGCCCGCCGCACCGACACTGCCGCCTGGCCCCACCTGGCCACACTGATGATTGGCCACCACGCCACCCGCGGCATCGCCGCCATCTCACCCCGCCGTGCCACAGGCGGTGGCACGGACGTCCTGCGGCGTACCGCGCTGGCCGTGCACGCCGATGCCGCGCAGGCATTCGACGACCTGATCGACGATTTCTTCCCCACCACACCCCCGACCGAGATCTTCCAGCCCGAACCTGGCTGCTCGGACGCCACCTTCACCGGATCGGCCGCCGACGTCACTGCACTGGCCGGACAACTGGCGACCGGCGTCCTCCACGCCCTGGCCGAACCCGCCGACCGGCACACCATGGCCGTCCTCATCGTCCGCATGCCTACCGGACCCACCAGCACCCAGCCGTGCGGGCCGCGCTGGCTGACCTGGCCCAACGACACCCTCGCGACGGACGAGGCCACTGGTTACGACGTGCGCATCACCTCCGCCGCATTGGCCGAGATGCGAGCGGAAGCCCGCCGCGGCGCCCGAGTGCGGGGCCCGCGCGTGGAAACCGGCGGTACCCTGCTCGGCGCCGTCGACGACGCCACCGGTGTGATCTTCATCGATGAGGCCACCGGCCCGCCCCCCGACTCCCTGCTGACCGAGGCCTACTTCCAGCACGGCCTGGATGGCGTCAGCGGCCACCTCACCGCCCGCCGGAAGGCTACCGGCAACATCAGCCGCTTCCTGGGCATGTGGCACACCCACCCGCACACCGCTGCCCAGCCCAGCGCCACCGATCGCGCCGCCATGACCAGCCTCACCCTCCCGCTGGACGATGCCCCCGCTCGCGCCCTCGTCCTCATCGCCGGAGGACCACCCGACGTCTGGCATCAGTGGCTCGCCACCGGGGACAACCCCGACCTCTACGCCCACCTCGCAGCCCGCACCGCCTCGGTCACGGCCGAGCCGCCCCCGCCGCAACCACCCGCTCACCTCGGCTCCGTGCAGTGGTGGCCCGGCGGCTACTCCACCCGCCCCCACAGTCCCGTCCCCGTCCCACGCAAGGGCTCCCGATCATGACCCGCACCATCGGCCTCGCCCTGTCCGGCGGCGGCTCCCGCGCCGCCGCCTTCCACCTCGGCTGCCTGCGTGCCCTGCACGACCGTGATCTCCTCGACTACATCCGCGTCGTCTCCGGCATCTCCGGCGGCTCCCTCCTCGCCGCCCTGTGGGCCTACGGCCCGGAAGAGTTCACCGACTTTGACGCCCACACCACCGACCTACTGCGCTCCGGCCTGCAACTGGACATCGCACGCCAGGCATTCAAGCCCTCTGCGGCCACCCGCAACCTCACCGCGGCTGCCCGCGCAGGCACCCGCCGGCTGTTCACCCGCACCACCCAGGTCACCGTCGCCCGCCCCGCGAACCGCACGGACGCCCTGGCCGCCGTCCTCGCCCACAAGGCGTTCGGCACCACCACCCTGGCCGACGTCACCCACCCCGGTCTCGACGTCGTTCTGACCGCCACCGACCTGGCCACCACCAACGCGGTTCGCTTCGGCAGCACCCGCAGCGGCTGCTCCCGCTACGGCACCATCACCGAGCCCGTCCACGTCGCCACCGCCGTGGCCGCCTCCGCCGCCTACCCCGCGCTCCTGCCGGCCCTGGAAAGAACCTTCACCTTCCAGCACCGCGACGGACACCACCAGCAGCACACCGTGCTGCTCACCGACGGCGGCGTCTACGACAACCTCGGCCTGTCCGTCCTCGAACCGGGACGCTCACCGCACTACACCCAGCACGTCTACGACGTACCCTTCATTATTTCCTGCGATGCTGGCCTGGGGGAACTCGCGCTGAAGGCGCCGCACTTCATGCTCGGGCGCCTCAGCCGCTCCTTCGCCACCGTCCACCGCAAGGCCCAGGACTCCGCCCGCGCCCGCCTGCACGAGTGGGCCGCGAGCGGACGCATCGATGGTTTCGCCCTTGCCTATCTCGGAATGAAGGACGACCGCCTGCCTGCGCCGCCAGCCGATCTCGTTCCGCGCAGCGCGGTCGCCTCCTACCCGACCAACTTCGCCGCCATGGCCCGAAGCAACTTCGAGGCCATCACCACCCGCGGCGAACAGCTCATGCGCACCGTCCTGCCGATGTATCTGCGGTCTGCGCACCGCTGAGGCAGCAGCGAAGCAGTATGGGATGCCCTTCTCGTGCAGATTGCGGTCGGTTGTCGGCCACGGCACCCCCATAGCCTGAGCTGCGCACGCCCCGGCCGCACCCCCGCTCTTCGCCGGTCGTGTCCCGCCGAGGATTCATACCTTGGGCATGCGGCGCTGCCGGAGAGAGCCCGAACGGGCAGCAAGCCGGTTGTGCCGCTCCGCGGGCAGGAGCTGTCGTCCGCGGCGGTGCCCGCCGCGGCAGGACGGTTGTGGCGCAGGACAGCTGCTTCGGTGTGGACACGCCCACCTGGCTGCCCTGCTACAGACCTCCTTGTTTGCTCGCGATTTCCATGAAGGATGGAGTTTTCATGGCCTCTCCTACCGCAGTGTCCGGTGCATCTAATGGGGCGTTGTCCCCGTTGGGGCAGCGTTTGCGCGTACTGCTGGGCACAGAGCGTGTTGTGGGTGATCTGCGGCGTTACTTCGGTATCGGTCTGCCGCCGGGCGGAATGCCGTTTACCGGCAGTCGGTTCGAGCATCTGGCGGGTGGGGGAGACCGCCCGGAGATCGCCGACAGGGTCACGGCGGAGGACCTGGTCGCGGTGGAGACCTTGTCGGTGACCGTTCCGGCTTCTGTCGCGCTGGACCTCTTGGAAGGCCCACTTGGCGCGCAGTTGTCCGGTCTGCTGCAGGCCATTCCCTGGGACATCGACATGGGCGACGCTGAAGCGGACGTCTTGGCCGAGGGCTCGCCGGCGAACCAGGCCTGGCACCTCCTCTGCGCCCAGTACGGAGTTGACTGGGTGATCGCTGGGAAGCTCCTGGCTCGTAAGCGTCCGCGGCTGTTGCCGGTCTACGACCGTGTGGTGCGCTGCGCTCTGGGCCGCCCGCGCCCCTCGTTCTGGCTTGCGCTGCACGCCGCGCTGCGCGCGGACGACCGCGGCCTGCATCGCCAGTTGCTCGCGCTGCGCCAGGTAGCGGGGCTGCCGGAGACGGTGAGTGCGTTGCGGGTGTGCGATGTGGCGGTATGGATGAACCACCGGGCTCTGGGCCATGCCTGCCCTTAAGGATTCCCTGCCGTCAGCGTGACCCGAGGGGGTGTTCTGGCGTGTGAGGGTGACGGACTTTACCAACCGTCGCCGGGGTGTGTGGGACGTTCGCGTGGAGTGGTCCGTGGGGGTGGGGAGGGGTGTGGACTCGGGGCCGGGGTGCCGCCGACGGGGCGGCCCTGGGTTCGGAGGGGGCGGTGCGCGGGTGGGTGGTCGGCTTGTGGTGGGCCAGTTGCGGGTGCAGGAGATCGTCCGTGCCGACGGCCGGGTCTGCTACACGGTCGTGGACGCGGACTGCACGCTGGTGGAGGAGGCGGACGGGTTCCTGCGTCCCTGCCGGGCGGGTACGGACCGTACGTACGCGTATGTGCTGGTGGATCATCTGCGGTGGCTGCGGTTCGCGGGCCTGGACACAGAGTCGGTGTCGCTTGAGGACCTCCGGCACTACATGGCGGCTCTCGGGGCGGATTACCCGGGGCCGTTCGGTCTGCCGTGGCGGGAAGGCAAGCGCCCGTACGGACACAGCGCGTTGAAGACCGCGGCGGCCTGCCTGAAGGGCTTCTACCTCCACCTGAGCACCCGCAGCGTGAACCCGGCACTGGCGGAGGCACTGCGTGTGACGCGCCTGCCGACGCGGGCGGACCGACGGCGGGCGATGCTCGGACACGTCCTGCACAGCATGCCCGCGAACCCTCTGGCTCCCGCGGAGCGGGTGCGCCGGCATCCGAAGATGCTGCCCGAGGGCGCCCGGGATCTGTTGCTGGGGGCGGTCTCGTGCGCGCGGGACCGGATGGTGGTCACGTGGCTGGCCGACGGCGGGTTCCGGATCGGCGAGCTGTGCGGGCTGCGCCTGGTCGACCTGCACCTGCGCGAGCAAGCTGCGTGCGGTCAATGCCGGGGGCCGCACGTGCACATCTGCCACCGCGAGGACAACACCAACCGGGCCCGGGTCAAGACCAAGACACCCTGGACCTGGCAGAACAACGCCGTGTGCGGGGGTACGGTGCGCCGGGCGAGCCCGGCGATGATCCACACCTACTTCGAGTACATCACCACCCAGTACCCCGCCCAGACCGCCCACGGAATGCTCCTGGTCAGCCTGCACGGCCCCTCCCGAGGCCAGCCGTGGACCACCGCTGCGGCCCGGGGCATGCTGCGCCGGGCCGCAGCCCGCGGTCAGATCGGCCGGGTGGTACCGCACGCCTTCCGGCACAGCTTCGCCACCGCAGTGCTGGACGCCGCACGGGGCAATGCGGTGATCGCTCGTGAGGCCGGCGGCTGGGCCTCGGCCGCGACCGTCGAGCAGGTCTATGGCCACGTGGACGTCCACGACCCGGTCTTCACCGCGGCGCTGGAGCAGGTGTGGGGGACACGGTCGTGATTCCGCTGACGCTGCTGCCCGGCCGCACCGACACCACCCGTATCGGCCGTGACCGGCTCGAACTACTCACGGCCCTCATCGAGGCCCCCGCATTCGACCCGCTCTTCCGCGACACGCTGATCTTTATCCCGCCTCACCACCCGGTCTACGCCTGGCAGTGCGGCGTCGACGGCTGTGAACGCATCCGCCGCGTCAGCCACAACCTGTGCGGTTCCCACTGTCAGGAGTGGGAACAGGCAGAGCGGGCCGGCCAGTCCAAGCGCGCTTTCATGCGCGCCGCAACGCCTCTTCCGGCCGCGCGGGGAGTGGACTACGGGCGCTGCCGGATCTGCCCGGACCGCCCGGCCCTCAGCCCCACGACCCAGCTGTGCCATCAACACCAGAACCGCTGGCAGTATGGCTCGGCGGCGCCTGTCGACCGGAACCACCTCGGACGATGGGCTCTGGACCAGCACGCGTTACCCGGCTTCGGCCTCTGCAAGGCCCGCTGCCCGTTCTTGGCCTGCAGCTCGGTGGGATTGTGCATCCAGCACCAGACCCGCTACCAAACCGAGCAGCGTCCGGGAGGAGCCCGGTCGGAACGCATCCACGGCCGCATCGCAGACGGACGCCCGCTCCCCGTGACCTACGACGACGAGTCCGCCTTCCACGCATGGTGTGCCACCACGGAACCTGTGTCACAGCCGGGACTGGTCAACCTCCACCCGCTGCCTCCTCTGCTGCGGGCCGAGATCCAGTGGGGCCTGCACACCCATGCCCAGGCCGCACAGCACTCCGAGTGGACCACCAATGGCATCAGGAATCTCGTCAGACATTGCCGGCGAGGCGGCATCACGTCCCTGATGGACCTGCACGACGATGGCTACAAAGACCTCACGCGCAAGCAGATGGACTCCGAGGTTCGCAAGATCACCTGGGAAATCGTCAACGGCCTGCGCTGCGTCTACTACAGCCCCGCGGACACCAAGGACGCCGGCTTCCTGGAGACCGATCACTTCGGACGGCGCTTCAAGAACGCCCAGAGCCACTTCGACATCACTGCCGTTCCCCAGCGGTGGCTGCGCGACCTGCTCTGGGACCACCTCGCCGAGTGGCTGCGTTCCCCGCAGTGCCCCCGCACCCGGGGCCCCTTCGACCAGATGCGCCGCGCCGCCGTCGAACTGGGCGTCTTCCTCCAAGCCGACGCCCCCGACGCCGGCCACGACCCCACCGTGCTACACCGTGAGCACGCCGAGCGGTTCGTCGCCGACCAACGCCACCGCGCCCGCCACGGCCTGCCATCCCTGGGCATGGTCCTGGTCGACGGACGATCGCCCACTGTCACGGACCTGAGTTGTCAGTTCGTCTTCAACGGGGCGCGCAAGCTGCTCTACAGCGCCATCACCGCCGGCCACGCCGAACGCCTCGGTATCGACACCGGCTTCCTGACCGCCATCCCCTTCGGCGGCACTGGCCTCAAGCAGCGCTCCCGCAACCCCTTCAGCGACGACGTCGCCCGCGCGCTGATGGACGAGACCAATCTGCGCCGCCTGGAGGAACTTGACCTCAACGACCGGGGCCTGCGGGACATCTGGGAGACCATCGTCGCCACCGGGCGCCGTTGCAGCGAGGTCGTCGGGCTGCGGCTGGACTGCATCGGCCGCTACCGCGGTCTGGCCATGCTGTGGCACGACCAGACCAAGGTCGGCAACTACAACGAGGGCATCCGCATCCCTGAGCCCATCTACCAGCGCCTCGACGCCCGCCGCGCCAAGACACTCCAGCTCTTCGAAAAGCGCTACGGCCGCACCCCAGCAGCCGCTGAACGCCCCGGCCTGGCCCTGTTCCCCTCTCGCATCCGCAACCCCAACGGCCGACAGCCGATCTCCTACGGACACTTCAACCAGCGCTTCAAGACCTGGATCGTCGGCCTCGACCTCGGCGGCGCCTACGTCGCCCACCAGGCCCGCCACACCCTGGCCACCAACCTGCTGCGCGCCGGCGCCACACTCACTCACATCCGCCGCTACCTCGGACAGCTCTCCGAACGCATGGCCGAGCACTACGTGAAGATCGCCAACAGCGACCTCGAAGACGTCCTGAACACCATCTGGGTAGCCGGGCCCGGCGCCCCCAACCCAGGCAAACTCCTCTCCGGCGACACCACCCCCATCAACCGCGAGACAGCCCTCGCCCTGGCCCTGGACCTCTCCCGCCGCAGCACCCCCGCCGACGGCGGATTCTGCACCTACCAACCCGTCGTCGACGGCGGATCCTGCCCCTGGGAACTCGACTGCGAGAACTGCGACAACTTCGTCCTCTCCGGCGCCGACCTCCTCTACTGGCGACGCAAAGCCGAACAGTGGCGATCCATCGCCGAGAACGCCCCCGACGATGCCACCGCCGACTACCTCCACACCGTCTTCGAACCCACCGCCAAGGCCATCAAAGGACTTGAGCAGGCCCTGGCCGCCCTCGGCATCCTCGACGAAGCCCTCACCCTCGACCTGCGGCGCCCCCAGGACTACTTCCACCGCACGTGGAGCACTGCTTTCCGCGCCCGCGATCTCGCAGCACTGCAGGCCCCCGACGACGCCACAGGACAGACATGAGCACTTCCCGCACCGACGCGGCCGTCCAAGCCCGCCGCCAAGCCACCCAAGAGATGCTTCACGCCTCCAGACCGCCCTGGCGGCCACGGCACGCGACCATACGCCTGTCACCGTCGCAGCCCTCGCCCGTACCGCCCGTGTCTCACGCACCTTTCTCTACCAAAACCAGCAGGCCAGAGCCCTGATCGAACAGGTCACCCGCACAAGCAGACCCCAATCCGGCACCTCCAGCAGCCGCAGCCGCACACACCCCGCCTGGAGGGAGCGCGCCCTCAACGCCGAAGACGCACTCACCCAGACCCAGCGCGAAATCCGCACCCAGCGCACCCGCATCGCAGAACTCCTCGGCAAGATCCGCGACCTCGAACACGATCTCCCCGAAGGCTCACTTCAGCGCATCGTCACCGACAACACCACGCTGAAGCAGCACGTACGACAACTCACCCAGGACAACCAGCGCCTCCAAGAGCGTCTAGCCAGCGCCCGCCAGAACAACCGCTTCCTGGACAAACACATCGCAGATCTTGAAGCCCAACTCGCGCCGTACCTCACCACACCACCCCCGCATCCCTGACCCAACCTCGGATCGATGCCAAACGAGAGGTCCCTGGCCGAGGACCGTCAGATCCAGTCGATGCCCAGCTTCCGCAATGCGTCGAGCTGGTCCTGGGTGAGCTTGTCCCGCCTCGATTTGGTGTTCGAGACCCACACACCCAGCTTCACGGTCACTGGCTCCGCCCCGCCGTCGATCACGATCTCCTCGGCATGACCACGCGGTACGGGCCGGTGGGCGCCTTCCCGTTCGACCCACTGCGTCAGGGCTGCCAGTCCGCGTTGGAAGGCCTGCTGTGCTTTGCTTGGACCCTTCGCCGAGCGCTTAGCCGTCGGAGCGGGAGACGGAGCTTCCACAGGCTTCAAGCCCAGCTGTGTGAGCCGTTCCTGCTGCTCGCTCGACAGGAGTCTCCGGTCCCGGCGTTGTCGTTGGAGCCATCGTCCGATGTCGTCGCCGTCCATGACGACGCCGGGTGCGATGTCGGGCAGTACTCCGCCGGGTTCGTCGGCGGTGAGCTGGGCGAGGTGGCGGTAGGGGCGTTGCCAGTCCAGTGGCCAGGGGCAGTTCCAGTCGGGGTCGATCGCGGCCAACTGCTGCGCCCGCCGCGCTGCCCGCTCAGCGTCTTTCCCGAGGCCGCCCTTCCGCCGCAGATTCGCCAGGTGCTGCCCCACCGGCACTAGGCCCCCAGCTTCGCTCTCTCCCCAGACCGCGTCTTGGCGGGGTGCGAGGTGTCCGGTGGCCCGTCGGTAGGCCCGGAGTACGGCGAGCTTCCTCTCCCAGGCTTCCTCGCCCGGTTCCCAGACCATGCCGGCTTCCGGCGCGTCCAGCAGCTTCTTGCGCCGCTCCTCCAGCTCACCCGCCCGCAGCGCCTTGCGCTGCTGGTGGACCCATCGCCCAAGCGGAAAGGATTTCGTTGCACCGACTTCGGCCTCGACGTCGTAGGGAACGGCGTGCAGGCCGGTGATCTCGTGCTGCTTTCGCCAGCGCAGCAGGGCCTGGTAGCCCTCCAGCCAGACCAGCGACTCCGGCCGGTAGACGCGGGTACGCAGGAACGCCGCGATGGTCGCCGCGTCCCGGGGAGAGGAGAAATGCAGCAGGGCCGACTCGGCAGCGGCGTCAGTGTCGCCCTGCTCCTCGTCCTCACTCCCGCTCCCGCCGCTGGTCCCGACGATCCGCCCGTCCTCGTCGCGCCGGATGTGGGTCTTGCGCTTGCCGCTGGTGAGGGCGCGCGAGGCGAGCTGTTCGACCAGGCGCTCGTCGTGGCTGCGTAGGCCTTGGAGGACGGCCACGAGCGGCTTGAAGCTCGCGGAGGCGACCATGTCGGTGGGGTCCTCGCCGGGATCGAGGAAGACGGGCACGATGATCCGTGCGACCTTCGTGGAGCCGTCCCGGTTGAGTCGGAGTGCCCGGCCGATGTTCTGCACGATCTCGACCTGCGAGCCGCGGGTGTCCGCGAAGCACACGGCCTCAACGCCCCGCTCGCCGGTGATGTCGACGCCTTCGCCGAGGACGCGGCAGCTGGCGAGGAACGCCCGGTGGACGCGCCTACCCTCGGCGTCGATGCCGTTGGCGAACTGGCGGAGGGCTTCGCGTCGTTCGGTGACGAGGTGGTCGCCGCACAGCCACGCCGACCACACCCGGTCCGGCGGGACGTGGCGGCCGGCCTCCAGCTCGTAGAAGTCCGCGCCGATCGACGAGGCGGGCAGCTTCTCCGCGGCCGCCAGGTCCTCGTCGGAGGCATCGCGCGCATACAGTTCGGCTGCGGTCTTCGGGAGCTTCTCCGCGAACGCCGCGGCCTCCTCGACCCTCTGGTGGAACGTCATGACGGTACGCAGGTTGTACGCCGCGGCGTGTTCCAGCAGGGCGGTCTGCAGCAGCGCCAGGCGCCGGCCCCGCCGCGACTCCTCGGATTCACCGGCGATGGGGGAGGGGTCTCGGATTTCGAGGACGTCGATCTCGAATCCGGCGAGGATGCCCCGCTCGATGGCCTCCGACAACCCAAGTTCGGCGCCGGGAAGCCAGGCCCCGAAGGTGCCGTTCGGATCGTCGGCCATGCTCGCGAGTTCCACCTCCTGGCCCTCCTTCCCGCGCTGCGGGCGGGGTGGGGCGAGGATCCGCGGGGTGGCGGTGAGGTAGAGCCGGAAATCGGCGGGGATCCGCTGGTTGTCGTGGATCGCCGCCCACGGCCGACCAAGATCACCGGCGGTTGAGTGGGCCTCGTCCACGATGGCGAGGTCGAACGGGGCCATGCGCTGGCCATAGAGCCGTTCCCCGCCCGCCAGGGCAGCTTCCAGCGGCCCGCGAACTGTCCGCTGGCCCGTTGGGTCCTCCGGGTCCTCGCGGTCCACCAGGGAGGCGTACGTGGCGAACACGACCACCGGCCCGGACCCGGCCCACAGCGCCAGCTGGATCGCATTGGTAGTGGTGCGCACCCCCAGCGAGCTCAGCACCGGGTCGTTCTCCAGCGAGCACACCGCAACCATCGGCGCCCGATGACAGACCGCCCGCCACGCCTGGGCGGTCTGTGCGAGCAGGTCCAGGGTCGGCACGGTCACCAGGATCCGTCCGCCCGGGAAGCACTCCAGCGCGCTCGCGGCAGCCGTGATCGTCTTACCGGATCCCGTGGCGGACACCAGCGTGCCCCGGGCCCCCTGCGCGGGAACAGACGATCTTGCAAAAAATCTGACCCATTCCCGAATGGCCGTTTTCTGGGTCACCTGATGTTCCCGGAGACTGATCACAGATTTCGACCTTTCCCTTTTCCGGGCGACATCAAGTTCTTCCACCACGTGCCCGTGCCCGAAGTGACCGCGCTTTCGTCGAGGGCTGGAGCGGGGCAGGGGTACCTGTCGATCCCGCCGCGTGCGGGCAGCTCGTCCTCGAAGTCGCAGGCGGCTACAGCTTTGAAGCCACCGTGCCACAGCGCTTCGAGCACGGCCGCGACGGCCTGCACCACCTCGTCCGGCGTTCCCGCGTGGGCCTCGCACTCCAGCGCGGTCGGCCACTGAAGGAAGTCGAAGGGATGGGCGCGCCGACCGGTGGCGTAGTCGTTGTGCTCGCCTTCCACGCGCACCGGCCCGACGGTCAGCTCCGCACCGTCGTCCTCAACGAGGCCGAGGGCGTCTCGAAGCCGGCCCACGATCCGCGGGGCGGACACGGCGTCCACGTAGATCGAGGCGTCGCTGTAAGGGGAGTCCGGGCCGAGGGGCGACGGCCCGCGATCATTCGGCACGCGTGCTCCCCGGGGATTTGGCCGGGGTGAGGGAGAGGAAGTGCTGGAGCAGCCGCTGGGCCGGTTCGTGGTCGTAGCTCTCGACCATCTGCAGCGGAGTTTTCCCGTTGGCAGCCGGCAGGTACAGGTCGGCACCGTAGGCCAGCACGATTGCAGTGCTGGCCGTGTGCAGGGGATGCTCCGACTGCAGGTGGCCGTCCCCTTCCGAGTCGATCGCGTGCGTCAGCAACGTGAGTCCGAAGCACACCTCGTCCGGGTTCGCCCCAGCGTCCACGGCTCCACCTCAGGCCAGGAGCTAGGCCCTAGCGCATCGGAACCCATAGCGCCCTTCCCCTCTCCACCGGCCTTGCTGGGCCGTGGCTGTCAGATAGCAGACGGGCCACAGACCTAACGCGCCGAGGCCGATACGCCCTCAATCCCCGCTACAGGGTGTCCCCACTTTACGCCAATGCTACATGCTGCATCACATCGAGATGCAGCTTCCGAGACCACTCGACCGGGCCCCTCCACAAAATCCCCTGTGACTCCGATGGGCGTCACGCATCGGGGTACACGGTGCCGCATGGCACCGAAGCCCGAACGCATCCAGTTCCTGCGGGTCGTGCGGCAACTGCGCCGTATCCCTCCTTCTACGCTGCAGCCATCCTGCTATGGACGGGGACCACTGCCTGGACGGGCTGGCAGGCACCCGGGAGTCGGCAGATGTGGGTGTCCGTCCTCCTCCTGGCCGTCTTCACCGTACTACTCGTCACCGCGAGCCTCGCCCTGCGGCGTCTCGCCGTTCCCGCCGCGAGCCGGCCCGCGCACCGCGCTGCCCCGCCCAAGCTGCCAAGCACCCGCCGTCACGCTCACGCCTGAGAGCCCGTCACTCTGCTCACGAGTCAGCCAGACCCCAGCCGCGCCCGCTTTGGACGGGGTTATGGGGCCTGTTGACAGCCCGTGACCGGACCACACAAGCTCCCCGTCCCTGTAGGTGCCCGGCCCGCGCAGCGGGTCCGGCCTTTGTGGCGCGCAGCGCCACCAGGTGACTGGAGCGCAGCGGAGGCCACCCGGGACCGAAGGTCCCGCAGCTCCGGGAGCACAGCGAACGGAGCGTCACCCGCCTTGCGCAGCAAGGCGGGTGAGCGGGGCGCGCAGCGCCCCGCCAGCGCTCACGCGGAGCGTGAGCGCAACACCCGCGCGCAGCGCGGGTGTTCGCTTGCCCATCGCGCAGCGATGGGGTACCCGCTCCGCGGG